>CAWEHH010000031.1:0-93183 GCA_963808765.1 uncultured beta proteobacterium
CGTGGCCTACACATTGAACGGACAGGACGTAGGGCTCTTCGTGCATCAAGCCCCGGCGCTTGTGAAGCACACAGGCACGCTCGCGGCGCTGGCAGGTGCGAGCCCGCAGGTGGAGTGCCCGGCACTTGTGACCGCCACCTATCTCACCGCGGCGGCGGCCAGCGAGGCGCTACTGAGCGAGGCCACACACGACCACGCGCCGGGCATCTACGCGAACGACGATTTCGGCGAAGGGCGCGCCGGCCAAGTATGAATGGCTAATGCGAGGCTCTATACCTGACGAACTGACTCGCATCTGGCGCGTGCGTAACGCGCTGACGCATAGCGAACCGGACAACCCGCGCACAGGTGAAAAAGGCGAGCACCTGACGTTGCAGGGCGCAACCGATGCAGCCGCATACGTCCTCGATCTTCAGGCATCCATCGCGCTGAAGTTTGCCCGGCCGTAATTGGCGCTCGCGGAGTGCCTTCGTCGACGTGCCGGGCATCGGCCGCGTGCGCATTACGGCTCGTCGCATGAAGCACAGGCGCGGGCAGTCAACGCATTACTTCTGGACGGCGGAAAGCGCTGCGGCAGCGATAACCTGAATTATGTCCGGTCAATCAGCTCAGCGGTCTATGGCGCCACAAATTTCTGAGGTGTTCCACGCGATCGACCGTGAGGTCGTATGGATGCACGCGCGATGGCTCGTTTTCTGTCAGCTGTTCGCCGAGAAAAAAGAACATGTGGAAATCCTGAATCGGTGCGCTTCCCTGTGCTTTCGGTTCATCGAAGATGTCTTATACGATGATGTTCACTTGGCACTCCGCAAGCTCATCGACAGAGGGTCACGCCGGCTATCGCTGTTCGTTTACAGCGTCGCATAAAAGCGTATGGCGACCGCGTACTGTGCCGCCGCTTGAATCTATCCTCGGACGACTATCCGCCAAATGTGAGCCGATCATCGAATATCGCAACAAGGTAGTTGCACATTCAGATCTCGCCACGGCGTTGACCGAAGGCGCTATCACGATCTCTCCAACGGCTAAGGTCGGCATTGACGAGGTCCTGAACGACGTACGTCAGTATATGAACGCGATACATCGACACTACTCGAATAGTGAAACTGCCTACGAGCTTTTTCATATGAGCGGCAGCGATGGCGAAGCTTTGCTTTGGAGGCTGAAACAAGCTCTTAGATATCAAGAGCTACTGGCCAACAAGGCGTTGCCACTCGATGAATACGTCAAAGTGCGCTGATCGTAGGAGTTTCTACGCGTTTGACGTAGATCACGTGTCCTAAATGGTAGTCGACCTCACGGACACTGCCCGATGATATGGCAACTCGCAACGCGGGAATCGAGACCATTGCTGCCCTTCGGGCAGCCCGTCTCCAGTGTTTAAAACGTGAATCGCCGACCTACGGCGGCGGGAACCAGAACGTCATCGCTGTAGATGCGTGCCAATGCGCGAACGGCTCGCCAGCCGGTGCAGTGACAGGGCACGATTCGCCGCAAATCAAATTGCGCAAGGTCGCGCACTGTATAGGGTATTATCGATTCAACGTCGGCACCCGCGAGATGAAAGCCACCCATCACCGCGTACAGGGGAACATCGCCGAACACACGCTTCGCATTTGTGAGCACGTTGATGACGCCCGCGTGTGAGCAGGCCGTAAACACGACTACTCCCTTTCCTTTCACGTGCGCAGCGACATAGCGTTCGTCCAGCAGCAGCGGGTCAGGGCGCCACGACTTTCCATCGTCTGCCACTGCTACTTGCCCACGCAAGCCATGCTCGTAAGGCATAACGCGCGGAATTCGCCGCTGAGATAGAACATCTGCTCCATCAGCAGCCGGGCATCGCAGAAGTTCACAACCGACGCGCCGAGATTTTCAAGTTGGTCAGGCTTCATGATGTCCTCGAACAGCATGACTCCCCCGTCCGATCCTCGCATAGCAGACGCTGGAACATGCCATCGTTTACATGACAAGGCACACGTCTTCCGCGCTTCGCAGAAATCACCAGGCGAATTGCTTCGGGCAGTCCTCCACCGTGATCCCAATGTCCGTGCGAGACGCCCGATAGCGCCGACCTCACCGAACGGAATCTGCAAGCGATCTCCATTGCGCGCGAGGGTATCGCCTCTGGTCCGGTGTCGAATAGAAGGACCTGACTATCGCTCCCGATTCGGGCCGTAATTACCAGGGACAGACCGTGGTTAGCGCAGCAGCGCGCGTGTCCAGACAAAACCATCATGCCGTTGGCTCTGAGCAGCGCGTGCTCGTTCGTCACACCTGTAGGAACAGTGGACAACGGGTCTACAACATTGTCGATGAGAACGCTGACCTCCAGTGCGTCCACGGGCTTGATATCGCGCGCGACAGCCTCGCTCATGTCACCTCCTGGCATAGCGAACACCCTGAGCACGCTACTCTACCCTCGCAAGGAGCGGCTCGCTTGCATGGCGTCGGTCGGACGCTGCTTCCGCGTGTCCTGTGCCCTGACGACGAGATGATCCGACGGTGTGTGTTAGATCAAAAGCTGGTTTTTACAGATCACGCGTCCTGCACTGGCACCTCGAACCCGGTCATTGGCCCGCTTCTCTTTGCCCGAGCATCGGCATCCTCGCGCTTCGCTTCGACACACATCCTCCTGAAGCGATGCCGATTCCGCAACGGATAGGCTTGGCAGAGCTGGTCTCCCCCGCTCCTGCTTTTTCTTTGCTCACTTCTTGGCATTCATCCTCGCGCTTCGTGTCGGGATCGCTCCCCAGGTGGCGCCGGGGCGCATGTTCGACGTGTTCACGTTCGGCCGGATGCACATGCCGGAGAAGCTCACCGGATCGCGGAACATCACAGTGCAGCCGACACATTCACAGAACGGCGTGACATACCAGTTTCCGCCCGGTTGCTGCACGCGCACCTCGACGTAACGCCGATCGCCGCACACGGGACACTTGAACCGCTCGAAACGACCGTCTTTCCAGCCCTCGGACATAGCTGTATAAGAATACAGCCTCGGCCGCGGCCCGAAACTCCTAGCATCAGTCTTCGCGCGGACGCTTGACAGCGTGCCCTCGCCAGCGCCATCGCGGCGTAGCCCCCGAGCGAGTCGTGACGGCCTACCATAGATTCCATGCGCGCCGAAGCGCTCGGTGTCCTCTTGCTCGAATTTCGCTCTTCCGGCGCGGTCACGCCGGTGGAAAGGGCCGCGAGGGCGGCGTCGCCAGCGTGAGCAGGTTGCCGTCAGGATCGCGCACCTGCGCCAGCGTCGAGTAGTCGCCCTCAATGTCGTCCCCGAGCACGATCCCCAGGCCCTGCAGCCTGCGGCGCTCGGCCGCGACATCGTCGACGTAAAGGAACATCACGCCCCTGCCGGCGATCTCGTCGTCGCTCGAAAGCGCCAATCCGGCCTGGTCGAAGAGCTCCCACTGCACCAATGTGTCCATCGGCCGATTATCCGGTCCACGACCAAGCAGCTTCGTATACCAGCTTTCGGCCGCCGCAAGGTCTGCGGTGAGCATGCGGTGTAGATTTTCTGCAGGTTCATTTGTTCTTCTCCAGACTGTCCGTCGTCGAACATTTTGCACACATCGCAGCGCAGCGCCAGCGGCCATCCTCGCATCACACGAATTGCCACTGCATGCTTTCGCGCGAGCAACGGAAACGCCGGGCAAGCGATACGGCCAGGGCGTCTCCACACTGGCCGCCCGCCAGCACGTCATGCTGCGAACAGCGCACTTTCGCCCCGCTGCCATTTCACTTCTGGCCACGGGCGCCGAACCGCTTCAATCAACGCCCGCTCGATCTCCGCGCTCGCGTCGGCATAATCGCGCCTTCGCTTCACACACTCCCTTCAGGGTCGGGCGCAGGGAATTCCTCGAGCGGACCGTGCTCGCCGGAGCGATATCCGTTCTGCACAGCATCGTCTTCGCATTCGGAGCGGGACAGAAAGCCCTGCCGCGATTCGGTGCGGCCATCTATAACCGGTTTGCGCCAGAACCACCGTAACGCCACCCCGTGATCGATCGGCACCAGCTTCGTATAGATCTTCCACTGCATCGGCGAGATTGTCGCTCATCTGTGCCCGGATCGTTTGCGACGCACACTTCCTCCCGAAGCGCCCTGACGCGACAGGTTCCGCCGAGCCCGCCCAATTTCTCTCATCGCGGCTCGACTTTTTTGGTTTTGATGCTCCCATCGGCCTCATGGTTGATGTCTTGTGCGTGCATTGTGCGCAAGATATGTCTGCCGGCCCTTACCGCTCACACGCACTTATCGACGTTGTCGATGCGGCAGGTGCAGGAATCAATCAGTAGCGGACCCCCTGACGAGTCCTCCGGTAAAAAGGCTTGTCGTTGCAATGAGTTCAACGGCTGCATCGACAAGGAGCAACGGATGGCAACTGATCAAAGATGGGTTTTCGGCCATGCATGTGGGATTCCATCGCGCGCTCCGGTCAAATGCGTGACCTTAATCACGGATTGCTGTGCGATAAGCAGCCAACATGCGCCAGACACCTTGCAGTCAAATGACAAAAGAGGGGCGCGCATGCAACACCGCGCTGGCGGACAGGGATCTGGCATGGCGTTTGGAAGCGCCGGGGCAATGCTGAAACAGATCGTGCTTGAAGAGAGCTTATCGGCACGGCCAGCAGTTGACGTATGTTGCCGCGCGCCGCGAGTGCACGAAGCGTGGCGCCGAAGCAGCCGCGGCATTTTCAGCACATGTCCGATGTGCGATTGCGTCGCCGAGCGTCCCTTCAGCCACTATTGAGTCGATGGTCGCCGCGACACTTCGTCTGCGACGCAAGCGATCGGCTTCACCGAAACCTCCCTTGGATTTCACCTAGGCTCTGAACATGGCTATCGACATCTTCTCCACGGCAAGCTTCGCGTTCACCCTTGCAATCACCGGTGGGACTATCTATCTGCTTTGGACGCTGTGGCATGAACGGACATTGGAGCAATTGAGCGCTTTCGCAAATAGCCTGCCGGAACATGAACGAGTGATCTTCTGGCGACGTCATGAAGATCCCGAATTGTGGAATACCAGTCAATACCCCAAAGCTTTTCGGAAGTGGCGCAGGCTGTCGATTCGCTCGTAGTGCCGGCTCTTGCGTATCACCCGTCGGCGCGGCGTTCGCGCTCGCGCTAAACCCTACGGCGCCTCCGCGGGCATCGGCTTTGAGCGCTTGGAGAGTTCCGGACCGCATTCCAAGAACTAGAAGCCGGGCTACGGTCAGTCGCATCCGCCTTGTGCTTGCAGTCAACGGAGATCCGAGGCAACGGGACCACAGCCGATTATCCGGCAGCCGGACCGTTGGCTGGCTGCGCCACGGCGATGAGCGACAACGCGGCCGCGTAAGCTCGGCGCGGAGAGTCGAGTCTCGCGCGGGCCGCCGCACACTCGGCATCTGTTGCCGCCGGATCCACAACAAGACGCGCCCATTCCAGCCGGGCCGTATCGATACTCTTGAGCATGTCGTCCCCCGTAGCAAATCCACCGCAGGCGGTAGTTGACTCGAAATCTTAGATCGGAGCATTACCTACCCGCGCCACTTTGTCGGCCTTCTGTGCCCTATGTTCCAGTTGCGACCTGAAGACCCGCGGCACGCACGACATCCTGATCGCGGCGACCGATGGTCTGAAGGGCATGGCCGAGGCCCTGGTGGCGGTCTATCCCGCCACGACGCTGCAGACGTGCATCGTGCACATGATCCGCAACAGCCTCGACTACGCCAGCTGGAAGCAGCGCCGGGCGCTGGCCGCAGCGATCAAGCCGATCTACACCGCTGTCAGCGCCGAGCCGCAGAGGCCGAACTGACAACGGCCGAGGCCGGGCCTTGGGGACAGAAATTCCCGACCGTGGCGGCATCGTGGCGTCGCGCCTGGTCCAGCGTCATTCCGTTCTTCGCGTTTCCGCCGACGCTGCGCCGCGTGATCTACACCATCAACGCGATCGAGAGCGTGAACGCGCAACTGCGCAAGATCATCAAAACCCGCGGCCATTTCCCTGCCGACGATGCGGCGAGCAAACTGATCTGGCTCGCTCACGCAACATCACCGCCGACTGGAGACGGGCTGCGCATGATTGGAAGACGGCAATGAATCAATTCGCCATCCTCTATCAGGATCGTTTCACGCAAGCCCAAGCTTAAAATGTCTCAAACCCGCAAAGCCTCACACACAGAATCCAGGACACTCCCGGAAGGTAGAGCTCGACAAATGCAGGACGCTCGCACGACCGTTCCCGCTGCGACAAGCCCAGCGCATCTGCCAGAAAAAAGCCGCACCCGAAGGCACGGCTTGGAATTCACTTACTGACGAGAATCTGCTTATCAATAGTTGAACTTCTGTGCGACAGCGGGGCTCTGCGCCTTGGAGATTATCGCTTCGCCGTCCTCCTCGAGCAGGTGCCGTTCCTTTACTGATTTGTTAACAGCATGAACGATCTTCTGCACGTATTGGGCGTGATTCTCATAACGTTCTTCTAGCGATTGCCGACGATCGCTCGCAGCCCGTTCTGCCTTCCTCGTTGCGAATGGAATGAATTGCCCGGTCAAAGCACAGTCTTCATTTTCGGCGAAAGGTGCGCGGCGCAGAGCCCAGCCCGTATGAGTGCCGAGCGGTACCTGAAGCTCAGGATGGCGCACGCCCGGAATGTCGTTGCCGTCACGGTCCGTACGCGCAACGAGCACCTTATAGAACTTACCGGGAATCGGCATGTTCGGCAGAGTGCTCGTGTCTTTGACGGAGACATCGTTGTACCAACCGGTGTAGTTCACGCCCGGAATCTCCGGAAAACCAACTCTGCGTTGCGGCAACGTCGGTACGAGATCCCGACCTTTCGCGTATTCGCTCTCCGGCGGCTTGATAGCTTTGGTTGCCCACTCATCCAACGCGATATACAGCGCTCGGACCGCATGGTCGTGAGGTAACGGATTGCTGAGCTGCTGGCACGTAGCCGTCGGACTTGCCTGATCAGAAGGTCCGTGCTGCGTGCTCGATATGAGGTAGACCCGCACGTTGTCTGGCAATTTGATGTCTTTTCCAAGACCATCGGTAGTCACCAGCGACATTGCCTTGAGGTACACCTCGTTGCCGCCATCGACGTGCGCCACATAAGGACAAGTGTTCGTCAACTCACAGCGCCGGAAGATGCCGTCCGTTCGGCCAGTCAGTGGATCAAAGCGCACTTCATAAGTAAACGGGAATTCCATTTTGTGCGTGAGGTGCCGCTGATAGCTGCGCCCGGTGGCATTAGTGTCACCAAAGCGCTCGTTGCTCTCAATGGCGTGCGCGCCCGATATCTTGGGCATGATGCCTTCGAACACCTTGCGTCCCGACTCATCTTCGTTGAAGCCCCAGTACGTGAACCCCTTGAGATACCGACCGCTTTGCGAGGAGCCGTGCGCTATCGCGTAATGAATGCCGCCGCGCAGCGGGTTCTGCGCAGACGTGTCATGGCGCAGGAACGAAACAACGTCGCGGGTGGCTGCGAGTCCGAGGCCCAGAATCTGGGGATCTTTGGCGGGATATACGAACTCGAAGGCGGCGCCGGCATCGTATGATGCAAGGAACGGGTGCGCGCGGTTGATACGAACCGTCGTCGCATTCACGTAGGACCAAACGTCTTGCGGCACCTCGACACGCTCGACCAGCGGCCCGCCCACGAAGCGCGAGTGATTGCGTACGAGCAGGCGCGCAAGACTCTTGTCGAGGGTCGCCGCCGCATACGCAAGCCCGAAGGTGTTCACATTCAGATCGGTGTTATCGAAGATCTGCTCGAGAATCGTGTGCTCGACGATGGAGCTGCCGTCCGGATTTTTGGCGATCGGGAGCCTCGCCAGCGCTCTGTTGTTCCCAGGTGCGACCAGGCCCTCATCTTCCCAGCCCGAAAACACCATCGTGTAGCCATGGCGCATGAGCAGTCCAGTGCCGGCATCCGCAGCGGTCGTGGGATTGTTGCCTCCAACGTCATTGAATGCACCGTGCCCTTTATTGCCGCGGTTCACGACGTCGTAGAACATCCTCTGATTGCCCAGTCCAAGATTGATGGGCTTGAGGATATGGACATCGACGTTATACTCGACCTTCCCCCGCTCATTCCGCGGCGCCTTGTCGATATCCGCGATGAGCGAGTTGTGCGCGTCGTCCGGATCCACCTCGCCATAGGCTTTGGCGAATATCTTTTCGTATTGTCCAGCGTCTCCGAACGATTGCCCGCCGAAAGTCGGGTTTTGCGTGCTCACGATCTCTAGCCGAATGATGCGGGCCTGAGCATCCGGTGCGGCGGCTCCAATCAACGCTGCGGCGAGCACCGCTGCCGCCGTAGTGATACAGCAGGAGCCACTCTGCCCACTCGCATGCCGCTCTCATTTCCCAGTCTCATATCCCTCTCCTAAGTGACTACGACAAATCAATGAAATCTCTCGACAGCGGCTTCGTGGTTTAGTTCGTCGCTGTCGAGGTGCCCTACCGCGCTTGTGCTTCTGGCCGCGAGCGCCTTCACGGGGCGCCTACGGCCTCAGCGCGTTTTCACAGAACGTTATCGGCACCAACATGTGTCTAAGGCTCCAGGTCGCGGCGATAGTGCTGCGCATTGATGTTCTAGACGCGACGGCACTGCGCCGGGCGGATGCTGTTATCTATAATGAGGATCATAGGTGTCGTGATTGCGTACATCCCACGGACGGAGTGGCCTGTCTGGGTAGTAGTTCATGAATCGAGCCGGAGGCAGCGCTACAGTCGATTCGCTTCTTATCTTCTCAGCGAGCGCACTGTGCTCTTCAACAGATTCATAGTGCCATTTGCCAGTATCGAGACGGTCGAACAGGATGCTAAGCCCGACAATCAATTCCGTGGCGTTCAGGTTGCCGTGACCTGCGCTGCGTACCCAATTGAACTGGTGCAAGCGCCCGTTTCCCGCGCGGCGTAGAGTCTGCAGATACGCGATCTCCTTCGACGGAGGATAGTTTATGTCGCCGATGTTGTTGACCGAGTAGACAGGGCCGCCAACCTGCCCTGTGAAGGACAGAAACTTCTCGGCATAGCTCACTAAAGCCGGGTCAGCACTGATCCGTGGCGCGTTCTCGAGCCTACGTAGGTCCACTTCAAGGAGGTGTCGGCCGTTGCCTGCCTTGTCATACATCGCTTCCACGAAGTCCTCACGGCCCGAGCGCGCGAGTAAGCGCCTGTAATTCACACCATTGTTCCAGAGGATATTCCCGCCGGCGATCTCTGAGGCGCCTGCGGCGACATTGACCCCTTGTATATCGACGTACGTCGCAACGAGCTGGGCCAACTGAGCGTCGTAGTCCTTGGGAGCGGGCTCAGGCGCATTCGCAAGCAACCAGGGACCGGTTTGCGATACCGCGCCAGCAAGAGCAAGGCGCGCCCGGCCCAAGGCCGTTGAAGCCGCCTGCGCGACAAGCTTACCGAGTTCCGCTTCCTCAGCCGCAATTCCTGCCGGTGTGTTTGGGACCAGGATGATTTTTACAGGGGAGGCGGGGTCGACGAGTGTCTTCAGCACGAACTGCGAATCCAGCCTGTTCAGCATGGACGACAACTGACCCCCACCACCACCCATCCCTGTAGCGGCACCGACGAATATGTCCGGATACTTCTGTATTGCAAATCTGGCGATGTTGGAGCCTCTGGAAACACCATATGCGATCGTGCGTGTAGGTGTCTCGCGGTAGTGATTTATGAATTGCTCCCGCACCATGACCAGGTTGTCAGCGCCTATGTCATACCTGTAGGTGACGATTGTTCTGTCGATACCGCCATAAGCGTATCCCTTGGAGACCAACCACGCAGCGAGCGCTGTGTTGTTGTTAACAGCCGGAACGGCGTCCAGGTCGAGGATCAGCGTCCCGTTCCAATTTGCAATCGGCGAAGGTGTGGCGACCGCCCATCTTTGTCCGTTGCTAAATGTGCCACTGATCACCTCGCGGCCCTGTGCGGACGCAAAGCCCGTAATTACAAGCGCAAGGAATAGCGCTACCCATAGTCTCGTGATCGTATCTTTAACACTCACAGTGTCCTCCACTTGGGATAAGTGCATGCAACTTCGGAATACCTCGAACGATGCTCCTGTATTCGTTACTCCGCTTCCCTGCCGATGTTGACCTAAGCTCGTCGTGCTCCGTAGAGCACTCCTTCAGCCGCATCTCCGCCCGCAGCGATCCATAAACCGATTCCATTGCCTCCCGGCGGTGTCAATTCGCGGTCTCTCGGTAGACTGCACGAGGTTCTTGGCCGGTCCTTCCCACTCAATTACTTCCTAACAGAAGCAGCATGGCGCCGCGGCAGAGCTGCGCCTTGTCTCGCTGCTAGCCGGATATAGCAATCACCAGCGGCTGCGCCGCGTGGGACGATCGTCAGCATCATCGTCGCGCGCTTGCTACCAAACCCGGCCGGGCCAAAGCTTAGCCAAGTCGACTTGAGATCACCCTGTCCGATTCCACGCGTCGTCCAGTCGCAAACGCCCTCGGAAAATATCTGGCGTAGACGTGCCTGTTCCGCGTCAGTAAAGGTCACTGTGTAATCGGAAGGATCGATTGGCTTGAGCCGACACTTCAAAACGTCGTTAGCAATGCCAGCGCCAGCAACCATTCGAGGCTGGCTGAATGCTGGATACATGGTGTTGCACACGCCGGGACCTTGATATGAGGCAGGCTCCACAACCTTTTGAGGTACTGCCTCGCTGGTCCAGCACGCGTCGGTAAGATCTCCAGGCTTAGCCCGCAGAACCTTCAGCGCGCGTGGGGCACGCGAATCGTCTGCTGCGAGGTGTGTAAGCCAGCGATCCATCTGACGCAATGCCTCCATAAGCACTGGACTTTCTGTGCTGAAAAGCCCATATCGATTGTCCTCGAGGAACATCACATGGTTGTCGGCGTGGCCGTTCGCGGCGATGAGGCGCGTCCTGGTCGAGAATTGATGGTAACGAACGTGACCGTCTCCGTTGGGCTGCAAGTCAGTATAGGCGTGATAGTCGATGATCGGTGTTTCCGCAAGGCCGTTGCCCGCATCGAGAACTCGACCTGTCTCATATACCGCGCGTAGCACGCCACTGATCCGCGACCATGCGTTCGGACGTAATCCTGCCATCAATGTCGAGCCCACCCACCTTCTCATTGAGATCGAGGAATTGTTGCTTTGTGATGAGTCCGGCGTTAAGCGTCTGAAGCCCGGTACTGAATCCCGATGTTATCCAGTGGCCGACGGGCAAATCCGGTCTTTAGATCCTTGCCAAATGCGTTGACTGTATGGTCCTGAACTGTCGCCCGCGCACCAGTCGGGTTGTTAATGGGGTGATAGCGCAGTTCCAGAGGGACTGACGGATGGAAATTGGCAGTGGGGTCCAGGCGGCTCGCGGCGGCACTCCGGGTGTTGAGGGCCTGAGTACGCCGAACCCGAATACCAAACGTTGCTGCTCGGCCGTAAAAGAACCCGGCGCGATATTGTTAAAGTAGTTTACGAAGATGCGAGCATCAGCGAACTGCGGCGTCTGTGCTGAAGTGTGATCGGGGAAACTGCAGCCAGGAATAATTCCATCGAGCAGACCTGGATAGTTATCACTGATCTGATGCACTTGATAAGAACCGCCCGAACACCCCATCCCAATCGTAAAGGCAGGCACGCCGTAGTTTTCTACAAAACGCTCCTTTACCATCATCAGCGTTTCACTGGCGAGCAGATCATTGCAGTTGATGCCGAACACGTTCAACGTTGCGGAGCTGACGGCGTAACCTTGAGACAGAATCGGGTGATCGAGTACAGGGTCTACGCTCGTCCCTTGGATGTACCAACCGCCGGGACACCCGCCGCCGAATTTGTATACGTACTTACCGTTCCACCCTTCCGGATGAATCCACGGACTTGGGCTCGGCTCACTCGTAGGGTCATGCAGGATCGCGGTCTGATAGATCGCCCGGTTGACCGTCCCGGTTTCTACCCGAACAATGTAGGGAACTGTCCGGCCGCCGGTGGTCGTTGTTGTCGCCAGATCTGCGGGCCTGTCAGTCGAATTTGCGAGCGGCTGAAATTGATTCGCCGTAGTGCGGTAGACATAGTCGACCCGTGTGAGGATCGAGCAAAACTCGTCTAGTGGCGCGCCGAGGGTGCCTCCCGTAACCGGCAGAGTGAAAGCGTCTGTATTGCAAATAAAGGGCTTCTCGTGCGGCCCTGAAAGGATCGGACCGCTAACGGGATAATTCGTGAGGGTGAGCCTCGCGATCGGCTGCCTGCCACGTGAGACCGTTAGTACGTTGTCTCCGACCTTCAATCCAGTAAGGAGTCCAAGGGGCGTTCTCGTAACAGGCGCTTCGCCGAAGGCGCTGCTGACATTGCGACCGTTCAATTCCACAGAAACCTGATTCAGCGGAATCGTGTGGGAGAGGTCGAGGCGTACGAGCACGTCGCCTCCACTGATCATATTGTTCCGTGCTGACACGGTCGCAATCTTGACCGCCGAGCTGCCCGTCTGGGTGTGCTCCTTTGTCCTACGTGTTTGGGGCTCGTCGGATGTCGCGTACGCAGACAGTGAAACACAGAACGCTGCGCCAGCCGTCGCGAGCCACGCCCGCAATCTAAGACTTCACTACTCGCTCTTTCATCGCTTCCTCCCGGTCATAAATCAATGTCGAGCTCTCGAGTAAGCCAACACCTGCGGCAATGCATCGGACGCGTTCCTTGTGGCTGTTCACAGCCTGTCGAACAACGCGCTACATTGCGGTTGAGGAGTTCGTCAGAAGATCGAAAATGGTTAGGCGGGTGCGGCAGAACACAGTGCACTGCTCAGCAGTTTTTCCCGCTCGCGCGAGCGGTGGAGCTAAACTCAGCGCCCATCGCGTGCGTAGCTTGTTGTGAAAAAAAGGGCCAGGCCTCACAGCCCAACCCTTCTCGCGCAGCTTTCTTTCAGGAGCCCTAGCCTCAGTCGTCGTGTTCACGCACACGCGCTGGCCCGAATGAGAGCCACGTATCCTTGAGCGGCCGCTGCTCGATCCCCGGTTTCGTGTAATCACATACGCCGTCCGGGTAGATGCGGCGTAGCCGCTCCAGTTCCTCCGGCGTGAATTGCACGGCGTAATCCGAATGCTGAATGGGCTTCAGCCGGCACATCACGACGTTGTTCGCGACCGGCATACCGGCTTCCAGATAGGGCGAACCATGCGACGGGAACAGTGCGTGACATTCACCCTGCTTGTAGACCTGCGGCTCGACGATCCTCGTACCGTTCGGCGCGACGCATGCGTCTTGCAGGTCGGCTGGCTTCGACGCCACAACCTTCTTCGCGCGCGGCGCATGTGAGTTGTCTTGGGCCAGATTGAGCAGCCACTGATCCATCTGCCGCAGCGCCTCCTGCACGAGCGGACTGTTCAGGCTGAAAAGCCCGTACCGAAGATCCTCGATTAGCATGACGTGGTTGCGCGCGTGACCATTCATCTGGATGAGACGATCTCGTGTCGAGAACGAATGGAAGCGCATGTGAGGATCGCCGTCGTCGAAATCGGCATACGCCCGATAGTCGATGATCGGGATCTGGGCGAGCCCGCCTCCACCGCTTAGGAATCGTCCGCTTTCGTAGCCGCGTCGGACCGCGGCGCGGTTGCCTTCGGTGCGTTCGGCAGTAAAGTTTGCGTCGATATCCACGCCACCGATTTTCTCGTTGAGATCCAGGAACTGAGCTTTGGTAATCAGGCCCTTGTTGAGCGCAAGCAGTCCGTATTGAACCCCCACGTTATCGAGCGGCCGTCGCGCGAAGCCCGTCTTGGGATCCACACCGAAGGCCCGCACTGCGTGATCGTAAATCGTGCAGCGTGCACCATTTGGATTGGTCACGGGGTCATAGAGCAGCTCAGTAGGGATTATGTTGTTGCACTGTCCGCCGGGATCGCCGGGTGGGGGGACCGGAGCCTTACGCGGATTGATGCGGTCAAGGCGCGTGCCCTGAACTTGCAGCGTTGTATAGTTCGGAAACCCGGACACCGCTACCTGCTCGTCGGGTGACCAAGCTACCCCGGCATTCTTCTGGAAGTAGTTGTACAACAGCCGTGCGCCGAAGGAGTGGATGCTGGTCGCGGCAAACGGAATGTCCGGGAAGCTGCATGCCGCAACGATGCCGTCCAGCAAACCCGGGTACGCGTCACCGATCTGGTGCACCTGGTCCGAGCCACCTGAGCAACCCCAACCAATGGTGTGCGCAGGGGAGCCGTGCCGCTCCACGAAGCGCTCCTTGACCATCATCATCGTTTCGGCGGCGAGCAGGTCATCGCAGTTATTACCGAACACGTTGAGCGTTGCCGACGCCATGGCGAAACCGTGCCGCAGCATCTCGTGATCGAGAACGCCGCCGGTACTGGCTCCCTGGATGTACCACCCGCCTGGGCAGCCGCCACCGAACTGATACACCAATCTGCCATTCCAACCGGCAGGGCGCGTCCATGGATCGACCGGCTTGTCGCTGAGCGGATCATGCAGGATCGAGGTCTGGTAGATCGCACGGTTAACCGTGCCGGTCTCAACCCGAACTATGTACGGGATGGTCCGACCTTCGTTCGTTGTCGTCTGCGCGAGATCCGCCGGACGAACAGTGGGGTCGGGCAACGGACGAAACTGATCGGCCGTGTTGCGGTAGATGTAATTTACGCGCGTTTCGATCGAGCAGTTCTCATCCAGGGCGGGGCCGAGATTCCCGCCGGTGACTGGTAGGTTGAAGAGGTGCGTCATGCAGAAGTACGGCCGCTGATGAGGACCCGAGAAGATCGGACCCGTGATCGGCCAGTTCGTGAGCTTCAGGCGCGCGGAATCGTCTCCCCGGTGCCACGTCCCTGCACGCACGCTGAGTACGTTCTCACCATCCTTAAGGCCCGTCGTCAGTCCGAGCAGCGTACGGGTGCCAGAAATGGCCTTGAAGGCGCTTGTAACGTCTTGGTCATTCAGCTCGACCCGTAGTCCCCTGAGCGGGATGCGCGGGGAAACGTCGATGCGCACGAGCACGTCGCCGCCGCTAATCATGTCACTGCGTGCGGAAACCGTCGTGATCCGGAGGTCGTCGTCCTTGCCTCTCTGCTGGTGTTCCCGCGTTTTGACTGGCAAGGGCTCGTCGTACGCCTGCTCAGAATCCGTGCCCGCGTTCGCCGGCGTAGCACTACTCGCGAAAATGGCAGCTACCACGAACCCGACAGCAAGGCCGCAGGAGACCCTACCGGAAGCTAAGTCGCTGCGGATCGTAGGCCTCTGACGTGCTCGACGAAGCGAGTTGGTTATGAAGGAAGCGGAATGAAAAAGCCCGTGCGACCAGCGTTCAATAACGCCAGCACCGGAGATTGATCTCATGACTCCTCCCGTGGTGAAAAAGGCGATCCTCAACGCCTCGAGGCCCAATCTACTCTCGCGCAGACGGAGGTGCAATAGTGCCTGGTAGGCTGATCGGCCGTCCGCTCTTGGCCATGTATTAATCCATGCACGTCCCCGCACGGCCCGGCGCTGTAGGCCCCTGCAGCACACCGGGGGGCAGGTTGCTGTTGGCGGTCTGGATGGCGCTTACACAGGATGGAAAGCCAAATCACTTCATGGAAGCGGTGGAATACGCGACCCTAGAATGGGGCGACTGGTTCACCCATCGTCGACTGCTATGAACCGATCGGTAAGATCCCGCCGGCGGAGCTCGATGCGTCGTACTATCATTCAACGAGTCAGTTGCCAATGGCGGCCTTAGTTCAGGCGGTCGTTACCTGCGACCGTCGATCTCTCAGAGTCGGATGGAAAGTTTAGAGTGGGCTCGAATCCTTCGTTCGCACTCGTTTTGTTCGGCGTGATCACTCTCATTGCCTGTTCGCGCGAGTTAGCTCCGCTAAAGGCGCTGGTCGGTGAATGGAACGTTCAATGTGCAATCGCCGAAATCCGCCAAGGCCGAAAGCAGCGAGTGCAATTCGGCGAGGGCGATATACAGATCTCGCAAAGAAAAAATGCCGTGTATATTCCTCTAAGTGCATGCCCCGGTGGCCGTGATTCAGTGCTTATCCTTCACCATGACAGAGACAGTGGATATAGGCTGCTTCCCCTAGGCTCTGCAAGCGTGCTGAATGATGTTGTTAACGGTGCAGGCGTTGCTTTGCGATACTCCGAAGTAGAAGGATTCGTAGCGAAGGACGATACGCGGGCGATCACATTCCGAGACAGAGGCAATGGGGCTTATGAAATGCGTTTTTCCAACGTACGGAGGAGCGGCGAGATTATTGTCACGACAGTAGAAATGCGACGCCTCCAGAAGTAGCGATGGTATTGCGGGTGGGGGCGACTTGGGTAACGGTTTGCAAGGCATCGTGGACGAAAGGCGTTTAGCCTGAATGGCGCACACCGAAAAACCAACGCTGGCCGCATTTCCTTCTTGAGGTATAAAGGTCTAAAGAGCGCGACTCACGAAGGGGGCGGTGCGCCGCAAACCGGAGAACGCAGAGGTCGTGCAACGGAGGGAGTGGGTTCTGCGCCTTCCATCATGGCGGGTGAATTTGCCGTCTTGAACCGCCCCGCCTTTTCCGGAGAACTCAGGAGGGGTGATTCACAGCCGGCGGTTTCGCTACTCGCGCGGGTGGACGCGGTTATCGCGCGCATCAAGCGCGTATCTGAACGACTCGGCACGCAGCTCCTTTCGGCTGGAGTCTTGCGCCGCAACCCCTGCGATATGTCGCTCCGCCGAGTGTCCGTGTGCTGCCGCATCTCACGCAGGTTCCCCGGTCGCCGCGTGCGACACAGGAAAGGACGGGAAAGCGCTTGCCTTGCTCTCGCGGTTGGAATAGATTTGCGTGGCAATTTGATCGCTGGATCCCATCGCGATCTGCCCGGGTCGCGGTTTGCCTTGGGGAGGTGGAAGCCAGCATGAACCAATCATGCCCACTTGGCGAGTGCTCCCGCACTCACTCCCGGCGCGCCGCTTCGGCGCGGCGGAATTCAGGGGCGGATTGAGTATTCCCTATCGCTGCTGCAACATCCGCTCCGCGCCTTCGATTCACGACTGGCGCTAGTCAACGTAGAAGCATCTTGAAATGGCCGCTCGCGGGCTGGTCGCTATGCTCGCAACAGAGGAGGATTCCATGAGCGTTTCACGGAAGTGGCTGCGCAACTTCGCCTGCGCACTGGTCTGCGTCGCCCCGGTTTTGGTTAACGCCTACGACGACGATAACGACGGCGACAGCCGCCACCCCGGCTCGAGCTTGTTCAGGATCGAGGTCCTGTCGAGCAAGCCCTACATGGTCTCGGGCGGCGACGCGCTGGTGCGTGTCACGGTGAAAAAGAACGTGCGGCTGAGTGACGTGCGCGTCGAGCTCAACCGCGCCGACATCACGGGTGCGTTCGTCGCCGACTCCGCCGCGCGCACGCTCACCGGGCTTGTCACCGGCCTGCGCGATGGCGAGAACGACCTCGAGGTCGACTCCCGGCGCCAGGGTTCTGGCCGCGGCGAGGCCGAGCTCACGCTCGTGAACTACCCCATCACCGGGCCGATCATCTCCGGGCCGCACGAATCTCCCTACGCCTGCACCGCGCAGGATTTCGTGCCCTTTGCCGGCAGCCCACCGCTCGGACCGACGGATCCCAACTGCCACGTGCAGCGGCGCGTGCAATACGTCTACCGCACCACGGGCAACCAGTTCAAGTCGTTGCCGGAGCCGCACTCGACCCTGCCGGCCGATCTCGCCCACACCACCACGGTGACCGGCGCCACGGTGCCCTACATCGTGCGGCTCGAGACCGGAACGATCAACCGCGCGATCTATCAGACCGCGATCCTGCACAACCCGAACAACGCGGCGCCGAGCCCGCACGCCCCGCCCGCAGGCTGGAACGGGCGCCTCATCTACCCGCTCGGCGGCGGCTGCATCGGCGGCTGGTACTTCCAGGGCTCGGGCCTCGTCAACCCCCTCGACAACAACTGGCTGAGCAAAGGCCACGCCGTCGCTTCCGCGAGCCTCAACACCTTCGGCAACAACTGCAACGACCTGCTTTCCTCCGAGACGATCCTGATGGTCAAGGAGCGCTTCATCGAAAGCTATGGCGTGCCGAAGTTCACGATCGGTACGGGCGGCTCGGGCGGCGCCTACCAGAGCAACCAGACCGGCGACAACTATCCCGGAACGTTCGACGGCATCGTCACGACGAGCAGCTTCCCGGATGTCACCACCGGGATGGTCCCGATGCACAGCTCGCGGCTGCTCGAGCTCTACTTCGCTTCGCGTCCGGGCCGCTACACGATCGAACAGCAGAAGGAGATCACGGGCTACCTCTCGATCCCCGGCCAGATCCAGGAAATGAGCCGGGTGCGTGGCGACCGGATGGATCCACGCATTGAGTTCCCGGACCAGATCCTGCCGGGCGTGGGACCGCAGTTCCGCTACCACCCGGTGACGAACCCCTACGGGGCGCGCGGCAACGTCTACGACCACACCGTAAACGTGTACGGCGTGATCCCCAATACCCCCTTCCAAGGGCACGCGAAGTTCGCGCAGCGTCCGCTCGACAACGTCGGCGTGCAGTACGGATTGCGGGCCCTCAATCGCGGCGCCATCAGCGTCGAGGACTTCCTCGACATGAACGCCAATATCGGTGGCGTCGATATCGACTTCAATTATGTTCCCCAGCGCACGGTGCATTACCCCGGCGCCACGAAGCGGGCCTATCAGGGCGGCCGCATTCTCTACGGCGGCAACGGCCTCTCCAGCATGCCGATCATCACCCGCATGGGCGCCGGCGACCTGGCCGTGCAAGGCGACGTTCATCTGCGCTACCACGCGCATTCGATCCGCCAGCGGCTGATCAATGCCAACGGCCATGCTGAAAACCAGGTGATCGTCGGCAACCTGGCGCCGACCGAGCTGCTCATCGACCAGATGGGCCAGTGGCTGACGGCGATCAAGGCGGACGCTTCGCGCCGCCGGCTCGTCGAGAAGGTGGTCGCGAACAAGCCGGCCAACGTGGTCGACGCCTGCTGGACCACCGCGGGCGTGAAGATCGTGGAGCGGCAGACCCTGGACGGCCCCGGTCAGTGCAACCAGCTCTTCCCGGTCGGGGTGCCGCCGGAGTACGTGGCAGGCGCGCCAATCCAGCTCGACACCATCAAGTGCCGCCTGAAGCCGATCGATATATCGGATTACAACGTGGCGTTCACCTCGGAGCAGCGCGCGCGGCTCGAGACCATCTTCCCGAAAGGCGTGTGCGACTGGTCCAAGCGCGGCGTGCAGCAAGTAAAGGCGGTGCCGTGGGCCTCCTTCGGGCCTTCGGCGAAGAACCTGGTGTTCGACATCATCGACCGCCGCCGCCATCACGACGACGATCGCGACGATTGATCTGACGCGTTCTGTTGGCGGCGTACGGCGCGGCTGCACCCGGCAGCCGCGCGGCCGGCATGATCGTGTTCGTGCAGACGTTCGGGCAGCTGGCGAACTTCACCAGCGTGCTCGCCACTGTCAGAGTGGTTCGTCTGGATAGAACGTTTGTTCCGCTACCGGATGCTCCGGAGAGTCTTTTCGAGGTGCATCCGGGGACGCACTCGTTTATCGCGCCGCCGGCAGGCACGAATGGACGTATTCCGATTACGCCACGCTGCCGCGCGATATGACTGTTGTTCGGGCCAAGCGCATTCTCTCACACGTGAATTTGTGCGACGCTGTAGTATCGTCGGTGCTCCATCATCTATCGACGCTCAGTTCGATGATGAAACGGCGTACCTTGCTTCTGGTCGCCGACGATCCGCGCCGGCTCGCCACTGAGCTGTGCTCGCCCCTCTGTGAGCAATAGTGATTAGCGTGTCTTGAGCGGTGCCGCGATCGCCGTCCGGTCATAATAGCGCGGCATGCACGTCCACGCCGGTCAGTTACGATTTCCGTGAGCGATACCGTCACACTCATCGTCGGCCATAGTCTCGGGAAGATGGAGGCTGTCCGCCGTCTCAAAGAGGGCTTCGCGCGCACCAACGGTCACCTCGGAACGATGATCGCGGTGGACCAGGAGACTTGGGAAGGAGATACATTGCGCTTCCGCATGCGCGCGCTCGGCCAAACTGCGGCGGCGACCATTGAAGTGCTGGACGACGCGCTGCGCATCGAAGTGTCGTTGCCTTGGCTCTTGGCCAAGGTAGCGAAACGCCTTCTTCCAATATTGCGCAAGGAAGCGGCGCGACTCCTGGAGAAGAAATAGAGCGCAGACAGCGTGGCGAGTTGCGGCGGCGAGCGGTGCCTTCACGAGCGCGCTTCCCCGCCAGCAGCCGCACTTCACTGCGGCTCCGCGGCTCTGCTGATGTATCGAACGACGGGCAACGGCCCGCATCGTCGCGGCCGCGGCACACTTCGTGCTCAGCACTGATGGTGAGCACGTCCGTCCCCATTCGTCACCACAAATCGCAGGGGACGACGCGTTGAGCGTGGCCGCATGGTACCTCGTCATCGGCGGGCTGCTCGTGGCGATGGCGTTGGCAGGCTCCGTGCTGAAGCGCTTGCCGCTCAGCGCCTCGATGTTCTATCTCGGGCTTGGATTCGTGCTCGGTCCCGCCGTGCTCGGGGCGCTCGAGATTCCGCCGCTGCGCGAGAGCGCCATCGTCGAGCGCATTACCGAGGCGGTCGTCGTCATCTCGCTCTTCACGACGGGGCTGAAGCTCCGCGTCCCGCTACACGAAGGCCGGTGGGCGCTGCCCGTGAGGCTCGCAACCGTTTCAATGGTGATAACGATCGGTTGCATTGCGCTGATCGCGTTCTACGGACTCGGCTTGCCGCTCGGCGCGGCAGTTCTGTTGGGCGCTATTCTCGCGCCGACGGATCCGGTCCTTGCTTCCGACGTGCAGGTCGCCGACGCTTTCGATCGCGACCGCCTGCGCTTCGGCCTCACCGGTGAAGCCGGCTTGAACGACGGCACCGCCTTTCCATTCGTGATGCTCGGGCTCGGTCTGCTCGGATTGCACGATCTGGGAGCGGCAGGGTGGCGGTGGTGGACGATCGACCTTGCCTGGAGCGTTGCCGGCGGTCTGTGCGTCGGCGCGGTGCTGGGCACGCTGGTGGCGCGTCTGGTGCTTTATCTGAGAAGGAAATACCGTGAGGCGGTCGGCCTTGATGAGTTCCTAGCCTTGGGTTTGATCGGGCTGTCCTACGGTACTGCGCTTCTCCTGCATACCTACGGATTTCTCGCGGTGCTGGCGGCAGGCATCGCACTTCGCCGGGTGGAGATGCGGGACAGTGGCGATCGCTCAACTGACGAAGTGCGGGCTCTCACTGCTGGCGGAATCGACGAGGAACCGGAAACCCATCCCGAGAAAGCGCCGGCGTTTATGGTTCACTCCGTACTGACGATCAATGAGCGCCTTGAGCGAATCGCCGAGGTCACCGTGGTCGTGTTGATCGGCGCTCTGCTCGGTGCGGTCTCGTTTTCGACGAGTACGCTGTGGTTCGTCGCGGTCTTGCTTTTTCTGGTGCGGCCAGCGGCCGTGATTCTCGGCCTTTTGAGCGTTCGCATGACCATGCTGGAGCGCGGCCTCGTGGGCTGGTTCGGCATCCGCGGGGCCGGCTCCGTTTATTACCTCGCCTACGCCATTCAGCACGGGATCGAAGAAGATCTGGCTGCACAACTGACGAGCATCACGCTGATGGCAGTGACAGCGTCCGTGCTGTTGCACGGGGTATCGGTCACGCCACTCATGAACGCTTACGCGGCACGCCACCCAGGTCGCGGCTGAGTCGCGAAGGCAATGGCTGGCGCAAACTATCACCCGGAAGCCGCTGCCGAGATCGAGCGGAAGGGGGCGATTCCAAATGACGCTTACTGCGTCTGGATCTTCGCCGCTTTCGCGACCTTGCCCCACTGATCGCGCTCGGAAAGGAGAAACACGGCGAACTCCTTCGGCGAGCTGGCGATCGGTTCCGTGCCGTCGAGCGCAAGACGTGAAGCGAAGTCGGGACGCTTCGCCGCTTTCGCGATCTCCGCGTGCAGGCGTTCGATGACGGGACGGGGCGTGCCGCGCGGCACGAGCAGGCCGTGCCACTGCGTCACGTTGAATCCGGGAAGGCCTGACTCGCTCATCGTCGGCAGCTCGGGCGTGAGCTTCGAGCGCGCCGGGCTCGCGACCGCAAGCGCCTTTAGCTTCTGCGTGCGCAGCTGCCCCATCACCGACCCGCCGCTCAGGAAACTCATCTGCGTGCGGCCGGAGAGCATGTCCGGCAACGCAGCGCCAACGCCTTTATAGGGGACGTGCACGAGCTCCGTTCCCGTCTGCATCGCGAAGAGCTCACCGGCGAGGTGCGCAAGCGATGCCGGTCCGGTGGAGGCGAAGTTGAGTTTTCCGGGATTCGCCTTCGCGTACGCGATAAGCTCCTTCACGGTTTGCGCGGGCAATCCGGGATGGATCGTCAGAATGTACGGGCTTGCCGCGATCTGCGAGACCGCGTCGAAGTCGCGATACAGATCGTAGCGCGTCTTGTTGACGACACCGTAGACGACGAGGCTCGCGCTCAGCATCATGAGCGTGTAGCCGTCGGGCGCGGCCTGCGCGGTCACCTCGGCGGCGATACTGCCGCTCGCGCCCGCGCGATTGTCCACGACCACGTTCTGGCCGAGCGCCTCCGACAAGGGCGCTGCGATCGACCGCGAGACGAGATCGAGTCCCCCGCCCGCGCCCGAAGACACCGTCATTCGGATGGGTTTCGTCGGCCACCCCGCACTTTGTGCGGTGCCGTCCTGGCTCACCATGCACAGCAGGGCTGCCAGCACCGCGCCGTAACGGGTTCGTAACGCCGAGCTCATCGAGTCTCCTCTTTTTGTTTGTCATGCAAGTGAAAGGCGTTCACCTTTGTCATAGTTGCGCTTGGCCCGCCATGCCTGCAAAATCGCGGGCGGCCACGCGTGCAGTCTGACCTGATTGCCGTGATTGTTCCGGCGCGTTCGAGTGTTATCCTCACGCCGCGCTATTGCAAGAGGAGGCATGCATGCACATCGACGGCGGTTGCCATTGCGGCTACATCCGCTACGAAGCGGAAGTCGATCCCGGGAAGGTTTCGATCTGTCACTGCACGGACTGTCAGACGCTGACCGGTTCCGCTTATCGCGTCACCGTTCCCGCTCAGGACGGCACGTTCAAGCTCATCGCCGGAGAGCCGAAGGTGTACATGAAAACCGCCGAGAGCGGCAATCAGCGCTTGCAGGGTTTTTGCCCGGAATGCGGCACCCCGATCTATGCGACCTCACCGGGTGAGCCGCGTCAATACGGGATCCGGGTGGGAACGGTGCGCCAGCGCGCGGAGCTTCAGCCCACGAGACAGGGCTGGTTCCGTTCCGCGATGGGATGGGCGCTCAATCTCGAGCTTCTGCCGAGGTATCCGAAGCAACCGGTGCGTTGACCCGCGTAGCGCTCGCGTCTATTCGGGCTGGATGTTCGCGGCCTTGACGACTTTCCCCCATTTCGCCATCTCGCTGCGGACGAACGCGCCGAACTCTTCCGGCGTGCTGCCGACCGGCTCGTTGCCTGTTTTTTCGAGGCTGTCGCGCACGTCCGCGCTGCCGAGCGCCTTGCGCGTCTCGCCGTGCAGGCGCCCGATGATTTCCGGCGGCGTCGCCGCAGGCGCGTACATGCCGTACCAGCCCGTGACGGCATAGCCGCGCACACCGGCTTCATCGATGGTCGGCACGTCCGGTGCCTGCGCAAGGCGCTTGATTCCCGTTACAGCGATCGGCCGCAGCTTGCCGGCCTTGATCGGGGCGAGCAGCCCGCTCGTGCTGCCGAACATGAAGTCGACGTGGCCGCCGAGCACCGCGGTGATCGCGGGTCCCGTCCCCTTGTAGGCGACGTGCGTGAGCTTGATGCCCGCCATGAACTGAAGCAGCTCGCCCGCGAGGTGATTGATCCCGCCGGAACCGGAGGAGGCGTAGTTGAGCGCTCCTGGACGCTGCTTCGCGATCGCGACGAGCTGCTGCATCGTCGTCGCCGGCACGCTCGGATGGCTGACCACCATGAACTGGCCCGAGGTGATCTGCGTGACGAACGCGAAATCCTTCAGCGGATCGTAGGGCAGCTTCCGCATGGTGGGATTGATCGAGAACTCGGGCGCCGACGCGAAAATCGTATAGCCGTCGGGCGCTGCGCGTGCGGCGAGCTCCGCGCCGAGAACGCCCGTTCCGCCTGGACGACTGTCGATCATGAACGATGCGCCCGTCTGCTCGGTGAGCTTCTGACCGACCACGCGCATGACGATGTCGACACCGCCGCCGGGCGGGAAGGGCACGATGACGCGCACGGCGCGGGTGGGCCAGTTCTGGGCGCTCGCGGGATGGATGTCGAGGGCGGGCAGGGCGGCGGCACATACGCCTGCAATGTAGAAAGAGAATCGCATCGGCAGATTGCAACGGGGTCGTGATCGACAGGAACGCGGCAGTTTAGCAATATGCGGACTGAATCGACGCGGGGACCGACTGAAGCTTATCGGAGTGAACGAACGGTGGCTGCCGGATTTCATTACGCGGGCGACATTGCGATCTGCTACGACCTCGCCGACTACACCGACGCGTGGCGCCGCGGCGAGCGCGAAACGTTTCTCCTGTATCCGGGCTACTGCCGCACGATGGCGTTCTGGCGTGCGTGGGTGCCGCTCCTCGCGCGCGACTACCGTGTCCTGCGCATCGACCCGCGCGGCTACGGCGCTTCGAGTAAGCCGCTTCCGGGCGCGCCGATTTCCGCCGCGGACCTCGTCAACGATGCGCTCGGCGTCATGGACGCCCTGCGGATCGAGCGTGTGCACTGGGTCGGCGAGGCGACGGGCGGGACGCTCGGATTGCAAGCCGCGGCCGATCATCGGGACCGCATCGCGTCCGTCACGCTGTGCAACGGATTTGCGAAACAGCCGGGTGAGACGGCAGGCGTGTACGCGCTCGGCGAGAAGGATCAGGCGGCGGCGATCGAGAAATACCGCGTGGCCGAGTGGTCGCGGCGCACACTGCACCATCGAATGGATCTGAAGCGCGCGCCGCCCGGGCTCGCCGACTGGATGATCGCGGAAATGGCGCGGACACCGGCGCACGTCGCTGCCGACATGTTCCGCTTCTTCTCGCAAGTCGATCTGCGGCCGCGTCTTCATGAGGTCAAGGCGCCGGTGCTGATGCTCGTGGGCGGTGCCTGTGCCGAGCGCCTGAAGAAACACCAGCAGGAAATGCGGGAACAACTCGAGCGCGGCACCGTCGTGGAGATCGAGGGCTACGACTACGGCCTGGGCCTCCTCGCGCCGGAGAAGGCGGTCGCGGAGATTCGGGCGTTCCTGAGCGCGACGCGCTAACGGTTCCGCAACGTCGGATCCCACCGGACCACGAACGCGAAGGTGACCACGAGCCACATCGTGACGAGCGCCCGTCCCACCTTCACCAGGAAGAAGCGCGCGCTCACATGTCTTCGCGCCAGCCCTGGTCGATGTAGGCGGAACGTCCCACGCGCCACAGCTTGAGCACCTGGCGATGGCGTGATGTTTCCACGGCGCGGTCGGCCGCTTCGGGCGCGGGCGGTTCGGCTCCGTTCGTGAGCGCCTCGGCGAGGACGCGCCCGGTGACGCTCGCCGGCGCTCGAATACCGAGCGCATCGAGGATCGTGGGCACGATGTCCACATGCGCGGCGGGCCATGGTGAGGCGTAGCGCTGCTTGAAGCCTGCACCCTGCACGGCAAGCAGGTTGTTCATCTCGACTTCGTGCAACCCGCCGTGGGTGCCGCCGCCCACCGGATACTCGCTCGAATCGTAATAACACGTGCCGCGCCAGCCCCATTCGTTCAGAGCGTCGTCGGCGCGCATCGTGTAGTAGACCTCCGGCGCGCGCGCGTGCTCGACCATGAGGATGCTCCGGTCGAGCGTGCCGTCGACGAGGCCGTTGAGCCCATCGCCGCGCGCCGGCGTGAAGACGTGGGCACACCAGGGCTGCGCGTTCAGCCAGTCGGCCACACGCTTCATCGTGCGCGGCTCGCCGTCGCGGATGCGGATCGCGCCGTAATAGCCCGTCGTGCCGGCGACGCCTCGCGTCTCCGTGAACGAGGTGCCGATCTCGATGCCTGCTTCGCGCATGCTCTGCTTCACGTGGACGCGCGTGCGCGACGTGACCTGCCCGTGATCGGAGCACACGAAGATCCGGCACCGGTCGGCGCCCGGCTCGCTGCGCCACGCTTCGACGAGCCGCCCGAACTGCGCGTCGACGTTGCGGATCGCGGCCTCGCTTTCGGGCGAGCCGATGCCGCACTGGTGATAGGTCGAGTCCGGGTCCGAGAACCAGATCATCAGCACGTCGGGCTCGATCTCCGGCAGCACGGCTTCGAGGACGATGCGCATCTGAAGCTCGATGCGCGCGATGTTGGGTTTGGCCGCCGCCGGGATCGGACCGAATCGCCGGAGGATGTCCTGCGCGTAGGCGTCCGGCGTGGATTCGCGCCAGTCGGAGAGGCACAGCGTGACCTGGCCGAGTTCGGCCGCACGCGGATTGAGCAGATGCGTCGTGCCCGCGGAGCCCGTGCTGACCACGGCCACCTTCATGCCGTTCGTGGCAAGGATCTCGCCGAGCGACGGCGATTCGACGAAGCGTCCGTTGTAGGCCGCCTCGGCCGCATGAATATCGTCGTACTGCCCCGTGTGCAGCAGCTTGTCGTTGAAGACGTTCGGATCGAAGAACTTGTTCGCGATGACGCCCGTCGCTCCGGGCATGGCCCCGCACGCGAGCGCGGTCGCGTTCACCCGCGTGACCGATGGAAACACGCAGCGGCTGCCCGGAAAGTCGCTCCCTTCGTCGAGGAACGTTCGGAGGTTGGGCGCGAGCGCCGGCGTGATCATGTCGCGACGCATTGCATCGAATACGGTGATGATGAAGCGGGGCCAGCGCATGGTTGTCTCCTGCGAAATCAGTTCCCGACGGTGGAATCGGACGGCGTGCGATCGGTGAGATCGTGGAGCGCGAGCCGCGCCTCGCGCAACGCGACATGGCATGCCACCTGGTGCCCATAGGCGAACGCTTCGAGCACGGGCGTTCGCTCCCGGCAGATGGCACCGCAGGTGCTCGCTCATGCTGAACGGTCTTTCTTGAGGGTCTCGAGATGGAGCGCGATTATAACCAGCGACGTTGCGGCGTCATGACACACCGAACTGACGCAGGTCAGTGATCTGAGGCGCTGTTTCGCCAGAATGACCGCGTAGGGTTCGTTCGAAGGAGGGCATCATGTCAGGCGAAGAGCAGCGTATTGTGGACAACACCTACATAGGGCTCACCCACGACTGGGAAGTGCGCTACTGGTGCGCCCGTCTCGGCGTGAATGCGGAGGAGCTGCGGGCGTGCGTGAGGGAAGTGGGCACGCGCGCCGATGATGTAGAGCAGCGGCTCAAAGCTGCGGGCCGCAAGGCGTTCGAGAAGATGGGCGACAATTGACGCCTTGCGCCGCGTAACTGCTTTTCGGGCCGTGCGCTTGCGGCGCGAGGCCATGCGTCGCACCAACGCTGGTGCAAGCCGCGGAGGATTAACGCTGGACGTGCTTCAGCCGCGGGAGAGGCTGCATAATCCGACCAGACGTGTTTGACGGCGGAGGACGGATGAACGTGCAGTGCCCCTCGATCCATCGTGCAGCGCTCCCTCTGCTCGCAGTGCTCGCACTGCCGCTCAACGCGCAGGAGAAGCCGGCCGACTATCCGAAGCGCCCGATCCGCATCGTCGTCGGCATCGCACCCGGCGGCGGCCTCGACCTCATGTCGCGACTCGGTGCGCAGAAGATCAACGAACGCTGGAACCAGTCCGTCATCATCGACAACCGTCCGGGCGGCGGCACGGTGATCGGGATGGATCTCGTCGCGCAGGCGCAGCCCGACGGCTACACGCTGCTCGGCGCGTCGGAAACGATCATGCTGAACGGCGTCTTTCAGCGCGCGAAGTACAGACATCGGCGCCACCTTCGCGCCCATCGTGCAGCTCACCACGCAGCCGTACATGCTGATCGTCCATCCGACGGTGCCGGCGAAGACAATGAAGGAGCTGATCGGTCTCGCGAAAGCGAAGCCAGGCGTGCTCAACTTCGGGTCACAGGGGCAGGGGACCGTCGGTCACATCGGACTCGAACGGCTGAAGCTGATGGCGGGCATCGACATGACGCACGTTCCGTACAAAGGTGCTGCGGTCGCCGTCATCGATCTCCTGGCCGGACAGATTCAGGGGACGTTCGCGACCATCGCGACCGCCGGGGCGCACGTGCGAAGCGGCAAGTTAAGACCCGTTGCGCTCACCGGCAGCAAGCGCTCGCCTTTGATGCCCGACTTGCCGACCGTTACGGAGTCCGGCGTGCCGGGCTTCGAGTTGCACAACACCTACGGCTACTTCGCGCCGGTGCGCACGCCGCGTGGCATCATTCGTGCGATCAATGCGGTGGTGTCCGAGGGCATGAACGCGCCGGAGACGGTGAAGATGCTCGCCGCGGACGGCAACGAAGTGGTGCCGCCGATGACGCCCGAAGCGCTGAAGGCGAAGATCGACAAGGAATATGCAGAGCTCGATCGCGTCGTGAAAACGCTGAAGATTACGGTGCAGTAGGAGCGCTGACGGGTCGTCGTCCTGGATCCCGGATCCGTGCACTTTCGTGCGTCCGGGATGACGGTTTTCATCGTCATTCCGGAGGCGCACTCCACGCACATCCGGAATCCATAACGAATCATCCGGATCCAGGAAGAGGCCGCAACCAGAGAGGATCCTTAACTCCCCGCCAGGGCCGCAGCTTGCGCGTTCTCATCAGCGAGTCCCCTCCACCCCCCGCCCAGCGTGCGCACGACATCGGCGACGGCCGCACGCTGCGCGCGCAGCGCGTCGACGCGATTCAATTCCGCCTGGAGGAGATTGCGCTCGGCATCGATCACTTCGAGCTGACTCGAAAGCCCGTTCTCGAACCGGATGCGCGCAAGCCGGAGCGTCTCGCGTAACGCCGCCGCGCGTTCGTCCTCGGCGGCGAAGACTTCGCGCGAGCGCGTTTGGGCGACGAGCGCCTCCCGCACTTCGCCGAACGCGACCTGAACGGTCTTCTGATATTGGGCAAGCGCCTGGCGTTCCCGCGCGTTAACGGCTTCCACCTCCGCTCTTAGTCGGCCACCCTGGAAGATCGGCTGCGCCAGCGCGAACGCGAGCTGCCAGACGCGCGCCGGCGCCGTCATGAGGTCTCCGAGCGTCGTGCTCTCCGAGCCGAGATAGCCCGTTAGCGCGATGCGCGGAAAGAGCGCGGCGCGAGCCACACCGATCTGCGCGTTCGCGGCAATGAGGAGCTGCTCCGCCTGCACGACATCGGGACGCCGCAGCAGCAGGTCCGACGGCAGGCCTTCGGGAACGACGGCGGCGGCGAGTTGATTCCTCTCACGCTCGACCGCGATGCGCTCGTCGACGATCGCCTGAGGACTGCGGCCGAGCAGCACGCCGAGCGCCACCTCGACCGACGTGCGCCGCTGCTCGAGCCCCGGCAACTGGGCGCGCGCGGCGAACACTTCCGCCTCGAGCTGACGCAGGTTGAAATCCGTGATGAGCCCGGCTTTGTAACGATGCCTCTCGAGGTCGAGATTCTGGTTGCGCAGCTCGATCGTGCGGCGCGTGACATTCACCTGCTCGTCGAGCGCGATCAGTGCGAAGTACGACTGTACGACCTGGCTTGCGAGCGTGATGCGCACGGTCTCTCGCGCGGCGTGCGTGGCGAGCAACTGGGCGCGCGCGGCATCGCTTGCACCGCGCAGGCGTCCCCAGAGATCGAGCTCATAGGCAACGTTGACCCGCGCGTTGTAGGTATCGCGGCGCAGCGGCGTTCCAGGCGGAAGCGGGATGGACGAGCGCTCCGAGGAGCGCGTCCGATCGACGCCTACGGTCGCGTCGATCGTTGGGGAAAGCTCCGCATCGGTGATGCGCAGCAAGGCACGCGCTTCCTCCACACGCGCCGCGGCGATCGCGAGGTCGCGGTTCATCGCGAGGGCTTCCTCGACCAGCCGGTCGAGCACGGGATCGCGATACAGCGTCCACCAGCGTTCGGCCGGGGCGGTTGCGCCGTCCGCAGGGCCCTCGCTCCACTTGGCGGGCAACTCCGCCGCGGGTCTTTGATAGGACGGCGTGAGCGAACAACTGGCGAGCGCCAGCGATACGAGCACGAGACCGAGTTTTACGACGCTAGCGCCCATCGTAGCCTCCGGCAGGATGCGGCGCGTGATGCGGGACATGCGTCGAGCGCTGCACGACGCTGCGATGATGCTCCGCTTCCTCTTCGATCTCGCGTGTCGAGCGCGAGTCGCTCAGCCGCCGGTCGACGATCGCCCTGTAGAAAAGCGGAATGAAAAAGATCGCGAGGAAGGTCGCCGCGAGCATGCCGCCCATGACCCCCGTGCCGACCGAAAGCCGCGCGCCGGCGCCGGCCCCGCTCGAGAAGGCGAGCGGTGCGACGCCCAGAATGAACGCAAGCGACGTCATCAGGATCGGACGGAAACGCAGGCGTGCCGCTTCGAGCGCGGCCGCGCACGTCGAAAGTCCCTCGGATTTCTTCAGCACCGCGTATTCGACGATCAGGATCGCGTTCTTCGCCGCGAGGCCCAATAGCGTCACGAGGCCGATCTGGAAGTACACGTCGTTCGTATAATCGCGCAGCCATACGGCCGCGAGCGCGCCGAAGGTGCCGAAGGGCAGCGCCAGCATGACCGAAAGCGGGAGTGACCATTTCTCGGTACTGTGCCGCGAGAATCAGGAACACCATGAGCGCTGCCAGGCCGAGTGCGATCGTAGACGTGCCGCCGGAGCGCTTCTCCTGGAACGAGGCGCCGCTCCAGTCGAACGAGAAGTCCGAAGGAAGCACTTCCTGCGCGATCTGCTCCATGCGCGCGATCGCCTCCCCCGAACTGTAGCCGGGCGCGGCGGCCCCGAAAATCTTGACCGCCGGCAGGTTATTGAAGCGATCGAGCGTATCCGGACCCGAGGAATAGCGGGCGCGCACGAGCGAAGAGAGCGGGACCATCGCGCCATTCTGGGATCGTACCCATACGGCCCCGACGTCGTCGGGACGATTCCGATAGGACGATTCCGCCGACATCAGCACCTGCCACGTGCGGCCGAACTTGTTGAAGTCGTTCACGTAGTACGAGCCCAGCGTCGCCGCGAGCGTGTTGTAGACCTCGTCGAGGGGCACGCCTAGCGCCTTGGCTTTTTCACGGTCCGTCTCCGCGTAAAGCTGCGGAACGTTCGCACGCCAGAGCGTGTTGACCTGCACGAACATGGGATCCTTGGCGACCGCTCCGAGGAACTGCTGCGAAACTTCCGACAGCCGCTGCGGGCCGCCTTCACCGCGGTTCTGGAGGTAGAACTCGAATCCGCCGGCGTTTCCGAGGCCGAAGATGGGTGGCGGATTGAATGCGAGCACCAGCGCTTCCTTGATGTGACCGGTCTTCCCGAAGAGCTCGCCCACGAGCTGCTTCGTGTGGACCTCGCGCTCGTCCCAGTGCTTCTGCGTGACGAAGATCGTCGCCGCGCTGTTGCGGAATGCGCCGCCGAGAAAGTCGAATCCGGTGAACGCAATCGCATATTCGTTTGCCGGATTGGACCGGATCGCCTCGATCACTTCGTTCACGACCTTGTCCGTGCGTTCGAGCGATGCGCCGTCCGGCAGAAAGACCGCGGCGATGTAATAGCCCTGGTCTTCGTCGGGGACGAGCGATCCCGGCGTGGCACGCCAGAGTCCGATCGTGATCGCGACCATGCCCGCGAACAGCAGGAGCGCGATCGTGCCCCGCCGCAGCATCCATGCGACACCGTCGGTGTAGCGGGCGGTGACGCGGGTGAACCATCTGTTGAACCAGCGGAAGAAGCGGCCCGGGCTGATGGTGCTCGCGCTTGAGGATCAGCACGCACAGCGAAGGCGTGAGCGTGAGCGCGACGAGGCCGGAGATCACCACGGCGATCGCGATCGTCACCGCGAACTGCCGGTACAGCTCGCCCGTCAGCCCGCCGAGAAACGCGATCGGCACGAACACGGCGCACAGCGTGAGCACGATCGCGATCACCGGCCCCGTGACTTCGTGCATCGCCTTGAGCGCGGCCTCCCGGGCTTCGCGATGCTCTTCACGCATGATCCGCTCGACGTTCTCCAGCACGACGATCGCGTCGTCCACGACGATCCCGATCGCGAGCACCATTCCGAAGAGCGTGAGCGTGTTGATGGAGTAGCCAAGCGCCATCAGCCCCGCAAAGGTTCCGATGAGCGACACCGGGACGGCCGTAAACGGAATCAGGGTCGCGCGCCAGTTCTGGAGAAACAGGAACACCACGAGAAAGACGAGCACCATCGCTTCGCCGAGGGTGATCAGCACCTCGCGGATCGAGACCCTGACGAAACGCGTCGTGTCGTAAGGGACGGAATAGGAAAGCCCTTGCGGAAAGCGCGCCGAAAGGCGCGTGAGTTCGGCTGTTACGCGCTCGCCCGTTTCAAGCGCATTCGCGCCCGGCTGCAGGAAGATACCGACGAGCGTTGCGGGATGCCCGTTCACGCGTCCGATAAAGTCGTAGTCCTTGGAGCCCATTTCGACGCGCGCCACATCGCGCAGCCGCAGGATCGATCCATCCGGGTTGGCCCGGATCACGATGTTCTCGAACTGCTCCGGCTCCGAGAGACGCCCCTGTGTCGTGATGCTGTAGACGAGCTCCTGCCCTTTGCTGACGGGCGACTGGCCCACCTTGCCCGCCGCGAACTGCGCGTTCTGCTCGTTCACCGCGCGCAGGAGATCCGAGGTCGTCACCTTGAGCTGCCCAAGCCGGTCCGGGCGGACCCAGATCCGCATCGCATAGTCTTTCGCCCCGAAGATCTGGACGTTCGTCGTGCCCGGGATGCGCTTCAACTGATCGAGCACGTTGAGCGTGACGTAGTTCGACGTATAGATGTCGTCGAAGCTGCCGTCGGGCGACGTGAATGCGATCACCTGCAGGAATGCGGACGAGCCCTTTTCGACCGTCACACCCTGCCGGCGCACCTCCGCCGGCAACCGCGGCTCGATCTGCTTCACGCGGTTATTGACGTTGAGCGCCGCCTTGTCCGCGTCCGCGCCGATCTCGAACGTCACCTGGATTTCGACGACACCGCTCGCCGCCGATGTGGAGCTCATATAGAGCATGTCTTCCACACCGTTGATCTGGTTCTCGAGCGGAGCGGCGACGGTTTGTTCCAGCACCTCGGCGGACGCACCGGGGTAGACCGCGCGCACGGTAACGACCGGTGGTGCGATCTCGGGATACTGCGCGATCGGCAGGCTGCGCATGGACGCGAGCCCGGCGATCACGATAAACACGGAGAGAACGGCGGCGAAGATCGGCCGATCGATGAAAAAACGGGATAGCACTCGAGTCTCCTACTTCTTGGCGTCGGCCACGCGGGGACCGGAATCCGTTGCCGCAACCTGAACCGTCGCGCCCGGACCTATTTTCATGACGCCGTCGACGATGACGCGTTCTCCCGTCGCGACACCCGAATCGATGATCCAGCCGTCGGCCGTCCACGCGCCGACCTGCACCGGCCGCTGCTCGACCTTGCTTTCCGCGTTCACCACGTAGACGAACTTCTCCTTGGGACCTTCGAGCACGGCACGCTGCGGCACGACGATCGCGGCGGTACGCATGGCGCCTTCGAGCACGATGCGCACGAATTCGCCGGCACGCAGTCCCTGGCCCGGGTTCGGGAATTCGGCGCGCGCCTCACTCGTGCCCGTCTGCGTGTTGACCCGTACGTCGGTGAAGTTCAGTTGGCCCGATGTCGGGAAAGGCGTGCCGTCCGCGAGCTTCACGGTCGTCTTGAAACGGTTGCCCGCCGGCAGCTTGATGCGGCCGGCTTCCACGTCGCGGCGGATGGCGAGGTACTCGCGGTCGGGGATGCCGAAGATCACGTACATCGGATCGGCCTGCGTCACCGTGCCGAGAAGCACGTTCGGGCCCGATACGAGCGTGCCTTCGGAGACGGCCGCGCGGCTGGTCACACCGCTGATCGGCGCTTCCACGCGCGTGTACTGGAGGTTGAGCTTCGCTTCGTTTACTCGCGCCTGGGCGCTTTTCACTTCCGCTTCCGTGATGCGAGCCGCGGACGTCGCGTCATCGAGCTCTTTCTGGCTCACGGCTTTCGCTTCGACCACCGGTTTGAGGCGCTTCACATCGCGCTGCGCCTGCTCGGAGCGCGCCTGCGCGACGCCGAGATCGGCTTCCGCCCGCGCGAGTGCGACCTGAAACGGTGCGGGGTCGATCGTGAACAGCGATTCCCCCTGCTTGACCGTGGCGCCTTCCTTGAAGTTACGCTTGAGCACGATGCCGTTCACACGTGAGCGCACTTCGACTTCGCGGTATCCCGCGGTCTGGCCGACGTATTCGTAGGAGACGCCGACCTCGCGTGGCTCAGCCGCGATCACCGTCACGGCCGGCGGCGGCGGGCTCTGCGGGGCGTGATCCGCGCGTTGACATCCCATCGCAAGCAACGCGATCCCCATCGGAAACGCGGCGCGCAGGACGGCTTTGTTCGACATGATTTCTCCAGGATGCTCGAGAACCGCTCGAGCGCGAAGGTTAAGCGCTCGCCACGGCAGTTTGTGTTTCAGTATGTAACGGAGTCGTTTCGAAGCCATACCCGCTATCATGGTTATGGCTGTTCCGCTGAACCTATTAGTATGACACCTGCTCGAGTGCGCATCGATCGCGGCATGAGGGTTGTCACTCGTTCTCCATCTGCGCAGGCACGCCTTCGAACTTGACCATCGGCTCGGCGAGCACGGCCAGACTGATGGCGGTATAGATCAGCATCGCAGCCGTGAGCGGCAGCATCGCGACAACGGCGCGACGTGCGGTTCCGAAGAGGCGCAGCGCGACACGATGGCCGAGCCATACCGCGATGGCGTGTCCGAGCACGATGGCTGCGACGGCGATATACCAGCTTCCGGCGGCTTCGATGACACGCGTGTAGGGCTGATAGCGGGCCGTACCGAGAAGATTCCATCTGAGGCTCAGCGGATCGGAGACGAGCGCAATCGCCTGCTGCCCCTGTATGAGGAGGTTCGAAAAATTGTGCGCGATGCTGTTGCCGATCGCGATCGGAACGAGCGTGTATGCGAACGCGGCCATCAGCAGCGCCACGGGCGCGGCGCCGCTCAGCCTCGCGGCCGCCCAGCAGGACATCGCGTACACCGTCATGAAGACGGTCCACAACGCAGCGAGACCCAGCGGTGTCACGAAATAACCGCGCGGGTGGGACAACCAGGGCAGTGCGCGCATCACGCCTGCCTGCATGGACCACCAGGTCTCGCCGCTCAGCAGTCCGTCGAAGAGCACGATCGCGAGCATGGCCACCACGAAGGCGACGATCGCCATCGATGGCGCGCCCTCGAGCAGTGCGCGTCCGGGCGGCCGCACCAGGATGGCGCGCCGGCTGTCCGCTGGCATGAACGGCGCGAAACGTCCGAGCGTCGCGAAGTAGATCGAGAAGACATCGCCATTGCGTTCCCAAGCATCGCGCCCGAATACGGTGCGCCCGAGAAGCGTGATCGCGGTCCACACGATCAGGCCCTGTGCGATGCGCCGCGGTTCGGCGCTTTCCGGATAACCCACTTCGAGCCAGCCGAACAGCAGCAGCAGGACGACGGCCGGCCACGCGCCGAGCGTCCGCGGATAGCGCCATGCGAGCCCGATTCCGTTGCGCCTCCCCAGACGTCGCACGACGGCATCGAGCGCTTCGAAGATCGCGCGCCACGGATCGACTAGCGGCCAGATGTTGCCGATGAACGCTACGACGAGCGACAGACCGACCCACCAGACGACCCAAAGCATCGTCGGCGCGAGGTTCATCATCGGATCGCGCGTTCCGAAGAGCGCAGCCGCGAGCGTCGAGCCGAAGAGCCACAGCGATACGCAAACCGCGATCGGCCGCAGCGCGGGCAGAAGAGCGCCAACGTCGATTCGCCTGCCTTCGAGCGACGGCGTCGCAGGCGAGCGCCGCAGCCAGATCGCGGCGATCGCGAAAGAGATGGCCACTGCGCACACCGCGCCGATGATGAAGTGCATGAGCGGCACCGGCAGCTCGTGGCGCGCGTCGATCGCATGCGCGTGCGCGATGCGAGGCAGTGCGAGCAAGCCGAAAAAGAGCACGAGCATGATCATCCGATCATAAGTTCATGATCTGCGCCGCCGCAATCGCCCTGGCTGGTTCTGCGAACGCGCCGTATGCCACAATCACTCCACACACGCATGAGCGTTGTCTCGAAGGGGGATGACATGCATCACGGCATGGGATCGAAGTCCGCGCGCGCACGTCTTTTCGTGAGCGCCTTGGCGTTGAGCGTGTCGAGCGCGCCACTCGTCGCGGCAGACCAGGAGAAGGCGAAGGACGCTCCGAAGGCGGAAATCGCAGCAGCGTCCCGCAAGACCGAAGCGCAGAACATGCGCCTGCTCGGCTACCACGATCTGCAAGCGCGCAGTGCCTATCAGCCCGTGATCCACCGTCAGGGCAATCGCTGGATTGCCTACGTCGGCCATCACGGCGGCACGCAGGACATTCCGAAACCTTTCAACCGTCTTACAAAATCGAACGAAGACAACGGCACTTCGATCGTCGACGTGACGGACCCGAAGAAGCCGACGCTGCTGCATCACATCCCGGGCGAGCCGGGGCTCGGCGAGCAGGGCGGGGCGCAGATGGTCCGCATCTGCGACGGCGCGAAGCTGCCGAAGGGCGACCGCTCGAAGGTGTATATGCTGCGCACCGGCGGCACCTCGTCGCACCAGATCTGGGACGTCACCACACCGGAGCGTCCCACGCTCGTCACGACTGTCATCAGCGGACTGAAGGACACGCACAAGAACTGGTGGGAATGCGATACCGGGATCGCGTATCTCATTTCCGATGGGCGTCCGGAGCGCTGGCGCACCAAGCGCATGACGAAGATCTATGATCTGTCGGATCCCGCGAATCCCCGATTCATCCGCAATTTCGCGGTCGTTGGCCAGGAGCCGGGCTCCACCATGGAGAAGGTTCCGGAAGACACGCACGGCCCCATGGTCGTGGGCAATCGCGTGTACTTCGGCTACGGCACGCTGCTCAACGGCGTCGCGCAGATCATCGATCGCGAGAAGCTCCTGAAAGGCGATCCTGCGTCGAGTGATCCGTTCGCGCCGACGATGGAAAATCTCCTGTATCCGCAGGTCTCGCGGATCGATCTGTATCCGACGGTGGGCGCCCATACGGCTTTCCCGCTGCTCGGAATGGAACCGCCGATGTTCGACAAGTTCCATGTGCAGACCGGCAAGTTCCGCACGGGCAAACCGGCCAAGCGCGACTTCCTGGTGCTCGTGAGCGAGTCGACGCAGAACGAATGCCGCGAGGATTACCACATCGTGTATTTCGTGGACATCACGGATGAAACGAAGCCCTTCGGCGTGTCGAACTTCGCCGTGCCCGAGAAGAGCGGCAACTTCTGTTCGCGCGGCGGCCGTTTCGGCGTGCATGCGTCGAACGAGGACATGGGGCCGATCTACTACAAGCGCGTCATGTTCTTCTCCTGGTTCAATGCAGGGGTGCGTGCGGTCGATGTGCGCGATCCCTACAACCCGCGTGAGATCGGCTATTACATTCCCGCCATCACGAAGGACACGGCGCGCCGCTGCCTGACGATCGACGGTGTGCAGCGCTGCAAGATCGCGATCCAGACCAACAACGTGGAAATGGACGACCGCGGCTACATCTATATCGTCGATCGCGCGAACACAGGGATGCACATCCTCGAGCTGACCGGCGAGGCGCGCAAGGTCGCGAACTTCACGAAGTAGGCCGCGGTTTCTTGCCGGGTATGAGACCGTAAGACGCGCCGGCTCGCGGACTAAGGTCTGCCACTGACTGTCGATGCTGCCCCCGCCGAGCCTCCCGAGCGTCGCCCGGCGCGCTCGGCCCGCACAGCGTGGTGAGCCCGCGCCGCCAGCATGCTGCGCGCCCGAGCTATCCGCCCGACCCCACCCCGCGCCACACCTTCCCCGCCGCGCTAGCGCAGGCCTCAGCCTAGCCGCCGAGCCTAGCGAGAGCCGCGCCGAGCAACCCTGCTGCCGCGAGCCGCCCCCGGCACCACGGCGCCTCGGCACCACCTTACGTGGCGCTGCGGCGGCGACACGACCCGCGCCTGAGAGCGCGAGCTACGGAGCTGACGCGACGCTCGTGCGCGCACGCCGCTACATGCCTCGACCGCATGCGCCGCGCGCCGGCGACAGCTGTCGCCCGGCGCGCTGCCGCATGCCAGCCTGCTGACACGCGGCCGCGGCATTCGGCCGTGCCGCCGCATGCCTCCTCGCGGCGGCGCGCGGGCTCGCCTCGCGGAGGGCGACGCACCCAGGACCGCGTGTTCCGACGACCGCCGAGATGGCGATCCCACTGCTTGCAGTCGTTTTCGCATCGCGCCGCAGCATGCCGCGGACACTTGCACCGCCTCGAGAGCCTGCTCTCGGCAGTGCAAGCGCCCCGGAGACCCGCAACGTTCCTTGGCTGTGTGACGCTCGAGCTCGCGACGCCCCCGTTCGGCGTGCTCGCTCGGAGTCTTGCCAATGTAGCGGGCGGCGCTCGCCTCCGGTCGCGCCGGCGTTCGCGCGCAGTGCCCCGTTCGATGCGAAAATAGGCTCCCCACGCGCCGGCCAAGGAGCCCATCATGAAAGCACGGTTATTCGGGTGCGTTCTGTTGCTGCTGACCGCTGCCTGTGCCACCCCGCTGTCCCAGACACCTCCGGCGGGAGTGCCGGCCGAAGTGAGTCAGCCGCAGGTGAAAGTCGGCGACACGTGGCGCTACGCCGTGCGCGACGGATTCACGAGTCTGCCGCGCGAGCCGGTCGAATATCGCGTGACGGACCTGCAAGGCGATACGATGACCGTGGAAGTGCGCACGCGCGACCAGGTATCGACCGAACTCTATACGCGCAGCGGCAACTGGCTGCGGCGGCCCGCAACCAACATGCAGGTGTTCACCTACAGTCCGGCTTACGAGGCGCTCGCGTTTCCGCTCGTTCCAGGGAAGACGTGGAAATCCAGATCGATCGCGACCGACCCGGCCGACGGCCGCAGCTTTCCGGTCATGCTCTCCGCGACCGTGCTCGGCTGGGAGCGCATCCGGGTGCCCGCAGGCGAGTTCGATGCGCTGAAGGTGCGGCGCCATGTGTTCCTCGATTACTGGCGATCGAAGGTGAAGGGACAGAGCATCATCGAGGAAAACGAATGGTATGCGCCAACGCTCGGAAAGATCGCGAAGCGCGAAGCGACGTCGCGCTACGTGGACGGACGCTTCGCCCTTGCAAACGAGGGCATCGTGCTGACAAGGGACCGCGGTAACGACGGCCCGCGCTACATCCAGGACGACTGGCTCATCTACGAGCTCATGAGCTACGCGCCGCGTTGAGCAAAGGAGACGGCATTGGAACGCAAGAAGGCAAGTGATTTTCCGCCGGAGGTCCTGAAGCTCTTCGACGGTTACGTTCATGGCAGTTTGAGCCGCCGTGATTTTCTCGATCGTGCGACCAAGTTCGCCGTTGGCGGATTCACCGCCGCAGCGATGCTCGAGGCACTGAAGCCCAACTTCGCGTGGGCGCAGCAGGTGCCGAAGGACGACGCGCGCATACGCATCGAAACCGCGACCTACTCAACGACGCAGGGCTCGGGCACGATGCGGGGCTATCTCGTGAAGCCGGCGAAAGGCCCGGCGAAGCTCCCGGCCGTCGTCGTGATTCACGAGAACCGGGGCTTGAATCCGTACATCGAAGACGTCGCGCGCCGGCTCGGTGTCCTCGGCTTTCTTGCGTTCGCGCCGGATTCACTGTCGCCCTTCGGCGGCTATCCGGGTGACGAAGACAAGGCGCGCGCGCTGTTCGCAAAGCAGGATCGGGCGAAAATGATGGAGGACCTGCTCGCGGCCGTGCCGTATCTCAAAACGCGCTCCGATACCACGGACAGAGATCGGCGCGGTCGGCTTCTGCTTCGGGGGCGCTGTGGTGAATGCCATGGCCGTGCGCTATCCGGATCTCGCAGGCTCGGTTCCCTATTATGGCGCGCCGCCGGCGCCGGACAGCGTGGCGAAGATCAAGGCGCCGATCCTCGCGCATTACGCGAGCGAGGACCCGAACATCAACAAGGGCATTCCGGCTTTCGAGGAAGCGCTCAAGGCGAACAAGGTTCGTCACGAGCTGCACACCTATCCGAACACGCAGCACGGCTTCCACAACGACACGACGCCGCGCTATGAAGAAGCGGCGGCGAAGCTTTCGTGGCAGCGGACGGTGGATTTTTTCAACAAGAACGTGCGGGGCGGAACGGTTAGTTAGTACCACCCCTTTTCCCGTGAGCGGGGGCTGCGGAGCAGGGGGGCCCCGCGAACGAAGCCTTCCGGCGCCGGTTAGCACTCTCGTCCGATCGTACGAGGCTTAGGGCAGAACGGGCCGACCAAAGTAGAGGAAGTCAGGAAGTGCTCCTCTGGCACGTATGCGGCGGCGAGGATCACTGCTGTTCCACCCCCGCCTTCTGGATCACCGCCGCCCAGCGCTTCACGTCCGTCACCATGATGCGCCCGAGCGCTTCGGCCGTGCCCGGCTGGGGCTCGACGCCAAGGTTCATGAGCTTCTCGTGCACGTCGGGCGACTCGAGGGCCGCGACGATTGCCGCGTTGAGCCGCCGAACGATCTCCTGTGATATGCCCGCAGGACCGACGAAGGCATACCAGAGGCCCGCTTCGTAGCCGGGCATCGACTCGGCGACGGTCGCCAGGTCGGGCAGCGCCGGCGGACGCTTCGCACCCGTGGTCGCGAGAGCCCGCAGCCGTCCCGAGCGCACGTAGGCCGTCACCGAAGCCGTCGTCGCGAAGTTGAGCGACACCTGCCCGCCCAGCAGCTCGGTCAGCGCCGGCGCATTACCCTTGTAAGGCACGTGCACCATTTTCGTTCCCGCCATGGTGTCGAACAGCGCGCCCGCGAGATGGCCCGACGAGCCGATGCCCGCCGACGAATAGGTGAGCTGACCGGGACGTGCTTTTGCGAACGCGATCAAGTCCTTCACCGTCTTCACGGGCACGGTGGGATGCATGACGAGCACGAGCGGGCTCCAGCCCACCATGCCGAGCGGCGTGAAATCCTTGATCGAGTCGTACGGCAGCTTCTTGTAGAGGCTTGCGTTGACCGCATGGTTGCTCGGTATCAGCACCATCGTGTAGCCGTCCGGCGCCGCCCGGGCGGCGGCTTCTGTGCCGACGATGCCGTTCGCGCCGGCGCGGGTCTCGACGATCACCGGCTGTTTGAGGGATTCGCTCATTTTCGCCGCGACCGTCCTCGAGATCACGTCGTTTCCACCGCCCGCCGCGAACGGCGAAATGATGCGGATCGGTTTCGAGGGATATTGCGCCTGCGCTTCAACGCCGGGCAACGTGAACACGGCGACCGTGACGCATGCCGAGGCAAAGCGCAGCGCAAACGCGCGTATAAGGCTCATCGAAGTGCCTCCTGCAATTGGACGGAGCCGATCGCTCAGGGAGCGGCTGCGCGGGGTCGGTTCCTTGGATTCCGAGAGTAGCGCCGGGCTATCTCGGACGGATTCGCGCGCAATTATAGTGGTCCCGCGCCTCCCGCCGCGCCCGGAACGGGCACCGGCGACCGCCGCGGAGCGCATACGATCCGGGAAACTTTGCGCCGCCTGGATCGTTGTTGGGGCACAATTCAACTCTCGATACTCTCAGAACCGTCCATGTCGATCCTGAGTGTCAGAGCGGGTCCGGCCCAAAGCAGCGCGCGCCGGGGGCGATGATGCCGTTCCAGGCAACGTCGATCGAAGAAGAGCTTCCGGTCGCGAGCGGGATCTACGACGAATACGAGCAGGCCGTGGGTCTCTCTCTCGATCATCTGCGCGCCGAGGCGACGCTCGAGCCGGAGGGACTTTCCGGCGCGATCGGCAGAATGACCGAGAGCATGCAGCGCAACCCCGACGCCATGCTGCTCCTCGACGGCATGCGGGAGAAGCGCAATCGGCAGGTCGAACGCGCGCTGAGTTCGTCCATCCTGATGATGGCCTTCGGCCGCTTTCTGGACTTTGCCAGTGAGCGCCTGGAGGTGCTCGGCCTTGCCGGCCTGTTCCTCGATGTCGGCAAAAACTGCGTTCCGGAGAGCGTGCTCGACAAATCCGGGATGCTCACGCCCGACGAGTACCAGATCGTCAAGAAGCACGTCGATCATTCCGTGGAGCTCGTGCGCGCGGCGAACGGGCGCTTCCCGGCGGCCCTGGACGAGATCATCCTCCAGCATCACGAGCGCCAGGATGGCAGCGGCTATCCGCGCCGGCTCAGCGGTGACGAGATCTCGACCGAAGGCTCGATCGCCGGCATCGTCGACAGCTTTTCCGCGCTGACGCTTCCGCGTCCGTTCGCCGAATCGCGTTCGCCTTCGAGCGCACTCAACCTGCTCCACACGATGCGTGGCCGATGCTTCGACGCGACGCTCATGGCGCAATTCGTCCAGTGCGTCGGCGGCTATCCCGTCGGAAGCCCCGTGGAGCTCAATACGGGTGAAATCGGCATCGTGATCGGAGCGAACCGCGTGCAGCATCTCCAGCCGCGGGTGCTGCTCGTCCTGGCGAGCGACGGCACGAAGCTCGCGCATCCGCAACGGATCCTCGATCTCGCCGAAGAGTCCGAAACGCAGGCGGGGAGCCCGTACCGCATCCGCCGGGCGCTTCCGATGTCCACAATGCCGGCCGGGACGGGCGAACAGCTCGTCCGGCGGCTATGCGAGACGCCGGCCGGGGCGTTCCTCGGCAGCGCCCAACCGTGAAAATCACCGATGTCATGCGCGCCGTGCGCTTGCGTTAGAATGGCACGCAGGGTGTCCATTAGACCGACCGCATTCGTGCGGCACAACATAAAGATCAAACCGCAATGAACATCGTTAGCTCAATCGCGCGGGCATTTCGCCTCCGGAGCCAGACGCGGGAGGGTCCGCCCGTGATCGATCACGTGCGCATGACGGAACCAGCCGGGGACTGGAGGAAGCGCAAGTTGGCGGAGGCGGCGCAGAAGTACGGCCGTCCGTTCAAGTGCGCCGGGGACGACATGCCGCACGAGGTGGTGATGCGCGGGCGCATCGTCGTTCACGACGATGGAAAGGTCCTGGGCAGCCGGTCGGAGTAAGGCGACGCTCGCCTGCCGCGGCAAGAGTCCTCCGGGCGCAAGCGCCCGAGCCGCGGCTCGGTGGACGAACAGAGGGCACCGACCGCTCCGCTCCGATGGTTTCCCTCCGTTACCTCCCTTCCTTCAAGGTCGGGCCTCGCGGCCCTACGAACAGAGGAAAACCCAGGTTTTCCTCCGTAAATTCCCTTCCTTCGATCAGCCGGGGACGATCCGGTCGCCTTTTACGACCGTCCGGTAGAGCACGCGGGCCTGTTTGACGTCCACCTCGGTCCGATAGTGCATCGTGCAGCGGTTGTCCCAGAGCACGAGATCGCCGACCCGCCATTGGTGCATCCACGCATACTTGGGCTGGGTCGCGTGCGCCCACAGCCGGTCGAGCAACTTTTCGCTTTCCTCGTTCGGCATGCCGATCACGTAGTTCGATGGCCAGTCGCGTCGGCGCCCCAGATAGAGCGCCCGGCGCCCCGTCACGGGATGCACGCGGACGAGCGGATGCACGGGGCCGGGCACTTCTTCCGGTGTCGTCGGCATGTTCACGGTCGGACGGAGCACACCCGCGCTGTTGCGGCTGGCGTCATGCCGCTGCGAGCGGCCTTCGATGGCGCGTTTCAGGTCCTCGGGTAGTTCCTCGTAGGCCCGATACTGGTTGTTGAAGTAGGTGTCCCCGCCGCCGTTCGTCGGGATCACGACCGCGTAGAGCATGCTGCCGGCGGGCGGCACCTCCACGTAGGAATTGTCGCTGTGCCAGACGACTTCGGCGCTCCCGAGCGCGCCGTTGTGCATCACGGGCTCGCCCTCTTCGTTCAGGTTGCTGATCAGGCTCACGTGCGGGTGCAGGGGCACGATGCGCCCACCGATCTTGTAGCCGCCTTCGAGCTGGTATTTGCGGGCCGCGGGCTCCTTGGTCACGCCGAAGATGGCGGCGGCCTCGAGGAAAGAGATGTCCGGCAGCGTCTGATCGCGCCAGAGCAGCACGAGGTGATCGGCCCAGGCCTTGCGCAGGAGCGCTTTGGTGGCTTCCGGCACGGGCCGCGAAAGATCGACGCCGCGAATCTCGGCGCCCACGGCGGCGCCGGTGGGCACGATTTCGACACCTTCGGGCGCGTTCCATTGCGCTTGCGACAAAGCCGCCTTTTCAACTGCTGTCATGTTGCCTCCGCACAGCCTGGCAGCGCGTCGGACTCGCCATCCCGACACGCGGTTGAAGGAAAGGAGGTTACGGAGGAAAACCTGGGTTTTCCTCTGTTCCGCAGGGCGGCGAGGCCCGAGCCTTCAGGCGAGCGCCGTCCCCTTACGCCATGAACTTCACGTTCGGGCCGGAGCCGATATCCATCTCGGTGAGCGCGATCACTTCCTGCGGCGTGAATCCGGGCGCGACTTCGTCCAGCACGAAGCGGTCGGTGTCCCATCGCAGCAGCGCGAGGTCGGTGACGACGTAGCTCACGCAGTTCTTGCCCGTAAGCGGATAGGTGCAGTGCTTGCGCAGCTTCGGCCGCCCCTTGCTGTCGGTGTGCTCCATGACGATGATGAGATCGCCCTCGCCCGAGAGCAGGTCCATCGCGCCGCCGATGCCGCCGCGCTTCGCGTCCGACGTGCTCCAGTTCGCGACGCTGCCGGTCTGGTCGACTTCGTAGGCGCCGAGGATCACGGTGTCGATCCAGCCGCCGCGCGCCATCTCGAACGACGTCACGCTGTCGAAGAACGACGCGCCGGGCTTCAGCGCGACGAACTGGCCGGCGGCGTTGTAGATGTCCGGATCGATCTCTTCTTCGGTAGCACCATCTGCCCGTAGCCGAGGACGCCGTTCTCGGCGTGCAGGATCACGTCGCGGCCCTGGAGATAGTTCGAGACCATCGTCGGAATGCCGACGCCGAGATTGACGTACGTGCCTTCCTTGACCAGCGCCGCGGCGCGCTTGGCGATGCCCGCGCGCGTGAGCGCGGGCTTGTCGTTGTAGAGACGCGGCTTGTCCGACGGCCGGCGTTCCGGACGACGCCACGCTTTGCCGTCCGCCACCTGCGTCGTCTTCACGACGCGCTGCACGAAGATGCCCGGCAGGTCGATCAGCTCCGGCGGGATCACGCCGGGCTCGACGATCTCGTCCACTTCGACGATCGCGCAGCGCGCGGCCTTCGCGAAGCTCGGATTGAAGTTCTGGCTGCCGCCGCGGAACTGCACGTTGCCGAGCCGGTCCGCGCGATAGCCGCGGCAGAACGCGTAATCGACGTGGATCGCGTGCTCGAGCACGTACGGCTTGCCGTCGAACTCGCGGATCTCGCGGCCGGTCACGAGATCCGTGCCGACGCTCGTCGGCGAGTAGAACGCGGGGATGCCCGCGCCGCCCGCGCGGCAGCGCTCGACGAGGATGCCCTGCGGCACGAGCTCGACTTCCATCGTGCCCGTCGTGATCTGCTCTTCGCTCGCGGTCGGCGTTCCGGGCCGCACCGAGAACGCCGCGATCAGCTTCTTGACCTGATTGTTCTCCGCGAGGATCTGCCCGCGTGTCGCGCCGGGATCGCCGAGCGAATTGCAGACGAGCGTGAGGTTCTTCGTGCCTTTCTCGCGCAGCGCGAGGATCAGGCTCGTCGCAAACCGATGACCGACGCTGAAGCCCGCGATCGCGATCGTCGCGCCATCCGGTATGTCGGCAATCGCCTGCTCTGGTGATGAGAAGATCTTGTCCATGGCCCTTGGTCGTCGAAGTGAAACGGCGTTATCTTGGCATATTCTCAGGGCGCGCAGCACCTTGGCTTTGCGCGATGCGGTGACGCGGCGCACCACCGCGCTTCTTGCGGTCCACGATGCAGTCCGAACCGATCAGGAGATGGCATTGACAGACAGGATTGTCGAGAACGCGCTCAAGGGCTGGCGGTTTCTTTATCGACGCGGGTTCATCGAGGGTTTCGGCCATTTGAGCGCACGGCTCCCGGGCTCGGACCGTTTCATCCTCGCTCGGCATTCGCTGGCCATGGATGCGACGGCGGAGGATTTTCTCGTGTTCGATCTCGACGGGCGCAAGCTCGAGGGCAGGGGCGACGCGCCGGGTGAATATCCGATCCATCTGGACATTCTGCGGGCGCGTCCGGACGTGGGCAGCGTCATTCACTATCACGGCCTGTACTCGACGGCGTTCACGACGACGAGCGAAGAGCGGCTGCGTCCGATTCATCTCATGGGCGCGCTGTTCCACGACGGCATTCCGGTGTATCAGGACCCGCGGCTCGTGAGCGATCGCACGCGCGGCGCGGCGCTCGCGAAAGCGCTCGGGCCCCATCGCGCGGTACTGATGCGCGCACACGGCGCGGCGATCACCGGTGCGAGCATCGAAGAAGCGGTCGGCGGCGCTTTCCTGTTCGAGGAAAACGCGCGGCGTGCGTGCGTGAGCGCCGGAATCGGCCGCCCCGTCTGGCTCGATGAAGACACGGCCGCCGCCGCGGGAAAGGAGCTTCTCGCGGGCAAGGGGCCGTTTCGCCGCGTATGGGCGCTGGTCGAAAGCGAGGACGCGCGGTGAATCCGGACGGTGGCGGAGCGGAGCGCTCGGGGAGGGAGAACGCCGGTGTTCTCTCGGGACACGGCGGTTATTCGAGCTTGATGCCTGCCTGCGCGATGACCTTGCGCCACATGCCGATCTCTTTTTCGATCTGACTGTAGAGAAGCTCCGGCGTTCCTCCCGCCGGCGATACACCGTCTGCCTGCAGCTTCTCTTCCATCTCCTTTGCCTTCAGCGCCTGATCGATCGCTGCGTTGACCCGATCGATGATCGAGCGCGGCACGCCTTTCGGAGCGATGAGCGCCTGCCAGTTCGTCACTTCGTAGCCGGGCACGCCGGATTCCGCGATCGTCGGAATTTCCGGCGCGGCCGGCACCCGCGTTGCCGAAGTGACAGCGAGCGCACGCACCCGTCCGACCCGAGCCTGCGGCAAACCGACTTGCGGCGTGGCGAACACAAGCGACACGTTGCCGGCAATCACGTCCATGAGCGCCGGCGTGCCGCCTTTGTACGGCACGTGCGTCATCCGGATCTCGGCCATGTGCTCGAACAGCGCCGTTGCGAGATGAATGATCGCGCCCTGGCCCGTGCTGGCGTAAGTGACCGAGCGTGGGCTTGGCCCTGGCCAGCGCGACCAGCTCGCGCACGCTTCTCGCGGGCACCGAGGGATGCACGACTGCGACGAGCGGTCCGCGTGCGATCAGAATCACGGGGGTGAAGTCCGTGAGCGCATCGAACTTGAGCGGGTAGAGACTCGGATTGATGCTGTAGCTCGGCGTGATGAGGTTGAACGTGTATCCGTCGGGCGCCGAACGAAGACCCGCTTCGTAACCGAGGGTACTGCCCCCGCCGGGCCGGTTTTCGACGATCACCTGCTGTCCGAGCGTTTCGGTCAACTTCGGGGCGATCAGCCGCGCGACGAAATCCGCTCCGCCTCCGGGCGTGGAGGCGACGATGATGCGAATCGGTTTGACGGGATAGGACTGTGCGACCGCCGTCGTGGCCGCGAAAGCGCCGAGGGCCCACAAGGCAACGCAGGCGCTACACGATGCGCGTCGGCGCATGGGACGTCTCCGGTGAGCTGGATGCGCCATGAGAGCCGTGCAGATTACGTCGATGCAAGCAGTCCGCGACGTTTGCGGATGCGCTCCTCGACAATGAGCCGCCGCGTTCGGACGCTGTCGGTCTGGCAAGCGCGAACGCTGGAACTTCCCCGCCCCGTCATGCAAGATCGAGCGATGCGCAGAATGTCCATGACCGTGTGCTTCGCTTCGTCGCTCGCGGTCCTCGCACCCGCGGCGGTGTGTGCGGCGAGCTCCGTGGATACGATGGCGGCACGCGTCGCTCCGTGCACGACATGTCACGGCAAAGAGGGTCGCGCGACCAGCGAAGGTTTCTTTCCGCGCATCGCAGGAAAGCCCGCCGGCTACCTCTTCAATCAGCTCTTGCATTTCCGCGAAGGGCGGCGCCACTACGCGCTCATGACGTACTTGGTCGAGCATCTCACCGACGATTATCTGTACGAGATGGCCGAACACTTTGCGCGTCTCGATGTCCCTTACGCCCCGCCGGCACCCGCCGCTGCTTCCCGGGAGGTGTCGAGCCGAGGTGAAGCGCTCGTGCGGCGGGGCGATGCTGCGCGAAACGTTCCGGCATGCGTGGAGTGCCACGGCTCCACGCTGATGGGCGTGAATCCCGCGATTCCCGGACTGCTCGGCATGTCGCGCGACTATCTCCAGGCGCAACTCGGCCGCTGGAAGACAGGCGAGCGGCGCGCGCATGCGCCGGATTCCATGGCGAAGATCGCGGCGCAGCTCACGCCGGAGGACGTGACGGCCGTGAGTGCATGGCTTGCGGCGCAGCCGGTCCCGTCGAACGCAAAACCGGCGGTGGAGACGACAACCCCTGCCGATGCCGTGCGGCGGGACGGCGCGCGTGCGATGAGGCCGTCGGATGCTCGCTGACATTCCTTGGATACGGATGGCCCTCGACGCCATAGAACACGCGCGATGAGGCGGACCATCACACGCGCGGCGATCGCCCTTGTGCTCGTCGTCGCGTCGCTTCGCCGCGCTGATCGTCTGGCGCAACTTCCGGGACGAGACGCCGATTGCGAGCGGCTGTCGCGATCTCGTTCACGCCCGAGCAGGTGAAGCGCGAGCGAATACCTCGCGCGAGCCGGCAGTGCGTCGCGCGTCATACGACACGCGGCGGCGCCGCGTATGCCGGCGGGCTCGCCGTGCGACGCCGTCGGCACCGTCCATTCGAGCAACATCACGCCGGATACGAAAACCGGCATCGGCACGTGGACACCGACCATTCGGCGCGCGATGCACAACGGCCGATCGAAAGACGGCAGCCTGCTCTATCCCGCTTTCCCGTATCCGAACTACACGCAGATTACGCGAGAGGACTCGGACGCGATTCTCCGTATCTCTGGAGCCTGCCGCGGGTCGAACAGTCGCGGCCCGCACACGATCTGCGTTTTCCCTACGACAGTCAGCTTGCGCTTGGCGTATGGCGGGCGCTCTTTTTCGATCCGGCTGCCTTAGAGCCGGATCGCTCAGCCCGCGAGTGGAATCCGGCGCCTATCACGTGCACGGACTCGGCCATTGCGTGCCTGCATAGCCGGCGCAACGCGTTCGGCCCGATACCGAAAGCCTGGAGCTGAGCGGCGGCATGGTCCCGATCGGCTGTAAGCGCCTTCGCTCCTGTCACCGAATGAAGCGGGTGAATCGGACTGGGAAGCGGAGCACGTGGTCGAGCTCCTCGCCACCGGCGTTTCACCGCGCGGCTCGGCAATGGGCCCGATGGCGGAGGTCGTCTACCGCAGCACGCAATACCTCACGCGTGGCGATCTCCACGCGATCGCCGTCTTTCTGAAGAGCCTGCCGCAGGCGCGTGCCGCGACGGAGCAGGCGCAGGCACGTGCGGCTGTCCTGCCTTCGCTCGAGGCAGGCAGGAAGATCTACGAGCGCGAATGCGTCGATTGCCATGGCGAAGACGGCAAAGGCGAACCCGGCGCGTATCCGGCGCTCGCAGGCAACCGCGCCGTCACGATGAGTGTGCCGGCGAATGTGATTCGCATCGTGCTGAGTGGCGGCTATCTGCCGGCGACGGTGGGCAATCCGCGGCCGTATGGCATGCCACCGTTCGCGCACGTACCTGAGCGACGCCGAGATCGCTGCGGTGGTGTCGAACGTGCGTGCCGCGTGGGGAAACGATGCGACTGCGGTGACTCAGCTTCAGGTGTCGCGCTATCGGCAGTGAGGGAATTGTGGAGACTCTCCCCCGCGCCGCGCGCGGGGAGCGGGGTGGGGTGAGGGGAACAACCTACTTCCCGATGAGTCCGCCGTCTTACCGACCTGCCGGAACGTGTCGATTAGCTTCGGTCCGATGAGGCGCGCGAGCGTGTCTGGCGTGCCGCCCGGCGGAAACGCGACGACGAGCCGCACGGGCTTCGTCGGAAACGCATGCTGCTGACCGACAGCCGTCGCGCCCGGCAGCAAGGCTGCCAGCACCACGCCGGCCATGATTCCAGGATATGCGTTCATTCGCGCTCCCAATGCGAAACCGCGCGGCAACTCGCGTGTGAGCGCAAAATCCGCGCCGCGTTTCGCCCGCAGTATACGGCCTACAATCGTGCTTCCAGCAACGTGTCGGGCTTCTGCATGCCACACGCGGCAGAGGAGGAAGCATGGTAACGGATCTCGAGGTTCAATCGCGCGTCGTTCGTTCTCGACGGCAAAGCATTCGGAGAGAGCGGTGCGTACAAAAGATCGCGGGAACGATGCGCTTCGCCGCCGATCCTGCGCATCCGCTGCATCGCCAGCTCACGGATATCGCGCAGGCGCCGACGGACGCCAATGGACGCATCGCTTTTTCCGCGGATTTTTATCTGTTGAAGCCCGTCGACATGCGCAAGGGCAATCGCCGACTCCTCGTAGACGTTGCGAATCGGGGGCGCAAGGTCGCGCTCGGCATGTTCAACAGCACGGAACGCGTGCCCGATCCGTCGTCCGCGCAGCATTTCGGCAACGGCTTTCTCATGCGCCAGGGATATACCGTCGCGTGGGTCGGGTGGCAGATCGACGTCCCGCGGCGAGACGGCCTGATGGCGCTCGACGTGCCGCGGGCGAAGGGCGTGACGGACTTCATTCGTTGCGAGCTGCGGCCGAACGAGCGCGTCGAATCGCTGCCGCTCGCGGACCGCTATCACGTGCCGAACCCCGTGCACGATCTCGCTGACGGTGAGGCGCGTGTCTTCATGCGCGAGCACGGCGGGTCGCAGCCCGTAGAGCTGTCACGAGACGCTTGGCGTTTTCCGGACGCGGGTCACATCGAGATGAAAGGCGGCTTCACGCCGGGTGCGCTCTACGACGTCATCTATCGCTCGGCCAATCCGCCCATCGTCGGTCTGGGCTTTCTCGCGATCCGCGACGTCGGCGCATGGCTGCGCTGGGCGGATAGCGCGAGCGGCAATCCGTGCGCCGGCGAGATCGCGCGCGCTTACCTCTTCGGCGTCTCGCAAAGCGGCCGCTTCCTGCGCCACATGCTGTTCCTCGGACTCGATGAAGACGAGCAGGGCCGCATGGTCTACGACGCGGTGATGCCGCACGTCGCGGGTGGCCGGCGCGGCGAGTTCAACCTGCGTCTGGGACAGCCTTCGCTCAATGCGACCGAGTCGGTCGGCAGTCTGCCGCCCTTCGATGACGAAGCGCTTTTCGCGCGGATCCGGCAACGAGGGCGTCTGCCGCGCATCTTTGCGACGAACACGTCGGCCGAGTACTGGCGCGGCGATGCGTCGCTCATCCACACCGACATCGAAGGCGCACGCGACGTCGAGCCCGCCGATTTCGTTCGCACTTATCTTTTCGCCGGCACGCAGCATACGCCGGGCGCGCTGCCGCCTCTCGCGGCCGATCCGAACACGGGGAGCCGCGGGCACCATCGATTCAACGTCGTGGATTACGCGCCGCTTCTGCGCGCCGCCCTCGTGAATCTCGACCGCTGGGTGAGCGACGACGTCGATCCGCCGCCGAGCGCGTTTCCGCGCCTCGCCGATGGCACGGCCGTCACGGCAGAGACGCTGGGCGGCTTCTACCGGAAGCTCCCCGGCGCGCGCTTCCCGGAGCGCGTTGCACGCCCCGCGCGGGTCGATTTCGGCCCGCAGATCGACAAAGGCATCCCGGCGTATCCGCCCAAGGTCGGCGCGTCCTACAAGACGTATGTGCCCGCGATCGACGGCGACGGCAACGACGCCGCCGGCATCCGGCCGCCGGAGCTCGCCGCGCCGCTTGCGACTCTCGTCGGCTGGAATCCGCGTGCTGCCGAGACTGGCGCGCCGGGCGATCTCATGTCGATGATGGGCTCGACGCTGCCGTTTGCGCTCACGCGCGCGGAACGGGAGCGGAGCGGCGATCCGCGGCTATCGATCGAAGAGCGATACGCGTCGAAGGTGGCCTATCTCGAGCGCGTGCGCGAAGTGACCCGCGAGCTGATTCGTTCGCGCTCCGTGCTGGCCGAGGACCTCGAGTCGATCGTCGAGCGCGCGAGCCGCGTCTGGGACTGGGTGCACAAGCCGGGCTGATCGTTCGCGGGAGTCGCGGACGGTGGGGCAGTGCCTGCCGCGTGCCCCTGCTCCGCGTTTCGCCGATCCCCTCCTGCCCGGTTCAGCGCGCCCGCTGCTCCGCGCCCTCGTTCTACCCGGGCCTCGTACAGCTGGGACGAGAGTCTGATCGGCGCGAAGGCTTCGTTCGCGGAGGACGCGGACGCCAGAGACACCATACAAGCAGTGCCTGCCGCGGGCGCGGTAGTAGCGGAGCGGTCGTGGCGACCCGGAAGCGGGCTGAGGCGCGCGCTTCGAACCGCGTGCTCATGCACGCTTACGCCGTCGGATCCCCGTAAACGGGCGCGTCGCAGGGCGGAAGAGGGGCCCCTTTGGGGATCTGGCCCCGGAGACGCGCAAGGATCGCATTCGACCGACGCGCCAAATCGGCTTCACGTCGCATCCGAAGAGGGTCTGCTCCACTTGCGCCGATCTTTCGTTCGCGGCTTCAGGCGCCCCCCGTTCCACGGCCCCCGCTCACCAGATCGGTCGTAGTTCTAATTACCTCCTTCCCCGCTTATCGCGCGCTTCGGGCCATTGGTCGGAGTCGAAACGAAGGCTGTGACAAAAGTCTTGCGGGACAAGGCAGCCGTGCCGCTATCGTCCGACCTGTAGCACTGGCATCAACCAAAACGCAACGGGGAACGGAGCACACCATGGACGTCGAAAACAGGGGCTTGGAAGACGACGCTGGTCGCACGGACGGCGACAGCGGATTTACGGAGGACGGTGTCGGGCTCCCGGAAGATACCAGCGAATACGTCCAGGACGCGGCTCCGGATGCGGATGTCGAAGATGACGTCGGTGATGAAGAAGCGGTCCCGGCGAGCGGCGAGGCGCAGTCCGCGGCAGCGGAAGAGCCCGCAGCGGAAGAGGACACGAATCTGAGGGACGATATTTACGAAGTCGACCCTGCGCCCCACAGCCTGTTGAGCGTCCTTTTCCCGGCAAAACCGCCCCGGCCGAGGAATGCGAGGATCGTCAGGCTCTTCGATCTCGAAGCGGCGAAGAACGATCCGCAGCCCGGAGAGGCTCCTGTGGTCGAGCACCCGCCGAAAGAGGAACCGCGCACCCGCGAAGCGATACGGGCCGCGCGCAATCAAAGTCTGGCCACGGCCGCGCGCTTGCGCTATTAACGGGGGTAGATCCCCCTCGCGAGCGCGGCCCCTAAATGAGCGAGCCGCCGCTGCGGCCCGCGACGCTCGCGACCGTCGCGACGAGCTCCGAAGGTTCGACCGGCTTTGATACATGCACGAGGAAGCCTGCGCGTAAGGCGCGCATCCGGTCCTCGGTCCGCGCGAACGCCGTGAGCGCGATGGCGGGTGCACGCCCGCCGCGTTCCGGCCCGAGCGCTCGGATGCGCCTCAGGAGCTCGTAGCCGTCCACGTCCGGCATGCCGATGTCGCTCACGATGACATCGGGCTTTTCTTTCTCCACTGCCATAATCGCTTCCGACGCCGTGCTGGCGGTGAGCACGTTCGCATGGCATTCGCTCAGCACGCGTCGTGCGAGGTCGCGTGCGTCGGGCTCGTCTTCGACCACCAGCACTTTGATGCCGGCGAGATCCGCGTACTCGAAGTCGTACGTCGCCGGCGCGGAAGCGGACTTCGTTGCAGGGGCGCGCACACCCGCATACGCCGGCTCGACGGGAAGCCGCACCACGAACTTGCTGCCCTGTCCTTCGCCGGCGCTCTTCGCGCGCACGGTCCCGCCGTGCAGTTCAACCAGCCGCCGCACGATGGAGAGGCCGAGGCCCAAACCGCCGAACATGCGCGTCGTCGTCGCATCGGCCTGTCTGAAGCGTTCGAAGACATAGGGCACGAATTCGGGCTTGATGCCGACTCCGGTGTCTTCGACCGTGAGCTCCACGTGCGCCTCGTCGCGATGCAAAGCGATCGTGACCGTGCCGCCGCCGGGCGTGAATTTGATCGCGTTCGAGAGCAGGTTCCACATGACCTGCTGCAGCCGATGGGGATCGGCCGAGACGGGTCCGGTCGCCGCTTCCAACCGCTTTGCGAGATGGATCGACTTCGCTTCCGCGGCCGGCCGCACGGTTTCGAGCGCTGCTTCGACGAACGTCAGGGGATCCACGGGTTGCATGTCCAGCCGCAGCTTGCCCGAGGTGATGCGGCTCATGTCGAGCAGATCCTCGATGAGTTGCACCTGCACGCGCGCATTGCGTTCGATCGCCTCGAGCCCGTGGCGAAGCTCGTCCTGACTCGACGTGCGCAGGCGCAGCACCTGCGCCCAACCGAGGATCGCGCTCAGGGGCGTTCGCAGCTCGTGCGAAAGTGTTGCAAGAAACTCGTCTTTCATGGCGCTCGCGCGCTCGGCGTCCGCGCGCGCATTGCGTTCGCTTTCGAGGAGGTGCGTGCGCTCCTCCGCCGCTTTCCGCGCCGCTTCCTCCGCGTGCCGGCGTTGCGTGATGTCCGAGAAGCTCCACACGCGCCCCACGTCGCGATTGTCGACATACTGCACTTTGGAGAAACGCTCGAGCACGCGACCGTCGGCGAGCTCCAGGATATCGAAGGCTTCGGCGGGTCCGCTCGCGTAAATCTCTTCCGTCCGCGCGATGAAGCCCTCGGGATCGGCGAAGCGGCAACTGTTGTATTGCAGGATCTCGCGGTGGTCCATCGTGCCGATGACGTCCGGCGGGATGTCCCAGATCCGCACGAACTGCTCGTTGTACATCCTGACCCTGCGCTGTTCGTCGGTCGCCAGGATGCCGTTGCTCGTCGATTCCAGCGTCGCGCGCATCAGCGCGAGCGAATGCGCGAGCTCGCGGGTCTTCGCCTCCAGCGCTTCCTTCGCGCGCAGGAGATCCCCTTCGGCACGCTGGCGCGCGAGAAGAATCGTCTGTGCGTTCTGCAGCGCGACGGATTTGAGCAGGTGTTCCTCGTCGTCTTGTTGCACGGTCAATTACCGCCGATCATGCGCTCGGCGAGCGCAGTGCCCAGTACACGGGCGCGAATCTTGGCGAAGGCCGTATCGCGGCTCGTCGACGTATCGTCACTGAACGGCGAGAAGCCGCAGTCGTCGGTCGTGCCGAGCTGGTCGGCCGGAATGAATTCAGCCGCCTGAAGCACCCGGTCGCGCACGTCCTCCGGTGTGTCGATCGCGGGATCGATCGGCGCGACCACTCCGACGAAGATCCGCTGATCGGGCTTCAGATATTGCCTGATGATCTTCAGCACGCGCGCGCGGTCGGGCTCAGCGGCGAGCGCGACGTAGAAGTTGCCTGCCTTCAACTCGAACAGGCTCGGCAGCAGTTCGGCATAGTCGACGTCGGCGCTGTGCGTGGAATCGCAATCGCCGCCCGGACACGTATGCACGCCGATGCGCTTGCGTTCCTCCGGCGAAAACCGTGACAGCGCCAGATTGTTCAAGTCGATGAAGCTGTGGAGCAGACGGCCGCTCGGATCGATCTTCATCGCAAGACGGCCTTCCGTGAAATCGATCTGCACGCAATGCGCCCCTTTTTCGAGGCAGCGCCTCACTTCACCTTCGTGCTCGCGCAGCAGGTCGTCGATGAACTCCTCGCGCGAATACCCGGGAGCCCCGCCGCGGGATACATGAGACTCAGCGCGGACGGTGAAATCACCGCCTGCTTGACACTCACATGGGCGAAGGAGATCGCCTTATGCATGAAACTGTCCGCGTAACGCTTGTACCGGAATGGACCGCGCGTCAGACGCGGCATGCGGCGAACGTGACCGGCGGCGAAGGGGATCGCGAACCCGTCGGGCGATGTGTTGGCGAGGCCGTGCACGGGATAGGTCCAGAAATTGTGGTACTTCCTCTGCTCGCCGTCCGTAATCACCGGCGAACCTGTCGCTTCGAAGCGCTCGACCGTATCGCGCACCGCTTCGTCATACAAAGGCGCAAGGCGCGGATCGTCGCTATCCATCCGGGAAACCGCATGAATCAGCTCGAGCGGCCGCGGGATACTGCCGATGGGTTCCGTGGGTATCCTCATAACACCAATCCGGCAGACCGCGTCGGCGGGGTCGAAAGCCCTCACCCTCACGCGCCGGCCGCAATCGGTACTGCAAGGGCAAGCCGTGTGCCCGGTCGGGCGTTCACCGGGCATTGAGCAGCGCGTCGCGCCGCCAGAAGTGTGCGCGCCAATGCACCGCGATCAGCACGGCCACGGCGATGCCGAGCACGCAGTAGATCGTCGCGGTCGAGGTGTACCCGATACGCCCGATCAGCTCGCCCGCGATGATGAGCCCGGGGACGTTCCCATAGATCATCAGCATCCGGATGCCCATCACCCTGCCGCGGAACTGCTCGCTCATCGTGCGCAGCAGCAACGCGACCATGGGAACCTGGCTCACGCTGTGTGCGCAGCCGGCCAGGAAGAGCACGAACACACCAGTCGCGAGATGGTTCGGGACGTATGCGTAGACCAGCAGGAAGGCATACCAGAGGATGCAGCCTACGAGCATCATGCGCGCCGGAGGGAAGGCGCCGCCGTGGCGGCTCAGGACGAGCGCACCCAGGAGTGCGCCCGAGGCGCTGCCGGCAACGAGGTAACCGAGCCCCCGCTGGTCGGTGAAGAAAATCTCCTTCGCGACGTACGGCTGGAGGCCGATAAAAAGCGGGAAGGCGGTGAGATTCAGCATGAAAGCGAGGCACATGACGGCGCGCAGGTGCGGCGTCGCCCAGACGTAGGCCGCGCCTTCCCGCAGGTCGCGCCACGGGGAAGCGCGGTTCGTGACGGCGTGGGCCGGGCGGGTTGCCGGACCGGCGTTGCGCGTGAGCAGCACGCTCGTTACATACAAGCCGGCCACGACGAGGTAAGCCGGAGCCATTCCGAGGAATGCAACCAGGCCCGCGCCCGTCAGCGCGCCTGCGATGCGCGCGGAGTCCTGCGTCGTGCGCTGAATGCTCATCGCGCCCATGAGCCGCACCGGCGGCATCGTGTTGCCGACGAGCGCAGCGCGCATCCCGATGTCCGAAGGCCGCACGAGTCCCATGAGGGCGGCGATCGCGAATACATGGACGGGTGTCAGCACGCCGGTGAACGCGAAGATCATCATCGTCGTCGCGAGCGTCGCGTAGATGCCGCGCATCGCGCACAGCACGTTGCGATGTCCGAGACGATCCGCCATGACACCGAACATCGGCGCGAGCAGCGTGCCCATGTGCTGGAGCGACGCGAATATCGTCAGCAGGAGGACCGAGCGCGTCTCCACGAGCACGTACCAGCCGAGGATGAGCGTTTCCATCTCGAACGCCCAGGACGTCGCGAGGTCGGCGGGCCACTGATAACGGAAACTGCGAACGCGGAAAGGAGCCAGTGTCGACGCGCGCGTCGAGGGGCTCACGCTCTTGGACGGCTCTACTTGTTTTCTCCCGCGTGCTTCAAGGTCCCTCCCACCTTTCAGGCTGAAGGAAGGCTTCAGCCTTCGAAACCGGATCGCGCGTTGTAGATCGCGATTGTCCGGTGTGCTTCATGATGCCAGAATCGCGCCGGGCCGTCGCACGCGCATAACGCGTGCGTACAATGCGGACTCGCGTGGCGCCTTGCCATCGTGGCCGATCTTCACTCCATCACGTTTCACTTTCAATGCGCTTCCTGCCGCTGCAGCCGGCCCGCGTCGTTTCATGAACGCGCCTGAATGGCTGTGGATCCCGATCACGATCGGCGCCGCGCTCGCGCAGACGAGCCGCAACGCCGCGCAGCGACATCTGACGCCCGTGCTGGGGACGCTCGGCGCAACGCTCGTGCGTTTCTTTTACGGACTGCCTTTCGCGCTCGTGTGGCTGTGGGTCGTCGGGGCTCTCGGCGGCTTGCCGCTGCCGCGATTCACCGCCGCCTTCGTGGGCTGGATCGTGCTGAGCTCCGTCACGCAAATCGCGGCGACTGCGCTGCTGCTGCGTGTCATGCATGAGCGCAACTTCGCGCTCGGCACGGCGTACGCGAAAACCGAAGTGCTCCAGGTTGCGATCTTCGGTCTGCTCTTGTTGGGAGATCCGGTCACGCCCGGCGCGCTGATCGCGATCGCCTTCGCCATGCCGGGTGTCATGCTGCTCGCTCCGATCGATCGAACGCGCCCGCTGCGGGCATTGCTGTCGGGTTGGACCACGCGCCCCGCGCTGCTCGGGCTCGCGTCCGGAACTCTCTTCGGCATCGCAGCCGTCGGTTACCGTGGCGCCGCGCTCGCGCTGCCCGACTCGGCGTTTCTCATGGCAGCGGCATGCACACTGGTTTCTGCACAGGCGCTTCAGACGGTGCTCCTCGGCGGCTGGCTCGCAGTAAGGAGCCCGGACGTGATCGCACGGGTTTGCCGCGAGTGGCGTGGCTCGATGTTCGCGGGCCTCATGGGCGCGGTCGCGTCTGCGTGCTGGTTCACGGCAATGGCGATCGAACCGGCCGCCCACGTGCGCACGCTCGCACTGGTGGAAATCTTCTTCGGCTACATCGTGGCACACCGCTTCTTTCGCGAGCGCGTGAATCGCATCGAGTTGACGGGCATGGTGCTCCTCGTGATCGGACTTGCCACGGTGACGCTGGGGCGCTGACTTCGCGGATCGCCCCGCACGATTTGATCTGCATCATTTGATAAGCATCACCGTAATCGAACGAACTTGCACGACGAGTGCTTCAGGGCGCTCGCAAGTGTGGTATGAGCGCGCAACGTCGATGACGCGTCCCGGGCTCGACAGGGCCGGCACACACCCGCGGGGAGGACGAATTCCACTGTAATTTGTGTGACATTCGTTACACTCGCGCTGCGTTTTCCGCCAAAACAAAAAAACAAGAAAAGAAGAATGAAGTTGCGGGATGCTTTGAAGAAGTGGCTGTTTGCGCCAGCCGTTGCGCGCCGTGCTTCTCTCCGCCTGGAACTCTATCCGCTCGATGTCGACGCGATCGCCAGAGAGCTCGAGCTGCAGGAGGAGGCGCGAAAACTCGCCCAGGTGAACCTTCCATCGCTCGAGCAGAGCGTCGTCTCGGCCGCTGAAGCGAAGGTAACGCAACGCGTCGAGAAGGCACGCCGGGACTACCTCGAATGGGCGAGCGCTCGCCTCGGGCATCTGAACGAGTTGCTTTCGCGCAGCGATGTCACCCGGCCGATCAGCGAGGCTGCGGGCGCCCACAAGGAGTTCGAACGCACGGCGAGCAAACATCTCGCCGAGAATGCGTCTCTCGTCGATGAGCTGGCGGCGAAAGCGAAAACGTCCGAACGCGAGCTCGAGGCGTTCCGCGAGCGCAACCGGCTCGAACGGGCGGCGAGGTATCCCGAGGGGAGCGCGTCGTTCCTGCGCTACTGCCTGCTTGCGCTGATGATCGTCTTCGAAGGCGCGCTCAACTCATTCTTCTTTTCACAAGGCCTCGACTCGGGATTGCTCGGCGGTTTCATCTATGCGGCCGTGCTCGCGACGCTGAATCTCGGCGCCGCCTTCATCATTGGAAAGATGGGGATCCCGTTCGTGCTGCACCGCCGGCCGGCGCTCCGCGCACTGGGAATGGTCGCGATCGCGGCAGCACTCTTTTGCATGATGAGCGCCGGTCTCACGATCGCGCATTTTCGCGATGCGCTGACGGCGGAGATCGCGGAACCGGCGGAAGCGGCGTGGAACGCCCTGCGCGATTCACCGTTCCACCTGCGGGATATCAGTTCCTGGCTTCTTTTTGCGATCAGTGTTGCCTTTGCCATGGCAGCGCTCTTCGACGGATTGTTTTCGGACGACGTGTATCCGGGCTACGGAACACACGATCGGCGCGCTCGAGGAGGCAGGGACGACTATCTCGACCAGTTGCAGGAAATCAGGGAAGAGCTCGAGCAGATGAAGAACGAGTCGCTCGAAGCATTCGACGAGCAACTGGAGCGCATCGAGGCGGGCATCGCGCGTTACGAAAGTCTCATGGCCGACAAGCAGTCGACCGCGATCAAACTGAAGGCCGCCTTGGCCAACGCCGAGAACTGTCTTGATGCGCTTCTCAAAACGTTTCGCGACGCCAACGCGCTCGGAAGAACCGATGAGGCGCGGCCGCGCTATTTCGACTCGCGAGCGAGCCTGCCGAGGCTCGTCCTGCCCGATTTCGACGCCGCGCGTGACGCATCGGCGCTCGCGCGGCAACGGGCGCTCGCAGGCGGTCTTCTCGGTGAGGCGCCGTCCATCAGGGCCGCCATCCAGGCGGCTTTCAACAGTCAATACGACATGTTGAAGCCAATCGATGAGCACTTCACAACGATCGGAGTTGTCGATGAGAAAGAGCAGGGCCTCGCGCAGGCGGCGTAAGCAGAACATCGCCGGCGGAGTGCTTGCGCTCGCGCTCTTCGTGGCCGCGATTGCCGGCGCGGCGTACGTCTGGTTCACGGGCGAGCCCGCACTCGATCGCACGACATTGTGTCCACAGCGCGGCCCGACGGGGCACGTCGTCGTGCTCGTCGACAAGACGGATCCTCTGAACTTCACGCAAAGCGCGGCATTCCAGCGCTTGCTCGAAGACCTGATCGATCACCGCGTTCCTCCCGGGCAGCTCATGTCGGTATTCGCGCTCGGCGAGGATTACAGGCGAACGGCGACGCCGCTGATCGAGCTTTGCAACCCGGGACGCGGCGAAGGGAAGAGCGATCTCACGGCCAATACCCGGAAGCTCGAGATGCAGTTTCGGGAACGTTTTCGTGAGCGGCTGCTCGAGCAGCGGGAAGCGCTGATTTCCGCGGTGCCGAGCCGGACATCTCCCATTTTCGAGATGCTGCAGCTCGTCGCGATCAATTCGTTCCGCAAGCACGCCGTGACGGGACCGCGCCGGTTGATCGTGGTCTCCGACATGCTCCACAACACGGCCGGCTATTCGATGTATCAGGGCCTGCCTGATTTCGAGGCATTCGCGGCGTCGGACTACGGGCGGCGAACCGGCGCGGATCTGAAGGGCGTGGAAGTGGAGGTGCATTACGTGCTGAATGCGCCGCGGCTGCAAACACGCCGCCAAGTTCATTTCTGGGAGCTGTACTTCAGGGCAAGCGGCGCTCGCATCACTGCGGTCAGGCCGCTGGAGGGATAGGTCATGCGCATCCCGGAGCTCAGGATCCAGAACGTATTCGCGCTTGCGATCGGCCTGAAGGTCCTCTCTTCCTTCCTGGGCTGGTATTTCGGCGATCCCTGGATATTGGGATTCACGGTGCCGCTGCTCGTCATGGCCGCGTACATCGCGGCCGGCCTCGTGCGGGCGGATGGGGAGGTGTCTGACGAGAAGTTCGCCGACAGCTGCTACTACATGGGCTTCATCTTCACCATCACATCGCTCGTTTTCAGCCTGTTCGATCTGCCGCAGATCGGCGACAAGATCTCCGCGATCGCGGTGCGCTTCGGAGCGGCGATGCTCAGCACGGTCGCGGGGCTGGCGGTGCGCGTCTATCTGGTAAGTTTCAGACAGGACGCCGCCGATGCGGTGCATATGGCCGAAGACGCGATGGTCGAAGCCTACGCCCGGTTTCGCGAGCGACTCGTGATGACGGTCGAGAAGATGCACGAGTTCCAGGGCGAAGTGGAACTCGCCACTCGCGGCACGATCGAGCGCGTGAACCTGCAGATCGAGGCCGTGGGCAAATCCTGCGGGGAAAGACTGCGGGAACATTTCAGGGAGCTGGCCGTCGAGAACCGGACGCTTTCCCAGCGCGTGCTGGATGAAACGGTGGCGGCGAATGCGCATGTCGGAATAATCGTCGAGCAATACGCGGAATGCTCGAGAAGCAGCTCGGGCGCATCGACGCGGCGAGCAACGCCTTCACCGTGGCGATGACGAACCGGGTCGCACAAACGACGTTCCCCGACGATTTCTTTTCCCGTGCGCTCGAGAAGCCGGTCGGCGAGCTGGCCAGGAACACGCACGCCGTGGCCCATGAGGTCGGAGCCATGTCGAAAGATGTTCATGCGGCGGCCGATGATCTGTACGCTTCACTCCAGGCGATTCGGGCGAGGACGACCGTGATCGATGGCGCGCTCGACAAGGTTCTCGCGCTCGCACGACAGCAGGAGCGCATTGCGGCGCTCGGCGATTCCCAGGCGCAACGACTCGAAGCCGTCACCGACGGCCTCGCGAATCTGGAGACGACGATGAACATGATCGCGGCCGCGCTCGGTCAGCATAATGCCGCGCGTACGGATCTGCGCCGGGCGATCTCGACTGTGGGCGTGAGACTGGACGCGAAGGCACGGCGCATCGCCGCCAACATCCGGGCGCTCGATCTGGCAAGCTGAGTCTTCTCTTGCGCCCGGTAACGATGAAGAAAGGCACGCTCGCGTTTCCGCAGACGTACGCCCGGGATCGCGTTTTTCAGCTGTCCCTCACCGAGATCGCCTTCATCATCGCGTTCCTCGTGATGTTCCTGCTCGGATGGATGATCGTTCACATGGAGCGCGAGAAGAACGACGTGCTCGCCAGGGCGGAAGAGATGGGGGAGGCTGCGGCGCTCGTGGCGGCCGCCGACAAAGCAAAGACGGACCTCGCGGCGTTGTTCGCGGAGAAAGGCGCGGGGCGAGCGGATCAGATCGTGTCCGAGCTGGTCGCTCGCGAGAAGCTCACACGCGAGCGTGATGCGCTGCGCGAGCGGAACGGTCAGCTCGAGCACACCGTCTCGACGCTCGTCGAGGGACAGGTGCTGGCCGATCGCACGCCTCCCGGGTCATCGCCGCAGCAGGTGGCGGATGCGTTGGCCGTCGCGGCGCTTTTCAGGCAGCATATCCAGGAGCAATCGACGGCCGGGAAGGGCGGAAACAAGAAAGACAACGCGGTCAGCCCGGACGAAATCGTCGCGGCCGCGAAATCGGCGATTGCCTTGAAGACAGCCGTCGACGAACGCCTCCATGCCGAGCTCGGCCGCAAGCTTCTCCACGGGCAGGAAGCGAAGCTCGCTTCGGAGCTCGTGTCGGCCGCACGACAGACCGCCATCGCCAAAGGCACATCGTCGGCCGAGGCGTTCTCGGGAGAAAACAGGGATCTCCGCGGTCAGGTTGCGTTTCTCAAAAGCAAGCTCGAGGGCAAAGGCGGACGGGATTATCCGCCGTGCTGGGCGGAAGAAGGCAGCGGCAGGATTCAGTATCTCTTCGCGATCGACATCACGGAGCAGGGACTGATCGTCAAGCCGGCATGGCCCGAGGCGCGAACGCTCGACGCCCGGGCGCTCGCCGGGATGGAAGCGCTAACGGCTGCGCAGTCGTCGCTTCATCTGCGCGCATTCAAGTCGGCGATGCAGGGCATCGACGAGCACAGCAGAAAAAGAAGCTGCCGGCATTACGTGATCATGCGCAATCACGTCAGCGATCTCGCGGTGTTCAACACCTATCGCTTCGCCATCGAGCATTACTTCTACAAGCTCGAGAGTCAGTCGTAGGGGGCGTAGGGGCCTCGTGCGTTCTGCTCGAGCCCTCGTACATTTTGATGGAAATACTGATTGAGGCTGGAATGTTTCGTTCGTGGGGACCCCGCTGCTCCGCAGCCCCCACTCACCAATGAGGGCTTTCCCACGCTTACCTCGGCCTTGCCGCCATCGCGACGCCCGCTTTCGGAGGATGCGTCACGATCGATTTGAGCGCAGGCGTCGGCGCGGCGAGTTTGCCGAGGTCAGGTAGCGGACGCCGTAACGCCGGGATGCGCTCGAAAGCCTGCTCCAGCGCATGCGCCGCGCCGAGGAGCGCACGATCGTGGCGGAAGGGCCCCACGACCTGAAGTCCGAACGGCATGTTCCTGTGATCGACCCCGCACGGGATCGAGATCGCGGGATTCGTGACGAGCGTGACGACGTAGGTGAGCGACAGCCAGTGGTAGTAGTTGCGAAGCGGCTTGCCGTCCATCTCCGCGAGATAAAGCTGCGACCACGGGAAGGGCGACACGGGCGTCGTCGGAGCGAGCACGATGTCGTAATCGCGGAACGTCTCCTGAAACGCGCGGAAGAGGCGCGTCTGCTCCGTGTGCGCCCAGGCGAAATCGCCGAGGCTCATGCCGGCGGCCATCTCGTAATTGGCGCGCACGTTCGGTCCGAGCGAATTCGGGTCCTTCTCGTAGGCGTCGCGATAGCGCGCGGCGTAGTTTTGCGCGCGAATCACGTCGAAGCAGCGGTCCGCTTCGCCGAAATCGAAGGTGACCTCGTCGCACGCGCGGAAGAGGTGGCGCATCGCGGCGATCCGCTCGCGGAACACTTTGCGAATGGGGACGTCGACCGGCGATACGTTGAAATCTTCGGTAAATGCGGCGCGGAGCGACCCGAGGTCTCGCCGCTCCGGTGCGCCGAATTGGCGCGGATCGACGGGATAGGACAGCGGATCGCATGCATCCATCGCGGCCTGTGCCGCGAGCAGGAGGCACGTATCGGCGACGCTGCGGCCCATGGGGCCCACGACCGAGATCGGCGTCCAGCCGAGCCCGCGCCGCTCCACCGGCACGAGCCCAGGCGAGGGGCGAAAGCCGACGACGCCGCACTTCGCCGCCGGGATGCGCAGCGACCCACCGGTGTCCGAGCCGGTGCAGACCGGCAGCATGTTCGTCGCGAGCGCGACCGCGGAGCCGCCCGAAGAGCCGCCGGCATTGAGCATCGGATCGAACGGGTTGCCCGTTGCACCCCACACGAAGTTGCGGCTGTTCGCACCGGCGCCGAATTCCGGAACGTTGGTTTTCCCGACCACGATCGCGCCGGCCGCGCGCACGCGGGCGACCATCGCATTGTCGCGCTCGGGAATGAAGTCGCGGTAAAGCGGGGATCCGTAGGTCGTCAGCAAGCCGCCCGTCTCGTCCAGATCCTTGATGCCGGTCGGGAGCCCATGCAGGAGGCCCAGTTCGTCGCCGCGCATGACCGCCTGTTCCGCGGCTTTCGCTTCGTTGCGTGCGCGCTCGTAACACACCGCGGTGACCGCGTTGACCGCCGGATTGATGTGCTCGATGCGCTCGATGCACGCTTCGAGCAGCTCGACGGGAGAGATTTCCTTCGTGCCGATCCGGCGGCGCAGCTCGACGGCGGAAAGGCTCGAGCAACTGTTCGTTTGCAGACATGGGTTCCACGCTCCTTGCGGTTTGCTGACCCTCCCCGACCGCTCCGCTTCCCGAGCTTGTCCTTATGCTTTCCTATTTCACGATGCCAAACTGGGTCATGCACGTTTGAAATCGGCGTACTCGGCTTCCATGAACTTTCGCGTTTCGCCGGAGCCCTTGAAGGCCACGTCCCAGTGGTTCGCGAGCAGAACGGGCGAGGCGAAGCTCAATTGGTGCGGGTCGCCCGTGCGCTGGCGGATATGGTTGTAGGCCATCGCATGCTCGCCGCCGCTGCGGTTCACGACCGCGCTCGACACCGGCAGCAGCTTCATCTCCTGCATGAGCTTCTCGGTGATGCGCGCCGTCGTGTCGAGCGCACCGCCCGCACCGCCGGGGCTGCTGATCTCGACGTGGCGCTGCGGCTGCCAGGTTTGCGCGTGAACCGGCGCGCCGAGAGTTGCCAGAACGAGGGCGAGCAGTCGGGCTTTCATGTCGAGCTTATCCAGCTCACACATTCATCTCGAGGATATAGAGACCGCCGCTGAACCGGTCGACCGCATACACGAGGCGCCGATCGTCCACGTACACGTCGTTGATCTGGATCGCGCCCTTGGGCGAAAGCTTCGGCGCGCCGGGGACGAAGTAGGCGATCTCGCGCGGCTGATACGGATTCGAGATGTCGTATGCGCGGACGCCCGCGTTGAAGAACGCGCCGACGACGATCTGGTCCGACCGCCAAGAGTATTTCGCGGGATAGTTCTCGTGCAGGTTGTGCGCACCAAAACGACCGCCGCGCTTGCCGAATGCTTCGATATCGGGCAGCGGAAGCGTCGCGATCGGCACGAGATTGGTCTCGTCCGCCGCGTTCACGATCCACACGAGCTTCGGCCAGTCGATGCCTTCGTCCTTGTTGCACTCATCCGAGATGACGAGCAGCTCGCGCTCGAGCAGCGGCATCACGGTGTGCGTCATGCCGTTCATGGGCGGCGAGTAGCGGAACTTCGTGATCTCTTTCGGATGCGCCTTGTCGCTGATGTCGAGAATGACCGCGCCCCCGTCGATGTAGCCGAGGTACGCGCGGTCCGGACGCTCCGGATAGATCGTCATGTTGTGCGGCCGGTAGCCGCCGTCGAACTTCGGATGGCGCGGCATGGGCGGCTCGGGATCGCCTTCGCGCTGTCCCGGATACCACCAGCGGCCGACCTCCGTCGGTTTCGACGGATTGCGCACGTCTACGATCTGGTAGATCTGATGGTCCTTGGGATTGCGCGGCTGAAAATCCGGCGCGCCCGAACTGATATGCACGTATTCGCCGTCGACGAACCACAGGCAGTGCGCGCCCAGCGAATGCGGCCCGGAGCGATCGAAGTGCGAGATCAGCTTCGGCTCTTCGGGCTTGCTCACATCGAAGAGATCGAAGCCCGCGGGCTTCTGTCCGAGATTCTCCCTGATCGCATTCGGATCGTTCGGCAGGCCGCCGCCGCGAATCTGATACGCGACCGCCATGATGTCGCCGACGATCTCGAGCGAATTGGAGCGCATGCGGTTATGCGGCAGCTCCGTCTGCACGAGCATCTTCGGGTTGTGCGGGTCGGTCACGTCGACGGCGGTGAAATTCTTGGGCGCCGACTCGTGCGCCAGCCAGAGGACGCGCCGGCCGTCTTTCGTGAGCTGCATCGTGCAGCCCTCGCCGATACCGCCGAAGCCGTCGAGCTCGTGATGGCCGAGCAGCTTCATGTTGTAGGTCAGTGTTTGAGCGGCGCGCGCGCTCGGGCTCAGTGTGCCAACAGCCATTGACTCCTCCTTGGGACGTGGGGTGCGCGGATGGGACCGAAGCGGCCCGGAAGCAGCGATGATACGGGAATTACGCGGAAGCGTTGCGGCCCCCTCCGGCGCGCAGATCAGGTGAGACGACGATCGTCGCGATCTCCGAGCAGCAAACGAGGCGCGCGAGAACGGACCGCGTCCGTAATGCGGGCGGCGGCGACGTCATTCCGCGCGAATATCCGCGGCCCTGATCACTTTGCCGAGCCTCGCGACCTCCGCCTTCATGTGAGCGGTCAGTTCCGCGGGCGTGCTGCCGATCACGTCCGTGGTCGTGTTGAAGAACTTCTCCTTCAGATCGGGCGTGCGCAGCACGTTCACGATCTCCCGGTTCAGACGCTCGATGAGCGCAGGGCGGCGTGCGAGCCGGCGCGAACACGCATAGGATGCCACCGCTTCGTAACCGGGCAGACCGGCCTCGGCCACGGTCGGCACACCCGGGAAGAACACCGATGGTTTGGCGCTTCCCACGGCGAGCACGCGCAGCTTGCCGGTTTTCGCATGCTGGAGGACGGCGCCGGCATTGGGCACCATCATCTGGACGCGTCCGGCGATCACGTCGTTCACCGCCGCACCGACGCCACGATAAGCGACATGCACGATATCGATGCCGGCCATGTATTTCAGAAGCTCGGATGCGAGATGCGGGGTCGCGCCGAGCGGACCGGTGGCCGAATTGAGCTCACCCGGTTTCGCCTTCGCAAGCGCGATCAACTCCGCAATGGATTTCACAGGCACCGACGGATGCACCACGACGACCATCGGAGCGGAGCCGATCAGCGTGATGGGCGCAAGGTCGCGAAACGGATCGTAAGCGGGTTTCGGCTGCATGAGCGGCAGCACCCAGAGCGTGCCGCTGTAGCAGATAATCGTGTATCCGTCCGGAGCCGCCTTGACGGCGGTTTCGGCGATAATCGTACCGCCGACGCGGCTGTCGACGACGATCTGTTGGCCGAGCGTGGGTGACAGGGCGCCTGCGATCAGGCGCGCTGCGATATCGCTCCCGCCACCGAATTGCGCGCTCAACATCCGGATGGGTTTCGCGGGATAGAGCTGCGCCGTCTGCGCGCTCGCAGCGGCGTATGCGAGGGTGATCGCGGCCGCGCACAGCGCGCGTGAGCAACGGGACATTCTTATCGTGAGAGGTGTGATTTTGCAGTCGCTGAAATTATATCGTGCGTTCGGAACGACTCATTTCGCTGGGGACGACGCGTGGATGAGGTGCGTCGCATGAGTGCGAACGTCGATCTCGTGCGTCGCCGTGTACTCGCCGCGGGCGCAGGCGCGGCGCTCGGCGGCGCGTTCGGCGCTTTCTCCGGAAACGCGATGGCGGCAGACGATGCGCTCATCACGCGGCCGATTCCCCATAGCGGCGAGCGCATTCCGATCGTCGGCATCGGCACGGCCGTCATCTTCGATTTCGAGAACGACCCCGCGAAGCTCGCCGAGAGGCGCGAGGTAATTCAGACGCTCGTCGCCGGCTGGCGGGCGCCTCATCGACACCGCGGCAGGGTACGGCAAAGCGGAAGATCGCGTGGGCGATCTCGTCACGGACCTCGGCGTGCGCGACAAGCTGTTCCTCGCGACGAAGTATTCCTTCGCGGCGGATCGCGCCGCGGCGAACACATCCCTGCAGGCGTCACTCAAGCGGATGAAGACCGAGCGGATCGACCTCATGCAGGCCTGGAACGTGACTGATCCGAACTTCAGTTTCGCGGTCTTACGCGAATGGAAACAGCAGGGGGTGTGTCGCTACGTCGGCATGACGACGAGTCAGGCGCGCGCGTACGATGCCATCGCGAAAGTGCTGGCACGCGAGAAGCCGGACTTCTTCCAGGTGAACTACTCGCTCGGCGATCGTGAGGCGGAGGCCGTTCTGCTGCCGCTTGCCCGCGATGTCGGCGCGGCCGTGCTCACGGCGCTGCCTTTCGGCCGCAATTCGCTCTTCCGCAAAGCCAGGGGGCGCCCGTTGCCCGATTTCGCCGCCGAGTTCGGCGCGAAAACGTGGGCGCAGTTCTTTCTCAAGTTCAACCTGTCGCATCCGGCGATCACCGCCGTCATACCCGGGACCGACAAGCCGGAGTACATGCGCGATAACCTGCAGGCGGGACGCGGATCCATGCCGGACGCGACGATGCGCAAGCGCATGATCGAGTACTGGGAGTCGCTCGGCTGAGAAACCGCTTCGACTGCACCAGGGTGCACCCGCTTTACGCCCGAAGGGCCAATTTCAGGGGCGTCTTTCGCCGTTTATAATGGCCGACGACTGGGGTGCATGGGACCCCTCCTCAGCAACGTGCCGACAACAGGCCGGTGAACCCGTGAAATCGGTCGCAAAGCGCACTACCTGCGCCGCCCACCTCCTGCTCGCCGCAGCGTTGTTGCTCGCCTTGCCCCTCGGCGCACAGCAGCCGGCGCCCAAGGCGGACAAGCCGCGTCAGTTGCATCTCGACACGAAACCCTGGAAAGGCGATTTCGACGCGATGCTCGAGCGGCGCATGCTTCGCGTGCTGGTGCCTTACAGCCGCAGCCTGTACTTCGTGGACCAGGGGCACGAGCGCGGTTTGACAGCGGACCTCGTGCGCGACTTCGAGCGCTACATCAACAAGAAATACGCCAAAGAGCTCCGGAAGCGTCCGCTGACGATTTACATCATCCCGACCACGCGCGACAAACTGCTCTCCGGGCTGGTCGACGGATTGGGTGACATCGCCGCAGGCAACCTCACCGCGACCGAGCCGCGGTTGAAGATCGTGGATTTCATCGCGCCGACCGATTTGAGGTCGGTGCAGGAACTCGTCGTCAGCGGACCGGGCGCGCCTTCGATCGGCACGCTGGAGGACCTCTCGGCGAAGATCGTGCACGTGCGGCCGGCCAGCAGCTACCACGAAAGCTTGTCCGCTCTGAACGAGCGGCTGCGAAAAGCCGGCAAGGCGCCGGCTAAGCTCATCCTGGTTCCCGATGCGCTCGAAGACGAAGACATGCTGGAGATGCTGAACGCCGGTCTGCTGGATTTCATCGTCGTGGACGACTGGAAGGCGAAGATGTGGGCGCAAGTCCTCACGAAGATCAAGGTCCGCGAGGACCTGGTGCTGCGTGCCGAAGGCCATACGGGCTGGGCGATCCGCAAAGGGAGCCCGAAGCTCACCGCGGTCGTGAGCGATTTCCACGTGAACTTCCTGAAGAAGCAAGGCGTTGTCGCGGCCCGGCAGGCGCAGTACCACAAGCGCGTCAAGCAGATCAGGAACAACACGGGGAGCGAGGACCTGAAGCGCTTCGAGCGCATCGTCAAGCTCTTCGAGCAATACGGTCACAAGTACGGATTCGATCCGCTGATGCTGGCTGCGCAGGGCTACCAGGAATCGCAGTTGCGGCAGGACGCGCGGAGCCACGTCGGCGCGGTCGGCGTCATGCAGATCATGCCCGCCACCGGCAAGGAACTGAGGGTGGGCAACATCCACGAGGTCGAACCCAACATCCACGGCGGCGCGAAGTACATGGATCAGCTCATGAGCCGCTATTTTCCCGATGCACACTTCACCGAGTCGGATCGCACGCTCTTTGCCTTCGCGAGCTACAACGCGGGCCCGGGCAACATCTCGAGGATGCGCAAGGAGGCAGCCAAACGCGGACTGGACCCGGACAAATGGTTCAACAACGTGGAGCTGATCGTCGCCGAGAAGATCGGCATGGAAACGACCACGTACGTCCGAAACATCTACAAGTACTACACCGCCTACAAGCTCACGAGCGACGCTAAGGATGCGGCGCGCAACGGAGCGCGAAAAGCAGGAGCGCAAGCGCTGATTCGTCGACTGCATGCATGAGGCCAATAGGCGCCGGGCGCCGCCCGGCTGCATGGTAGTCTAGCGATACCGCGCCGCGATCATCCGGAGTTCGATGCGGCTTTCACGTGCTCCTGGAGACGGCCGCAGCCGTGCTGACCGCCAGGCGCTGAAGATCGATGAGCTACAGAAAGGACGTGAGTCATGCACATCAAGGCGATCCTGGTTCTGACAATTGCCGTCTGCGCGCCGGCATCGGCGGTGAACATGAGCTTCCTGAAAGACGCGCCGATCACGAGGCTCGACTCGAAGGAACTCAAAGCCTATAACGAGTTCATCGGGAAGACGCTGAGCGAAGGGGCAGACGGGGTCGCTGCGGAATGGACTGCGCCGAAGACGCCATTCAAGGGCAAGGTCACACCCGCAGCGCGTTTCAAGGAGGGCGCCCGGGAGTGCCGCGAAGCCGCGATCGAATCCGACAGCGTCGACCGCCATGCTCGCGGGACGTACACCTTCTGCCGAAACGAGAAAGGAGAATGGCGCATCAAGAGCGCTTCATCGAAAGGGAAGCGCTGACAACGGGTCTGTCCGGTCTGTCCCGTTTTTCGTTCAGTAAAGCGAAGCCTTGAGGCGCTCGTAGAGCCCTTCGTCGTACGTCTTCGCCTCGATGCGCGAATCGCTGAGATCGGCGATCATGCGCCCGAGGCTCGGCAGCGCTTTGCGGTCGATGTGCGTCGAGGTGTCCCACAACTTCGAGCGCCAGATTGCGCGCGAACACTGAAAGAACACGGTCTCCACGTTCACGACGATGACGGAGCGTGGAAGTTTTCCATCCATCTCGAAACGCGCTAGAAGCGAAGGCGCAGTCGAGATCAGCGCGCGCCCGTTCACGCGCAGCGTCTCCCCGACACCGGGAATCAGAAAGAGCAGCGCAACGCGTGGATCGGCGACGATGTTGCGCAGGCTGTCCACGCGATTGTTGCCGCGCCGATCGGGGATGAGCAGCGTTTTCTCGTCTTCGACGGTCACGAAGCCGGCAGGATCGCCGCGCGGTGACGTATCGAGTCCGCCCGGTCCGCTCGTCGCGAGCACGACGAACGGCGAGACTTCGATCATCCGCCGATAGTGCGGATGGAGGTAAGCGACTTCTTTCTCGACTGACGCGCCAGCGGGCAGTCCGTAGAGCCGTTCAAGGGCGGCGACGTTCGAGATCACGTGTTCTTTATCCAGCGCTTCCATCAGGTTTCTTTCCGAAGGCCGTGGGGCCGCGTCTGCGGAGTACATTGAACTGGAGCGATGCCTGCGGGACCGGGCCGGCAGGCATCGCGAAGAGCCTTCAGACCTTCGCCAACTCGGCGAGCAGCTCCTTGCTGTCGGGTACCGTGCCCGGTTCGTAGACTTTCATCCACCGAACGATACCCGTCCCATCGACGACGAAAGCGGCGCGCTTGTCCATGCCGCGCTCTTCGTTGAAGACACCATATGCCTTGCCCACCGCGCCATGCGGCCAGTAATCGGACAACAGAGGAAACGGCAGGCCGCCGAGTTGTTCGGCCCACGCTTTCAGGCTCGGGACGGGTCTGCGCTGATCTGCAGGATTTCGACACCGGCCTTCTTGAATTCATCGTAGTTCGCACGGAACCCGCTGACTTGATTCTTTCATCCTCCGGTGAAGGCGAACGGCAGGAACGCAACAACCGTCCGCGTGCCGCGGAAGGTGCTCAGGGACAGTTTCTGATCGGTGTGCGAGGCGAGCGTAAAGTCCGGCGCCGCGCTGCCCGGTTTGATTTCCATGCGCTTCTCCTTTTTCGTCGATTGACGCAGAACGCGGTTGAAGAATACTGGTGGAGCGCAGCGGCCGCAATCGCTGGGTGCGCTGCCCCGCCTTATTCCAATGAGAAGACGCCCGCGGGATCTCCTCCGGTGCGCGCTGCTTCCCGTACTCGAGCGGTCATCTCGAACACGTGAGGTGCGGCGCGGCACAGGAGCGCGAGCTGCGACTCGTCCAGGCGAAGTCCGGCTCGGTTCGCAGCGATCGTGCATGTGTCGAGGAGCGTTCGTTCGACACCATGCGTCGTCGGCGGCTTCGGCGTGTGCTCGACAGGCGGAGAAATCGCCACGGAATCGATCGTTCGGCTGCGCCGCCATTGCGTCGCCTGTTCGTATGCATGAGCGAAGCCGAGCAGCTTCGCATCTTCGAACGGCCTGCCGACGAGATGCAGCGAGAGGGGCAGGCCAGCACGGCTGAAGCCGCAGGGAACGACGATCGCGGGATTGCCCGCAATGTTGGCCGCCTGGAACCGGTTCGGCGCGGGCCAAGCCGCCAGCGCCGGGGAAAGGCGCGGTGCCGGACCAGCCCCGGCCATGACCAACACATCGTGTTGGGCCATGAGCGCTCGCATCTCGGCGACCATCTGCGCTCGCACGCGCTGCGCATCGACATAATCTGCGCCATCCATGAGACAGGCGATCAGCGTCCGCTCGAGAAACACGCTTCCGAAATCGCCCGGCCGCCGCTTAAGCGCCTGCCGCTGGATCGAGAACGTTTCGGGCTCTTCGATGAGCGTCCAGACGTCGTAGTGCTCGCGAGGCGTGCGCAGGCGCACTTCTTCCAGCCTGGCGCCGAGATCTTCGAGAACGCGCAGCGCTTCGCTTGTCGCCGCGTTGAGCTCTTCATCCGCGGGGAGGTCCTCCTCCCAGAAGTGCCGCAGCACGCCGACCCGAACGTGAGCGAGGTCCGTGCGCAGCGCTCGCCGGAAGTCCGGGCGCGTGCCTTTTGCGCAGGCGGGATCGTGCGCATCGTGAGCCGCGAGCACGTCGAGCACGAGCGCGCAATCTTCCACCGTCTTCGTGAGCGGCCCGCAGGTATCGAGGCTGTAGCAGTTGGGAATCACGCCGCGGCGACTCACCAGGCCGAACGTCGGCTTCATGCCCACGAGTCCGCACAGCGCGGCGGGCGTGCGTACCGATCCGCCGGTATCGCTGCCGAGCGAGAAGTAGCCGAGGCCGGCGGCCACCGCAGCCCCCGAGCCACTGCTCGAACCTCCGGTGAAGTGCGCCGTGTGCCACGGATTGCGTGCGGGCGGCCAGGGCAGATCGAAGGATGGACCGCCGTGTGCAAGCTCGTGCAGCGCGTGCTTGCCCACGAGCACGGCGCCGCTCTCGTAAAGCCGGTCGATCACGAACGCATTGGACGGCGGCACGTGATCGCGATAAGCACGGGAGTGTCCCGTTGTGCGGATCCCGGCTGTTTCGTAGTTGTCCTTCACGCCGAACGGAATGCCGTGCAGCACGCCGCGATAGCGGCCGTGCGCGATCTCGTCGGCCGCGCGGCGGGCCTGTTCACGCACGTGCTCGGCCGCGACCGTGATATGCGCGTGCAGCGCGGGCTCGACGCGCTCGATGCGCGCGAGCACCGCTTCCGTCAGCTCCACAGGAGACAGCGCGCGCGACTCGATCAGGCGCGCCGCCTCGGCAAGCGTATCGGGAAGATCGGACGCAAGTGCGATGCGCTGTTCGGCCATGCGTTCAGTGTAGCAACTCCGGGCGGCCGGACGAGCGCGTATTTCAATTCAGCTAAACTCGCATGCGCCTTCGGAGGAGAAGAACATGCAGCCGACGTTTCGCTTCATCGGATCGACTCTCGCCGCACTTGCGTTCGCTGCGACCGCCAGCGTCAACGCGCAGCAGCCGGCTTATCCTGCGAAGCCGCTGCGTTTCATCGCGCCCTTTCCGCCGGGCGGCACGACCGATGTGCTCAGCCGCGTGCTTGCGCAGAAGCTGGGCGACGCGCTGGGCCGGCAGGTCGTGGTCGAGAACCGGCCCGGCGCCGGCGGGAATCTGGGACACGAGGTTGCAGCGAAAACGGCGCCCGATGGTTACACGATCGTCATGAGCAGCAATGCGGCGCTCGTCACCAATCCGCATCTCTACAAGCGGCTCGGATTCGATCCGCTCAACGATTTCGCGCCGATCTCCGTCGTCGCCAAAGCAGGGCCGGTGCTCGTCGTTCATCCGTCGTTGCCGGTGCGCAGCGTGAAGGAGTTGATCGCGCTTGCGAAGTCCCGCCCGGGGCAGCTCAACTTCGGCTCCGGCGGCCGCGGCACGCCGGCGCACGTGTGCGGAGAGATCTTCAAGTCCGCGACCGGAATCAATATCGTGCACGTCGCCTACAAGGGCGGCATCCTCGCGGTCAACGATCTCGTCGGCGGCCAGATCGAAATGGTCTTCGCCGACATGGCGCCCGCCGTTCCGCAAATCCACGCGAACCGCCTGCGTGCACTTGCGGTGACGAGCGAGGAACGTTCCAGCGCTTTGCCGAACGTGCCCACGATTGCCGAAACGGGCGTGAAACTCGGCAGCACGACGACGTGGTGGGCGATCCTCGCACCGAAGGGGACGCCCGCGCCGATCATCACGCGGCTCAACAACGAGCTCGCGCAGATCATGAAGCAGCCCGACGTGCAGGAGCGCTATGCGGTGCTCGGCCTTTCGACGCTGCACACGCCGCCCGAGCGCGTGATGGAGTGGGTGAAGCAGGAGTCGCCGCTCATGGGCAAGGTGCTGAGGGCGGCGGGCGTGGAGCCCGAGTGAAAAGTCACCGTCGAGCGCGTGCAGGGACTCTATCGGACGATGCTCCTCATCCGCGCCTTCGACGAGCACGCAGGAAACGCGCGACGCGACGGTCACCTGCGCGGTTCCGTGCACGAGTACATCGGAGAAGAGGCGATTGCCACCGGCGTTTGCGCCAATCTGCGCGCCTCCGATTACATCAGCAGCTATCACCGGGGACACGGTCACTGTCTAGCCAAAGGCGCCGACCCGGTGGCGATGATGAAAGAGCTCTACGGGAAAGCAGGCGGCGTGTGCGGCGGCAAGGGCGGCTCGATGCACGTCGCCGATTTCTCGCTCGGCATACTCGGCGCGAATGGGGTCGTCGCGGACGGGGTGACGATCGCAGCGGGCGCCGCGCACGCAGTGAGGCTGCGAGGGGAGGATCGCATCGTCGTCGCATTCTTCGGCGACGGCGCCATGAACCGCGGACCCATGCTCGAGTCCCTCAACTGGGCGAGCGTCTTCGATCTTCCATTGCTGTTCGTCTGCGAGGACAACACGTATTCGGACCGCACGCGCACCGCGAGTGTCACGGGCGGCCCGGGTATCGTGGCGCGTGCGCAGGCGTTCGGAATTCCAGCCGAAACGGTCGACGGCAACGACGTCGTCGCCGTCTGTCGCGCTGCCGAACGGCTCGTGCGCGACGTGCGCGAACGTCGAGGCCCGCGCTTTCTGCACGCGACGACCTACCGCTGGAAAGGTCATCTCGCGCTGGACAAAGGCATCTATCGCGATCCGGACGAAGTGAGCCGCGGGATGGCGTCCGATCCGATCGCCCGCGCGCGCACGTGGCTCATGGAGCGCGGCGTGACGGAAGAGTCGCTCGATGCGGATCGTGCCGACGCGCTCGGGCGCGTCCTGAACGCCGTGCGCGAAGCGGAGAACGCGCCATGGCCCGCTCCCGCTGCATTGTTCGGCGACGTGCAGGATACGCTCGGACGCTCGCCGTGGAGCTGAGTTACGCGGAAGCCGCGTGCCTTGCGCTCGCCCAGGAGATGGATCGAGATCCGCTCGTGTGGGTGCTCGGCGAGGACCTCGGCCCCGAAGGCGGCGTGGCCGGGCAGTACGCCGGACTTCAGCAGCGCTTCGGCAAGGATCGCGTGGTCGACACGCCCATTTCAGAATCGACGATCATGGGCGCGGGGATCGGCGCGGCGATCTGCGGCACGCGGCCGGTCGTGGAGCTGCGCTACGCCGATTTCGGTTTATGTGCCGCGGACGAGATCGTCAATCAGGCGGCGAAAGCGCGCTACATGCTCGGAGGTCAGGTGCGCGTGCCGGCTGTCATCCGCCAGCCGATCGGCTTTCGCGACGGCATGGCGGCGCAGCACTCGCAGTCGACCGAGGCATGGTGGGTGCACATCCCCGGTCTCGTCGTCGTCGCGCCGTGCACGCCTGCCGACAATCACCGCCTGCTGAAAGCGGCCGTGCGCTGCGATGACCCGGTGATCTACATGGAGCATAAGGAGCTCTGGACCGTGCGTGCAGAGGTGGACGAGCGTGCCGGCCCCGGCGAGCTCGGACGCGCGAACGTATGCCGTGCGGGAGGCGACATCACGATCGTGAGCTGGTCGTCGATGGTGCCGGTGTGCCTGAAGGCCGCCGATCTGCTGGAACCGGAAGGGGTTCGCGCGGAAGTGATCGATCTGCGCACACTCTGGCCCTGGGACCGCGATACGGTGGCAGCCTCGGTCGATCGCACCGGTCGACTGCTCGTCGTCCACGAGGCGGTGCGGGTGGGCGGTTTCGGCGGTGAAATCGTCGCCGATATCACGGAGCGGATGTTCAACCGGCTGAAGACGGCGCCGCGGCGCCTGGGCGCACCGCGCGTGCCGGTGCCTTATTCTCTGCCTCTGGAAACGCAGTGCCGAATTGCCGCTGAGGACATCGTTCGCGCCGCGCGCGAGATGCGCCACGAATGATTTCGTTCACGTGACGACGGGGCAGCTCCGATTCGAAAAGCATGCCCCGTCGCGTTCAGACTGCCGCTACTTACGCAGCGACTGGAACCGCCTATCTCCAGCGGCCTCTCATGCCTCCGAACAGCGAGACGATGAAGAGCACGAGGAAGATGACGAACAGCACCTTTGCGATACCGGCTGCGCCGGCGGCGATGCCGCCGAAACCGAACACGGCCGCAACGACCGCGATCAACAGGAACACCAACGCATAGTGCAACATTGCAATCTCCGTTAGTTTCGCCCCGACGGGACTATGCCGGTCACATTGCAACGGCTGTGCCAACCCCGGTTGCCGCTGACCGCGCCGTGCCTCGCCCGGTAAGCTGCGTGCGTATACTGGCGCTTCGGAGCCATGGAGCCGACAAGACGATTCATCGCGCACCTCGACATGGACGCCTTCTATGCGTCCGTCGAATTGCTGCGCTATCCGCACCTGCGCGGGAAACCGGTGGTCATCGGCGGCCGGCGGAGCGTCGCCCCGGCGCTCCCGGGCGCCACGTTTCCGAGCCTGCGCGATTACAAGGGCCGCGGCGTGATCACGACCGCGACGTACGAAGCGCGTGCTTTCGGCGTGAGCTCCGGCATGGGTCTCATGAAAGCGGCGAAGCGCGCTCCGGATGCGCTGCTGCTTCCCGCCGATTTCGACGAGTACCGGCGCTACTCGCGTTTGTTCAAGGAGGCGGTGCGATCGATCGCTCCGCACATCGAAGATCGCGGGATCGACGAGATCTACATCGATCTGACCGACCTCGTGCTGCCGGAAGGCATCGATGTGCCCGACCCGTGGGCGCGTGCGACGGAGATCGCGGATTCCATCAAGCGCGCGGTCTTCTCGGCGACAGGCCTGTCGTGCTCGATCGGCGTCACGCCCAACAAGCTCCTGTCGAAGATCGCATCGGAGCTCGACAAGCCCGGCGGGCTTTCGCTCATCACGGAGGCCGACATTCCCGCGCGCGTGTGGCCGCTCCCCGCGCGCAAGCTGAACGGCATCGGGCCGAAGGCGGCCGCACGACTCGCTGCCCTGGACATTCATACGATCGAGGAACTGGCGCGAGCCGATCCGGGGCTGCTCGTCGAACGCTTCGGCGAGAGCTACGGCTCGTGGATGCACCGTGCCGCGCACGGCCGCGACGATCGGCCCGTCGTGACCTACAGCGAGCCCAAGTCGGTCAGCCGCGAGACGACCTTCGAGCACGATCTCCATCCGGTGCGCGATCGAGCGCAGCTCTCCGAAATTTTCACCGACCTGTGCGTGCGCGTCGCCGGGGATCTCGAGCGCAAGGGCTGCGTCGGCAGGACGATCGGACTGAAGATCCGCTATGACAACTTCAAGACGCTCACGCGCGATTGCACGCTCGATTCACCGACACGCGATGCCATGGCCATTCGCCGCGCCGCCGGCGAATGTCTGAAGCGCGTGCCGCTCGACCGCCGGCTGCGACTGCTGGGCGTTCGCGTCGGTGGGTTGAGCAAGCCCGCAGCGGAGTGGTGCGTCGATACTGTCGACGAGGCGCGGGCCACAGCTGTTGCAGCCGGATGCAGCCCGCCCGGTCAGCCGACGTAGAGCCGACAACGGCCGCGTTCGGCTTCAGAGGCGCGGGCCGGCTCATCACACTGGCGAGCCTAGCTAGCGAATTACGGCGTCAGCACGATCTTCGTGCAGTGATCTTCCTTGTTCAGGAACATGGAAAAGCCCTGCGGCGCCTCGTCGAGTTTCATGCGGTGTGAAATGACGAAGCTCGGATCGATGTCGCCTTTCTGAATGCGCTCGAGCAGCGGCTTCATGTAGCGGTGCACGTGGCACTGCCCGGTCCTCATCGTGAGCGAGCGGTTCATGAAAGAGCCCATCGGAAACTTGTCGATGAATCCGCCGTAGACGCCGATCACGGAAACCGTTCCGCCGTTGCGGCACGCCATGATCGCCTGACGCAGCGCGAAGGGCCGATCGCTTTCGAGCATCAGCGCCTGTTTGAAGCGGTCGTAGCCGTAAAGCGGCCCGGGCATGTGTGCTTCGGTTCCAACGGCGTCGATGCACGCATCGGGGCCCACGCCGCCCGTCATGTCCATGAGGGTGTCGTAGACGTCGAGCACTTCGTAGTTGATGACATCCGTCGCGCCTGCGCGGAGCGCGCGCCATCGTGAGCCGATCCTCGAAGCGGTCGATCGCGACGATGCGCTCGGCGCCCAGCATTTTCGCGCTCGCGATCGCGAACTGACCCACGGGGCCGCAACCCCACACCGCGATCGTGTCGCCTTGCCTGATGTTGCACATCTCGGCGCCCATGTAGCCCGTGGGAAAGATGTCCGAGAGAAAGAGCACCTGATCGTCGGTGAGGCCCTCCGGAACCTTGAGCGGCCCGACGTCGGCGAACGGCACCCGCGCATATTCCGCCTGCCCGCCCGCGAAGCCGCCCAGCATGTGCGAGTAGCCGAAGATGCCGGCGGGCGAATGCCCCATCATCTTCTCCGCCATCCACGCATTGGGATTCGAGTTCTCGCAGAGCGAATACATCTCGGCGTTGCATGCGCCGCAATTTCCGCACGCGATCGGGAACGGCACGACCACGCGGTCGCCCACCTTCAGGTTCTTCACTTCGCGACCGACTTCCACCACTTCGCCCATGAACTCGTGGCCGAGGATGTCGCCTTTGTGCATCGTCGGCACGAGCGCGTTGTACAAGTGGAGGTCCGACCCGCAGATCGCCGTCGACGTGATCTTCACGATCGCATCGCGGTGATTGAGGATCTTCGGATCGGGCACCTGCTCGACGCGCACGTCCTGCTTGCCGTGCCAGCAATTCGCTCTCATGGGTTTCTCCCGGAGTCGGCCGGTTGCGCGGGCCGCTGCATCATCCGGCCGCTGCCTTCGGGTGTCGCGTCGGAGCGGACGATCTCGCCCGTTTCCAGGATCTGCTTCAGGCGGCGCAAGTCATCCGAGATCTCCTGTTCGGGCGCGCGATTCATGAGGCTCGCCAACGCGCGGCCCGCCATGCCGCCCGGCGGCCGATATTCGAGCGTGACCCGCACGATCGTGCCGCGTCCGCCCGGCCTGCGCTCGAAGCTCACGCTGCCGCCGTTTTCCAGATCGGTGCCCGGGAAGCGTGTGCCAGGCGATCAACTCGTTGGGCCGGTCCTCGGTTACCTGCGAATCCCACTCCACTCGCTTGTCTCCGGGGCCTTTCGCTGTCCAGTGCGAACGGGTGGGACCGAATACGCGCACCGATTCGAGGTGGTACATGAATTTCGGAAGGTTCTCGAAGTCGCGCCAGAAGGCATAGACCTCTTCTGCGGGCCGATTGACAGTGATGCTGCGCTTCACGCGCGTGGCGCCTTCCGGCGTGACCTGGCCCGCTTCACGGCTCAACTCCTGCGCGCACATGAGATCGACCGCCGTGACAGCCAGCACGTTGGTCGCCGCGAACGCGACGCCGGCTTTGTTCGTCCGGGGCGATGCTGCCATCGCGGCCAGTGTCGCGACATCGATCGCATCGCCCGCCACGCGCGACCAGACGCCGCGGATCGGACGGCGGCCTCCGCTGAAGATCATGAGTCCGCTCGCGATCTCGCGCAGGCCGTAGAGCCGAATGAGACCCGTGTGCCTCGCCCGGCCGCCGCACAGATGCGCGATGAGCGACGGCGCGAGCAGCTCGGCCAGCCCGAGGCCGATGCTGAGCCAGCCAAGCCCGCGTGCGACGCGTTCGGTGCCGATCCGGTCGAGGCCGGTCGCGCGCCAGAGTTCGCCGGTTTCGAGAGCCCGAGTTGCACGGGAGGCCCTGCCCGAGGGGCTGGGGCTGCCTTGCAGCAGCCCGGTGTTTTCTGCAAGTTGTCGCACGCTCATTCGATCACCTTTGGTGGAGGGTGGGTCGGGAGCTCATGGCGTGACGTGCCAGACTGAAGAGATAGCCTGCGGCAACGACGATGCCTGCGCCGAGCAGCACGCTGCGTGCCGGACGTGCCCGGGCGCTCGCCGCTTCGAGCCCGGCCGCTCGGGGCAGCATCAGTTGCAGCTTGCGGCTCGCCATCTCGGCCCCGAGCTCGTGAAGCCGATGGCGGAGCAGATGCTCGGCGCGCGGCAGCAGGATCGTCTCTTCGTCGGCAACATGGTGAAGGACCTCGCGCATCAGCTCCATGAACGTTTGTTCGTGCGTCGCGTGCGTGGGCTGCATGTTGCGGAGCGCGCCGATCAACTGCCGCATGCGCTCGTGTTCCGGCACGTTCTTCTCCACGATCTGCGGATCGACGTCGCGCATCGCAGGGTAGAAGATCTCCTCTTCGAGCTGAGCATGGATTTCGAGCGCGGCGCAGATCGTCGAGACGAGCGCCTGCCTCGTCGCCGGCGAACTGTCGGGCTTGTAACGATGGAAGACCGTCAACACCTTCATATGATCCATGCGGATCATCGTGGTCGCTGGCGGGGACACTCGGCGAGGCTCGCTTTCATGGGCGGTCCTGGTCGCGGATGCGTGACGAGTGCTCGCAACCGACGTTCCCGGTCCGACCGGCAGCGGCTGCGCCTTCGCGCCGAGACGCAATGACAGGGCGGAGCGCTCTCCCTGCGCAATCCCGGTATTGCGGCGCCGCGCCGCTTTTTACTATGCTTGTGGCCCGAAACCGCCGGACACCGCCGCCATGACCGATACGCAGCCGAACAGAGGACCGCAGGACATCGGCGGAGATCCCGCCGGTCCGATCGACACGGTCGACCATGGGATGAGGTTCTGGGAGCGCCAGGCGAACGCGCTGCGTTCCACCCTCTCGCGAGCGGGAATCGTCAGGACGGACGAGCTGCGGCGGGCGGCGGAAGATCTCGGAGAGAAGTATTCGCAGCTCCACTACTTCGAGATCACGACATCGGCCCTGCGCACGCTCATGATCGAGAAGGGTTACATGACCGAAGAGGAGCTCAGGGCGAAGATGGAGGAGATCCGCGCGCGATTCGACGTGCCCGATGAAACGGAGTCGCCGGTCAAGAAGGCCGCGAAGCGCTAGCCGCCGCGACGAGCCCATCATGAATCCAGGCAACTCCAGCTACACGCCGGCCCCGGATCACCGTTTCAATGTCGGCGACCGCGTGCGTGTGAAGGCGAGCTTCCCGCCGGGCCATCGTCGGACACCGTACTACATACGCGGAAAAGTCGGCGAGATCGAGCGCATCTGCGGCGCGTTCCCCAACCCCGAAGAGCTCGCGTACGGCTTCGACGGCGAGCCGAAGAAGGTGCTGTATCGCGTGCGCTTCCCGCAGCGCGAAGTCTGGCCGCGCTATGCCGGCCCTGCGCGGGACCTGATCGAAATGGAAATCTACGAACACTGGCTCGAGCCGGTGAAAGGCACGTCATGAACGAGCACCCGTTCGATTACTACGCCTCGAAGACCCATTCGCACGCGCACGACGGACACGATCACGATCATGACGAGCATGCGCCGGTCAACGAGCACGACCATGGGCCGCCGTCCGAGTACGAGCTCATGAGCCGCGCGATGCAGGAGATCCTGGAAGCGAAGGGTGTCGTCACCGCCGAGCAGATCCGGCGGCGCATGGAGGAGTTCGAAGAGGACTTCCCGTTCCGCGGCTCGCGGGTGATCGCGCACGCATGGGTCGATCCCGAATTCAGGAAGCGTCTGCTCGCCGACGGCCGCGCGGCGTGCGCCGAAATGGGTGTTCAGCTCGAAGCCGAGCGGCTGATCGCGGTGGAGAACACACCGGAGGTCCACAACGTCATCGTCTGCACGCTGTGCTCATGCTACCCGCGCGCGCTCCTGGGCATGCCGCCGACGTGGTACAAGAGCCGCAACTACCGCTCACGCGTCGTGTTCGAGCCCAGGGCCGTGCTGAAGGAATTCGGCACCGTACTGCCGGACAGCGTGACGGTGCGGGTTCACGACTCCAACGCGGACATGCGCTACGTCGTGATCCCGATGCGCCCCGCGGGTACCGAGGGCTGGAGCGAGGAACGGCTGGCCGAAATCTTGACCCGCGATACTCTCGTCGGGACTACCGTGCCCCGAGCGCGCTCACCGCTCGGCCAATAGCCGCTCCACGTCTTTCACCAATCGTGCGTCGTTCGGCTCGACCTTGGTGTCGTACGCGAGCACCTTCTCGCCTTTGCGGTCGACGAGATACTTGTGGAAGTTCCACCGCGGGCGGCTGTTCGATGCGCGCGCGAGTTGCTCGTAGAACGGATTGACCGGCCCTTTCGCGACCGCCGATTTCGCGAACATCGGGAAAGTCACGCCATAGTTCAACTCGCAGAACTGCGCGATCTCCTTGTTCGAACCGGGTTCCTGCCCGCCGAAGTCGTTGGAAGGAAAGCCCACCACGACGAGCCCCTTGTCCCTGTAGCGGCGGTAGAGCTTCTCCAGGCCTTCGTACTGCGGCGTGTAGCCGCACTGGCTGGCGGTGTTCACGACGAGCAGCACCTTGCCTTCGAAGCGGCAGAGCGACGCGGCGTCTTCGGTGAGAGTCGGCAGCTTGACGTCGAGAAGCGCCGGACAGGCGGCGGACGCTCCGGCGCTTGCGAGAAGAAGGACTGCGGCGAGGACAGGGCGCATCATGGGGGCATGCCTCGGGTAGCGGAACGACGATCGGTCGGTTTCGTGCAGGGCTCGCGCCGAAACGTTACATGAGCGTACACGAAACGGCGTCAAACCGAAAACACTACCCAGACGCCATCGCCGCCTGCGCCTTCGCCGCACGCTCCACGAGACCCGGCGCGTCCATCCGCTCCGCCAGCGACGCGAACGCCTTCGTCGGCCCGCGCCAGCGCAGCGCGTCGACTGTGCCGAACAGCGTCGCGTCGGTTCTGAGTGTCGCAAGGTCCTTGAAGAGCAGCGCTCGCTCGCGGCGATCCCGCAGGATCTCGGGCGGCAGCTTCTCGATGGGGCCATACTGATTCAGCAGCCGAGCGGCGGTCACGGCGCCGATTCCCTCGATTCCAGGATAACCGTCCGCCGCATCGCCCACGAGCGCGAGGTAATCCGGAATGAGCGCGGGCGGGACGCCGAACTTCTGTCGCACGCCGGCCTCGTCCAGGATCTTCTTCCCCCGGCGGTCGATCTGCACCACGCGGTCGCCGCGAACGCATTGCGCGAGGTCCTTGTCCGGCGTCCAGATCGCGATCTTCTCGACTTCCTTGTCTTTCTCCGCGATGTGCGCGGCGGACGCGAGCGCATCATCGGCTTCGAGCTCGACCATCGGCCACACCGCGACGCCCATCGCGGCAAGCGCGTCCTCCAGCGGATGAAACTGCGCCCGGAGCGCCGGTTCGATGCCGGCGCCGGTCTTGTAGCCCGGCCACATCGTGTTTCGAAACGATTCGATCACGTGGTCGGTCGCAACGCCGACGTGAGTCGCGCCGTCCTCGACCATCTTCAGCACGCCCTGAAGTATGCCGACGACGGCGCCAAACGGACGGTCCTTGCCCTTATTGAAACGCCGCAATCCGTAGAAGTGGCGAAAGAGCTCGTAGGTGCCGTCGACGAGATGGACGATCACGACTGCGTGCGCGCCCGGTGCGGCAGATGCGTCTGGAGCAGGCCGAACAGCTCGTGCGGATCGATCGGCTTCTTCACCACGGCGCGCAAGCCCGCGTTCTCCATGTCTTCCGGCGTGATGCCTTCGTTGAAGCCGGTGTAGAGGATGACTGCCAGATCGGCCCTTGTCCGCGCGAGTTCGCGCGCGAGCTGCGTGCCTGTCATGCGCGGCATCATCTGATCGGTGATGACGAGGTCGAAGCGCTGCGCATCGCGCAAAACCTCGGAAGCGGCATCGACCGCATCCGCGGCGATGGTGACTTCGAGTCCCCAACTCTCGAGCAGATCGCGCATGAAGGTCGCGACCGACTGCTCGTCATCGACGACGAGAACGCGTCCCTGCAGACGCCGTGCGGGCGCACGTTTGTCCTGGCCATCGAGCTCGCCTTCGGCCTGCGCTCCGGTGAGCATCGGGAACAGCACACGAAAGCGCGTGCCGCGGCCCGGGGCGGTCTCGACGATGATGTGTCCGCCGAGCTCGTGCACGATGCCGTGCACGCTGGCAAGCCCCATGCCGCTGCCCTTGCCCACGTCTTTCGTCGTGAAGAACGGCTCGAAGATGCGGTCCACGATCTCCTGCGGGATGCCGGGCCCGTTGTCTTCCACTACGAGCTCCACGAACTCTCCCTCAGCGGACTGGCGGCACGCCGTGCAGACCGGCTCTTCGAGAAGCGCGCGGCCCGCGCGGACCCCTATCGTGCCGACGCCGCCCATCGCATCGCGCGCGTTGAGGCACAGGTTGAGGAGGATCTGATCGAGGTGGACCGGATCGAGCATGACCGCGGGCACTTCGCCGTCCACGTGCGTCTGGAGCTCCAGCGTCGTTGGCATCGACGAGGAAAAGAGCTTGAGCGATTCGCGCACGAGGGGCCCGAGCGATACGGGTCTCGGCCGTCCGCGTTGTCCGCGGCTGAACGTGAGCATCTGCTGAATGAGATCGCGGGCGCGCCCGCACGAAAGCTGTGCCTGCTCGAGGTACTTCGCGACCTTCGGCTCGCGAGTGGCCGCCGGATGCTCGGAGGCGAGCACGACGTAGCCCATGATGCTGGTCAGCAGATTGTTGAAATCGTGCGCGATGCCGCCCGTGAGATGGCCCAGCGCCTCCATCTTCTGGGCCTGGCGCATCGCCTGCTCCGCGAGCTTGCGCTCGGTGACTTCACGCGTGAACGCGAGGATACGACGCTCGCCGGCGATCGTGGCGGTTCTCAGCACGACTTCGTCCCAATGCAGGATGCCGTCGCGATTGCGGCGGCGCCATTCGAAGCGCACCGGCTTGCCGGCTTTCGCCTCCTCGAATTTCCGCAGCGCCTCATCACCGGTGTACGGATACTGCCCGGAGCCCAACTCGGCGATCTTGATCCTCTTCATCGCCTCGTACTCGAAGCCGTAGATTTCGCACGCCCGGCGGTTCACGTCGATGATCGCGCCCGTCTCCCAGTCGTGGATGAAGACGGCATCCTCGCTGGCTTCGAAGATCGCGCGATAGCTCGCCTCCGACCGGCGCAGCGACTCTTCGGAGCTCTGCCGTTCGAGCTCCGCGGACGCGCGCACGGCGAAGATTTTCAGGATCGACTCGATGAACTCGCCGTTCATCATCGGCGCGCGCGACACGATCGAGATCAACCCGACCGATTTGCCTGTCGAATCGTGCAGCGGATAGCCGGCATAGCTCTCGAGCTCGAGCGACTGGAAGTCCGATTCGCCGGGAAACTCCTGCCGCAGGTCCGAGGGATAGATGCGGAACGTGCGATCGACGACCGTCTCGCACGGTGTGCCCGCGAGCACGTAGGTGAAGTTCTCGCGGATCTCTCCGTCCAGGAACAACGCATGCGTTTGCATGCTGCGCGGATCGTCGGGGCAGGGCACCGCGATGAAGGCAGCGTCGACCTGCAGGATGGTCGCGAGATAGCGCACGAGCTCCTGGAAGACCGTCGCGCCTCCGGCGCTCGAAACCGCCAGCGCCGCGGCGGTCAACGCGTCCTGCGTGCGCTTGCGCTCCGTGATGTCCGTCGCGACGCCGCAGATCGCATACGGTTCACCGTCCGGCCTGAAGAGCGGGAACTTCCATGCGAGGAACGTCTTCTTCTGACGGCCGATGGTCGCGGTGAGCTCGTATTCGGTGGCCGTGCGGGTCGCGAAGACTTCGGTGTCGTGCGACACGAACTGGGCAACGTAATCCGGCGGCCACAGCTCGCTGTCGGAATACCCGACCACGCGCTCGGCCGGCATTCGTGTCGCGCGCTCGAACTCGCGGTTCGCAAAAACGTAGCGTCCCGCGAGATCCTTCACGATCATGATGGCTTTGGTGTAGTCGAGCACCTGCTGGAGCCGCGCACGCGAATCGGGCCGGATCCAACCGCTCTGCCCCAGGTTCGAAAGATCGTGCACGTTCGCGATGACGCGGCCTGGATGGTCCGGATCGAGCGCGAGATTGATGAGCGCATGGATGCGACGCCCGCTCCGGTTCCGGAACTGCCATGGGAACCATTGCGGGAGCCCCGCTCGGGCCGACTGCCAGCGTCTCTTCCAGCGTTCGGCGGAGAAGGCGCCGTCGGCCTGGAGCTCGGGACACAGTTCGAGCAGCGACTTGCCCACGAGCGCCCCCGCGTCGAGCCCGACGATGCGGGAGAAGCGTTCGTTGCATCGGGCGATCGCGTCGGCCAGATGCACGATGCCGTGGATCTCATGGAGCGCTGGCTGGTCGAGACTCTCCTGCACTAGACTCATTGGCGGATGGACGTGGACGTTTGAACCGAGTATAAGCACGCCCCCCGCCTGCCGGGGCAACTGTTACACCGCTGAAACGAACCGATTCCGAGGGAAACCTGGGCTTGCTACAGCTGTTACGACGCGGAGGCAATCGTGCCGGCGAAGGAGTCAGGTCAGGAGACATTCGCCAGTGACGGAGGCTTACGACTGCCCGTGTACGCGGCCCCCGCCCGTTCTGCCTTAGGCCTCGGTACGCTCGGACGAGAGTCCTAATCGGTGCCGGAATGCTTCGTTCGCGGGGCCCCGCTGCTTCGCAGCCGCCGCTCGTTCTGCCTTAGGCCTCGTACGCTCGGACGAGAGTTCTAATCCGCGCCGGAATGTTTCGTTCGCGGGGCCCCGCTGCTTCGCAGCCCCCGCTCACCGATAAGGCGGTGGTTCTAACGATTACTGTGGCACGAACATATAGCCCGCACCACGCACAGTGCGGATCGCTTTCGGTTCTTCCGGGTTGCTCTCGATCTTGCGGCGCAACCGTGCGATGCGAATGTCGATCGAGCGGTCGAACGGCTCCCACTCGCGATTGCGCGTGAAGGTGAGGATCTGGTCGCGGGTCAGGACCTTGTTGGGATGCTCGGTGAACATCTTGAGGAGATCGTATTCCATGCTCGTGAGCGGCACTTCCTGGCCCTGGACGTCGAGCAGACGATGCGCGGCGACGTCGAGGAAGCAGTGGCCGACGGGCACCCGCGCGCCACCGGGGCGCACGTTCGCGGTCTGCTCCGCGCGAACGCCGAGCCGACGCATGACGCTTTTCACTCGCGCCAGGAGCTCCCGCGGGTCGAAAGGTTTGGTCACGTAGTCGTCGGCCCCGACTTCGAGTCCGACCACGCGGTCGACCACGTCGGTCGCGCCGGTCACCATGATGATGCCGACGTCGTAGCGCTCACGCAGGTAACGGGCGAGGGTGAGTCCGTCTTCTCCCGGCAGGCGCACGTCGAGCAGTACCACGTCCGGCAGGTGGCGCTCGACGGTCTCGCGCATGTCGCCGCCGCTTTGGGCCTGTTGCACCTCGTAGCCCTGGGCCGCGAGGTACTCGGCCACCATCTCCCTGATCGCCCGATCGTCCTCGACGATCAGCACACACCCGTTGTTCGACATGATTTTGTACCGCCTGGAACTACAGAAGCGGAATTATAGGCGAGGAAGAGGTAGAGGACCGAGCAACCTCTTATCGGTGAGCGGGGGCTGCGAAGCGGCGGGGCCCCGCGAACGAAACGTTCCGGCGCCGGTTAGAACTCTCGTCCGAGCGTACGAGGCTTCAGGCAGAACGAGGCGGGGCTGCGAAGTTTCAGACCGACAATGCCTTGCGTGCGTGAACCGTGATCATCAGCGGGTAATCCTGGTCCTTGTAGTGCAATTCATCTTCGCGCAACTCGTCGCTCGCGATGCCTTGCAGGTAGGCGGTCGCGACCAGCACGTTGCCGTGCACTTCCAGCGAGATGTTTTCCGCGGGCCAGAGCTCCTCGAAGAGCCGTCGGGCCGATGCGTCGGTAAATCGCCAGAAATCCCCCCAGCGATCCATGTCGTAGCGGCTGATCTGACTGATACCGGAGAGGGTCGCGAGCAGCACGCCTCCGGGTTTGAGGCTGCGCTCGAGATGGCGCAGAGCGGCGCGAACGTCGTAGACGAAGGGAAGCGTCTGCGTGAGGATGATGCAGTCGAACGCGTTTGCGGGAATGCCCGCGCCGGTCGTCAAGTCGCCCACGAGAGTCGCCGCGGGATTGCCTTCGACGGCGTGCAGCACGTGGCTGCGGACGACGCGTTCTGCGCCGAAGCGGCGCGTGTAGCTGTTGTCCGCGATTTCGAGCACGTCGCCCTGAATGTCGCGCGCGTTATCCTGAAGAAAGCGCTCGATATAGTAGCGGCACAGTGGGAGCCCGCGATCTTCCCCGAAGACACGGCTGACGGGCTGCGTGCTGCGCAGGCTGCCCCACCGCACGCGGCGCGGGGCTCTGAACCATTTCACCACGGGCCGATAGACGGCCTCCGGAATGACACACTTGGCAAACTGTTTTATGTGTTCAGGTCCCAAGCCGAATCCGTGTTCTGCTTCGCGTGAGACGCGAGCTCATGCGAATAACTGAAAAAGTTTCGACACGTATGCGACAGAAGGAAGTCATGCGTTCAGCGCGTGGCGCTATCCGCAAACATGAGCGAATCCGCCTTCGTGGCCGGCGAATCGTCACTGCGGCTCTTCGTCGCCCGTGCGCGTGACAGCAATTCCCGATACCACGTGAGGTAGGCCTGCGCCTGGCCTTCGAGGTCGAATCGCTTCCTTGCGTCGTCCTGCGCATTCGCACCGAGGCGTTCGCGCAGGCGTTCGTCGCGTACGAGAGCGACGAGGCTCCGGGCCATGTCCTGCGCGTCGCCCGCCGCGACAAGAACGCCCGTGGCGTCGTCGGGTCCATGGCGCTCGAGGTCCGGCGCGCCGGCGCCGAGTCCGGCGAGGGGCCGCACCTGCTCCGGGATGCCGCCGACCGCGGTTGCCACCACCGGTATCCCGCAGGCGAGCGCTTCCAGCACCGAGTTCGGGAACGTATCGGCTTTGGCGGCGTGGATATACATATCGGCCGCCTGATAGTAGCGGGCGACCTCTTCGCCGTCCCGGACGTAGCCGACGAATCGGAATTCGGCCGAGTTCAGGCGCTCGGGAGGACTCTCTTCGCCAAGCCCGATGAACAGCACGTTCTCGCCCCGGAGTTCCTCCGCGACCCGTGAGATCGCGGCGCGCATCGTCTCGTAGTCTTTCCAGATGTTGCGGCGGATGCCGTAACCGGTGAAGAGGATGACGCGCGCGTGCGCAGGGATGTTCAGCATCGCGCGGGCACGGGCGCGGTCGCCCGGCCTGAACGTGCCGAGGTCGACGCCGTTCGGGATGACGCGGCTCTCGACGATGGCCGGTGCAAGAATGGATGCCTCGACCTTGCGCATGAGCCACGCGCTTGGCGTCGCGACGAAGAGTCGGCTCTTCGCGAAGATGCGCTGCTTGCGCCGCCAGTTGTAGGCCGTCGCGTCGCGCTTCAACGGCGGATAGATGCCGAGATCCGGGCAGTGGCCGCATCCCGAGCGCCAGCGTTCGCAGTCGAACGAGTGCGCGCAGTGGCCGCTCAGAAGCCATGCGTCATGCAATGTCATGACGACAGGAACGGTACGGCTCAGGCGGGGAAGAACACGCAGGTCGAAGTAGCCGCCGTGCAGGTTGTGGCAGTGCACGACCTCCGGGGGCTCGTCACGCAGAGCGAGCAACCGGCGGCTTCCGCGAAAATGGAAGTTCTCGATCCCGTATTCCTCGAGGAGCGTCGTGCGGGGCCGCGCTGCATAGCGCGCGAGCTCCGAGACAAAACCGGCGCCCGGTACCTGATCCCTCATGCGACTCGCCCTGCTCTCGATCGCCCACCAGCCGCGCGTCCACAGCGTCCAGTGCCGGCCGTTCGGCAGGACCACGACGTCCGGATGGTCGGAGCGCTTCAGGCCGACGGCGAGCGAGGACACGTGCCCGGCCTCGCGATAGGCGTTGAAGAGATTCCATGCGATGCGCTCCGCGCCGCCGGCGATGTCGGCGGTGCTCACCTGGAGGATGCGCATGGGCGATTCAGGCGGCATACCAGGCGTGAAGCTTGCGCGCGAACGCTTCGCCATCCCAATCGCGCACGAGATAGCGCGGAAGCTCGTATGCGCTCGTGCCGTGGCGAACCCAACCCTCGAAGTTGGAGCAGGCGCATGCGAAGCCGGACTCTCGCACGATACCGACCGACTCCGCGGTGTAATCGGCGCGTGCCCCGAAGGGATAGGCGAAGAGGCCGACCTCCCGGCCGAGGATATCCTCCAGGCGGCGCTTGCTCAGCCGGACCTCGCGCTGCTGCGTGTCCCCGGGATGCGCGGACAACACGGGGTGGGTCACCGTGTGCGCGCCGACTTCGACCAGGCCGCCCGCGTCGAGGCGGACGACTTCCCCGGGCGTGAGCGCCCGGTGCGTGTCGCGGATCGTGCGTCGGGTGCCTGTCCACTCGGCAAGCTGCGACATCACCGATTCCTGCATGGTTGCGTCGAGTGGTCGCACGATCGCGGCCAGCTCCTGGTAGGCTCTTTGGCGCGGCGTCGGGGGCGTCTTCCGCAAGACGTTCCAGTTTCGCCCATCCGCATCGGCAGCGGGTGCGGGAGCGCCGTCGTCATTGCGTAAGGACCACGAATAGCGCTCGCCGTTCACTTGCACGGACAGGGCATCCGGCAGGCTCGGCGTTTCGAGAAGAACGCTCGCCAGCTCGTCCCACCAGAATTCGCTGTCCTGCTCGAGCTTCCCGGTCGTCACGAACACCGTGGCGGGAACGGCGTGGCGCTCGAGAAGAGGGCGCGCGCCGAGCAGATTGTCGGCATACCCATCGTCGAACGTGACCGCGACGGCCTTGCGAGGTACCTTTCCATTCCGCATGCACGCGTTCAGCTCGGACAGGCTCAACACGCGGTAGTGCCGCCGCAGGACCTCCATCTGTTCGGCGAAACGTTCGGGCTCGACTGCGAGCCACTCGGGATCGAAATCGAGCGGCGTCACACGGTGATAGACGAGGATCAGGGCACGCGCGACCAGTGCCCGGCGAGCCATCGAACGCACCATTCCAGGGATCGAGCGGACGCTTTGCATGGCGCTCAAACGGGCAGCGAATGTGGCGTGCAGCGCCTCGCCCGAGGAGGTTCGATCCGCAGCGCGCACATGCGAGTCGCCCTGTTGCCGGGGCTCGCGACGATCGCAGCCGAGTGCGTATGCATTAGTGCCTGGTCTTTGTCTTCAATCGAACGCGTTACGCCTTCCGCCGGCGGAAGCCGTCGGGAGGGGTTCGCAAAAGAGGGTGTTGATGCGACTTCGCTACTCGACAGCGTTACCACGAGGCCTGCTCGAGAAGAGCTGAGCCCGATTATAGAGGCGCTACACACGGAAACAAACTGTTTCAAACCGGACATCCGACCGACACGTGCGCTCGTTAGAGTGCACGCCGTGCGTTGAGGCGGTACGACACCGCGCATGCGCCCACAACCGTCCAGGAGGAAGAAATGATGAACGCAGTCGAGCTTCAGCCGGAACGCTCCACGCCTTTCCAGATGCAAATGGACACCCGTCGTTATGCACGGTGCATCGAAGTGTCCAAACGGGTACGCTGGGAAATCGATCGCGACGTCATTCGCGGCCGCCGTTTCGATTTCTCGCGCACGTTTCTTCCCGACGGACTCTCGAAGCTCTCTGCGCTCGACTTCCTGAGCGATGAGGAGCGCAAGTGCGCGTCTCACGTCCAGGGCCGTACCTATGCGAACATGTTCGGCCTTGTCGAGCGTTTTATCAGCGCGAAGATCATGGAAGTGAGCCGCGAATACGTGCTCGGGGACCAGACGGCGCTCGAAGCGCTGGTCCGGTTCACCGATGAGGAGTTGAAGCATCAGGAACTG
>CAWEHH010000032.1:0-157861 GCA_963808765.1 uncultured beta proteobacterium
CCCGCCCCGCGGACGACGGGGCCCCCGTGGCCATCCCCGTGCTCCCGGCGCCCACCACCCCCGCCCCCCGCGTCCGCCGCCCCCCGGTGGGCCTTGGGGGCGCTCGCCGGCGCTGCTGCGGGCGCCCTGCTGCTGGTCGCCGTCGGCGGCCCCGGCGCCGCCCCGGCCCTGGCTGCCCGGGGACGACCGGATGCCTGCTCAATCGCCATGTGCGCCGGCGCCCGGGCAGTGGCGTCCCGTGCGCCTGCCCGTACCCGCGGACGCTGCGCTGAGCCGGTACGCGATCCTCCTGCAGGACGACACGAGTCGGCGTGTACCGAAGCCGGAGGCGCCCGACCGGGCGCCCTAGCCGACCCGGCGTCCTGGGCGGACGCGTGGATCGCCTCGGCCGGCACCGCACCGGCTGGGCGATACCGTCCGGGTCGAAACCTGGATCCAGGCAGGCCTGGCGATGCCCCTGGAGCAGGCCGTCGCCGACGCGCTGGAAGAACCTCTGGACGTCGCCTGACGGCCGGATGGTCTGAACGCAACACGAAAAGCCTGACACTCCGGTATTCGACGTCGGCCGCCGCCTCGGCGGAGTGGCTGAACCTCGGCCGACCCTTGGGCCGCGCCTTGGGCCTCGGGCCTGTCCTGGCCGTGGACGACGCGCGGCTGGTCGGGGCCTGGGCCCCGGCCCCGGTCCGCCGCCACCCAACGTCAATTACGGAGTGTCAAAAGCCTGGAATGACCTCCGCCGTCGGGGGCGCGGGACCTCAGGGGAGGAAACCGATCGCACCAGCCCGGCGCCGACCAAGGCTGCGCGTGACGGGTGAGCCGTCGTGAGCAGGCCGAGGGGCCCGGGCTGCTGCTGTGGGGCCGGCCCGCGGGGCCAGCGAGGGCACCGGTTGTTCGCTGGCGGCTCCGCTGAGTTGACGTCGGGAGGGCCAGGGCGCCGCACGGGGCGTGGCGCCGGCCCCAGCCGGTGGCGGCGAGCCAGCGCTTGAGGTTCTGCCCCGCCGCCGTCAGCAGGCTCTCGGTGTTCACCTTCATCAGGCCGCGGAGGCGGAACTGGCGCAGGCCGTGCCACTGCTTGGCCTCCCCGAACAGCGGCTCGATCCACACCGCCCGCTTGCGCATCGCCTTCTTATAGGAACTCGGTCGCGTGGGAGGCCCGCACCCGGTCGAGGTAGGCCTCGTGGAGCGAGCGGTGGACGTGGCGGCCGGTCTTCCCCGGCGTGCAGGCGGCCTTGACCGGGCAGGCGTTGCAGACCGCGGGATCGGCCACGTAGCCCACGAGCTCCCGCTCCCACGCGACCCGGTCGCGGCGCAGGGGCTGGCCCTGGGGGCAGCGGTACTCGTCCCGCTCGGCGTCGTAGGCGAAGGCGGCCAGGGGGTAGTAGGGGCTGTCCCGGTGCTCGGTGTTGGCCAGGGGGAAGTAGGCGCGGATCCCCTCGTCCTCCAGGGCCATGATGTTCTCCACCGTGCCGTACTTGGAGTCGCCCACCGCGCACTTCGGGCGCACCCTCCACCGGAAGCGCACCCGCCACAGGAGGTCGAGCACGGCTGGCCCTCCAGACGTCCCCGGGCGTGGTCAGGGCGTGGAGGATGATCCGGGCCCGCCCGCCGTCCACGACGTAGTGGGTCTGGTAGCCCAGCACGGCGCGCCCGCCGGTGGCCGTGCGCATGAGCGTGGCGTCCGGGTCGGTGCGGCTGACCCGCTCCGCCGACAGGCGCCGGAGCCCGCCGCCAGGGGCCGCGCCGGGTCGAGGCGGCCCGGTCCAAGAGGTCCCACCGCGGGGCCTCCAGCACGAGCCGTCGCCGGCCGGGGCGCCGCGGGGCCGGGGCGGCGCCGGGGGCGGCCGGGGCGGGCAGCGGGACGACGCCCGCCGGGAGCGGCTCGGGCGCCCGCCGGCGGCGTCCGGGCCGTCGCTCGCGTCGCCGCCCTCCGGGAACAGGGCCTCGACGTGGTCGCCCACCACCCGCCCCAGGCGGGGCACGACGGAGTTGACGTCCGCGTTGGCCCGCACCCGGGTGGCGTCGAAGAAGAGCTCCTGCCCCCACACCAGCCCGGCCTCCTGGCACAGCTCCACCACCCGCTCGAAGAAGCGCCGGAAGACGGCGACGCCCAGGCGCTGCCGGACCTTGCTCAGGGTGGAGTGGTCGGGCAGCGGCTCGTCCAGGGCGTAGCCCAGGTACCAGCGGTGGGCCAGGTGCAGGCTGGCCGTCTCGACGAGCTTGCGCTCGACTGCGCAGCCCCTCGAAAAAGAGGATGAGCTGGAGCTTGAAGAACACCACCGGGTCGAGGCTCGGCGCCCCGCCCGGGGCGTAGCGGTCGCGGACCAGCTCGCGCACGAAGGAGAGGTCGAGCGCCGCCTCCAGGTGGCGGTAGAAGTGGCCCGGCGGGACCAGGTCCTCGAGCGCGGCCGAGCACCGGCCGGTGGACGCGGCGCGGCTTCGGCGGCCCGAGCATCGGCAGCGTCCTCCCGCCGGGCGCATGCAGCACGTCCGGGGCCGCGGCCGCAGCGCCGGGAGCGCGGCCTTTGGCCCCAGGCTGGCACCAACGCGGGTCGCCTGGCGGTGGGGCGGCGGCTGGCCGGCGGCGGCCCGGAGGGGGGACTCGCCGGCCGCCGGCGGGGGGAGGAGTCACGGCGGCGGGGGCCGGCCGCACCGCCGGCGGGGCGGCCCGGGCGACGGCGCCGTGGATGGCGGCCAGCAGGGCGGCCGGGCTGAAGGGCTTCGCCACGACGCCGGCGGCCAGCGCCCGCCGGGCCGGGGGCAGGGCGTCGGCCAGGCCGGAGACGACCAGCACGGGGACGGCTGCCGTCGCCGGGTCGGCCTTGAGGTCGCCCAGCAGCGCCCCGCCGGAGCGGTAGGGCAGCCCCAGGTCGAGCAGGACGGCGGCCGGGCGCAGGCGCCGGGCCAGGGCCACCGCCCCCAGGGCCGAGTCCGTCATCGTCGGGGCGTAGCCGGCCCCGGCGAGGACCTCCGCCAGCAGGGCGGCCACCCCCGGCTCGTCCTCCACCACCAGCACCGCTGGCCCCGCCTCCCGCGGCCCCATCGGGCCCTCCCGCCGGCCCCGCCGGCCCCGCCTCCCGCGGCCCCCTCCAGTGTCGCCCCGGCGGGGCGGTTTGACAACCCCCCAATCGGGGTATTCCGGGGGCGCCGGGGCCGCCCTCCGGTGAACGCAGCAGCTAAAGCCGAGAGTCACGTCCGCCACAGCCGGTGTGTGGCCCTTGGCGGAGGAAACAGATCGCGTGAGCCTGGTGACAAAGCCCGCTCGCGGGTCGCAGGGGCGGTCCCGTGCCTTGGGCTCACCTGGAGCGGAGCCGCTGAGCGCGGGCCTGGAGGCCCTCGGGCCTGCGTTTCAGGTCAAGCGGTCGCCTTTATCACCAGGCTCGCGCCATCTGTTGCTTCCGGCGCCGCCGCGGGGCGTCCGGGGCGCGGATTGACGGCCGGCGGGGCGGCGCCTACGCTGGGCCCGAGAGGCCGAGCCGTGCCGGAGCCATCCGCCCCCCCTGCGCCGCCGGAGCTGCCCACCGGGACGGTGGCCTTCCTGTTCACCGACCTGGAGGGCAGCACGGGGCCGGAGCAGGCGCACCCGGCCGCCTACCGGGACGCCGTGCGCCGCCACCACGACCTGCTCCAGGGCGCGGTGCAGGCCGCCGACGGGGTGGTGTTCGAGACGGTGGGGGACGCGGTGTACGCGGCCTTCGCCCGCCCCACCGACGCCGTCGCGGCGGCCCTGGAAGGGCAGCTCGCCCTGCAGCGGGAGGCCTGGGGGGCGACGGGGCCGCTGCGGGCGCGGATGGGCGTCCACCTGGGGGAGGCGGAAGCGTACCCCGCCCCGGGGGCGGCGCACGGCGCGCGCTACTACGGGCTCCCCCTGGTGCGCTGCGCGCGCTTGATGGCGACCGCCCACGGGGGGCAGGCGGTGCTCTCGGCGGCGGTGGCGGAGGTCGTCCGGGACGCCCTGCCGGCGGGGGTGGCCCTCCGCGACCTGGGGGAGCACCGGCTGAAGGACCTGCAGCGCCCCGAGCGGGTGGTCCAGCTGCTGCACCCGGACCTCCCCGCGGACTTCCCGCCCCTGCGGACGCTGGACGCCCGTCCCCACAACCTGCCCCTGCAGCTGACCAGCTTCGTGGGCCGGGAGCGGGAGCTGGCCGAGGTGGCGGCCCTGCTGGGCGCGCAGCGGCGGTGACGCTCACCGGGCCCGGGGGGACGGGCAAGACCCGCCTGGCCCTCCAGGCCGCGGCGGAGGCGGCGGAGGGCTACCCGGACGGGGTGTGGCTGGCCGAGCTGGCGGCCTTGGCCGACTCGGCCCTGGTGCCCCAGGCGGTCGCCGCGGCCGTGGGCGTCCGTGAGGAGCCGGGTCGGCCGCTCGGCCGCCACACTGGCCGACGCCCTCAAGACGCAGCGCCTGCTGCTGGTGCTGGACAACTGCGAGCACCTGGTGGCGGCGTGCGCCCGGCTCGCGGACGCGCTCCTCCGCGCCTGCCCCGAGGTCCGCGTCCTGGCGACGAGTCGGGAAGCGCTCGGGATCGCCGGGGAGGCGCCCTACCGTGTGCCGTCGCTGTCGCTGCCGGAGCCTGGGAGCGCGCCGCCGGTCGAGGTGCTCGCGCGGTCAGAGGCGGTCACGCTGTTCGCCGAGCGGGCGGCCGTCGCACAGCCGGCGTTCGCGGTGACCGACCGCAATGCCCCGGCCGTGGCGCAGGTCTGCGCCCGGCTGGACGGCATCCCCCTGGCGATCGAGCTGGCGGCGGCCCGGGTGCGGGTGTTACCCGTGGAGCAACTCCTCGGCCGGCTGGACGACCGCTTCCGGCTCCTCACCGGAGGCTCCCGCACCGCCCCGGCGCGCCAGCAGACCCTCCGGGCGACGATCGCCTGGAGCCACGACCTCCTCCCCGCCTCGGAGCGGCGCCTGTTCGCCCGCCTGGCGGTCTTCGCCGGGGGCTTCTCGCTGGAGGCGGCGGAGGCGGTCGGCGCCGGGGACGGGATCGAGGGCGCCGAGGTGTTGGACCTGCTGACGCGCCTGGTCGACCAGTCGCTGGTGCTGGCCGAGGCGCCGCCGGACGGCGAGGCGCGCTACCGGCTGCTGGAGACCCTGCGCGCGTACGCCCGGGAGGCCCTGGAGGCGAGCGGCGGGGCCGGGGCCGTGCGGGCCCGGCACGCGCGCTTCTTCCTCGCCCTGGCCGAGGCGACCGCCCCCCGCCTCCGCGGGCCCGACCAAGCGGTGGGGCTGCGGGAGCTGGCCCGTGAGCACGACAATCTGCGGGCCGCCCTGGAGTGGAGCCGGGCGGAGGCGCCGGCGCGGGGGGGTGTGAACGAGACCGGGCTGCGCCTGGGCGGTGCGCTCGCCTGGTTCTGGTACCTCAAAGGCTTCCTCAGCGAGGGGCGCGGCTCGGCTCGAGTTCGGCCGCGGCCGTGCGCCCGCGGCCGGCCTCGCCGCGGGCGCTGCGCCTGCGGTACGCCCGGGCCCGGGCCGCCGCCGGGCATGCTCGCGGCCTGGCAGAACGACCACGCGGCGGCCCGGGCCTTCCTGGACGAGGGGCTGGCCCTGGCGCGGGAGCTGGGCGAGGCGCGCACGGCGGCGACGGCCCTGACCTGGCTGGGCGTCGCCGCCAAGGGCCGGGGCGACTCGGCCGCGGCGCGGCCCCTGTACCAGGAGGCCATCGCGCTCGCCCGAGCCGCCGGCGCCGCCTGGGAGCCGCGTTCGCCCTCGCCAGCGCGGGCACGGCGGGATTCGATGAGGGGCGGGACGCGGAGGCCCTCGCCCGCTTCGAGGAGAGCGCCTCGCGGTTCCGGGCGCTCGGCGACGACTGGGGCGACGGCGTCGCCACCACCATGACGGGCGCGGTCGCCCACGTCCGTGGCAGTACGACCGGGCCGTGGCGCTCTACGAGCGGGCGCTGGCCCGGCAGCGGGCGCTCGGGGAGAAGTGGCTCGCGGCCAACCTGTGCTCGAACCTCGGCTGGGTCCGCCTCCGCCAGGGCGACCCGGAGCGCGCCCGCGGCCACTTCCGGGAGGCGCGCGCCCTGGCGGAGGAACTGGCCAACCCGCCGCTGCTCGCCATGGTGGCGCTCGGCGGCGCGGGGTGCTGGCGACCCGGGGTGACCCGACCACGGCGGCCGCGCTCTGGGGGCGGCCCTCCCGGTCGCGGAGGGGCACCGGGCGTTCATGCTGCGCTCCGACTGGGCGGACCTCGAGTGGGTGCAAGCCACCGTCCGCGGCCGGCTCAGCGAGGCGGTGACGCGGCCGCTGCCTGCCAGGGGCCGGGAGCTGACGCTCCAACAGGCCGTCGCCCGCGCCCTCGGGGACGCCCCCGCCACGGCCTGACCACCAACGCAAGACCGCGCTTGTGTTGCATTCGACGGCATCGTCAGCCTTACGACCTGGCAGCGCTCTCTGGACATCCCCTCCGCCCGCGGAGCGTCTACGGTTGCATTCGGTCGCTCAAATGTGTTCTGTTACGTTCGCGTTCGCCGGCGCCGCCCCGCGTACGGCGGCGGGGCGGCGGGCGGCGCCGGCGGGGTATAACCCGGGGGAGAGAGGCCACGATCGCGCGCGACGGCCCGCCGCTGCCGTCCCCGGCGTCCCACGGGGGGTCCTGGCGGGGCCGCCGGGGAGGGCCCCCCCGGGGAGGCGCTGGCCCGCAGCGAGGAGCGGTTCCACCTGCTGGTGGACGCCGTCGTCGACTACGCCATCTTCATGCTCGACCCGCAGGGGCGCGTGGTCAGCTGGAACGCCGGCGCCCAGCGGATCAAGGGCTACGCCGCGGGGAGATCGTGGGGCAGCACTTCTCCCGCTTCTACCCGCCCGAGGACGCCGCGGCGGGCAAGCCGGCGCGGGTGCTGGCGGAGGCGGCCCTGCGCCGGCCGCTCGAGGAGGAGGGCTGGCGCGTCCGCAAGGACGGCTCCCGCTTCTGGGCCAGCGTGGTGGTCACCGCGCTGCGGACGGGGCGGGGGCGCTGCGGGGCTTCGCCAAGGTGACCCGCGACCTCACCGCCAGCGCCGGGTGGAAGCGGAGCGCCGCCGGCGTCTGGCGGCGCAGGAGGCGTCCCGCCAGCGGGCCGAGTCCGTGAGCGTGGCGCGACGAGCTAAGACGCCGCTCACCGTCCTGCGCGGGATGGCCCAGCTGACGCCGCGGCGCTACGCCCGGGACGGCGACGTGGCCCCCGAGCGCGTGGCCGCCGCGCTGCGCCTGATCGACGCCCAGGCGGGCAAGCTGGCCCGCCTGGCGGAACAGCTGCTCGACCTCTCCCGCCTGGAGGCCGGGCACCTGGCGCTGGAGCGCCGCGAGACGACCTCGGCGCGAGCGCCGCCGCCGTCGCGCGCTGTTCCGCGCCCGCGGTGATGGCGCCGGTGACCGCCTCCGCCTGGCGCTGCCGGGCCACCCCGTCCGGGCCGCCGCCGACGCCCTGCGGCTGGAGCAGGTGCTCACCAACCTGCTCGACAACGCGCTGAAGTACAGCCCGACCCGCAAACCACGAAGCGGCATGCTTCACGGAATGCCGGTCGCGTCGCTGCTCGGTACGGCTATCCCGAGCTCACCGCATCGCCGAAGGCGTGCGCCTCGATCCGAAATGGTGTGCCTCTTCGGGGTGCGAAGCTCCGAGCGCGGCGAAGCCGAGCTGCTGGAGCGCCTCGGCGTGCGAGTCTATCTTCATGAGCGAGATCGCCCGAGCGCGGCATCGAGAGACGCTGAGCGAAGCGGTCTCGCTGGTGGTTGCGCGAGCGGGGGATTCGGCATCACGCTCGATCTGGATGCGATCGATCCGCTTGACGCGCCGGGCGTCGGCAGCCCGAGGCGGGCGGGCTGCGCAGCGGCGAGCTCATGCGGCGTTCGCCGCAGCAAGGCGGCCATCCTAAACTTGTCGGAATCGAGATCGTCGAATACAACCCGTATCAGGACCGCGCCGCCAGGACGGCCGGCCTCGTTTCCGATGCGCTCGATGCGATGCTCATCGGACAATCGAGGTTCGACCCCAATTTTTTGCAGGAGGCAAGCAGATGCTCGTGAGATTCGATTCGAAGGCCGGCAGCATCACGATGTTCGGCGAGGTCGCCGTCGAACTGCTCAAGGCGATGGGCCAGAGCGGCGCGCTGCCCGGCGCGGTGCTCGCTTCCGAGATCCCGGCGGCGGTTGAGCGCCTGCGCCGCTCGGTCGAGACTCAGCCCGCAAGCGGCGGCAAAGCGGACAATACCGACACGGGGGAACCGAAGGTGAGTCTGCACCAACGCGCTTTTCCGTTGATCGAGCTGCTCGAATGCGCCGCGAAGCGCGGAGACGACGTGATCTGGGACCAGGAGCGCCGCAGCGCGTTCTGAGCCTCTGACGTCATTCTGGCGCCAAGCCAGAATCCAGGCGCCGTTCAGTGATGCCTGGATCCCGGACATGGGTGCTTGCGCACCTCCGGGATGACGCCCGGACGTGGGTGCTTGCGCGCCCCTTGTTCCGCACTGAGTCTGGTACTCTCGGACGAGAGTGCTGAACGACGCCGGAAGGCTTCGTTCACGGGGACCCCGCTGCTCCGCAGCCCCCGCTCACCTGGATGGGGTGGTTCTAGGGCCTGTACACAATTGATTGCTCTCGGTACATTCTGGTCTTTCCGCGAGGACCAGAGGCGATGCGCAAGATGCTGCGGAATGACCAATGGGAACGTATCGAGCACTTACTGCCAGGTAAAGCGACAGATCGGGGTGTCACAGCGAAGGACAACAGGTTGTTCGTCGAAGCGGTTTTATGGATCGCCCGCACCGGCAGTCCCTGGCGAGATCTTCCGCCGCAGTTCGGCAACTGGCATAACGTGTATACGCGCTTCTCGCGCTGGGGCAAGAGCGGCGTGTGGCAACGCGTGGTCGAAGCGGTGGGTATGGATGTCGACTTGGAGGCGCTGTTGTTGGATAGCACCATTGTTCGTGCCCACCAGCATGCTGCTGGCGCCCAAAAAAAGAAGGCACGCAAGCAATCGGGCGCTCGCGCGGAGGACTGATACCAAGATCCACATGGCTGTGGACGCGTTGGGCAATCCCGTGCGATGGCTGCTTACGGGCGGTGAGGTGCATGACATCACCCAAGCGCCGGCGCTTATCGCCGGCATTCACCCTAAACAAGTGATCGCGGACAAAGGCTATGACTCGGATGCATTTGTCGTTCACATCGCAGCCAGCGGCGCACAAGCCGTTATCCCGCCACGCAAAGCCCGTCGCCAAGCGCGGCCTTATGATCGCGTTGCCTACCGTGAACGCCATCTCATCGAGTGCTTCTTCAGTCGTCTCAAGCAGTTTCGCCGGATCGCCACACGTTATGAAAAGCTCGCACGCAATTTCCTATCGATGCTTAACCTTGCCGCCGCCTACATCTGGCTGGCGTAATTGTTAACAGCCCCTAGTAATCAGCTTCGCGCGCCGAATATCGTTCGTCCGCCTCGTAGCGCACGACCCCGCGACACTGCGGCCCTGTCGCCGCAACACCACCCTGCCTCTGCGAGCATAGCAGCACGCGCGAAAGAGACGCGTGTTTGTACTTCGCCGCCAGCTCGGCCGCAGTGTGGCCGCCATGAACGCGCACGTCGGCGTCCGCGCCAGCCTTGAGCAGGAGCCGCGCAACCGGCTCGTGCCCCTGAATCGCCGCCATCATGAGTGGCGTGTTGACATACGTTCCGCCGTCATGCGCGTCGGCATTCACGCGAGCGCCGCGCTCGACGAGAAAACGCACCACCCGCTCGTTGCCCTGGTACGCGGCATACGAAAGCGGCGTGTAGTGATGGGGATAGTTCTCGAGATCCGCGCCGGCGCCCACCAGCACTCGCACGGCCTGCTCGTGGCGCTCGAACGCGCGCGGCCCTGACAGCGTGTCGTCGTAGAAGTACGCGGCCAACATGAGCGGCGTTTCATGAACCGGCGTGCGCGCATTCACGTCGGCGCCGGCCGAGATGAGGAAGCGCAGCACGTCCAGCGACGCGGCCCGCGCCGCGATCGCGATGATCGGGGCACCGTCCGGATAACCCGCTGTTACCACGCGCTGGTTCGCGCTCAAGGCGCCCGATTCGATGGCGCCGCGAACGGCTCCGACGTTATCGGTCGTGATCAGATTGACGACGCCCTCGGCATCGGACGCGCTCCCACCTCCGACGCCCGCGCAGCCGCCGAGGGTTAACGCGAAGACGATCCAGGCGGCGTGTGCGGCCACGCGCGTAAGTGCATCCATGTAATCCCCCAAGGACGGCAGCGATCTCGCAGCAGAGCGGCGTCGCGCGCCCCGACACCGATGTCGGTCGCGGCCGCTTCCCCCGAAGACGGCGCGATTTCCCACGCCATACGAGGCTGTCGACGCCGCGAAGTATAGCGAACTCGCCCCGCGCATATGGACAAGGGAGCGGCGCTCGCCTTCGGCTGGGCCACGCGCCCTACGCCGTGTGCCGGCGATCGAACGTGGTACCTTTCCCGGATGAATGACGCGAAGTCCGCCGCAAGGGCGCGTTCGCCCGCCAGGGTTTCGTTTCCCGCCCTGCGCCATCGAGACTTCCGGCTCTACTTCTTCGCCTCGGCGCTCGCCATGATGGCCGACAGCATCGAGCACGTCATCAGTTACTGGGTGATGTTCGAGAAGTTCCAGTCCCAGTCCCTCGCGGGCTTCGCCGTCGTGTCGCACTGGCTGCCGTTCCTGTTCTTCTCGGTGTATGCGGGTGCGCTCGCGGATCGCTTCGACCCGCGCCGCATCATTCAGCTCGGGATGGTGTGCTTTATCGTTGCCTCGGCCGGATGGGGCTACTTCTTCGTGACCGACACGCTCGAGATGTGGCACGCGATGGTGCTGTTGGTGATCCACGGATTCGCCGGCGTGCTGTGGGGCCCGCCGAGCCAGCTCTTGGTCCAATACGTCGTGGGGCACGACATTCTGCCCAGCGCCGTGCGCCTCACGGCGACGGCGCGCTGGCTCGGGCTGCTCATGGGGCCGGCGCTCGGCAGTGCGCTGATGCTCGCGGTCGGTCCGACGGCGGGCATATTCGTGAACGTCGTCTTCTATCTCCCGCTGCTCCTCTGGCTCGCGAAAGCACCTTACGGCCCGCGGGCGAGCGGTGAGCGCGCGACCACGAGCCCACTGCACGGCTTCGCCGAGATCCGCTCGACGATGCGCGCGATCGCGGGCAATCGGACGATCGTCTCCATGACGTTGCTCGCGGGCGGCGCTTCGCTGCTCGTCGGGAACGCCTATCAGGCGCAGATGCCCGAGTTCGCTCACCATCTGGGACACGGCGAGGCCGGCGCGGCGTATGGGACGCTGCTCGCCGCCGACGCGGCGGGGGCGCTCGTCGCCGGTTTCGTGCTCGAAAGCCGCGGGCTGCTGCAGCCCCATCCGCGCACCGCATTCATACTTGCGATGCTCTGGTGCAGCGCCATCGCGGGCTTTGCCGTCGCGCACGTCTATCCGCTGGCGGTGGCGCTCCTGTTCGTCTCGGGCTTCCTCCAGCTTGCGTTCGTCGCCATGGCGCAGACGCTCGTGCAGTTACACTCGCCGCCCGACATACGAGGGCGCGTGATCGGGCTCTACAGCATGTCGGCGCTGGGCCTTCGCGCCTTCTCTGGAGTGACGGTGGGCGTGCTCGGAGCCGCCATCGGCATCCACTGGTCCCTCGCGCTGAGCGCGCTTACGCTGCTCGCGGTGACCGCGGCGCTCCTCGCGTTCGCAACGCGGCTGCGCACGTAGTCAGGCGCGCCGCGATCGCCCTCCGCCGCACTTTCATGCCGAGCGCCCAGGGCGAGGCGTCGAAGCACGCCGCTCCATCGCCCGGGACGGCCAAACCGGCGATCGCTTATTGGTTCGGCACGGGCGCGGCGGGGACAGTGCCGAGCTCGTTGCGATCGCTCTCACCCACGTAGGTGCTCACGTACTCGGCAGTGTCAGTGTCGGAGAGATTCAACTGCGAGTGGATCTCGCCGACCGGCGTGAAAATGTAATCGCCCTCTTCCGCATCGATGATCTGCGGATTGTCCGGCGTCCCGAAGAAAAAGCGTATGCGGCCCTTGGCCACGTAGGTCCCGCGGCACACCTTGGTGTGTGAATGCGTACCGCTCCGATAGCCCGGCGGCATGATGTTGTGGGCCAGTGTAAAGGGCGGGTTCAAGCCTTCGATCGTGGCCGCACATAGGCCCTGCGCGAGTCCGGTCTTGGGGTCCCGCCGCGAGTCTGCTTTCCTGAGCACCGTTGCCATTCTTTCTCCTCCCGCATCGATCTGCCATGTTAGCCGACCGCCGTTCACCCGTGATCAACTCGCCACGAGCGGCGTACGACGCAACATGCCTGATCCGGTTCCTGTCATGGTTCTCGCCCGGCTCGCGGTCGATCGCAGGGCGCAGGAACTGCACTTGGGCGCCGCCTTGGCCCAGGACGCGGTCAGTCACACGGTGGCCGTATCCCAGAACGCAGGCGTCAGAGCCCTTCTCGTACATGCCCTTCACGAGAGGGCCAGGCAGTTCTACGAGCACTACGGGTTTCAGCCCTCGCCGACTCATCCGATGACGCTCATGCTGCGCTTGAGCAGCGTGAAGGCATAGCGAGTTCCTTGTCGATCTTCAAGACCGGCAGCGACTCCGCAATGTCGAGGAAGGTCGTGTTTTCCTGGATCAACTGTCGCGTCTTCGCAGACGCCCCGCCATAGGTGTCCTTGCTCCTGCGTTGCCGGCGACGGTGCGCCACGTAGATCCCGCCAGGCCCGGGAAGCCTAAGCCGCACGCTCCAGCCGGACCGCGCACACCTTGAATTCCGGGATCCTGGCGGTTGGATCGTATGCCGGATTCGTCAGCACGTTGGCGGCAGCCTCCCAGAAATGGAAGGGGATGAAGAGCACCCCCGCCTCGACCCTGCTGCCCACCTTCGCGGGCAGGACGATCGATCCACGCCGCGAGGTCACTCTCACGCTGTCGCCGTCCTTCACGCGGATTTTCTTCGCATCGGCGCCGTTCACTTCCACGAAGGGACCCGGTGCGAGGCCGTGCAGCCCCTTGCTCCGCCGCGTCATGGTTCCCGTGTGGTAGTGCTCGAGCATGCGGCCGGTGGTGAGAACCACGGGGAACGATGCGTCGGTTTCCTCGGCGGGCGGCCGGAACTCGACAGGATGAAACTGGCCCAGCCCGCGCGTGAACGTGTCGCGGTGGAGATCGGCGTGCCCGGGTGAGCTTCGGACGGACACGGCCAATGGAGCGCTTCGCGACGCAGCAGACGCGCATGTGATACGCCCGCGTACAAAGGCGTCAAGCGGCGCATTTCTTCGTCCACGGCCGCCGTCGATGCATAGCTCATCGGATAGCCGAGGGCGGTGGCAACGTCACAGAGAATCTCCCAATCGCGGCGAGCATGGCCGGGCGCGCCGACGACCGGTTGGGTGAGCTGCACGCGGCGCCCGGTGTTGGTGTAGTTGCCGTCGCGCTCGCGTACGAAACCGCCGGCAGGACCACGTCGGCAAGCTTCGCGGTTTCCGTGAGGAAGATGTCCTGCACCACGAGAAACTCGAGCTTCTCCAGCGCCTCCACCACGTGAGTGCTGTCCGCCTCCGAGAGCACCGGGTTTTCGCCCATGATGTACAGCGCCTTCACCGTCCCCTCGAGCGCCGCCGGGAGCATCTGCGTGACGGTGAGGCCAGGCTTGGCGGAGAGCGGCACGCCCCACGCCTGCTCGAACTTCGCGCGAACAGCGGCATCGGCGACTTTCTGGTACCCGGTAAACACATCGGGGAGGACGCCCATGTCGCACGCGCCCTGCACGTTGTTCTGACCGCGCAGCGGGTTGACACCCGTTCCCGGCCGGCCGATCTGCCCGGTCAGCAGCGCAAGATTCGCGAGGGAGCGCACGTTGTCGACGCCGGTCGTGTGCTGCGTGATGCCCATCGAGTAGACGATGGACGCACGTTCCGCTTTCGCGAACAGACGCGCCGCCTCGACGATCGACTCGGCCGGCACGCCGGTGATCTCCGCCACCCGCTGAGGCGTATACGGCGCGACGACTTTTTCGACAGCCTCGAAGCCTTCGGTGCGCGACTCGATGAACGCCCTGTCCGCGAGCCCTTCGCGCAGGATCACGTGCAGAAGCCCGTTGATCCACGCCACGTCGGTGCCGGGCTTCTGCCGCGCCCACACCGTCGCGATATCGGAGAGCGGTATCCGGGCTACTCGCTGCCACCGAAGCTCAGCTCGAGGATGAGCCCGCCATTGAAGAAACCCTTTTTGTCTGGAAGGACAGCACGGCCGACTTTGCCGATTGCCTGATCGGAGCTCAAAACCGCAAAATGGGATGTCGGGCGACGGCGACGTTTGATGACCGAGCGGTCAAGCTGCCCGCTTTCATGGCATTGTGACGGGGCGAGAACCGAAGACTATCCAGTGGATTTTTCGCTTAACGAGGAGCAACGCGGCTGGCAAATGCTGGCGCGACGGTTCGCGGAGGAGGAGATACGGGCGATCTCACTCGAACGCGACCAGATCGCCGACCCGGGCGCGACGCTGGACTGGGACATCATCCGCAAGGGATCGAGGCTCGGGTTGCACACCGCGGCAGTGCCGCGCGAGTGGGGCGGGCACGGCATCGACTTCGTGACGCAGGCGGTGGTGATCGCGGAGCTCGCGCGCGGCGACAGTGCGATCGCCAAGACCTTCAGCCAGTGCTGGAAGTGGTGCCACCTGATCGCCGACCGTTGCACGCCGGAGCAGCGAGAGCGATTCCTGCGGCCGTTCCTGGCAGACGACACCTTTCTCCTGGGCGGGGGCATCACCGAGCCTCACGCCGGCTCCGACAACCGCCTGCCGCCGCCGGACGATCCCCGCTCCGGTCTGCGGTTGCGGGCGGAACGCCGCGGTAGAGAATGGATTCTGAACGGCGACAAGTGCTATATCGCGAACGCCAACGTGGGGAAGCTATTCTTCACCTACGCGCGCACCGACTCGGCGGCCGCGGTCGGCAACGGCACCAGCATCTTCGCCGTTCCGATCGACACCCCAGGCTTGCGCGTGGGCAAGGTGTTCAACAAGAGCGGCTGGCGCTTCTACCAGAACGCCGAGCTCAGCTTCGAGAACGCGCGGGTGCCGCACGATAATCTCCTGGGCGACGTGAACAGCGGATTAAGACCGCGCGGAGGCAGGAACACGAAATTCAGCCTGCTCGAGTACGCCGCCAACGCAGTGGGCGTCTGTGACGCTGCGCTCGAGATGGCGACCCGCTGTGCGAAGAGCGCGCACCGCGGGAGCCGCGCGCTCGTCGACCAGCAGCTCGTCCAGCTCAAGCTCTCGGACATGCACATGCACACCGAGGCGCTGCGCTCGTTCGTCATGCGGCTCGCGGCGGAAAGCGACGCCACGCCCATCCGGCATCCTTCGTACGGCCATCTGCTGATGAACTTCGCCACCGATGCGATCCAGAAGGTGTGCTACGCCAACCTCGCGATCCATGGGTGCGCCGGGGCGCCGGAAATGCACGCCGGCGCCGACAAGCTCGTTCGCGACGCGATCATCTGGACGCACATCGCGGGCGACGCCGTGCAGCGGATGAAATCGTTACAGGTGCTCGCAAGTCCGGGCAATGCGAGCTGAGGCGCACGGGCCCGTCCACGCCGCCGCGCCACAAGGCCCGCGCTGTGACCGTTGAACCGCAGGCTCATTGAAGCTTGATGTTGGCCGTCTTGACGACCTTCGTCCACATGGCGACGTCGCGGGCGACCAGTTGCGCGAAGCCTTCCGGCGTTGAATGCGTCGGCTCGGCGCCGATGGCGCGCAGCTTCTCGATCACATCGGGCAGCTTGAGGATGCGGCCGATCGATTGATTGAGCCGCATCACGATCTCCCCGGGCGTACCACCCGGCGCCCACGCGCCGGACCACCCTGGAACCGCGAACCCCGGAAGCATCTCGGCGATCGCCGGCAGCTCAGGCATCGTGCGCGAGCGCTGCTCGGTGGTGACCGCAAGGGGGCGTATCTTGCCCACCTTCATGTGCCCGTCCAACACGACCTGCGTCGCGATGATGACCTGGATCTGTCCGCCAAGCATGTCCGCGACGGCAGGGGCGTCGCCCTTGTATGGCACATGGGCCCATTTGGTTGCGGTCATTTGCTGAAACAGTTCGCCCGCAAGATGCGGCGTGCTGCCGGTGCCCGGCGTTCCGAAGTTCAACGTGCCGGGCTTTGCGCGCGACAGCTCGATGAACTCCTTGAGAGTGCTCGCCTTGACCGACGGGTGCACGACCAGCAGGAACGGCACGACTTGAATCAACGCGATGGGCGCGATGCCCTTGACCGGGTCGAACGGCAGCTTGTAGAGCGCTGCAGTGGCGGCATAACTCGATGGAACAAACGTGATCGTATAGCCGTCAGGAGCGGCGCGTGCCGCGATTTCATTCCCGAGCGAGCCGCCGGCGCCCGGGCGATTGTCCACGATGAATTGCTGGCCGTACTCCTCCGTCAATCGCGATGCAAAGATTCGCGTAATGAAATCGCTCGTGCCGGCCGCGGCCGTCGGCACGATCACTCGCACGGGTTTTGTCGGCCATTGTCCGGACTGGGCTTGTGCCGTGGGCAACGATGCGGCGAGAGCAAGCAGCAGTAGCAGTCTTGCGGGGTTCATCGATCTCCTCCTCGTGCTTTGCTCGAATAGCGGGAAAATCATCAAGCAGCGCAGAAGGGATGTCAACGGAGTGCGCGTGCGGCTCTTGGCTGGTGGGGCAGCGCTACAATGATTTCACCCTGAATACCCTGCCCTTCGCTGCCATCACCCAATCCAACATCATGAAAGTGGTGCCATGACACAACCGACCAGCACGAGCGATCCTCTGGCGAAGACTGAAACGCGCGACGGTATGATCATCGATTGGGACGTAGCGATCGAAATGGACGACGGCGTGGTGCTGCGCGCGGATGTATACCGCCCGGTCGCTGCGGGTCCGTATCCGGTGATCATGTCCCATGGCCCGTATGCCAAGGGCCTTTCGTTTCAGCTTGGGTTCAAGAGTGCGTGGGACCGGATGGTCGAGGCGCATCCGGAAGTGCCCGAGGGATCGACCAACAAGTACCAGAACTGGGAAGCCGTCGATCCCGAGAAATGGGTGCTCGATGGATACGCGTGCGTTCGGGTGGATTCACGCGGCGCCGGGCGTTCGCCGGGTTATCTCGATGTGTGGTCGCCGCGCGAGAACAAGGATTACCACGATTGCATCGAGTGGGCGGCCCGCCAACCGTGGAGCAACGGCAAGATCGGGCTCAACGGCATCTCCTACTACGCGATGAACGCGTGGCAGGTGGCATCGCTGCAGCCGCCGCACCTTGCCGCAATTTGCGTCTGGGAAGGCGCCGCCGACATGTATCGCGACGTTTACCGACACGGCGGCATCGTCAACATGATGCCGCACAAATGGTATCCGCGGCAGGTCGTGGGCGTGCAGCACGGCATGGGCGAACGCGTTGAACGTGGCCCGAGGAGCGTCGCGACGGGCGAACTGGTTGCGGGTCCCGAAACGCTTCCGGAAGGAGAGCTGGCAGGAAACCGCGCCGACATCGAAAAGGAAGTGCTGGCCCGCCGGCTCGATGATGACTACTACAAGGCGCGCTCGCCGAAGTGGGACAAGGTTACGGTGCCTCTGCTCAGCGCCAATAATTGGGGCGGCCAGGGGCTGCATCCGCGCGGCAACATCGAGGGATTCGTGCGTGCGGCCTCCACGCAGAAGTGGCTCGAATGCCACGGGCTGGGGCATTGGCCGCTCTTCTACGCCGACTATGGCCGCCTGCTGCAGCTACGATTCTTCGATTACTTCCTGAAGGGCGAGAAGAACGGCTGGGACGAACAGCCGCGTGTGCAGTTGCAGGTGCGCCATCCGGGAGAAAAGTTTGTCCAGCGCTTCGAGAACGAATGGCCGCTTGGACGAACGCAATGGACCAAGTTCTATCTCGAACCGGGCGATCGAGCGCTGCGGCGCGAACCTGCGAGTCGCGAGGCAAGCCTTGCCTATGAAACGACGGGCGAGGGCATCACGTTCCTGACGCCGCCATTGGACGAACCGCTCGAGATCACCGGGCCTGTCGCCTGCAAGTTGTTCCTGTCTTCGAAGACGACCGACGCCGACGTGTTTGCCGTGTTACGCGTCTTTGACGCCAACGTAAAGGAAGTAACGTTCCAGGGTGCGCTCGATCCGCGCACGCCCATCGCGCAGGGATGGCTCCGCGCTTCGCACCGCAAGCTGGATCCGCAGCTCACGTTGCCATACCGCCCATATCACGCGCACGACGAAGAGCGGCCGCTCTCGCCTGGCGAGATCTGCGAGCTCGACGTCGAGCTCTGGCCGACTTGCATCGTGGTGCCGGCGGGCTACCGGATTGGGTTAACGATTCGCGGTAAGGACTACGACTTTGGCGGACCGCCGATCGTGATTCCGCACGCCTTTTATACGTTCACCGGCGTGGGACCGTTTTTTCACGACCATCCGCAGGACCGTCCGCCCTCCATTTTCGAAACGGTCAACACGCTGCACTTCGGGACGTCGCGGCTGCCTTACGTGCTGTTGCCTGTCATTCCGGCGAAAGAGTAACGGCGGAGCGGTTAGCGTGATCAGCGCGAACTAAGAGTGGAGCAACCGCAGCTCGCGGAGCGTCCCGGCGAAATCCGTCCGCTCGCGCAGCAACGCGTCCCGCAGGTCCGAGCCTGCCATGTAAGATGGCGTCCAGCCATTCGCTGCGAGCAGCCTGCGCCATGTGTCCGTTTCCGTCACAGCGCGGAGCAGATCTTCCCAGTACGCGACATGGGCCGGTTCGATCCCCTGCGCGCCGGCGATGCCGCGCCAGGCGCCGAGCGCGCAATCGACGCCCAGCTCGCTCCACGTCGGAATGGCTTCGAACGGCGCCTCGATGCGCCTGGGCGCCGACACGGCGAGTACACGCCCTTCACCGGCGGCGATCGACGGAATCACGCTCGCAGCGGTAACGGCCGCAACATCGGCCCGACCCGCGACGGCGTCTGCCACCGCGTCCAGCGCTGAATCGAAGACACGTATCTCCAGTGCCGCCGGATCCGCACCCGCCTGGCGGGCGATTTTCGCCACCGCGATGTGGTTCGGATTTCCCCGTGCCGTGGAGAGCGCCACGCGCACGCTCGGCCCCTCGTTACGTAATCGCTCCAGGAGTTCGGCCGCGTCGTGCAGCATCGAGGCCGTGCGCGTGACGAACGCAATGTACTCCGTATAGAGCATGGCGATCGGCGTGTAGGTTTCAAGATCGAACGAGGTGATCCCGAGCAGCGCGTCCGTCGTGAGATTCGGATGACTCACCGACACCACGTGGGGGTCGCCACGTCGCGCGTCCATGTAGGCCCACGCCTTGCGCGAGCCATCGCCGGGGACGTTCGTGACGCGCACCGGAACGGACGCGAGCGCATGCTCCTCGATCACCTGCGCGAGGGCGCGGGCCGTACGGTCGAGGCCGCCGCCCGGTGGCGTACCGGCCACGATCTCGATGTCGCTCTGCGGGTTCCACGTTGCTACCATTGTTGGCCGACTCGAAAAGGGGGTGAATTCGATGCCGAGGATGTCCACCGCACTTGCTGCGATCTACAGCGTTGCCGCATTCGCCGCGCCGGGGCAGGTGCCGGCCCCCCGAAGTGCGCGAGCGAATCGCCAAGCTCGGGCTCTATCGGGTCGGCAGCACCGCGAAGGAGTTCACGCCATTCGTTGCCGACGTCGTTGAGCGATTCGCCGAGATGGTGCGACTGGCGGGCGTCCAGGCTGAATGAGCCAGCCGCGAGCAACATTACCGCGACAAAGAAAGGGAACACAAATGAGCATTCGCCGCGTCGTCACCGGCCATGACAAGAACGGAAAAGCGATCGTCATTTCCGACGGTCCCGCACCCTCCGTAAAGATGCATCCCAACCGCCCGGGCCACTGCTCGACGGACATTTGGAAGACCACCGCAATGCCGGTCCCCCTCACCGCCGAGGAGTCCGATCCGACCCTGGGGCAGCGGGACTTCTGCCCGCCGAATGGTACCAAAATACGCATCTCGGAGATCCCGCCGGAGCCCGGGTTTTTCAAGACACTCACGCCCGCTCAGGTGCAGGAGTTCTTCAAGTCGGGCGGCAACGAGTCGGCATCGACTTTCCATGAAAACGGGCGCCACCCGTTCATGCATCGAACCGAGTCGCTGGACTATGCGGTGGTGCTGGAAGGCGAAATAACTATGCTGCTCGACGATCAGGACATCGTGCTGAAGGCGGGCGACATCGTGATCCAACGCGGCACCAACCATGCCTGGAGCAACCGCTCCGGTAAGCCGGTGCGCATGCTCTACATCCTGATCGACGGGAAGTTCGATCCGGCACTCGAGGCTCAGTTCGGCAAGGTGGCGGCTGAGGACTGAATGCGCGGCATACATGCGCGCTCATTGAACAGGAACCCAATTCAGCGCATTCGTTTTTTGCTACTTCAATCGAGGGCGGACGGCCTCATCTCGTTCGGCGGCGGCAGCGCAAGCGCCCTTTCGAATCAGCTGCGTATCACCGTATCCGGCAGCCACGTGGCGATGCCCGGAAACACCGTGATGAGCGCGATGCACACGAGCATGAGACAGAAGAACGGGATCGACGCATACGCGACGTAATTGCTGTCGCGCCCGCTCATCGTCTGCAGCACGAAGAGATTGAAACCCAGAGGTGGCGTGAGCTCGGCGATTTCAACGAGCAGCACGATGAAAATGCCGAACCACACGAGATCGAAGCCGGCCTTCTGAACGAGCGGCAGCACGATCGAGGTCGTGAGCACGATCATCGAAATCCCGTCGAGCGCGGCGCCGAGCAGAACATAGATGCCGGCGAGCGTCGCGATCAGCGCGTATGGATGCGGATCGAGCAGCGCAACCCATTCGGCGAGCGCTTTCGGTATCCCCGTGAAAGCCATGCACGAAGACAGGAAGGACGCGCCGGCGAGTATGAACATGATCATGCAGGAGAGCCGCGTCGCGCCCATGAGACTCTGCCAGAACGTTGCGCGGTTCAAGCCGCCCGACCACCAGGCGATTGCGAGCGAGCCCAGCACGCCGTACGCGGCCGCTTCGGTGGCGGTCGCCCAGCCGACGACCATCACCCAGATGATGAACACGATCAGCGCGACGCATGGAATGAGTAAGCGGCTGCGATAAAGCTTCTGCGTGAACGGGATGCGTTCCGTTTCGCGCGGTGTCTTGCCGGGGTTGAGCAGCGCCCACGCGACGATGTAGCCCGAGAAAAGCGCCATCAGCAGCAGCCCAGGCAGGAATCCCGCGAGAAATACCTTCAGGATCGAGACCTCGGCGGCGACCGCGTATACCACCATGATGATCGAGGGCGGCAGCAGGATGCCGAGCGTACCCGCGCCGCACAGAGACCCGAGGCACGTCCTTTCGTCGTAGCCGCGGCGCTTCAGTTCCGGCAGCGCCACTTTGGCGATCGTCGCGCACGTCGCGGCTGACGAGCCCGAGACCGTTCCGAAAATCCCGCACGCGAGCACGTTGACGTGCATCAGCCGTCCCGGCAGCCAGGTGAGCCACGGCGACAGTCCCTCGAACATCTCGTCCGAAAGGCGGGTGCGATAGAGGATCTCGCCCATCCAGACGAACAGCGGGAGTGCCGCGATCGTCCAGTTCGCGCTCGAAGCCCAGAAGGTCTGGAACAGATTGACTTCCGGCGGCGTGCTGGTGAAGAACTGAAGCCCGAACCATGCGACGGCCGCAAGCGATATCGCGATCCAGACCCCGCCGATGAGCAGCACGAGCAGAACGGCGAGCAGGACGAGCGCCACGCCGAGCGTGGTCATGTCACACCATCTCGGAGAAATCGTGCGCGGCCCGGCGTTCCTCCTCCGCCGCCTGATACGCGGGCTTGCCGCCGCGAAGTACCGTCACCAGCTCGTCGCTGACGGCGATGAACAGAATCAAGACGCCTAGCACCAGGCTCGACTGCGGGATCCAGATCGGGATCCTGATGAGGCCTTGTGCGACCTCGTTGAACTTCCAGCTTTCGTAGACGAATTTCGCGATCGCCCACAGCATGTAAGCGACGAACAGCGCCGTCACCGAAAGCGCCCGGATTTCCGCACGCCGGCGCCCGTTACCCTGCAGGCGCTCGATCCAGATACCGACCCGCACGAGCTCGCCGTGCCTGAAGGTGTGACCAAGCGCAAAAAAAGCCGCCGCGGCTGTGAGCCAGGCGGTGATGTCGTCCGCGCCGCGAAAGAGAATTCCGGTCTGGCGCCCCAGCGCCTGTGCGAGCATGACGACGCAGACAGCAGCGAGACAACATGCCGCGAACCCGTCGCTGAGCGCATAAAGGCGGTCGAGCGCGCGACGCAATGCCTACCTGCCGCGGTACGCTTTGATAAGCGCTTCGCCCTCGGCCCCGGCTGATTTCTGCCACTCCGACAACATGATGTCGCCGATGCGCGTAAAAGCCGCTTTCATCGCGGCGTCGGGTTCGATCACGTTCACGCCGTTGTCGGCGAGTATCTTGGTCGCGTCCCTTTCACGCTCGCGTGAAAGCTCCCATCCGCGCTTTTCTGCGGCCGCCGCGGCTTGCAGCAGCGCACGCTTCTCCGCATCGGCGAGCCGCTGGAACGCGCGCTCGTTCACCACGACGGCGTTCTTCGGGTGGAAAGCGTTCGCCAGATAGTAGTTCCTGACGAATTCCCAGACCTTCGTCGATGTGCCGGTCGCCGACGAGGTGATCATCGCTTGCACGGTGCCGGTGGCGAACGCCTGCGGCACTTCGGGCACCTGAATCACAGTGGGGCTCGCCCCGAGCAGCTCCGCCAGGCGCGCGGTCTGCGGGCTGTAGGTGCGCAGCTTCGTGCCTTTGAGATCGTCCACCGTCTTCAGTGCGTTCCTGGTGTACAGGCCCTGGCCCGGCCACGCGACGGAATAAAGCAGGCGACCACCGCGTCCGGCGAGCCTTTTCTCGAGCAATGGTTTCTGCGCCTGGTAATACTTCAATGCGTTGTCGTAACCGGTTGCCACGAAGGGGATGTTATCGGCCGCGAAAACGGGATCTTCGTTGCCGAACTGCCCCAGCAGGAACTCGACGATGTTCACCTGTCCGGTCGAGACGGCGCGCAGCATGTCGGGATGTTTGATGAGCGAGCCGTTGCTGTGAACGACGATTTCGAGCTTGCCGCCGGTCGCCTTCTTCACGTCGTCCGCGAACTGCCTCACGTTGATCGTGTGAAACTCGCCGTCGCTGTACGGCGTGGGCATGTCCCACCTCGTCTGCGCGATCGCGTTCGCGCCGATGACCCAGAATGCGATGGCGAGCCACGTCCTGATGCGCATGAGCCGTTCCCTCGGGCGACATGACTTGGCAATGATGGTTGGCGCGTCGTTGCCTTGTCAATGCACGCCCAAGCTGTGTCGCTGTGGACAACAGCATCGTCGCTCGCGCTGCTCGCGTTCGCAACGCCGGTGCGTGGCGATTCAATGTTGCATGCCCGGCCGCGGGGGCCGGACACTTCGTATCAGCGCATCTTGCCCGTCGGCATCTTGCGCGCTTTCGCGCCTTTCGGCGGTTCCGTCATCGCGCCGGTCGGCATTCCGCCCGCCGCGCGTTTCGCGCTCGCCTTTTTTCCCGTGCCGCCGGCAGCCTTCTTGCGTGCCTTCGTTGCCATCGTCGCCGCCCTTTCCTGTCGAGTGTGCTGCGCTGCCGCTTTACGCACGGCCGTGGCCATCCTGCCTGTGGCGCGTCTTGCCTTGGCGCTCAACGCGGGATCGGCTTGCCGCTCCGCGGCGCGCGTCGCCGTCTTCACCACGCCGACATCCGAATCATCAAGCAGCTTGTTCACCACGCGTGCCGCTTCGGCACTGGCGGGCAGCAAGCTCGCCGCATGGGCCGCCGCCACTCTGACCACCGGCTCGCGCGACTTCGCGGCATCTCTGATGATCGCGACGCTGCTCTCGTCTCCGATCATGCCGGCGAGCGATACGGCCTTCGATGCGACCGAGACATCGTCGGACGCGGCGAGTCTGCGCACGTGACCCATCGCGTCGGCGGCGATTTCGGCCAGTGCCGCGTAGTTGGGCTCGTCGATGTCCAGCATCTCCTTCAGTTTTGCATAGCTGACTGGCATTGTGGTCTCTCCTGCCAACGCGCTCGGCTACCCGAGATTCTGGGTGAATGGGCTGTTGTCCATCGTCTGCACTTCGCTCGCAATGAGATCGGGGGGCGGATTCGTGATGTTGTTCGTGCCGCCGCCCATCATCAGCCGGTCGGTCGGCGTGACGTGCGGCAGCCCGAGCACGTGGCCGACCTCATGGCCGAGCGTCCACTCGCTCGCGATCGACGCGACGACCGCTGACGGCCGGTTGGCCGGGTGTGCCGCGCATCCATTGAGCGACGGGTTGGTCGAGCGAACGAAATACGCGGCGACGTCGTTCGTGCCCACACCGTTCCGGTTGGCCATGAGCTGCGTCTGCTCGGCGGTGACGTTGCCCACCGTGCATGCGCCCACGTCGAGATCGTTCAGCAGCGGCAGGTTCAGCGTTTCGTCGCTGACTCTGTGCACGCGCACGCCGTGCGCGGCGTAGACGTCGATCATGTTGTCAACCATGCGATCGATGCTGAAACGCGTCGGCTGGCTCAGCGTCTTCACGTGCAGCCGCACCGTCGGCCGCCGTTGCGTCCACCATTTGTGCCACATCGCGTTATCCATGCCGCGGGCGAAGCAGTCGATGCGCGACAGGCTCCACGACACGGCCGCGGGTGTGTTGTCGATGACGCCGCCGAGCGATTCCCAGCCGCTCCAGCCGCCGTCGAACCACTTGTGCCACATCGCATTGTCGGCGCCCTTCGCGAACACATCGAGGCGGGCGGGGGCCCACGAGCTCGCCGCGGGACCGGCGGTGATCGTGCCGCCGAGCGACTCCCAGTTGCGCCACACGCCGTCGAACCATCTGTGCCATAGCGCGTTGTCCATCCCGCGCGCGAACACATCGATGCGGCCCGGTGACCACGACACGGCGCCGGGCTCGTTGTCGATCAGGCCGCCGAGCGATTCCCAGCCGCTCCAGCCGCCGTCGAACCACTTGTGCCACAGCGCGTTGTCGGCACCTTTCGCGAAGACGTCGAGCCGGCCCGGCGCCCACGAGCACACGGCGGGACCGGCGGTGATCGTGCCGCCAAGCGATTCCCAGCCCCTCCAGGCACCATCGAACCACCTGTGCCACAAGGCGTTGTCCATCCCACGCGCGAAAACGTCGATGCGCCCCGACGACCACGAAACCGCGGCGGGCGAGCCGTCGATCAAGCCCCCGAGCGATTCCCAGCCGCTCCAGCCGCCGGCGAACCACTTGTGCCACAGCGCGTTGTCGGCGCCTTTGACGAATGTATCGAGCCGTTCGCCAGCCCACGAGCTCACAGCCGGCCCGGCAGTGATGATGCCGCCGAGCGATTCCCAACTGCTCCAAGCCATCATGCACCTCCCTGATACGAGCGGTGAAACGAAAACGGCTACGGCTTATTTCGCTTACGTCGATGCCGCATTCGGCGCGCCGTCACGATCTGATTGCCTTGCACTCTCATCTACACCGGGTGCCGTTCAACCGCATATCGGGGAACGAGGAGCCATGTGCGAGTCTTGTCGTCCGGGTTTGGCCCGGCGCGCCCGGGGTGCACAGCGCGCAGCATCGCGGCCCTTCTTCTTCACGGGACCTCCGAGTCGGGATCGGCGGCACTCATACTACAACCCTCCTCGCGGTAGTCAACCAGCCGAAGGTCGGCCCCTCGCGCTGCCGCGCAACGCACGCGCTGTCGTCAGGCGCGACTGCGCCGGCGCGACACGGGTCCATGCAAGAGTCGCGGCAGTGTGGCGCCAACGGACGCTTCCGACTCAGACGTTGAAGCGGAAGTGCATGACGTCGCCGTCCTGCACCACGTACTCCTTGCCTTCCAGGCGCATGCGGCCCGCTTCTTTCGCGCCCTGTTCTCCCCTGTAGCTCACGTAATCGTCGTACGAGATCGTTTCGGCGCGGATGAACCCCTTCTCGAAGTCCGTGTGGATGACGCCCGCAGCCTGAGGCGCGGTCGCACCGCGGCGCACCGTCCACGCGCGGACTTCCTTCGGTCCCGCGGTGAAGTACGTGAGCAGCCCGAGCAGCGTATACCCCGCATGGATCACGCGATCCAGCCCCGGCTCGGACATGCCCATGTCGGCGAGGAACACGGCCTTGTCTTCGGCGCTCATGTCCGCGATTTCCGCCTCGATGGCCGCACACACCGCGACGACGGGGGCGCCTTCGGTCGCCGCGTGCCGGCGCACCGCTTCCAGATGAGGATTGCCTTCGAAGCCGTCTTCGCGCACGTTCGCGACATAGAGCGCCGGCTTCGCCGTGAGCAACGACAGGTTGCGCAGCACGACGCGCTCCTCGGGATAGAGGTCGAGCGAACGCACCGGTCGCGCCTCGTTCAGGACGGGAAGGCATTTCTCGAGCACCGCGACGAGCCGCTGCGCTTCCTTGTCGCCGCCGGCGCGCGCGACTTTGCCATAGCGCGCAAGCTGCCGTTCCACGGTGGCGAGATCGGCGAGCGCAAGCTCCGTGTGGATCGTCTCGATGTCGGAGAGCGGGTCGACCTTTCCGACGACGTGTACGACATTTGGGTCTTCGAAGCAGCGCACGACGTGCACGATCGCGTCGGTCTCCCGGATGTTCGCGAGGAATTGATTGCCGAGCCCTTCGCCCTTCGAGGCGCCGGCCACCAGACCCGCGATGTCGACGAACTCGACCGTGGCCGGGATCACCTTCTCCGGCTTCGCAGGCACCGCCAGCGCGTCCAGTCGCGGGTCGGGGACCTCGACGATGCCGGTGTTAGGCTCGATCGTGCAGAACGGATAGTTCTCCGCGGCGATACCGGCCTTCGTCAGCGCGTTGAAGAGAGTCGACTTGCCGACGTTGGGCAGGCCGACGATGCCGCATTGGAGAGCCATCTACACGCCTTCAGCCTCACGCCGCCCGCCGCCTGGCACGGTATGGAGCTTCAGCATCGCCCCCTGCATGTCATGCGCGGCGATGAGCGGCCACACGTCCATGCATTTCGCGAGAGCATCGCCGATCGCGCGCTGCTCTTCGGCGCGCGGCGCGCGGAGGACGAAATCCAGCGGCTCCTCCGCGCTCGCGACGTAATCGCGCGGGTGTCCGATGCCGATGCGCAGTCTCCAGAAGTCCTTCGTGCCGAGCACGTCCGCCGTGTCGCGCAAGCCGTTGTGGCCGGACAGGCCGCCTCCGAATTTCAAACGGACCGTGCCCGGCGGGAGGTCCAGCTCGTCATGGCAGACGAGAATCTCGTCGGCCGCGATCCGATAGAACTTGGCGAAGGCGCCGATCGCACGACCGGAGTTGTTCATGAACGTTCCGGGCTTGAGCAGCCAGGCCTCGCTTTGCGGAATGCGCGCGACCTCGCCTTGGAAAGCGGCCTCGCGCCTGAACGTCACACCTCCCGCGCGGGCGATGCCGTCCACGAACCAGAATCCGGCGTTGTGGCGCGTGCTCTCGTATTTGCGGCCCGGGTTGCCGAGTCCGACGATAAGCTTCATCACTGATCAAAGAGGTGGGCGAGCGAATATCGGGGACGCGGAAGAGCGGCGGACGAATGCAGGTATGCCCTCCCTCGACCGTCGCTCTTGGCCGCCTGCAAACAGGAAGCCCACGAGCGCATCCCGCCCGGCGGACCTCGGTCGGGCGGGCAAACGTGTTACTTCTTGTCTTCCTTCTTCTCTGCCTTGTCGGGCTCGGCGCTCACCGCAGCAGCCTCCGGTACCTGGCCCGTGATCTCGGTGATCGGCGCCCCAGCTTCCTCTTCGACCGTCGCGACCTTCGGCACGTGGATGGAGGCGACCGCAGGATTGTCGGTCTTCAGCTTCGGAATAGGCTCCACACCCTCGGGCATTTTCAGATCGTTGACGTGGATGATGTCGTTCAACTGCACGTCTTTCAGATCGACCTCGATGTATTCCGGCAGATGGTCCGGCAGACACTGGACTTCGATCTCGTTCATCGTGTGTGACACGACGCCGCCGCCGCTCTTCACGCCCACGGCGATCTCCTGGTTCATGAAGTGCAGAGGAACGCGCATGTGGATCTTCTTCGTCGGATCGATGCGCTGGAAATCGACGTGCAGCACCTGCTGCTTCCAGGGATGCATCTGGAACTCGCGCAGCAGCACGCGCTGGTTCTGGCCGTCGACCATCATGTCGAGAATGGACGCGTGGAAGGCTTCGAGCTTCAGATGCCGGAAGAGCGCGTTGTGGTCCAGCTCTACGGTGGCCGGTGGTTCGTTCGCGCCGTAGATGATGCCCGGCACGCGGCCGCTTCCGCGGAGCCGACGGCTCGCACCGGTGCCCTGTTGCATGCGGGGGAAGGCTGTTACTTCGATTTTCATTTGAAACTCCGAATTAAGTGTTCTACCTGAGGCCTGGCAGATATCGAGGGAAATGCTGACGACGCTTCGATGTTACGTTCACCCCGCCGTTTCACAGCCCCTTCTGCTCTGAGCCTCGTAGATATTGATGGGAATACTGACGAGGCTTTGAATGTCACGTTCGCGGGGGCCCCACCGTTTCACGGCTCCTTCTGCTCTGAGCCTCGCCCCCGCTTCACGTAGCGTGGTTCTAATGAAAGGTCCTACTCGACAAAGAGTGAGCTCACACTGGCCTCTTCACTAATGCGTCTCATCGTTTCGGCGAGCAGGCTCGCGATCGTGAGCACGCGGATTTTCCGGCTGTCGCGCGCGTCTTCGCGCAGCGGGATCGTGTCGGTGACGACCAGCTCGTCGATCACGGAACTGTTGATCCGCTCCACCGCAGGCCCGGACAGGATGGCGTGCGTGCAATACGCGAGCACCTTCTCCGCCCCATGCTCCTTCAACGCCGCCGCGCCGGCACACAACGTGTTCGCCGTATCGACCATGTCGTCGATGATGACGCACGTGCGGCCCTCCACTTCGCCGATGATGTGCATCACGTTCGCGACGTTCGGCTTCGGGCGGCGCTTGTCGATGATCGCGAGGTCCGCTTCGAGCCGTTTCGCGAGCGCGCGCGCGCGCACGACGCCGCCCACGTCGGGAGACACGGCGACCAGGTTCTGATAGCTATGCTTCCACACGTCGCCCAGCATGAGCGGGCCGGAGTAGATGTTGTCCACCGGCATGTCGAAGAAGCCCTGGATCTGTTCCGAGTGCAAATCCATCGTCAGCACGCGATCCACGCCGACGCTCGCCATCATGTTCGCGACCACCTTGGCCGTGATCGGCACCCGGGCCGAGCTCGGACGCCGGTCCTGCCGTGCATAACCCATGTACGGAATCGTGGCGGTGACGCGCGCGGCCGAGGCCCGCTTCAGGGCGTCGACCATGACGAGCAGTTCCATCAGATTGTCGTTGGTCGGCGCGCACAGCGACTGCAGCACGAAAACGTCCTTCCCGCGGACGTTCTCAAGGATCTCGACCATGACTTCGCCGTCGCTGAAACGCCCCACCTTCGCGCGGCCGAGCGGCAGCCGCAGGTGGCCGACGACGTCCTGCGCGAGCTTCGGATTGGCATTGCCGGCGAAAACCGTCAGCCTGTCGAGCGCCACGATGCTCCCTCGGGTTTCGGGCTGGGGAGGAAGGATTCGAACCCTCGTATGCCGGAATCAAAATCCGGTGCCTTAACCAGCTTGGCGACTCCCCAATAGCTTTTCACAAAAACGGGTCTGTCCCGCTTTTTTGCAAACTCTTCTACCGCACCAGCGCCCACAACGGGTGGCGATCGAGGCCCCGCGCGACGAAACCGCTCATGTCGGGCGGAAGCTTCGAATAGACCGCTCGCGCCGCGACCTCCGTATCGAAGGAGGCGAACACGCACGAGCCCGAGCCCGTCATCATCGCCGGAGCGTAGCGCTTCAACCACTCTAGATTGCGCGCCACGACCGGATACAGGCGACAGACGAGTGCTTCGAGATCGTTGGCGGCGCTGGAAACAGAAAAGCCCTGTATTTTAATGGGTTTCGAGTCTCGTTTCAATTCGGGGTCGCCGAAAATCCGGGCCGTGGCGACCTGCACGCCGGGGGCGAGCACGACATACCAGGCGGGAGGCACGTCGATCGGCGTCAGGACTTCGCCGATGCCTTCTCCGAAGGCGGTGCGGCCGTAAATGAACACGGGGACGTCCGCTCCCAGTCTCAGCGCGAGCGCCTGGAGCTCGGCCCCGTCGAGTCCCGTTCGCCAAAGGTGATTCAGCGCGAGCAGGACGGTCGCGGCATCCGAGCTCCCTCCGCCCAGACCCCCGCCCACGGGCAGGCGCTTCACGAGCTCGATGTGCGCGCCCGACGCCGTGCCGGTGTGCTCCCGCAGGAGCCGCGCCGCGCGCATCGTGAGATCGACGTCGGGCGGGATGTCCGAAGGCTCGGCGCCGCGGCTGAGCACGCCGTCGTCGCGGACAGTGATGGCGAGCTCATCGCCATAGTCGACAAAGCGAAAGACCGTCTGCAGCAGGTGATAACCGTCGGCGCGGCGACCCACCACGCGCAGCATGAGATTCAACTTGGCGGGCGCGGGAAAGCGCTGCGCCTCCACTTAAGACTCCCGGCCGCGCCAGGTGTCGATCACGAAGCGGATCTCGTTCGTCCCGTCGGTCAAGTCGAGCCGTCGCACGCGGCCCGCAAACTCACCCTCGGTGTGATACGCGATCGCCACGCGCCAGCCGTGCTGGGCGAACGTGCCGGGCCGATTCCCCTCCGTCTGCATGCCTTCCACCGGACCCGGCGCGGGCATGCCGCGGACCCAGTATTGAAGGAGTGACAACGGCAAAGCCCAGCCGAGCGCCTGCTGGGTGAGCGCCTCGACGCTGCGGGCTTCAAAGCGCTGCTGATCGGCGCGCGTGAGCACGGCGCCCGCTTCCGAATCGACGATGTGTGCGAGCGTCTGGCCCGTCGGCGTCATGAGCCAGATCTCGTCCTGCCGTGCGGCGTGTTCCCAGCGCAGATTGGCCGTGAGCGCGCCGCCGCTGTAGGTGACCAGCATGCGGCCGAGGAGATCGAAGGGCTGCGGATCGCGCGGCGCGAGAGGCGCCACGGCGCAAGCCGCCAGGAGCACTGCCGCAAGGCAAGCGGCAGTGAGCGTGCGCAACCTCATCGTGCCGAAGGCAGGATCACCGGCGCGAAGCGTTTGACCGTGCTCCTGAGCGACTCATTCTGTCCGTGCTCCTTGAGCGACTCGCCCCAGATCCGCCGCGCACGTTCCTGGTCGCCGGTCACCCACAGCACCTCGCCAAGGTGCGCCGCAATCTCGGCATCCGGCCGCTGCATGTACGCGCGCTCGAGATAGTCGATCGCTTCGCGATTGCGGCCCATGCGATAAAGCACCCATCCCATGCTGTCCATGATGAACGCGTCATCCGGCGCGAGCTTGAGCGCCTGTTCGATCAACTGATGCGCTTCGGTGAGCCGCTGATTGCGATCGGCAAACGTATAGCCGAGGGCATTGTAGGCGTGAGCATGATCGGGTCTTAACTTGATCAGCTTGCGCAGGTTCGATTCTAGGATGTCGACGCGATTCACCTTCTCGGCAGCCATCGCGTGGTCGTAGAGCAGATCAGGATTATCCGCATTGCCTTCGAGTGCGCGGCCGAGCACGTCGAATGCTTCCTGCCAGGCGTTCGCGTCGCGCAGGATCTGCGCTTCGGCCTGCGTGAACTGCACGCGCTGCTGGGGGCTCGCCGCGCTCAGTTGCTGGAGGTGCTTGCGCGCCACCTCCATTTGCCCCTGCTTCGCAAGGACGCCGGCGTAGCGCGATTGCGCGCTCAGATATTGCTCTGCCCCCGGCTGCACCGCGGCATACCACTTCAACGCCTCTTCGTAGCGCTTGCGCTCTTCACTGATCTGACCGAGGTATAGCCGCACGACATCCGGCTCTCCGTAGCCCGCGTCGAGCGCACGCTTCAGTTGCTTCTCCGCGCTGTCGTAATCGCTCGCCTGAATCGCAAGCAGCGCGACGGCAAGCGTCACGTCGGCGTTCTGCGGAAATTGCTCGACCAGCGCATCGAGCTGTTTGCGCGCCTCCGGCAGCCGCTTGGTCGCGACGAGCAATCTCGCGTAGTTGAGCCGCGCGTCCTTCGCCTGCGGATGGTCGCGCAGATACAGCGCGAGGAAATTGATCGCCTCGTCGTTGGAACGACGCTGAAGCGCCTGGGCCTGGAAGAGCGCGGCGATCTCCCAATCGGGCTTCAACTTGAGCGCGGCACTCGATTCCTGCAATGCCGTTTCTGCGTCGCCCGCGTTCCATGCGGCTTGAGCGAGGGCAAGCCGCGCCTCCGGCACCTTCGGATAAGGCTTCGCGAGCGAGCGCATCAACTCGAGCACCGCCTTGCGGTCCTGATTGCGCGCGAGCAGCGTCGAGAGCTGGAGAAAGCTCTGCCCCACGTTCTCCTTGTCGGAGGCGAGCCATTTTTCGAAGTGCGCGCGCGCTTCGCCGACCTTCTGTTGGCTCACGAGCAATGCGGCGAGTACCTGCCGCGCGCGGGTGCTCGCCGGATCGGCTTGCAGCCACAAGCCTGCCGCTTCGAGCGCGGCGTCGGCATAACGAGCGCTCCACGCCGCTTCGGTCGCCCGTTGCGCAACGCGGGGATCGCGCGTCTCTCGCGCCAATTCGAGCAATGCGGGCACGCCCACTTCGGGCTGTCCGCGTTGAATCGCGACCTCCGCCAGCATGAGCTTGAACATGACTTGTTCAGTGAGCTCGAGGCGCGGCAGCGGCGGGCGGGCAGGCTGCGCGGCCGGCTTCGCGTCGCGCGTGTCGGCACCCTGAGAAACCTGGGCGATCTTCTGTTGCTCGCTCGATGGAGACGATGCGCAGCCGGCCATTACAACGGCCGCTGCAAAAAGCGCGGACAGGAAACGTGTCATCTGGGAAACCGCCGAGTTGAAGGGACGGCGGCGTCGATCCGGTGAGTCGCCGACGCGGCGCGATGCTTCATAAAGCGTTACATAATAGGTATATTTCGCCGACACCACAAGGCACGCGCCGCCCTTTCGTCCGCTTCCCTCAATGTCGATTTCCCCGATCGCGACGACGATTTCCGCGCGCGCGCTCACGCGTCGTTTCGGTGCCTACACCGCGGTGAACGCGATCGACCTCGAGCTCAAACGAGGCGAGGTGCTGGGCTTCCTCGGTCCGAACGGCGCAGGCAAGACGACGACGATGCAGATGCTCACGGGCAATCTCGCGCCCACGGAAGGCGAGGTCAGCATCTGCGGCGTCGACCTGCTGGCGCACCCCACGGCGGCCAAGGCGAAGATCGGCTATCTTCCCGAGCATCCGCCGCTCTATCGGGAACTGACGGTCGAAGAATTCCTGAGCCTTGCCGTCAAGTTGCATCGTGTGCCCAAGCATAAACGCCGTGAGCTCATCGCACGGGCGAAGAGCGCCTGCGGCTTGTCCGAGGTCGGGCGCAAGTTGATCGGCACGCTGTCGAAAGGCTATCAACAGCGGGTCGGCATCGCCCAGGCGATCGTGCACGAGCCCGACGTGCTGGTCCTCGACGAGCCGACCGCGGGCCTCGATCCGAACCAGATTCGCGAGATCCGGCTTCTCGTGCGGACACTCGGAGGCGCGCACAGCGTGATCCTGTCGACGCACATCCTGTCCGAGGTCGAGGCGATCTGCGACCGTGTGCAGATCATGGATCATGGAAAGATCGTATACAGCGACACGATCGCGGCGCTCCAGGCGTTTCACAGCGGACGCACGATCGTGCTCGGGTTGCGGCGGCCGCCGCAGGCTGCCGAGCTCGCGGCCGTGGCGGGCGTCAACGCGGTGGAGAGCGTCGACCCTCACCGGTTCCGGCTTCAATTCGCCGAGGGCGATCCGACCGAAGCGCTGGTGGCTCTCTCCGTGCAGAAAAACTGGGGACTCTTCCAGCTCTCTCCCGCGCAGAGCAGCCTCGAAGAGGTCTTCGTCAACCTGACTAATTAGGGAACCATTATGGTTCTGACCATCGCAGCGAAGGAACTGAAAGCGCTGTTCGCTTCGCCGCTCGCATGGCTCGTGCTCACGATCGTCCAGTTGATCGCGGGCTACACGTTCTTGAGGCGCCTCGACGATTTTCTCCAGGTGCAGCCGCAGCTCGTGCAGGTCGCGAGCACCGCGGGCGTCACAGAGCTCGTCGTAGCGCCCGTGTTCGCGGCGGCAGCGGTCATCCTCATCTTCGCAGCGCCGCTGCTCGGCATGCGTTCTATCGCCGAGGAGCGCCGGAACCAGACGTTCGTGTTCCTTACCTCGGCGCCGCTTTCGATGACGCAGATCGCCGTCGGCAAGTTCCTCGGGATCTGGGTCTTCCTCGCGCTCCTGATTCTGCTGATCGCAGCCATGCCGTTATCGCTCACGACGAGCACCAGACTCGATTACGGCCTGATCGCGAGCATCTGCTGCGGCCTGCTCCTCATTTCCGCAGGCTTCGCAGCGATCAGCCTCTACGTCTCTTCACTCACCGTGCAGCCCGTTGCCGCCGCGTTCGCGATCTTCGCCGCCATCGCCGGCATGATCCTCGTGAGCGAGACGGCCGCAGACGGCCTGCGTGCGCGCAATTGGCACCTGCCGGCCGCGCTGGTGCAGGTTTTCTCGCCGCTCAGAAATTTCGAGCCCTTCGGCAAAGGCATGATCGACACGTATGCGATCGTCTGCTCGCTCTCGCTCGTGACTGTCTTCATCGTGCTCACGGTGCGCCGGCTCGAAGCGCGGCTCCTGAGGGTAGGGGGTGGCGCTTGCCTTCGGCTCGGGCCTCGCCCCCTACGAACAGAGGGACACCGATGGTTTCCCTCCGTAACCTCCCTTCTACTTGCGTGTCGGACAGCAGTCCGACACGCCCTAGCATGAAGGCGAACCGCCGCTTGCGTCTGCGGCTGCGCGTGCAGAGCGGGCTTTTTCTCGTTCTGTTCTTCGTGCTCGTGATGTTGATCGCGTTCCTCGCCCGCACGTATCAGAAGGAATGGGACGTGACGCGCAGCGCACGCAATACGCTGTCGCAAGCGACACTCGACGTGCTGCGGCAGCTCGACGGCCCGCTCACGGTAACGGCTTACGCACTCGCGCGAGACGCCTCGGGCACGGAACGTGCACAAGCTGATCGAAGAACGCATGCGGCCTTACCGTCGTGCGAAGCCCGACCTCGATCTGCAGCTCGTCGATCCGCGCGAACAACCCAAACTTACCGAAGCGGCGGGCGTGCGCACGCCGAACGAGCTCGTGATCGAGTATCGAAAGCGCACCGAGCATCTGCGCGTGAGCGAGTGGAACGAGCAGACTTTCGCGAACGCGCTGATGCGGCTTGCCCGCGGCTCGGCGAGCCTCGTGATGTGGCTCGAAGGTCACGGCGAGCGGCGTCTGGACGGCATCGCCAATCACGACCTCGGCGAGTTCGGCACGACAACTGCTGCAGAAGGGCCTGAAGCTGAACAGCCTGAATCTCGCGCTCGCGCCCGAAGTTCCGTCCAACATCGCGCTGCTCGTCGTGACCACACCGCAGACCGACGTGCGGCCCGAAGAGCTGGCGAAGCTCGAGCGCTATCTCGCGAGCGGCGGCAATCTCCTCTGGCTGATCGACCCGGAACCGCTGCGCGGACTCGATCCGCTCGCCGAAACGCTCGGGTTCGTGCTGACACCCGGCGTCGTCGTCGATTTCGCCGTGCGCCCGCGCGCGGGCCCCCCGGTCTTCGCCGTCGCGACGGGTTATGGCCAGCACCCGGTCACCGGCGCGTTCCGCTACAACGCGACGTTTCCCTATGCGCGCCAGATCGGTGTCTCCGAAAGCGAGGAGTGGCAGGTCACGCCGCTCGTCGACGTCGCGCAACGCGGCTGGGTGGAGGTCGGGAAGCTCGACGAGAATCCGATATTCGATTCTTCCCGCGACATACGCGGTCCCGTGACCATCGCCGCGGCTTACGAACGCGCCGTGGGCGATCGGCAGCAGCGCGTGATCGTCGTCGGCGGCGGCTCGTTTCTCTCGAACACCTACCTCGACCGCGGCAACCTGCAACTCGGCATCGCGATGGTGAACTGGCTCGCCGCCGAGGACGATCTCGTTTCGATCGATCCGCGACCGGCGCCCGACGCGCAGATCGACATCGCGCCGATGACGCTCTACGCGATCGCGGTGTTTTTTCTTCTGGTGCTGCCCGTTGCGTTCGTGCTGGCCGGCGTCGATCGTCTGGTGGCGACGGCGCAAAGCCGCATGAGGGTGCGGCCTCGGCGACCGCTCCGCTCCCCCGCCGTTCTCTCCCGCGGGGCGAGGAGAGATTGGTGCGGCAAAATGAGCGTCGCTCGTTTTCCGGAAACCGAGTAATGCGTGCATGGCTCGCGCTCGTCGCGCTGTTCGTCCTGGTGGCGGCGCTGGGCGTTTGGGTCTACGTCGCGCCTGCGCCGGAGAAGGTCGAGACATGGGCGCTTTCGACGCTTCAGCGCGGCGATGTTCAGCGCATCTCCTTCGCGCGCGGCGAAGCGTCGGTCGAAGGCGCACGCGACCCACAGCGCGCGCTCGTCGTCCTCGAACGCGAGGCCGGCGCCTGGCGCATCACGGCGCCCTTCACGGCGCGCGCGGAGTCCTTCCAGGTCGACAGGCTGCTCGCCCTGCTCGATGCACGCGCCTCCGCACGCCTGCCAGCGCGGGAGCTCGCACGGTACGGCCTCGATCCACCGGCCGCGCGCGTGACCCTCGGCGAGCAGGCGTTCTCGTTCGGCGGCGTGAATCAGCTCACGCGCGAACAGTACGTGCTCACGAACGACGCGGTGTATGCGGTTCCGCTCTCGCAGCGCACGACGCTGCCCGCCGGCGCCGACGCGCTGGTTGCGCGCACGCTCTTTGCGCCTCGATGAGGATCCCGTGCGCTTCGCGCTTCCCGACTTCAGCATGACGCTCGACGAGGGACGCTGGCGGCTCGAGCCCGATACGAACCAGACGACGCGGGGACGAGCGAAACGCGTGGGCCGATGCATGGCGCAATGCGACGGCGGTACGCGTGTCCCGTGCATCGGAGCGTGCCGCGCAATCGAAGCTGGCAGTGACTCTGAAAGACGGCACGGAGCTCGAGATCGACATCGTGCAGCGTGAGCCTGAGCTCGTGCTCGCGCGGGCCGACGACGGGATCGCCTATGCCTTCCTGTCGGAGGTCGGCAAACGCCTGCTCGAACCGCCGGCGCGCAGGGAATAGCGGCGATGCCCGAGCTGCCGGAGGTGGAAACGACGCGCCGCGGTCTCGCGCCGCACCTCGTGAATCAGCGCATCCGGACGGCGATCGTTCGCAATCGCGCGCTGCGGGTTCCGGTGCCGCGCGGGTTGCCGGCGTTCGTCGCAGGGACAACCGTGCGTTCCGTGGATCGGCGCGGCAAGTATCTGCTCATCGACTGCGAACGCGGCACGCTCATCATCCATCTCGGGATGTCGGGACGTTTGTGGCTCGTCGAGCGCTCTGCGGCCCTGGACCCGCACGATCACTTCGATCTCGTGCTCGAGAACGGCCGCGCCGTGCGGCTCCGCGATCCGCGCCGCTTCGGCCTCGTGCTATGGCAGACCGGAGACCCGCTGCAACATCCTCTGCTCGCGAGGATCGGCCCCGAGCCGCTGTCGAGCGCGTTCAGCGGCAAGTGGCTTTACGACGCGACGCGCAACCGTTCGTGCGCGGTGAAGCTTGCTCTGATGGACAGCCACGTCGTCGCCGGCATCGGGAACATCTATGCGAGCGAAGCGTTGTTTCGCGCGAAGATCAATCCGAAGCTGCCGGCGCAGCGCATCGGGCGCGCGCGCTACGACGTGCTCGCCGACAAGGTCCGGGAAACGCTCGAAGCCGCGATCCGTGCGGGCGGCAGCACGCTCCGTGACTTCGTCGGCGGCGACGGACGGGCGGGCTACTTCCAGGACGAGCACCTGGTCTACGGACGTGCAGGGGAACCGTGCGGAATCTGCGGGCGTCCGATCAGCGAGCTTCGGCAGGGCCAGCGATCGACGTTCTACTGCCCGTCGTGTCAGCGGCGGTGACTGTAGGATAAATGGGGTCAGTGTAACTTTTAGGCGGCTCGGCAGGCTGACGCTGGCCCGCGATTTCAGAAAGTTACAGCTGACCCCGATTTCAAGGCGGTGAGCCTCAGGTACTTGTCGTAGAGCTGCTCCTTCGTCTCGACGATGTCGGGATCGAACGGAATGCACTCCACGGGACACACGCGCTGGCACTGCGGCTCGTCGAAATGACCGACGCACTCGGTGCATTTCGCCGGGTCGATCTCGTAGTACTCCTCGCCGGAGGAGATCGCCTGATTCGGGCATTCGGGCTCGCACACATCGCAGTTGATGCATGCGTCGGTGATCATCAAAGCCATGGTGCCCCGCTGCTCCGCAGTCCCCGCTCACCGGTCAAGGGTGTGCGTTCTGCATCACTTGCCGCCGAGCTGCTGGATCTTGATCTTCAGGCGCTCGGCCACGTAACGGCGGCACGAACTTCGACGTGTCACCCCCGAGCGTCGAGATCTCGCGCACGATCGTCGCCGAGACGAACATGAACTGCTCGCCGGGCGTGAGGAATACGGTTTCGACATCGGGATACATGCCGCGGTTCATCCCGGCGAGCTGAAACTCGTATTCGAAGTCGGAGACAGCGCGCAAGCCGCGCACGACGACGCGCGCGCCGCGGTCCTGGACGAATTTCATGAGAAGGCCCGAGAAGCCGACGATTTCCACGTTGGGAAGATCGTGCAGCACGCTCTTCGCCATCTCGACCCGCTCGTCGAGCGTGAAGAACGGCCGCTTCGCGCGGCTGTCGGCGACGGCGAGTATCAGATGGTCGAAAAGGCGCGCGGCTCGTCGCGCGAGATCTTCATGACCGAGCGTGATCGGGTCGAACGTACCGGGGTATACCGCCGTGTGGCTCATCGGGCGTCCAATTGCACGAGTTGATATGAGACCTGACCCGCGCGGCCGTCCTTCAGAACGCGCCAGCCCGGGCGGCCACGCGAGGGGCTCGGCGGACTCATGGTACAGCCGCGCGTCGGGCGTCATGCACCCGGGCATGAACGGCAGCACGCGCGCAGCATACCCGGCCGCGAACGGCGGGTCGAGGAAGATGACGTCGTACTTCCCCGGATCGGCGCGCAGGAAGTCCAGCGCATCGCTCCGCACGACCTCGACCTGCGCAGCACCGAGCGCGTCGCAGTTCGAGACGAGCGAGGCGTACGCAGTCCGGTCCTTCTCCACCAGCACCACCCGGCTTGCGCCGCGCGACGCAGCCTCGAAACCGAGCGCGCCGCTGCCCGCGAAGAGATCGAGGCAGGCAAGCCCGGTGAGATCCTGCCCCAGCCAGTTGAAGAGGGTTTCCCGGACGCGATCCGGCGTGGGCCGTATATCAGCGGCGGCCGGAAAGCGGATGCGCCGGCTGCGCCACGTCCCGCCGACGATCCGCACTTCGTTCGGAGTAGCGCGCTGCGCGGAAAAGGGGCGCGTTGTCACTGTTAGAACCAAGCCCTGTCGTGAGCGGGGACTGAGAAGCAGCGCGCCCCGCGAACGGAGCATTCCGGCGCAGTCGGGATCCAGCATGACTCCGCAGCCCTCGAGCACGACATGAGAGGGCTGGCCCGAACGCGAAGCCGAGCGCCGCCCCACAAAGGAAAGGAGGTTACGGAGGGAAACCTTGGTTTCCCTCTGTTGCGTAGGCGGCGGGGCCCGAGGCGGAGCCGAGCGCCGCCCCCTTCTCGCTGGACTGACCGACCACCACGGTCGTCAGCTTGTCCAATTGCACTTTGCGCTGGAACGCGCCGCGCACGTCCGCGGCCGTCACGCGCTCCACGTTCTTCACGAAGTCGTCGAGATAGGTGAGCGGCAGGCGATAGAAGCCGATGAAGGCGATGTACTCGTGGATCTTGCGATTGCTGTCGATCCGCAGCGGGAAGCCGCCGATGATGTTCTTCTTCGCGAGCTGAAGCTCCTTGTCCGTCGGACCCTTCGAGACGAAATCGGCAAGCGTCTTGCGCAGCACCTCGAGCGCATCGCGCGCCTGCTCGCTTTTCGTCTGCATGCCCACGACGAAAGGACCTTCGCGCAGCATGGGCGTGAAGTAGCTGTACGCCGAATAGGCGAGCCCGCGTTTCGTCCTCACCTCTTCGGTGATGCGCGACACGAATCCCCCACCGCCGAGGACGTGATTGCCGACGAACAGCGGAAAGTAATCGGGATCGCCGCGCCGGATGCCGGGTAAGCCGCTCAGGATGTGGCTCTGCGTCGCGTGATGCGGCACCCATTGCACGCGCCCGTCGCCGGGCTCGGGCACGGGCGGCAACTGCGCTGCCGCCGCTTCGCCCTTCGGCATGCCGGCGGTGAGGCTCTCCGCGATGGCGGCGGCTTCTTCCCGGGATACGTCGCCCGTGATCGCGATGACCGCGCGCTCCGCGACGTAGTGATTGCGATGGAACGCGGCGATGTCTTCGCGCGTGAGGCGCGCCACCGTGTCGACTTCACCCGCACTGCGCAAGCCATAGGGATGCGTCGGATACAGGAGCCGGCTGAACGTCCGTGCCGCGATCGTGTCGGGCTGCGTGTCGGCCTCCTTCAATGCGCCGACCACGCGCACCTTCTCGCGCTCGAGCACGTCGGCGCGAAACTCGGGCTGCGACAGAAGCCGGGTCGAGGATGTCGAGCGCCTGCCGCCGCTCCGTTGCACTGGAGAGCGTGCGCACGCCGGCCCCTGCGCGATCCATGTCGAAGCGGCCCGCAAGCTGTGCGCCGATGTCCGCCAGATTGCGCGCGATCTCGTTCTCGTCCATGCCGCCGGCGCCGAGCCGCAGCATGTTGGCCGTCATGTTCGCCGCGCCGGATTTCTCGCGCGTGTCGAATGCCGAGCCGGCGGGAAAGTCGACGCTCACGTCGAGCATCGGCAGATCACGGTTCTCGACGAAGTACACGCGCGCGCCGCGCTGCGTTTCCCATTGCTGGATCGGCAGGATGGCGTGCGCGATCTGCGCGACGAGCGCAAGCACGGCGAACGCGGCGAGGCGGGCGAGATTACTGCGCATGACGCACTCCCGGCGGCGGACCCGCCGCGGGCTTGCCCGCGAGCGGCTGAGGATCGAGATAAGCGATGGTGAGGCCGTCGTCGACCAGGTACTTGCGCGCGACTTCCTGAACCTGCTCGCCCGTCACCGTCTTCAGCTTTTCGACGAAGCGATCGATGAGCGTGTACGGCAGATCGGCCATCGTGAGCGCACCGATCTGGCGCGCCTGAAAGAACATCGAGTCGCGCTCGAACACGTGCGAGGCGACCACCTGCGATTTCACTCGCTGGAGCTCTTCCTCGGTCACGCCTTCTTTCGCGAGCCGCTCGATTTCGCGCCGCAAGCGCCTGCTCGGCTTCCCGGGCGGTCTTGCCCTGCACCGGCGTCGCGCTCAAGTAGAACATGCCGGGACCGCGGCCGACGCCGTCGTAGCTCGCATCGGCCGAGGACGCGATGCGCTCGGTGCGAACCAGCACGCGGTTCAGACGCGCGGCTTCGTTGCCGTCGAGCACGCCGGCGAGCATCTCGAGCGCATACGGCTCCCAGTCCTTCTCGGGATCGCGCAACTTCGGCGCGCGGTAGGCCATCAGCACGTACGGAAGCTCGGCCGGCGCCTTCACCGTGAGCTGCTGCGGTCCAAGCTGGGCCGGCTCTTCGGTGATCCGCCGCTCCGGGAGCGTCTTGCGCTTGATCGGACCGAAGTGCTGCCGCGCGAGCTTGAAGACTTCTTCCGGCGTGACGTCGCCGACGATCACGAGCGTCGCGTTGTTCGGCGCATACCAGCGATCGTAGAACGCACGCGCGTCTTCCACGCGCATGTTCTCCAGATCGTTCATCCAGCCGACGACGGGATTGCGATACGGATGCGCTTTCAGTGCCGCCGCGATGAGCTGCTCGTAGGCGAGCGAGCGCGGGCGATCGTCGGTGCGCCAGCGGCGCTCTTCCATGACGACGCGGATCTCCTTCGCGAACTCTTCGGGCGACAGCACGAGATTCACCATGCGATCGGCTTCGAGCTTGAGCGCAAGCGGCAGTTGCGATTTGTGCAGCGTCTGGAAGTAGCCGGTGTAGTCGCGCGCTGGTGAAAGCGTTGTCGCGCCCGCCCGCCTCGGAGATGACGCGCGAGAACTCGCCGGCCGGCACCGCTTTCGTGCCCTTGAACATCATGTGCTCGAGCACGTGAGCGACGCCCGTGACACCGCTCACCTCGTCGATGCTGCCGACCTTGTACCACACCATGCACACGACGACCGGCGCGCGGGCGTCGCGCTTGACGATGATGCGCATGCCGTTGGGCAGCTCGGACTCGACGATTTGCGAGGTCGTCGCGGCACGGCTGTGCGCCGGAGCGAAAGCGGCCAGCGCGACGATCAACACGAGGAACGAACGTAAGGCGGTCAGGGACATTGAGGAGGGGGAGCGCTGCGGTGGGGTAGAATTGTAAGGCATACCCATGCGCCGAATCGTTCCGTCGCCGGCGCATCTTTCCCTCGTTCAAGACCCGATGGCTTCCCTGTTTGGTTTCTTCAAGCGTAAGCCGCGCTCGGACGCGCCCGTAACGCCGCCCGCCGACGCGCCGGCCGCGGCGACGACTGCGGAAGCGACGTTTATCATCGGTCCGTCGGGTGAACGGATCGCTGTGCCGATCACGGCCGAGGTTACCCCTGCCGGCGCCACCCGCAGCGGAACCGGCGATCCCGCCGCAGCCTGCACTCGAAACGGTCACCGCGCCGACGAGCGCCGAGCTCATCCCTGCTATTCAGCCCGCAGCGGAAACGACCATTGCACCGCCTGCGACCGAACCGAGGATCGCATACCCCTCCGCCCCCGACGTCGCACCCGGACCCGCTCCGTCGAGCGAGCCGCAAGCGATCCCGCGTCCAGCGGCTGGTTCTCGCGGCTGAAGGGTGGACTCAGCAAGACACGACAACAGCTCGGCGAACGGCTGGTCACGGTATTCGGTGCCGGCCGCAAGCTCGACGAGGCGTTCTACGAAGAGCTCGAAACCGTTCTGCTGAGCTCCGACGTGGGCATCTCGGCGACGGAATTCCTGCTCGAGAACCTGCGGTCGCGCGCCCGACGCGAAGGCTATACCGAAGCCGAGCAACTGAAAGAGGCACTGGGCGACCTGCTCCTGGACCTCCTGAGTCCGCTCGCGAAGCCGCTCGACGTGTCGACCGCTCGCCCTTTCGTCATCATGCTCGCGGGCGTGAACGGCTCCGGCAAGACGACTTCGATCGGCAAGCTCGCGCGCTACTATCAACAGCAGGGCAAGAAAGTCCTGCTCGCCGCCGGCGACACGTTCCGCGCGGCGGCGCGCGAGCAACTGATCGGTCTGGGGCGAGCGCAACAACGTGACCGTGGTCGCGCCAGCAGTCCGGCGACGCCGCCGCGGTCATCTTCGATGCCGTCAACGCCGCGAGCGCGCGGGGCATCGACATCGTGCTGGCCGACACCGCCGGCCGGCTGCCGACGCAGCTTCACCTGATGGACGAGATCAAGAAGGTGAAGCGCGTGGTCGGCAAGGCGTTGCCGGGCGCGCCGCATGAGGTGCTGCTCGTGCTCGACGCCAACACGGGCCAGAACGCCCTAGCGCAGGTGAAGGCCTTCGACGATGCGCTCGGCGTGACGGGTCTCGTCATGACCAAGCTCGACGGCACGGCAAAAGGGGGCGTCATCGCCGCCATCGCGCACACCCGCGCCCGGTCGGCTCCGGGACAGCCGATTCCGCTGCGCTTCATCGGCGTAGGGCGAAGGCATCGACGACCTGCGGCCCTTCGACGCGGAGGACTTCGTTGCCGCCCTGCTGGGCGATGAGGAAGACCCGGGCTGACGTCATGCCGTCCTTTCTTGCATCGATTCAAGCCAAAGGCGGCGAACCTGCAGCAGCTCCCTCGATGTGAGCGCCTACTCTCCTCCAAGCTACTGAGCACGCTGGCTTTATGGTCGGTTGGCTGAACTTTCAACCAGCTTGGCACTCATATCGCACGAGTGCTAAACTTACGGCTGATCCAGAGGGAGCTGCTTATGACCGCATATGGGTTACCGATCCCCGCTGCAGGCAGTCTGGAAAGCTACGTCCAGACCGTCAACAGCTTTCCTATCCTCACTCAGGAGCAGGAGACCGGCTACGCCCGCAGCTATCGCACGCAGGGAGACCTCGAGGCCGCGCGGCAGCTCGTCTTGTCTCACCTGAGGGTGGTCGTCGCCCTCGCCCGCGGCTACGTGGGTTATGGGCTTCCCCAGGCCGATCTGATCCAGGAAGGCAACATCGGCCTCATGAAGGCCGTCAAGCGCTTCGACCCTGAACGCGGCGTGCGGCTGGTGTCGTTTGCCATCCACTGGATTCGCGCCGAGATCCACGAATACGTCCTGCGCAACTGGCGCATCGTGAAGGTGGCGACGACCAAGGCGCAGCGCAAGCTCTTCTTCAATCTGCGAAGCCTGAAGCAGGGCTTGGGCACGCTCGGATCCTCCGAGGTGAAAGCCATCGCCAAAGAGCTCGGCGTGAAGGCCGAGGAGGTCGTCGAGATGGAAACGCGGCTCTCCGGGCAGGACGTCGCGCTGGAGCCGCTTTCCGAGGACGACGAAAACACGTTCGCCCCGATTGCCTATCTTGCAGCCGATGAGGCGGAACCGGGCGTGCTGATCGAAGAGGAACAGACACGCAGCCGCCGCACCGCGGGTCTCGAGAAGGCGCTGGCCACCCTCGATCCGCGCAGCCGCCGCATCATCGAAGCACGCTGGCTCACCGAGGACCAGTCTTCGACGTTGCACGAGTTGGCGGACGAGTTCGGCGTCTCGGCCGAGCGCATACGGCAGATCGAGAACAAGGCGCTCTCGAAGATGAAGGGTCTCATGGCGGCGGCCTGACGAGCCCTGTGAGCATAGAGAAAACCCGGCGACAAGCCGGGTTTTTCGTTTGTGCGCCCGGCAGGGCGCACTCACTTGGAGGTGAGAGTCCTCTACACACCCGGCATGGGGAAGTGTTAGCTGAAGGCAAGGGTGTCGCGGGCGACTGCGAATCCGGAGGAAGCCGAAGGCAAAGCGCTGGCCTGACGAACAGGAAGCGGATAGAGGCGCTGCATCGGGGTGAGCAGGCAAAGAAGTGCGAAGCCCGATACATGCACGGAACGATGCGGCGTAGATCCGACAGGCATAAGCGTGAAGGTGAGTGCGTCATACCCGGGGAGATCTGGTGCTCTGCCTTGAGCTAGCGACGTCGAGAGGCGTGGCAATGGGGCACCAGAAGTCAGCAGAGGCCATAGTAGGTGGCAACACCGAAGGGCCGAACATGAAGTGCCGCGAGTAGGCGGCGGTGACACGTGTGAGTCGATGACGGCAGAAGCACATCGAGTAGATGAGGCTTACGTGGGCGGAACCGGACGGAAGCCGGTGAGGTTTGCGTGAGTGCCGAGGCGAGCGCGGCGGACCGCATGCAGACGAAAGCGGAGGCGAGCGGGCTGATGGAAGCGGTAGTAGAACGCCGTAACCTTCAGCTTGCGTATCAGCGGGTGGTGGAGAACAAGGGTGCCGCGGGTGTCGACGACATCACGGTGGCCGAACTCAAAGACCATCTGAAGCAACACTGGCCTTCAATTCGGGCCAAGCTGCTGGCGGGGGCGTATGTGCCTTCGGCGGTGCGTCGAGTGGACATCCCGAAGCCCGATGGTGGGCTGAGGACGCTCGGCATACCGACGCTGATCGACCGCCTGATCCAGCAGGCGCTGCATCAAGTGCTCTCCCCGATCTTCGAGCCGACCTTCTCGGAGGCGAGCTACGGCTTTCGGCCGGGTAGGAACGCACATCAGGCGCTGAAAGCTGCACAGAACCACGTGGCAGATGGCAAGCGCTGGGTGGTGGACATCGACCTGGAGAAGTTCTTCGACCGGGTCAATCACGACCGACTGATGAGCAAATTGGCAGACAAGATCGACGATGCACGCGTGCTCAAACTGATCCGCCGCTATCTTGAGGCGGGCATGATGCAAGACGGGCTGGTGAGTCCGCGAACGGAAGGCACGCCCCAAGGCGGGCCACTCTCACCGCTCTTGTCGAACATTGTGCTCACCGAGTTGGACCGGGAACTGGAACGGCGCGGCCATACCTTCTGCCGCTATGCCGATGACTGCAACGTGTATGTGCGCAGCCAACAGGCAGGCAAGCGGGCGCTGGCAAGCCTTACCCGCTTCATCTCGGAACGGCTCAAACTCAAGGTGAATGCGGCCAAGAGCGCGGTGGACGTGCCGTGGCGACGCAAATTCCTGGGCTACAGCCTCACCTGGCACAGGGCGCCGCAACTGCGCATTGCGAAGCCGAGCTTAAAGCGTATGACGGATAAAGTACGCGCACGGCTGCGCGGCGCACGTGGTAGAAGCCTGGGCTACACCATCGAGCAGTTGAACCCGCTGCTGCGCGGCTGGGCAGCGTACTTTAAGCTCGCCAGCGGCAAGCAGGCATTGGAGACGCTCGATGGCTGGATCAGGCGGAAACTGCGTTGCGTCTTGTGGCGGCAATGGAAGCGGGCGGCGGCACGCGCCCGTAACCTGATGCGGCGTGGACTGACGGCAGACCGGGCATGGCGTTCGGCAACGAACGGACGAGGACCGTGGTGGAATGCGGGTGCCTCGCACATGAACGCGGCTTTCCCGAAGTCGTGGTTTGATACCTTGGGGCTGGTGTCGCTGCTCGATACCGTGCGGCGCCTCCAGCGTGCCTCATGAACCGCCGTATGCGGAACCGCACGTACGGTGGTGTGGGAGGGCGGCGCGGGTAACCGCGCTCCCTACCCGATCTGGCGTCGCGTCCCATCAGCCCGCCTCGCGCAGCAAGACGCGAATGTCGTGCAGAAACGCCGGCGCGCCCGCCCCGTAGGATGCGAAGAGCCGCAGCCGGCCCCGCGTGTCGAGCACGTACGTGCCGGCAGAGTGATCCACGGTGTAACTCCCGCCCTGCTGGGACTGCTTATGGAAGTACACCTTGAACTCTTTCGCGGTCCGCGCGATGTCGTCCCGAGTGCCGTGAAGGGCGAGGAAGCTCGGGTGGAAAGACGGCACATACTGTCGCAGCACTTCCGGGGTGTCCCGCTCTGGATCCACGGTCACCATGAGCACTTGCAGCCGCGATGCGTCGGGGCCGAGTTCTTTCGCGACGTGCGCGAGCTCGAGCATGGTCGTGGGGCACACGTCCGGACAATGCGTGAATCCGAAGAACACGACGACGACCTTGCCCTTGAAATCCGCGAGCGAGCGGCGCTGCCCGTTGTGGTCCGTGAGCTCGATCGACTTGCCGAAATCCGCGCCGGTGATGTCGGTCAACTGGAACTTGCGCCGGTCGCTTCCCCCGCACGCCGCGAGGACGAACGCCAGCGCGAAGCGCGAGAACGGCTCGGTAGAGAAGAAGCTGCGCGTAATGGTCGACCAGCAAGGCGGCGAAGAGCGCCGAGAGATACGTGATCGAGAACCGGAAGGTGCGGCGCGCCAGCGCGTCGCTGTAATCGATGTAGATGCGGATCGCATACCACAGGAATATACCGCCCAGGACGACGGCCGCAAGCAGGTAGATGAGCCCGCTCATACGCACGACGAACGGCAGCAGCGAGCACGCAAGCAGGATCACCGTATAGAGCAGCACGTGCAGCCGGGTGAACCGGTCTCCATGCGTGACCGGCAGCATCGGGATGCCGGCCTGCGCATAATCCTTCTTGCGATAGAGTGCGAGGGCCCAGAAATGCGGCGGTGTCCACGCGAAGATGATGAGAAAGAGCGTGAGCGCTTCGGCGGTCACCTCACCCGTCGCGGCCGCCCAGCCGAGCACCGGCGGCATCGCGCCCGAGGCGCCGCCGATCACGATGTTCTGCGGCGTCATGGGCTTCAGGATCACCGTGTACACGATCGCGTAGCCGACGAACGTCGCGAGCGTGAGCCACATCGTGAGTGCGTTCACCCACTGATGCAGGATCCCGAGACCGATGCCGCCGATCGCACCCGCGAAAATCAGCGTCTCGAGCGAGGTGATCTGCCCGCGCGGCAGCGGCCGCCAGCTCGTACGCGACATGAGCGCGTCGAGCTTCTGCTCGACGAGGCAATTGACGGCTGCCGCGGCGCCCGCGACCAGCGCGATCCCCACGGTGGCGGCCATGAGCAGCTCGAGCGGCAGCGCTCCGGGCACGGCGAGGAACATTCCGATGATCGCCGTGAATACGATCAGCGAAACCACGCGTGGTTTCGTGAGGGCGTAGAACTGGCGGAACCGGGAGCCGAAATGCTGTCCGGCGACGGTAGGGACCATCAGAGCGGAGTGAAGGGACTGCGGGAAAGGACGAAGTTTAGCACCACGAGAACAGCCGGCAAAAGGCGCAGCACGACTTTACTTCCATCGCGACTGGCGCAGCAGGCGCGCGAGGTCTTTGAGCATGCGGCGCGGGTCCGCATCCCGAGGAAAGCGCATCATGAGGTTGCCCGAGCGGATCGACGACGAAGATGTGATCGGCCGCGGAGCCCACCGGGGACGCGGAGCATCTCCAGGCTTTCGCGCGTGCCGCGCACGACGTGCAGCCCCGGATGCTCCGCGAGCAGCTCCGGACGGGGCATCGCGTCGTCGGTCACCAGCCACACGCGCTCGATGCGTCCCGCCTCCTTGCCTTGTGCGAGTCTCACCTGGCGCATGTACATGAGATTGCGCTGGCAGCGCTCGTCACACTGACTCGAATCGGCGAGAAGCAGCACCCACTCGCCTTTCAGCTCCGAGAACCGGAAGCGTCCGCCTGTCGAGCCGGTCGCAGCGGGGCGTCCGGCAGCACACGCGGCTCGAGCAGCTCGCCGTAATTCACGTGCGCAGAGGGCTGCCAGCCAGTAGAACGCGACATACGAGGCGACGAGCGGCGCCGCGCACACCGCGAGCATGAGCCACAGCGTGCGCGTGCTACGCGCGTTTGGGCGCGGCTGCGTCTGAACTGCGTGACTGCATAGAAGACCACGATCGTGGCGGCGAGCGCGAACCACTGAAAAGCGTAGCCGTAGTGTTTGTCGATCCCGAAATCGGGCGGATCCCACTCGCGCACGAGGCCGTCGTCGAGGCGCCTTGTCCTGGCGGATGACGAACGGCTGGATCGCTGATCGGCATTGCCTCCCGATAGCGCTCGAGCGTGAGGTTCTGCCAGATGCGGCCCTCCGTCACGTGCTCGGACAGCTCGAGCACCCGGGCGGACGGCAGCGATGCGGTGCCCGCGACCGTCACCTCGCCGTGCGGCGTCGACACGCGCGGCAGATCCCGAGCGATCGAGCGGCCGCGCGATCCAGCCGCGGTTCACGAGCACGTAACGTTCGCTGCCCTCGAGCTCGAGCGGCATGATCACGTGATAGCCCGGCACGCCGCGATGCATGCGGTTGTCGATGATAGACCGCGTGGCGCGGATCGAATACGCCGCGCGCCTCGACGCGCCGCTGCTCGATGTCCGCCACCGGAATCTCGGCGGCCGGCACGTGGATCGGCGGCTGGGCCGCGTAGCGCATCCGCGCGCGCCTTCAACTCGCGCTTCTCCGCCGCCCGGTTCAAGCTGCCAGTTGCCGAGGGAGGCCGTGATCGCGATGCCGACAAGCGTTGCGAGGGCGGGCCAGAATCGGCTGCGCCGGTCAGGGATTTGCATCGCGGCTTCCCCTCCCCGACCGCTCCGCTCCCCACCCTCTCCCCGAACTCGGGGCGAGGGAGTGTCTTCACGTTTCACTCCTTCACGTTTCACGATCCTCGCGCCTATACTGGTCCCCATGCGCTACGTCGTCCTCGTTTTCATCGCTTTCATCCTCTTCAGCCTGTTCTCGGCGCTCTATTTCCTGCTGAAGGACAAAGGCAGTTCCACGCGCACGGTGAAGGCGCTGACCATGCGCGTCGTGCTTTCGATCGTGCTCTTCGTGTTGCTCCTGCTCGGCTTTCACTTCGGGTTGATCACTCAGAGGCTGTGACTGAAGTGAAGCCGCGGCGACGAGCGCGGCACGCTGATTCGTGCCGCAGTTGTCGAAGCGTGCGGTAATCGTGTGCTGACTGCCCGCCGCCAACCGGGTTTCAGCGCTTCGACGGCGCGCCTTGCGGCGCCTGGGCGCGACTGATCGGCCGTGCCGCCGTCGGCACTCTGCAACGGATCTGAACTTGGCGGCGTGCGCTCGCAGCTTACAGCCAGTAGACGAAAATGAAGAGGCCCAGCCACACCACGTCGACGAAGTGCCAGTACCAGGCGACGCCTTCGAAGCCGAAGTGATGCTCCGGCGGAAGTGGCCCGCCACGCTGCGGAACAGGATGACGATCAGCATGATCGTGCCCACCGTCACGTGGAAGCCGTGGAAGCCGGTCAGCATGAAGAACGTCGCGCCGTAGGCGCCGGTCGTGAGCTTGAGGTTCAGCTCGCTGTAGGCATGCGCGTACTCGTAGATCTGGAAGCCGAGGAAGAGCGATGCCCAGCGCGACCGTCATCACCAGGCCCCAGATCAGCTGCGAGCGGTTGTTCTTGAGCAGCCCCCAGTGCGCCCAGGTCACCGTCGCGCCGGAGGTGAGCAGGATCAGCGTGTTGAGCGCGGGGATGCCCATCGCGCCCATCGGCGTGAACTGCTCGGCGATGCCGGGGCCCGGACACGGGCCAGCCCGGCTTGAATCCGGGCCAGATGAGCTCCTGGCTTTCGAGGCTGCCGAGATCGGGCACCGAAAGCACGCGCATGTAGAACAGCGCGCCGAAGAACGCGCCGAAGAACATGACTTCGGAGAAGATGAACCAGCTCATGCCCCAGCGGAAGCCGGCGTCGACCTGCTTGTTGTACTTGCCGGTCTCGGATTCGTGCGCGACCGTGCTGAACCAGCCGGCGAGCATGTAGACCAGCAGCGAGCAGCCCCGCGAACACCGAGGTACTTGCCCCACGCCCACGCCGTTGAACCACGCCGCGGCGCCCGAGCGCCATCGAGAGCAGCGCGAACGACCCGAAGATCGGCCAGGTCGACGGCTGCGGGAACGTAATAGCGTGTGGATTGGCTCAGCATCTTGCTGCATCTCCCCTACTCTTGTTCTCGCGCCGTCAGCTCGTGATGAAGCGCACGAGCAAGACGAGGCTCAGGACCAAGATCGACCGCGCCGATGACGCCGGCGACGATCACCTGCACCGGCTTGATGCGTGACGGCGTCCTGCTCGTGCGCCGCGCGCTTGCGGATGCCGAGGAACGACCAGAACACCGCCTTCGCCACGTCGAGCGGGCCCGGCCTTGCGCGCGCTTGTCGTCGCGGCTCGGTCACGAGCTTCACCCCGCCTTCGCCGTCCCTGCCTTCGACCTGGAAGAACGTGTACGACATGCGTCACGTAATTCACGTCTCCGGCAGCGTCGTCTCGACCACGAACACGACCGGCATCCGGCGCACCTCGCCCGGCTGCAGCGTCTGCTGCGTGAAGCAGAAGCAGTCGAGCTTCCTGAAGTGGCGGCCGGCGACCTGCGGACCCGCAGCTCGGAATCGCCTGCCCGGTGAGCGGCCGGTCCGAATTGTTGCGCACCTCGAACTCGACCTGCACGAGCTCGCCCGGGTGGAAGCGCACGCTCTTCTCGAGCGGCCGGAACGTCCACGGCAGGTCGTTGCGCAGGTTCGCGTCGAACTCCATCGTCAGCGAAGCGCGCGGTGTCGACCTGCGTGTTCGTCGACCGACGTCGGGCTTCGACGATGCTGTTCAGGCCCGTGACTTCGCAGAGCTTCTTGTAGAACGGCACCATCGCGAAGCCGAAGCCGAACATGACGCACGCCACGACGAGGAGCTTCCTCAGCATGCGCGTGTGTTGCTGCGCGGCGTCGCGGCGCTCACCATAGCCAGTGCCTCGATCACCACGCCGATGAAGAACGCGACCGCGATCGACAGCAGGATCAGCGCGGTCTTCGTCTTGCTGCTCATGCGCTCGTTGCTCCATGCGCATCGCGTTACTTCACGACCGGCGGCGTCTCGAAGCGTGTGGTACGGCGCCGGCGAAGGCACCGTCCACTCCAGACCTTCCGCGCCTTCCCACGCCTTGTCGGCCGCTTTCGCGCCGCCGCTGGATGCACTTCACGACGACGTACAGGAACAGGAGCTGCGACAGGCCGAACCCGAACGCGCCGACCGTCGAGAGCATGTTGAAGTCGGCGAACTGCAGCGAGTAGTCGGGAATGCGGCGCGGCATGCCCGCGAGCCCGGTGAAGTGCATCGGGAAGAACGTCACGTTGAAGAAGATCATCGTGAGCCAGAAATGGATCTTGCCGAGCTTCTCGTCGTACATGTGCCCGGTCCACTTCGGGATCCAGTAATAGACCCCGCCGAAGATCGCGAAGAGCGAGCCCGCGACGAGCACGTAGTGGAAGTGCGCCACGACGTAATAGGTGTCCTGCAGCTGGATGTCGACCGGCGTGATCGCGAGCACGAGCCCGGTGAAGCCGCCCATCGAGAACACGAAGATGAAGCCGCATCGCGAACAGCATCGGCGTCTCGAACGTGAGCGAGCCCTTCCACATCGTCGCGATCCAGTTGAACACTTTCACGCCGGTGGGCACCGCGATCAGCATCGTCGCGTACATGAAGAAGAGCTGCGCCGGCGGCGCTCATGCCGACGGTGAACATGTGGTGCGCCCACACGATGAACGACAGGATCGCGATCGACGAGGTCGCGTAGACCATCGAGGAATAGCCGAACAGCGGCTTGCGCGAGAACGCCGGGATGATCTGCGACACGATCCCGAACGCCGGCAGAATCATGATGTAGACCTCGGGGTGCCCGAAGAACCAGAAGATGTGCTGGAACATCACCGGGTCGCCGCCGCCGGCCGCGTTGAAGAAGTTGGTGCCGAAGTGGCGGTCGGTGAGCACCATCGTGACCGCGCCGGCGAGCACCGGCATCACCGCGATCAGCAGGTACGCCGTGATCAGCCACGTCCACACGAAGAGCGGCATCTTCATGAGCGTCATGCCCGGCGCGCGCATGTTGAGGATCGTCGTGATGATGTTGATCGAGCCCATGATCGAGGACGCGCCCATGATGTGCAGCGCGAAGATCGCGAGGTCCATCCCCGGGCCCATCTGGGTCGAGAGCGGCGCGTAGAGCGTCCAGCCCGCGGCGGTCGCGCCGCCGGGCACGAAGAACGACATGACGAGCAGGATCGCGGCCGGCGGCAGCAGCCAGAAGCTCCAGTTGTTCATCCGCGCGAACGCCATGTCGGGCGCGCCGATCATGAGCGGGACCTGCCAGTTCGCGAAGCCCACGAACGCCGGCATGATCGCGCCGAACACCATGATGAGCCCGTGCATGGTGGTGAGCTGGTTGAAGAAGTGCGGCTCCCACAGCTGCAGGCCCGGGCTGGAACAGCTCGGCGCGCAGCAGCAGCGCGAGCACGCCGCCGACGATGAACATCGAGAAGCTGAACCACAGGTACAGCGTGCCGATGTCCTTGTGGTTGGTCGTCGTGACCCAGCGCATGATCCCCGTCGGATGATGCGCGTGGTGCGTCGTCCGTGTGCGTGCCGTGGCCGTGCGTGTGAACGTGAGCGTGTGCGGCTTCCATTGACTTATCTCCGCAGTCCTATTTGCGCTGCGCCTTGACTTCGGCGGGCGTTGACCATGTCGCCGGTCTTGTTCGTCCAGTTGTTGCGCGTGTAGGTGACGACCGCCGCGATGTCCGACGTCGGACAGGTGCTTGAACGGCGCCATCGCGGTGCCGGGCTTGCCGTTCAGCACGATGTTGATCTGCTCTTCCTTCGGGCCCGTCGACGACCTTCGAGCCCGACAAGCGCGGGGAACGTGCCGGGCACGCCCATGCCGGTCGCCTGATGGCAGGCGACGCAGTTCGCCGCGTACACTTTCTCGCCGTGCGCGCTGCAGCTCGTCGAGCGTCCACTGCTTGCCGGGATCGGCCGCGGCGCGGCGCTGGCGCGTCGTCTTCTTCTGCTCGAGGCGACCCACTGCGTCGTACTTCTCCTGCTCCACGACCTCGACCACGATCGGCATGAAGCCGTGGTCCTTGCCGCAGAGCTCGGCGCACTGGCCGCGATAGGTGCCGACGCGGTCGGCCTTGAACCACGTGTCGCGCACGAAGCCCGGGAATCGCGTCCTGTTTCACGCCGAGCGCCGGCACCCACCAGGCGTGGATCACGTCGTTCGCGGTGGTGATGATGCGCACTTTCTTGCCGACCGGCACGACGACCGGATTATCGACTTCGAGCAGATAGTTCGGGTTCTTCGCGCGCGCCTCGTCGTTGTGGCCGTCGATCTGGTCGCGCGGCGTGGCGAGGTTCGAGTAGAAGCTGATGCCTTCCTGCAGGTAGTCGTAGCCCCACTTCCACTGGTAGCCGGTCGCCTTGATCGTGATGTCCGGATTGGAGGTGTCTTTCATCGCGATCACGGTCTTGGTCGCCGGATACGCCATGCCGATCAGGATGACGAAGGGAACGATCGTCCAGATGATCTCGACGGTGGTGTTCTCGTGGAACTGCTCGGCCTTGTGGCCGACCGACTTGCGGTGCTTGACGATCGCGACGGTCATGACGCCGAACACGAGCACGAAGATGCCGACGATGATCCACATGATCAGCGTGTGCAGATCGTAGATCTGCTCGGCGATGGTCGGTCTGCGGCGGCTGCAGGTTGTACTGACTGGGCAGCTCGGCGGCGAAAGCCGCGCCGGGCAGCCGCAGCCGCGAGCCGCAAGCCGCGAACGTGCTCGCCAACTTGCTGGTCATGCTTTCCTCACCCTGTAAACATTGACGGCGGAAACGACCGGTTCGCGCCACTCGTTCAGCCCGTCAGATCCGCCGCAGCTCGCGTGCGAGCTCGCGCGCCATGTCCGGCGCGCTCGGCGTCGCACAGATGTCGCCCCACCTCGATTTCGCGGCCGTGCGAGCGCAGCGCGAGGCGCGCTTCCGTCGTTGGCGCAGACCACCTGGGCCCAGCAGCGGTGCAACTCGAGGCGCGTGATCTTCCGCCCTTCGTGCACTTCCACGGCGACATCGTCGCCGCGTATCGTGATGCGCTCGTAATCGGCGGCGTGCCGGTCCATGTAGCGGAAAGCCAGATACAGCACTGCCATCTCCACCCCGGCGAACGGCAAGATCGGCCACGCGCCGAAGACCAGCGGAAAACCCGAGCCGCGATGCCCAGCGAAACAGTCAGGATGAAAGCGAAGGCGAACAGCCGTCCGGACGAAGTAGAGGGAATTGTTACGGCGCGCGGTATAAACATACTCCGCCGACTCCCCTCCGGCGACGCGACTCATCCAAGGCGTCCTTCAACCGAACAAGCACCCGTTAAAGCGTGCGGAATTTAGCATACGCGGCGAAGCGGTGGCAATTCGCGCGGACGTTCGAGCGCCCGAGCGCGGGACGAACGGACGCCGCATGCCGATCTGCTCGCCGAGGCTGCGCGAGCGCGGCCGGCTCGACGTCTTCGACTGGAGCGCCTCGATCGAAAGCATGCGCGAGACGGCCTGTGCATCCGGCTGCGCGCAATGCGCGATGCGCGCGAGCAATGGTGCGGCCAGCCGCTCTCGAAGCGCTATCGACGTTTTCATCCTGCGCAGAGCATCTCCGGGTCGATGTGGTTCGCGACCCAGCCCGCAAGCCGCAGACCCGCGCGCGCGATCGCGTCCCGCGTGAGCAGCGCATGGTTGAGGCAGCCGAGCCGCATGCCCACCACGAGCACCACCGGCAGCGCGAGCGCACGCGCGAGTTGAGTCGAATCAAGGTTCGGCCCGAGCGGCACGATGAATCCTCCGGCGCCTTCGACGATCACGCAATCGGCGCGCGCGGAGAGGGCGTCGAAGGCTTCGATGACGCGCGCGGCCTCGATATCGACACCCGCCAGCGCGCGCCGCGATGTGCGGCGCGATCGGCGGCGCGAAGCAATAGGGATTCGCGAGTGACCGCGGCGCGTCCGACGTTGCTCGCCTGCCCGAGCGCGCGCCACGTCCTCGTTCAGCAGGACGCCGTCGCTCGACGCGGCGCCCGCCGCTACCGGCTTCATCCCGACGACCCGCATGCCCGTCCGCGCGAAGGCGTGCAGCAAGCGCGCACGCGATCGAGCGTCTTGCCGACGCCGGTGTCGGTGCCGGTTACGAAATACACCGCCTTCACTCCTTCACATTGATGTCGATCACCCTGCGCCCCGTCGCGCTCACGCGCGGCAGCGGCTTCCACGCGTGCCCGTACACGACCTCGAACGTCGCGGGCAGCCTGTCCATCGCGGCGCAGCGTCTCGTAATTGCGCGTCGACGGCCTCCAGCGCCGACTTGCCCGTCAGTCCGGCCGCGCGGCCGCGCGTCGCATTGTGCGCGCCGATCGCCTTCAGATCGCGCATGAGCGTGCGCACGTCCGCGTAGGTGAGCGTGAACGGCTCCATGTCCATCACAGGATCGGCGTAGCCGCGCGGAGACCAGCATGTCGCCGATGTCGTGCATGTCGACGAAGCGGTTCACGTGCGTGTGTCCGGTCCGTTCCGCGATAGGCCTCGCGCAGCTCCTTCAGCGTGTCGGGCCCGAACGTGCTGAACATGAGAAGTCCGCCGGGCGCGAGCACGCGATGCAAATCGCGAATGACGCGCGGCAGATCGTTCACCCACTGCAGCGCGAGATTCGACCACACGAGCCCGACGCTCTCGTCGGCAAGCGGAAGCTGTTCGATGTCGGCGCAGACCGCGTAAAGCTCGGGACGCAAACCCGGCAGCGCCTGCCACCAGCGCCGGCGCGCGCGGCCTGCGCGCAGCATGGCGAGCGCCAGGTCGAGGGCGACGATCGGCGCGCGCGGGATAGCGCGCCATGCAGCGCATCGTGCGCGTTGCCGGTGCCGCTGCCGGCATCGAGTATCGCCTTCGGCTCGATCTTGATGAAGGCGAGCCGCTCGAGCATGCGCCTGCACACTTCATGCTGGAGCACCGCCGCGCCTTCATAGGCCGCCGCAGCGCGTTCGAATGCGCGCCTGACCTGCGCGTTTGTCGAGCAGCAGGTCTTCGTCGCTCATTGCGAGGAAATCCGCAATGCGTTCCGCCACGCGATCCGGTTCGGACAGGAACGGCGCGTGCGCCGCGCCCGCGAGCGTCTCGAGCCGCGCGTCGCGCAGATGCGCCGCCAGATATTCGGCGGCTCCGACCGGAACGAGCTCGTCGCGCGCGCCGTGGATGACGAGAGTGCGCTGTGCGGATCCCTCCCACAATCGGCCGCAGATCGGCGTCGCTGCAGGATACGCAGTCCCCGCTCGAGCGCACCGCTGGACGCGAACGCCGCATCGACCGAAGCCGCACCGAGCGCGCGCGTCACGCGCCTTCGAATCGCTCGTCACCGCGTGCCTGTAACGCGACGAAGCGGCGCAGAGTGCGTTCACGGTCCGACTCGAGCTCACGGGCGAAGGCGTAAAACACGTCGCGATGCGATGCCGTAGGGCCAATCCGGTCGCTGCACGAAGCACGGCGTGCCCGCGACGACGATGAGCTGCGTCGACCTGAGCCGGCGCTTCCGCCGCCCAGGCGAGCGCGACGAGCGCACCGAGCGACCAGCCGAGCACCGCGCAGCGACGCGGCGCCGCGTCTGCGATGCAACGCGCGAGCGCATCGAGCGTGTACGGCTCGACACGCGCGCGGCCGCGGTAGCCCGGCAGATCGATCGCCTGCACGTCGAATGACGGCCGCAAGCTCGCGCCGGAGCGTCGTCGAAGACGTCCGAAGACACGCCCCAGCCGTGCAGGAGGACGAGCGTCGTTCATCGCCCGCACCGGTCGATCTCCGAGAGCGCTTGCACGAGCCGATCCACGTCTTCCGGCGCGTGGTCCGCGGAGAGCGAAATGCGCAGTCGCGCGGTGCCCTGCGGGCACGGTGGGCGGACGGATCGCCGGGACGAGCAATCCCGCGCGCTGCGAGCGTCTCGCGAGAGGGCCAGCGCGTCGGCGCTCGTTCCGACCACGAGCGGCTGGATCGGGGTGTCCGAAGGCGAGAGGCGCCACCGGCCCGAGCGCAACCCTGCTTTCAGCCGCGCGACAGTGCCCGAACACGCGCGTGCGCCGCCATTCGTCGCTTTCGATGAGCTCGAGGCTGCGCTTCAACAGCGCGCCGCGATGAGCGGCGGCGTCGCCGTCGTGTAGATATAGGTGCGTGCGCGCTGCACGAGCGTCTCCACGAGCTCGCGCGATCCGGCGACGAACGCGCCGTAGACGCCGGCGGCCTTGCCGAGCGTCGCCATGTAGACGATGCGCGGCGAGCGCACGCCGAAGTGATCGAGCACCCCGCGGCCGCGTGCGCCGAGGACGCCGAAGCCATGCGCGTCGTCGAGCACGAGCCAGGCGTCGTAGCGTTCCGCGAGCGCGAGCGAGCTCGCGCACGGGTGCGATGTCGCCGTCCATGCTGAACACCGCGTCGCTCGCGATGAGCTTCACCGGGGCGCGCGATGCGGCGAGCAGTCGTTCGAGCCTCGCCATGTCCGCGTGCGGGTAACGCTTGAACTGCGCGCGGCTCAGGAGCACCGCGTCGTTGAGCGAAGCGTGATTCAGCCGGTCGGCGAACACGGCTCGCCGTGCGCGAGGCGAGCGCGGTGACAATGCCGATGTTCGCCATGTAGCCGCTCGAGAACAACACGGCCGCGGGCAGGCCGACGAACCGCGCAAGCGCGCGTTCGAGCTCTGCGTGTGCCTCGCCATGCCCCAGCACGAGATGCGAGGCGCCCCCGCCGAGTCCATAGCGTTCGGCGCCTTCGCACGCCGCGGCGACGAGATCCGGATGCGCGGCGAGGCCGAGATAGTCGTTGCGCAGAACGCGACGTACTCCGCGCCCGTCGACCACGACATGCGCGCGCTGCGGGCTCTGCAGCACGCGGCGCCGGCGGGTGAGTCCCGCTTCCTCCAGTGCCGCAAGCTCGCGCGCGAGCTGCGCCGTCTTGTCAGGCACCGCCTGCAGGCATGGCGCTGATGCCGAGGCGCGCGAAAGCGCGGCGTCGCGCTCGGTGTCGGGATTGCCGGTCGTAAGCAGCTTCTCGCCGTAGAAGATCGAGTTCGCGCCCGGCGAGAAAGCACAGCGCCTGGATGCGCGTCGGACATGTCCTGCCGGCCGGCCGACAGCCGGACCATCGCCTTCGGCATCGTGATGCGGGCGCACGCGACGGTGCGCACGAACTCGAACGGATCGAGCTCGGCTGTTCCGTGCAGCGGCGTGCCCTCGACCTGGACGAGATTGTTGATCGGGACGGATTCGGGATACGGGTCCATGCTCGCGAGCTGCGCGATCAACGCCGCGCGCGTCCGCGCGCGATTCGCCCATCCCGACGATGCCGCCGCAGCACACGTGGATTCCGGCCTCGCGCACCTGCCTGAGGGTGTCCAGACGATCGTCCTGGGTGCGCGTGCCGATCACGTTCCCATAGAACTCGGGCGCGGTGTCGATGTTGTGGTTGTAGTAGTCGAGCCCGGCGTCGCGGAGCTGCGCCGCCTGGCCGGCCTTCAACATCCCGAGCGTCGCGCAGGTTTCCATCCCGAGCGCGCGCACGGCTTTGACCATCTCGAGCACGCGGTCGAGGTCGCGCTGCCTGGGACCTCTCCAGGCGGCGCCCATGCAGAAGCGCGTCGCGCCGCGTTCTTTCGCCTCGCGCGCATGCGGCCACGACCTCGTCGAGCGCGAGGAGCGCCTGGTTCTCCACGCTCGTGTGGTAGCGCGCCGCCTGCGGGCAATAGCCGCAGTCCTCGGGACACCCGCCGGTCTTGATGGACAGAAGCGTCGAGAGCTGGACCGTGTTCGGATCGAAATGCGCGCGGTGCACGCTCTGCGCGCGATACAGGAGATCGTTGAGGGGCAGCGCGTAAAGCGCGGCCACGTCATCGACGCTCCACGGCGGGCGCGCCTCGCGCGTGTCTACCATTGAGGCCGCCTGCCCGTTAGTGGAATGGGAGTCCATGGTTTTTCGGCATGCGATCAAAGACGCGGCCGATAATCGCGGAAGGAGGTAACGCTGTCAATTTTGTCGGGCGGAATTTTGGACCGCTGCTTCACGCGTGTACGGCGCGCGCTGCCGGCGAACTGTGTCCTCTGCGGAGCGGCTGCGCAGCCCCGGCGCGTGTGCCGGGCGTGCGACGACTCCCTGCCGCGCCTGCCGGCGCTGCGATGCGGACGCTGCGCCCTGCCGCTCGAGTCGGGCGAAATCTGTGGACCGTGCCTCCGCACGCCGCCCCTGTACGACGGCGTGACGACGCCATTCGTCTACCGTTTCCCCGTCGATGCGCTGATCCAGAAATACAAATACGGGCCCGACCTCACGCTCGCACCCGTCCTCGGTGGCCTTCTTGGGGCCACGTCCTGCGGCGAAGCCGATGCGGTGATCGCCATGCCCCTCGGCGCGGCGCGTCTGCGCAGCCGCGGCTTCAATCAGGCGCAGGAGATCGCTCGTGTGGCGGCCCGCATGGCAGGCGTGCCACTTCTTGCGCGCGCGTGCCGGAAGGTAGCGGAAACACCGCCGCAGGCGAGCCTGCCCTGGAAAGAACGCGCCGCCAATGTGCGTGGAAGCTTCGTCTGCGATGACGACCTCACCGGGCGACGCGTGGCCATCGTCGACGACGTCATGACCACCGGGGCGACGGTGAACGAGCTCGCCCGGGTGCTGAAGCGCGCCGGCGCTCGATCCGTCCACGTCTGGGCGCTCGCGCGCACGCTGCCGGAGGTTACGCCCTCGTCCCGGAGCTGGACCCGGTTTTGAAGCCGCTCGAGCGGCATCGAGGTTCTGCGTCTCCCCGCACGACCACCCGGCAATCGACGACCTCGGCCGAGGGATCCGACCGGGTTTGCGCGGCTTCGGCCTTCGCGGCTTCTTTTGTCCCGGAGGGACCTTAGAAATATCTCCTCATCCAACACTTGAATGAATAGAGGACGGAAGCCCGTATAATGGCGCGGGCGTTGTGCAACCTGCCTTTTGGAGAGGCAGGCAGGCGGGAGGCGAATGTGAGCAAACTGCTGCATGACATAAGGCGGGCAGAGCTGTTCCGGCGCGAGGTGGAGCGCACGCGGCAGATGTCGGGTCGCGACCCCCGCGACCAACAGCCTGACGATGAAACGTCTTCCGAGATCGTCGAGCTCGCGACGCCACCGGACTGCCGATTCCTCCGGCCGTGACACCTCGATGGGAGAATTCCCGCACGGCAGCGCAGATGCCGAGCGACGCATGCTCTCGGCCGCACGCGCGCGCAAGGCTTCCGAAGGCGCGAGCGCGGCACAGGCAACTGCGCGCGCCGAGGCCGACCGCAATGCCGCGCGACTCGCGCTGCAACGCGCCGAGATGGAAAAACAGGCGGAGTTGCGCACACAGGCGCGCATCGCGGCAAACTTCCGGGCAGTCGAAGAAGCGCAGGCGCGGCAGCAGGCCGAGCTCGAAGCGCACGCAGCGGCGCAGGCGCGCGCACTGGCCGACCAGCGCGCGGTCGAGGCCGCTCAGGCGCGTCTCACGGCTGACGCGGAGATGCAGCAGGCGGCAGCGGCACGGCGCAAAGCGGATCGTGCCGCCGAAGCCGTCGCGAAGTCGCGGGCCGCCGCCGAGGCACGTGCGGCCGAGTCCGCCAGAGGCCGCGGCGCAGCAGAACAGAAGGCGCTCGAATCGGAGCGCGACCGGCTTTCAGCCGAAGCCGAATTCGAGCGGCAGGGCGCGGTGAGGCTCGAAGCCGAGAGCGTCGGCGGAGTCAGTGGCACGCGAGCGCGCAGCCGCGGAGCTCGCCGCGCTCGAAGCGGCGAAAGGTCGTGCGGCCACCGAACAGCAGGCGCTCGACATGGCGCGCGCGCGCGAGCGCGCCGAAGCGGAGCTCGAGCAGTTGGCGGTGGCGCATCTCGAAGCTGACCGCCATGCGGAAGCTACAGCAAAAGCGCGCGTGCAGTCCGACATCGAGGCCGCCGAAGCCGCGAAGAGACGGGATGCCGCGGAGCGCGAGGCCGCCGCCCAGGCGCATCTCCGTGCAGAGGCGGAAGCGGAAGCGGAAGCTTCGGCACAGGTTCGTCTGCAGGCGGAACAGGAGCTCGAAAGCGCGGCGAGCGAGCGTGCAGCGGCCGAGCTCCAGGCGTACGAGCGGGCGAACACGCGCGTTCAGGCCGAGCGTCAGGCGGACACCGCCGCGCAACAACGCGCAGACGCCGAAGCGCGGGCGGCTCAGAATCTCGCCAGCCGCGAGCGCGCCGAGAACGAAGCCGCAATGGCCGCGCGAGCGCGGGTCCAGTCCGAACAGGGGCTTGCTTCGATCGCGCAGAGGCGCGCGGAGGCCGAAGCCGCCCTCACCGTGGAAGCGACCAATCGCGCCGAAGCCGAAAACGCGGCGCGCGCGGAGCTCGAAACGCGCCGCGACGCGGAGCTTGAGGCACAGGCGGCAGCACAGTCCCGCGAGGCTGCGGAAAGCACGGCATGGCAGGCAGTGAACGACCGCGCCGCGGCCGAAGCGGCGTTGCGCGACGCGGCGCTCGCCCGGCTCGAAGCCGAGCGGGCAGCCGAAGCGGCGGCCATGGCACGTTCGGAAGCCGACGCAGCCGCGATCACCGAAGCGCAGGCGCGCGAAGTGGCGGAGCTCGAAGCGCGGGATCAAGCCGAGTTGTGCGTGCAGGTCGAAGCGCAGGCGCGTGCGGTGGCCGAATCGCGCGCGGCAGCCGAGCAGCAGGCGCAGGCCGCCATGAGGGAGCGCGCGGAGGCGGAAACGCGGGCAGCGGCCGAGATCGCCGCGCGTGCCGAGGCGGAACGCCAGGCGGAAGCGGCGGCGCGCGCCCACGAAACAGCCGATCGCGAGGCGATCGAAGCGGCGCACGCACGGACGAGCGCTGACCGCGAGCTCGAAGAAGCGGCGCGCAAGCGGGCCGAAATCGAGCGCAGTGCGGAAGCCGCGGCGCGCGAGCGGGCCGAGGTCGAAGCGCGAGCGTTGGAACACGCTCTGGCGCGCGAAGCAGCGGAGAATGCGGCAAAAGCAGAGACCGATCGGCGCGTCGAGGCGGAGGCCGAAGCGCGGCGCGTTGCCGAGGCGCGTCTCGCTGCCGAGCAGCGCGCGGAACAACTCGCACTCGAGCGCACTGCGGCGGAAGGCCGGCGCGCGGACGATGCCACGGCTCGCGAGCAAGCCGAGCGCGAGCTCACTGCGGCGGCCCTCAAACGGGTCGCGGCGGAGGCGTCCGGCGAGCTCGAAGCCCGCCGGCGCATCGAAGCGGACGCCGACGCGGCCGAAGCGATGGCTGTGCGCGAGCAAGCCGACGCCCAGGCGCAGGCCCAGGAGCGCCTGCGTCTCGCGGCCGAGCAACAGGCGCTCGAGCACGCGCACGCCCGCGCGTCGGCCGAGAACGCGGCGCGGGAACAGGCGGACGCGCTCGCCGCCGCACAACGCGAGGCACGCCTCGCCGCGGAAGGGCGCGCCGCGGCCGAAGAAGCCGCGCTCGCCGCCGTTCGTGCCAAGGAACAGGCCGAACGCGAGCTCGAGCGCGAGATCGCCGCGCGCATGGAGGCGGATCGCAAGGCGATCGAGGTCGAGCAGGCGCGCGAGGCAGCGGAAGCGCAGGCCCTCGCCGACGCGCAGCAGCGTGCGCAGGCCGCGGAGGAAGCTCGGCGCGTCGCGCAGGCGCTCGCGGAGGCCGCGGCACGGGCGGAAGCGGTGGCAACGGAGCGCCTCGCCACCGAGCGCCGCGAAGCCGAAGCCATCGCACAGCGGCTCGAAGCCGAGCGGCAGGCGGCCGACGCCGAGCGCTCAGCGGCGCAGCAGGCGAAAGCGCGCGAAGAAACCGAACGAGAGGCGGAGGAAGCGGTGCGCCTCCTCGCGCAGCATCATTCGGAAGCGACGGCGCATGCGCAAACGCGCGAGGCCGCCGAGCGGGAAGCCGAACGCCTCGTGCGATCGCGCATTCACGCCGAGGCGCTCGCCCGGGAGGCCGCGGAACAGCGCAGCGCGGCGGAGCGGCACGAGCTGCTTGCAGCGCAGTATCGGGCACACTCGGAAGCGGCGGCGGCTCAGGACGCGCGGGCGCGCGAACAGGCCGAGCACGAAGCGGCCGAAGCAGCCGGCGCACGCGCGGCAGCCGAAGCGGAGGCCGAAAATGAGCTCAAGGCGCGGATCGAAGCGGAGCAGGCGGCGCAACGCGCAACCGCCGAGCGCATAGAGCAGGAAGCTCGCGAGCTCGCGCAGGTGCAGGCGCGCGAACGTGCCGAGATCGAAGCGAAAGAAGTTGCGCGCACGACCGCGGCGACCGAAGAGCAGCGCCAGGCAGAGCTTCGCGCGCGAGTTGACGCCGAGCACGCGGCCCGGCAGGCGGCGCTCGAGCGTGCCCAGGAGGAAGCGCGTGTGCTCGAGCAGGTGGAGGCGCGTCAGGCTCTCGAGCGCGAGGCCGAGACCGCTGCCCGTCGCCGCGCCAAGGAGGAAGCGCGGGCCGCCGCGGCCGCCAAACGCCGCGCCGCGGCGGAGGCGCAAATGACGGAGCATACGAAATCGCGTGCTCAGGCCGAAGCCGAAGCAGAGCGGCTCGCGAAGGAAAGACTCGAAGCAATCCAGAGCGCTCGCGCCGCCGCGGAAGAGCGTGCGAGCGTGGAAGAGGACGTTTCGGCCCACACGGATGCCCGGCTGCGAGCCGAGCAGGAGGCTCGCGTCGCCGCGCGCGAGGCGGCGCGCACGTTCCTGCAGGGCCAGGTCGAGCAGGAAAAGCGTTCCGAAACGCGTCGCCCATGGCGATTGCCGGCACTCGCGGCGGCCGTTGCGCTCGCGATCGGTGTGCTGATCGGAACCTCGACCGACCTATGGCAAGCTGCGCCGGGTGATCCGACTGCGGCGGCCGACGAGCGACCGCGTGCGGCGTTCGGTGAAGCGCGGCTATTGATGGACGTCGACCTCGAACGCTTCTCCGGCCGCGTTGGTGGGGACGATTCGCGCGACAAGGCGCCGGTGTCGGCGACGGCGCAAGCGACACAGACGCTCGAGCCCTCCATCGACAACGCTGCACGGTCCGACGAGAAGTAGCGCGCGGCCCGGTCAAGCCGCGTCAACGCCGCCTTGGGACGCGAGCGCAAGCGCGTCCCGAACAGCCGTACACGGCGCCCAGCAACGTCGCGGGCATTGAGCGGGTTCCGGACGCGTGGAGCTCCAGTGCCGGCGTACTCCAGCCTCACCGCACTGAAGGCAGCTTCGCGAACGGTTGATGTTTGCGGTCGTTCTATACGAACCCGAGATCGCGCCGAACACCGGAAACGTTCTGCGGCTTGCCAGCAATTCCGGCGTCGGGCTGCATCTCGTTCGTCCGCTCGGCTTCAGCCTGCGTGACCGACAGCTCGCGCGCGCCGGCCTCGACTATGGCGATCTCGCCGACATCACGGTTCATGCGGACTGGAAAGCATGTCGAGATCATTTCGCGGCATCGCGGATGTTCGCCGTCACGACGCGCGGCACGTGCCGCTACGACCTGCCTGACTATCGCCCCGGCGACGTCTTCGTATTCGGGCCGGAAACCCGGGGCCTGCCTCAGGCCGTGCTCGACACGTTCCCGCCCGAACAGCGCATCCGGATTCCGATGCGCGAAGGCAACCGCAGCCTGAATCTCGCGAACGCCGTCGCGGTCGTCGTCTACGAGGCATGGCGGCAGCAGGGGTTCGGGTGAACAAGCGAACGACAGCGCTACCTGCTGTGAGAGCGAGCGCCCAGCGAGCCGAAGGAAGGGTGGTTACGGAGGGGAATCATGGGAGCGGAGCGGTCGGGTCCCCTCTGTTCGTTACCGCCGCTGACGGCGGGAGCCGCAAGCGGAACTACCGCTCCGCCTTCGGCTCCCGCTGGAGCAGCTCTTCCGCAGCTGCGCGCGCCTCGCGATGATCGTGCGAGCACGCGGCACACGGCGCGCGTGATGGGCATCTCGATGCCAGTTTCGCCGCGAGGCGTTCGAGCTCGCGCGCGGTGTTGACGCCCTCCGCGACGTGGCCGAGCTCCGACAGGATGCGCGGCAACGGCTCGCCGCGCGCGAGCTTCAGGCCCACTGTCCGATTGCGCGAGAGATCACCCGTGCACGTGAGGATGAGATCGCCTGCGCCGGCGAGTCCCATGAAGGTTTCTGCGCGGCCCCCGAGCGCGACGCCGAGGCGCGCGATTTCCGCGAGTCCTCGCGTTATCAGCGCCGCGCGCGCATTCAACCCGTAGCGCAGTCCGTCGCAGATGCCCGCGGCGATCGCGATCACGTTCTTCACGGCGCCCGCAACTTCGACCCCGACGAGATCCGTGCTCGAATACACGCGAAACGCCGGGCCGTGAAGCATGCGGGCGGCGTCGCGCGCGAAGTCGTGGTCTTTCGAAGCGAGCGTCACGGCGGTGGGCAGGCCCGCGGCGACTTCCTGCGCGAAGCTCGGCCCTGACAGAACGCCGCCCGGCCCATGCTGCCCCAGCTCCTCCGCGGCAACCTCATGCGGCAGCTTCGCTCGTTCGGGTTCGAATCCTTTGCACAGCCAGATGAGCGGCGTGTCCGCGCGCGCCTGACGCGCTTCGCGCAGGGTTACGCGCAAGCCCGAAGTCGATACGCCGAGCAGAGCGAGAGCGGCGCCGTGCAACGCGGCGGCGAGGTCGTCGCAGATTTCGAGTTCCGGCGGAAAAGCGTGTCCGGGAAGATACTTCTCGTTCCTGCGCGCTCCGCGCATCGCGGCGCGCTGGGCGGCGTCTCGCGTCCAGAGTGCGACGGTGTGGCGTCGTGCAAGCGAAATCGCGATCGCCGTGCCCCAGGCGCCCGCGCCCAACACGGCGATTTTCATCGCAAGCGCCGCCCCCCTAAACGCCCCAGACCTGCTGCACTCTCACGTAACCGCTGCCGGCATCGCGGTGGCGGACGTGGACCCAGGGGCCGCTCACTTCGATCAACTCGAGGACGACGTTCTGCTGTGCATGGAAAGCGACGGGCGCGGCCTCTTCCGGCTTCTGGCGCACGGGCGCCGAGGCGACTTTCACGATCACCGTGCGTTTGTCGGTGAGCTGCTCGATTCGATCCACGTCAACGCGCCGTTTGCGTCGCGGACCTTGACCCATCCTTCCACCGTCACCACGACTTCGAGCGGATAGCCGCGGTTCACCACGTAGATGCGGTTCGCCTTGGCGGACGGGCCGTCGTAGAGGATGGCGGCGGGCTCCGCGACCGCGCGAAATTCCATGGCAAGAGCGGGCGCGATCGCAACGACCGCGGCAGCGAGCGCGATCGCGAATGCGCCAGGCACCGGCTGGCGCATCAGTGCGTCTGCGCCGGTGCGGCGGCGGCGTTCGCCTGTTCCTGCGCCTGCTGCTGAAGGCGCTGCTGATAGATCACGTCGAAGTTCATGTGCTGCAGCGTGACGGGAGGGAAACCGGCGCGTCCCACGACGCTCGCGACCGCCTCTCGCGCATACGGCAGCAGCGTATTCGGGCACAAGGTGCCGAGCACCGCGTCGAGCTCGGGCGGCGGCACGTTGCGAATCTGAAAGATTCCGCCTGCGCGACTTCGACCAGGAACACGGTGCGATCCTGGATCTTCGCCGTGACGGTGACCGTGAGCGCGACTTCGTAGAGCCCCTCCTGCGTCATGCGCGTCGCTTCGTTGTGGATGTTGACCTCGATCTGCGGCGCTTCGCGCTCGAAGAAGACCTGCGGGGCGTTCGGCAGCTCCAGCGACAGGTCCTTCATGTAGATCTTCTCGATGCCGAAGAGAGGCTGATCCGATGCGCCCGGTTGCGGCTGCGCTTGTGGTTGTGGTTGTTCGCTCATGGTGTTCCCTGTCGGTTCGTTTATCGAGCGCTCTGGAGCAGCGGGTCGAGCTTGCCGGCGCGGTCGAGCGCGGCAAGATCGTCGTATCCGCCGACGTGCGTTGCTCCGATGTAGATCTGCGGCACGGTGCGCCGGCCGGTTTTTTCCATCATCTCCACGCGACGATCCGGCGCGAGGTCCACGCGCACCTTCTCGATCTCCACGCCCTTGGACAAGCAGCAGCCGCTCCGCCATCAGGCAGTAAGGGCACACGGCCGTCGTATACATCAATGCTTTCACGATTTCTCCAGCGGCAGGCTGGCCTGCTGCCATCCGGCGATGCCGCCGCGCAACGACAGCACTTCGGGAAATCCGAGCTTGCGCAGCTTTGCCGCGACGCTCGCGGAGCGATTGCCGCGCCCGCAGCTCACGATGATCGGCTTCGCCTTGACCTTCTCGAGCTCCTTCATGCGCCCGTCGAGCTCGGCTTCGGGAATGTGGCGCGCGTTCGTGATATGCCCCGCCTTGTAATCCTCGGCGTCGCGCACGTCGATGACGACGGCGTCGCGGCGGTTGATGAGCTGCACCGCCTCGAGCGGTGCCGACTTCCAGGCCCGGGCGCGTAAGACGCGCGACAAGCGGCCACAGGATCATGCCGCCGCTCACGAGCACCGTGCCGAAGAGCACGATGTTCATAGGGCTTTTCTGAAGAAAGAGGAGAAACTGTTCCATTAGGAATCGGCGAGCGCTGCCAGTCGGCAACGGCGCCTTCCGGGCGGGCGCTATTCTAGCAGACCGCGATGGGCGTCCGAGATAATCCCGGCGCGCTAAGCTGCATTAGAATCAGCGCGACTCCCTCCGCCTCTGATTCGCCCGGCCAATCATGAACGTAACGCCCGTTCTTCTCATCATTCTCGACGGTTTCGGATACCGCGAGGAATGCGAAGACAACGCGATCTGCCAGGCGCGCAAACCCCACTGGAACTTCCTGTGGGAAAAGTATCCCCACACGACGATCGATGCATCGGAGAAATGGGTTGGACTGCCGCGCGAGCAAATGGGCAACTCCGAAGTCGGGCACATGAATATCGGCGCGGGACGCGTGGTGTATCAGGACTATACGAAGATCGAGAATGCGATCGAGACCGGCGAGTTCCGCGAAAACCCGGTGCTCGGGAAAGCCGTCGAGGCCGGACGCACCGGCGCCCTGCACGTGCTCGGGCTGCTTTCTCCCGGCGGCGTGCACAGCCATGAATCGCAGATTCACGCGTTCCTCGAGATGGCTGCGCGCGGAGGCGTGAAGAACCTCTATCTGCACGCGTTTCTGGACGGGCGGGATACGCCGCCGAAGAGCGCGCGCGCTTCGCTCGAAGCAGTCGACGCGAAGTTCGCGGAGCTCGGCGTCGGCCGCACGGCCTCGATCTGCGGGCGCTACTACGCGATGGATCGCGACAAGCGGTGGGACCGTCTGCAGACAGCCTACGATCTGCTGACCGCCGGCCGCGGGGAATTCAGCGCCGCCACCGCGGTTGAAGCGCTGGAAGCTGCCTATGCGCGCGGCGAGTCGGATGAGTTCGTCAAAGCGACGGCAGTCGTTCCTGCGGGCGGCACGCCGGTGACGATCAACGACGGCGACGCAGTCGTGTTCATGAACTTCCGTGCCGATCGCGCACGCCAGTTGACCGCGGCCCTGACGGACGCCGATTTCTCCGGTTTCGAGCGCTCGCGGCGGCCGCGCCTCGGGTATTTCTGCACGCTCACGAGCTACGGCGCGGATTACGCGTACGTGCCCTCTGCGTTCGCGCCGCAGTCGGTTGCAAACGGCTTCGGCGAGTTCATCGCGAAGCAGGGGCTCCAGCAGTTGCGCATCGCCGAGACGGAGAAGTACGCGCACGTGACGTATTTCTTCAACGGCGGAGTGGAAACGCCCTACCCCGGCGAGGAACGCATTCTCGTGCCCTCGCCGAAAGTCGCGACGTACGACCTCAAACCGGAGATGAGCGCGCGGGAAGTGACCGACAAGCTCGTCGAAGCCATCAAGAGCCGCCGCTACGCCGCGATCGTGTGCAACTACGCGAACGGCGACATGGTCGGACACACGGGCAATCTGGAGGCCGCGAAGCAGGCGATCGAGGTGCTCGACGAGTGCATCGGCCGGGTGGTCAGCGCGATGCGCGAGGCGGGCGGCGAAGTGCTCATTACGGCCGATCACGGCAATGCGGAGATGATGGCCGACCCGCTCACCCATCAGGCACACACGGCGCATACCCTCAACGTCGTGCCGCTGCTCTACGTCGGGCGTCCCGCGAAGCTCGCGTCCGGCGGAGCGCTGAAGGACGTCGCGCCGACACTGCTCACGATGATGGGCCTGCCCCAGCCGCCGGAGATGACCGGACAGACGCTCGTTTCGTTGAATTGAGGCGGCGCTGGCAGTCTTAGAACCACCCCTTTATCGGTGAGCGGGGGCTGCGGAGCAGGGGGCCCCGCGAACGAAGCATTCCGGCGTCGTTTAGCACTCTCGTCCGAGCGTACGAGGCTCAGGGCAGAACGAGGGGGGCTGCGGAGCAGCGGGGCCCCGCGAACGAAGCATTCCGGCGTCGTTTAGCACTCTCGTCCGAGCGTACAAGGCTCAGGGCAGAACGAGGGGGGCCGCGGAGCAGCGGGCGCGCCGAAGGCGAGCGCCGTCCGCCCTCGGGAACTTGGCGCCGGCCCGCCAGTCCATGCAAGGCGGTCCTAGGGCGCCGCTCGGGTTGCCGGACGCGGCGCGACCGGCGGGTACGGTGATTCGGGTTTATACTTTCAAATGAGGCATGAAGACCGACCATCCGACGCTGCGCCATGTTAACTGTGCGATCCGAAGTCCGGCCGGCAATCCGTTGTGCGTGCCATTAGGGAGTTCTTGATGCGTAGCAAGTTCGGCCAATTCGGCCTGATCGTCGTAGGCGTGCTGATCGGCGTTGCGATCAGCCTGAATTTCTCGGCTGTCGCGCAGCGTGATGGCGGCAACCTGCCGCTCCCGATCGAGGAATTGCGCGCGTTCACCGAGGTTTTCGGCCGCGTGAAGAGCGACTACGTCGAGCCGGTCGAGGACAAGAAGCTCATCACCGAAGCGATCAACGGCATGCTGACCGGGCTCGACCCGCACTCGGCCTATCTCGACCAGGAGGCGTTCCGCGAGCTTCAGGTCGGCACGCAGGGCGAGTTCGGCGGCCTCGGGATCGAAGTCGGCATGGAAGACGGTTTCGTGAAGGTCGTCTCACCGATCGACGATTCGCCCGCCTCGCGCGCCGGCGTGAAATCCGGCGACCTGATCGTCAAGCTCGACGATACCAGCGTGAAAGGCATGACGCTGAACGATGCGGTCAAGCGCATGCGCGGCAAGCCCAACACGAACATTACCCTCACGATCGTGCGCAAGGGCGAGGCGAAGCCCGTCGTCGTGACGTTGACGCGCGCCATCATCAAGATCCAGAGCGTCAAGTCGAAGCTGATCGAGCCCGGCTTCGCCTACATCCGCGTGAGCCAGTTCCAGGAGCACACCGGCGAGAACCTCGCGAAGGCGATCGAAGCGCTCTTCAAGCAGAACCAGGGGCCGATGCGCGGGCTCGTGCTCGATCTTCGCAACGATCCGGGCGGGCTTCTGAATGGCGCCGTGGCCGTTTCGGCGGCGTTCCTGCCGCAGAATTCACTGGTCGTTTATACGGACGGGCGCACGGAAGACTCGCGCATGAAATTGAACGCGAGCCCCGAGCACTATCTGCGCGGCCGGCTGAAAGACGATTACCTGCGCAGGCTACCGGCGGAGGTGAAGCAAGTGCCGATGGTCGTGCTGGTGAACGCCGGCTCGGCTTCCGCTTCGGAAATCGTCGCGGGCGCGCTCCAGGACCACCAGCGGGCGGTCGTCATGGGACAGCCTACGTTCGGCAAAGGGTCGGTGCAGACGATCCTGCCGCTCGGGAACAACACGGCGATCAAGCTCACGACGGCGCGTTACTACACGCCGAATGGTCGCTCGATCCAGGCCAAGGGGATCATCCCTGACATTCCGCTGGAAGACGCCGCCGACAAGAACTCGCTCAAGCTGCGCGAAGCGGATCTCACGAAGCATCTGATCGATTCCGCGACGGGCGACAAGGAGAAGGAGCAGGCGCTCGCCACCGCGGCGCAGAAGTACAACTTCAAGCCCGCGGCGAGACCGGCCGACGTCGACGAGAAGACCCTTAAGCCGGAACCCGGTGAGATCGTGTCGAAGAACGACTACGAGTTGAATCAGGCGCTTTCGTTCCTGAAGACCCGGCCGACCGCGACTGCCAGCGCAAAGTAACCGCTCCGGCTGCACTCAAGACGCCCGGTCGAGTCCGGGCGTTTTGTTTTCCGCCTCCCGCATGGACGACGACGCCCTCCTCCGCTACAGCCGGCACATCCTGCTGCCCGAGATCGGTGTAGAGGGCCAGGAGCGGCTGCTCGCCGCGCATGCGCTCGTGATAGGCGTGGGCGGCCTGGGCTCGCCGATCAGTCTTTACCTCGCTTCGGCGGGCGTAGGCCGCATCACGATCTGTGACGGCGACACGGTCGACCTCACGAACCTTCAGCGTCAGATCGTTCACCGCACGCAGGCGATCGGTCAGCCGAAAGTCGAATCGGCACGCTCGACGCTCGCGTCGATCAATCCGCTGGTCGAAGTCGTCGCGTTGACGGAGCGCGTCGCCGAGGAAAAGCTGAACGCGCTCGCCGCCGCCGCAGACGTAGTGCTCGACGCAAGCGACAATTTCGCCACGCGCCATGCCATCAACCGCGCGTGCGTCGCGAACAGGAAGCCGCTCGTCTCGGGCGCGGCGGTGCGCTTCGACGGGCAGGTGTCGGTCTTCGACCTGCGCGGCTCCGAAGCGCCATGCTACGCGTGCCTCTTTCCCGAGGACGGCGAAAACGAAGACATGCCGTGCGCGATCATGGGCGTATTCGCGCCGGTGACCGGCATCGTCGGCACGATCCAGGCCGCGGAAGCACTGAAGCTCATGATGGGTATCGGAGAGACGCTCGTCGGGCGCCTGCTTCTCGTCGATGCGCTCGCGATGGAACTGCGGACGATCAAGTTCGGGAAGGATCCGGGCTGCATCGTATGTAGAACCGACCCTTCTTTGGTGAGCGGGGGCCGTGGAACGGGGGGGTCCCCGCTCACGAAGCCTTCCGGCGCCGATTAGTATTCTCATCAATCAGGTACGAGGCCTCAGGAAGAACCCGAGATGACGGTGAGCGGGGGCCGTGGAACCGGGGGGGCCCCGCTCACGAAGCCTTCCGGCGCCAGTTAGTATTTCCATCAAAACGTACGAGGGCTCGGGCAGAACGCCAACTGAACGCGAGCGCCCCCTTACGCCGCGATGCCCTCCAAAAGCTGCCGCCACTGCCGGTTCCAGTTCTCGACGGGATCGCGCCTGAACCCGCTCTTCGCGAACTGATGCCAGCGGCCGACGACGAAGCTCAGGATCACGTTGGCGCATGACGCGGCGTCGAGATCCTGCACGAGCTCGTTCTGCGTGACACCGAAGCGCACCGCCTGCTTCAGCGCAGCCTCGAGCCTGTCGTGCAGCTGATTGATCCGCGCCTGCAAGCGCTCGTCTTCGTGCACCAGCGCATCTCCGATCAGGACGCGCGTCATGCCTTTATTTTTCTGAGCGAAGGCGAGCAGCACGCCGACAATCGCATCGATCTGCCGCATCCCGCTCTTCTCTTCCGTCGTAATCTGGTTGATGAGGGCGAAGAGCGTCTGCTCGATGAACTCGATCAGGCCCTCGAACATCTGCGCCTTGCCGCTGAAGTGCCGGTAGAGCGCCGCCTCGGAGACGTCGAGCTTCGCGGCGAGAGAGGCCGTCGTCACTTTCTCCGACGCGGGGTTCTCGAGCATCTGCGCGAGCGTCTGCAATATCTGGTTTTTTCGTTCTCCCGTCCTCGCCATCTTTTCCTCGCGCCCTCAGGCAAGCCGGGGCAGCACACGCCGCAGATCGCTGAGCTGGGCGATCTTCAAGTCCACGTAGCGCGGCGCGCGCGGCTCCCGCGACACCCAGACCGTCTTCATGCCGAGCTTCTTCGCCGTGCGCAGATTCTCCAGCGTGTCTTCGACCATGATACAGCGCCGTGCACGCAGGCCGTTAGCGCGCGTGAGCCGCAGGAAGCCATGTGTCTGCGGTTTCGGACGGAAGCGCGTGCGCTCGATGCAGAACACGCAATCGAACAGATCGTTGACGGCGAGCGCTTTCAGGACGCTCCGCGAGTAATGCACGGGCGCGTTCGAGAAAACGAACTTGCGGCCGGGCAAGCGGCGCAAGGTCGAGCGCAGCTCACGCTCCCGGACAAGCATGCGCTTCAACTCCGGCAACTGGTGCGTGTGCCAGAGAAAATGCCGAGGGTCGGTATCGTGATGGCGCATGAGGCCGAGCAGCGTCGCGCCGTAGCGCTTCCAGTACCGCTGCCGCAGCGCGCTGGCGGCGTCCGCTTCCAGGCCGAGCACCCGCTCGACATAGGCGGTCATCGCCTGGTTGATGTGCGGGAAGATATGCGGCCTTGCATTGTGGAGCGTGTTGTCGAGATCGAAGATCCAGGCGCGAGCTCGTTGGTTGGAACCACCCCTTTTCGGTGAACGGGGGGCGAAAGACAAGAATTTGTCCTCGGCGCGAGCCAAAGGCAGGCGCCGCCTATCTCCGTCGGATGAGCGTGCCGACTCCCTCGCTCGTGAGCACTTCGAGCAGGAGCGCGTGCTCGACGCGGCCGTCGATGATGTGGCAGGTGTTGACGCCGTTCTTCACCGCGTCCAGGGCCGAGCCGATCTTCGGCAGCATCCCGCCGTGGATCGTTCCGTCGGCGAAGAGATCGTCCACTTTCTTGGCGGTGAGCCCCGTCAGCAGATTGCCGTTCTTGTCGAGTACGCCGGACGTGTTCGTGAGCACGATCAGCTTCTCGGCTTTCAGGATCTCCGCAACCTTGCCCGCGACGAGATCGGAGTTGATGTTGTACGACTCGCCGCCGCTGCCGAATCCGATGGGCGCGATGACGGGGATGAATCCATCCGAGAACAGCGTCTGGACGATCTTCGGATCGATCGCCTCGACCTCGCCGACGTGGCCGATGTCGATCATCGGCTCGTTCTCGCCGGGGCCGCGCACCATCATCTTCTTCGCCCGGATGAGCGCGCCGTCCTTGCCAGTCAACCCGACTGCACGCCCGCCCTGCTGGTTGATGAGATGGACGATCTGCTTGTTCACCTGCCCGCCCAGCACCATCTCGACCACGTCCATCGTTTCGGCATCCGTCACCCGCATGCCCTGGACGAACTCGCCTTTCTTGCCGACGCGCTTCAACACGTCGTCGATCTGCGGTCCTCCCCCGTGAACGACGACGGGATTCATGCCGACGAGCTTGAGCAGCACGACGTCGCGCGCGAAGCTCTCCTTCAGCTTGTCGTCGGTCATGGCGTTGCCGCCATACTTCACGACAATGGTCTTGCCGTGGAAGCGCTGGATATAAGGGAGCGCGTCCGCGAGGATGCGCGCTTTGACGTGGGATTCGATGACAGGCGATGTGGGCATGCGGTCGCTCGTGAGTGAGCGCACATTTTACAAGCCCGAGCCGCGAGTGGGGGCTTCCGCCTCCGATCACGGAGGCGGGGGCCGCCCCATGGAAAAAGGCCGCCCCGGACGCGGCGGCCTTCTAACTCCGCCGACCTCTACTACTGGATGGCGACTCGCTTCGCCTGCGCTGCAGCTTTCTTCGGCAGGGTGAGCTCGAGCACGCCGTCCGCGTACTTCGCGCTCGCGGAGTCTTCGTCGACGGGCTGGCCAAGCTGGAACGCGCGATGCAGCTTCCCGTAGAAGCGCTCGGTACGCAGGACGCGCTCGCCTTCTTTCACTTCCTTCTCGTTCTTGCATTCGGCACTGATGGCGACCTGATCACCGTCGATGCTGATGTTGATGTCCTCTTTCTTCACGCCGGGCAGTTCAGCCCTGACGGTGTAGGCCTGCTCGCTTTCGCACACATCGACCCTGAACTGAGCCACCTGGTGGTCGGGGCGGTTGCCCTCGAAAGCCACCGGCCGCACGAAAAAGCCGCGCAGCAGATCGTCGAACGCCTCGTCCAAACGCGCTATGTTCGCCATTGCCCATCTCCTTGAATTAGACGGCGCTCTAATGCGCCTACGGAGTGAATATGGGAGCCGCTTCGGCGTTTTCAAGCACCGGGGGAGGGACGGCGCTCGCGTTCCGCTCGGGCGGCGCCGGCTGCGTAGCCCCGCTCACGATAAAGGGGGTGGTTCTCAGCAAGATTGGCGGTCAATGAACGTGGCCGGAAGGCGCCGCCGGACGCACTTCGGCCTCGATCTTCAGCGTCGTCGCCGAGCCGGCCATGGGCTGGATGCGGAGCACGAGGGAAAGTTTGTCTCCCACCTTGAGCGGCTGCTTCAGATCCAGCACCATGAGGTGCATCCCGTTCGGCGCGAGCTTCACTGTCCTCCCCGCCGGCAGTTCGATGCGCGAAAGCGGGCGCATGCGCATGACGCCACCGTCGAGCGTCATCGAATGCAACTCGACGCGCCCGGCGAACGGACTCGAAGCGGAGACGAGCGCAGCATCGGCGGCGCTCGTGAGCTCGACGTAGGCGCTGGCGGTTTTCTGACCCGGCGCGGGCGCCCTCGCCCAGGCGTTGTCGATTTTCACGTCCGCGGCGGCCGCGCCGGACACCGCAAGAAGAAGTGTGATCGCGCCGGCCCATCTCCACGTCGATTGCACGAGCGTTCAACCCAGGGAAGGAAGGCTGCGCATTGTAGCGGTCGGCGCGATACACGCAAACGTGATGCACGTTGCGCTGTTCGTATAATCACGGCTTCCGACAGCGATGACCATGCGACTTCTCTCCGCTTTCGTTTTTCTGTTACCGGCGCTCCTCGCGCACGCGCAGCAGCCTGCGGCGGTGCCGCCTCCACCTATCGCCGCGAAAGCCTATCTGCTGGTGGATTTCAACAGCCGGCAGCCGCTGGCTCAGCACAATCCGACGCAGCGCGTCGAGCCCGCCTCGCTCACGAAGTTGATGACGGCGTATCTCACGTTCAACGCGCTCAAGCAGAAAACCCTCAAGCCCGAGCAGGTCGTTGCGGTTTCCACGCGAGCGTCGAAGAGCGAGGGGTCGCGCATGTTCATAGAGCCGAACAAGCCGGTAACCGTGAACGAGCTCATGCGCGGGATGATCGTGCAGTCGGGCAACGATGCATCCGTGGCACTCGCCGAGGCGATGGGCGGTACCGAGGAAGGGTTCGCGCAGATGATGAACCGCGAAGCGCAGCGCCTCGGCATGAAGAACACGAACTTCGTGAATTCGACGGGGTTTTCGCATCCGCAGCACTACACGACGGCGCACGACTTGTCGCTGCTGGCTTCCGCGATCATCGCCGATTACCCCGAGTACTACGCGCTCTATTCCCTCAAGGAGTATCGCTACAACAACATCACTCAGGCGAACCGCAATCGCCTGCTGTGGGTCGATCCCGCAGTGGACGGCATGAAGACCGGCCATACGGAAAACGCGGGCTATTGCCTTATCGCCTCCGCGCGCCGTGGACCGCGCAGGCTGCTGTCCGTCGTGCTCGGCACGAGCTCGGAATCGGTTCGCGCGACCGAAAGCCAGAAGCTCCTGAACTACGGTTTCCAGTTCTACGACACCGTGCGGCTTTATGAGAAAAACCAGCCCGTATCTTCCGTCCGGATCTGGAAAGGTTCCGCCAACGAGGTGAGCGGCGGCTTTCTCGAAGATCTTTACGTGAGCCTGCCGAAAGGCGTCCGCGACAAACTGAAAGCGACGGTCGAAACGCAGCAGCCACTGGTTGCGCCGATCGCGAGCGGGCAGAAGCTCGGCGTACTGCGCGTGGAGCTGGACGGCAAACCCTACGGCGAATTCCCTGTGGTAGCCTTGCAGGAAGTGCCGCTCGCGGGCATTCTGGGCCGCGGCTGGGACAGCCTCCGATTGTTGTTGAAATGAGCGAAAACAGTATGAGCGAGATCGTCTACCTCAATGGCGAGTTCATGCCGCTCGCTGAAGCGCGCATTCCCGTGCTCGACCGCGGCTTTATCTTCGGTGACGGCGTATACGAAGTCATCCCGGTCTACTCGAGAAATCCGTTCCGGCTGCCCGAGCATCTCGCGCGCTTCCGGCGCAGCCACGAAGCGATCCGCCTCGAGAATCCGTTCAGCAACGAGGAATGGACCGGCCTGGTCGATGAGTTGGTCGCGCAAAATTCCGGAGACGATCAGTCGGTATACCTTCAGGTCACACGAGGTGTTGCGAAGCGCGATCACGCCTTCCCCGAGCACGCGACACCGACGGTGTTCGGCATGAGCAGCCCACTCTCGACGCCGTCGAAAGATGCGATCGAGAACGGCGTGGCGGCGATCACGGCGACGGACTTCAGGTGGCTGAAGTGTGACGTGAAATCGACGTCGCTGCTCGGTAACTGCCTGCTGCGGCAGGCCGCGGCCGATGCGGGCGCACTCGAAGTGGTGATGTTTCGCGACGGCTACCTCACCGAAGGCTCGTCGAGCAACGTGTTCGTCGTGAAGAACGGCGCGATCCTGGGTCCCGCCAAGGACAATCTCGTGCTGCCGGGCATCACGTACGATGTCGTCATCGAGCTCGCGCAGAGCCACGGGCTACCGCACAAGATCGGGCGCGTGTCCGAGCAGACGGTGCGCGAGGCGGAGGAAATCTGGGTGACATCGTCGACGAAGGAAGTGCTGGCCGTCACGACGCTGGACGGCAAGTCCGTCGGCAATGGGAAGCCGGGGCCGGTGTTCCGGCGGATGCACCAGCTCTATCAGGATTTCAAGCGGACCATTATGCGTCGAGCGGCCTGAAAAACCTTCTACCGCTCCTTCGGCGTTGCGCACAGCGCGCGCGGTGCCTCCGGGCGCAACTACAGCGCTTAGGCGCCCCGCGGCGCTATGTCCTATCTACGCCGCTCCTTCGGCGTTGCGCACAGCGCGCGCGGTGCCTCCGGGCGCAACTACAGCGCTTAGGCGCCCCGCGGCGCTATGTCCTATCTACGCCGCTCCTTCGGCGTTGCGCACAGCGCGCGCGGTGCTTCCGGGCGCAACTACAGCGCTTAGGCGCCTGCCGGCGCTAATATTTAATCTATGGCGCTGGAGCGTGAGTCGCTGATCGAGTATCCCTGCGATTTCCCGATCAAGGTCCTCGGTCGCACGCAAGCGGGCTTCGCACAGACGGTGCTCGACATCGTGCGTACGCACGCGCCGGATTTCGACGGCGCCACCTTGCAGATGAAAACCAGCAAGCACGGCAAGTATCTGAGCGTGACGTGCGTTGTGCGTGCAACCTCCCGCGAACAGCTCGACGCTCTCTATCGCGAGCTGTGCGACCACCCGATGGTGGTCATGGTTCTATAGGGCGCGTCGCAGCCGCCAGCAGCGTGTCGGATTGCCATCCGACACGCAGCCGCAGGAAAGGAGGTTACGGAGGGAGACCATCGGTGTCCCTCTGTTCCGCAGGGCGGCGAGAGCCGAAGGCGAGCGCCGCCCTACCGCGGCTGGGGCCGCTGCGGACGGCGTGCCCCGGTGGGTGCCGCTTCCTTCTTGTTCGGATCGTGCGGCCGCGATTTGCCGTACGAACCTTTGAAGGTCTTGCCTTTGCGCGTGCGCTTGTCGCCTCTACCCATGTAACTCTCCTTTTCTAAGACTTCACTCGATAACCAAAACACCACCGGTTCGACGCCTCGCCCGGATTGCACACGGTGTGACGTGCGCCGGCCGGAATGGAGACCTCTTCGCCCACGCCGGGGCGTAACACGTGTCCGTCAAACTCGAGCTCGATCTCGCCCTCGACGAGCATCACGAGCTCGTCCACGTCATGCACGAAGTCGCGCCATACCTGCCCGGGCGGATCGATCCAGTACTCGAAGCTATATCCGCGGCGTTGCCAGTCGGCCCTGATATCAGGCAGCTTGTGCTCCAAGTTCGGCATGATTCATTTTCTCTGAGGCGGATTCCACTCTCGAACGACCTTAAGCTCCTCCGCAAACTCCTTTTCCAGGTCCGATTCTGCTCCCTTGAGAAAGAGCGGGAGATCCTTACACATTCCCTCCAGGTCAGATCGGTCCTGCCGCAACAACGTGTCCCGCACCTCCTCGCGCTGCTGCAGCAGGGAACCGTGGAACTTGCCGAAATTTCGGCTGAAGTCTTTGTCGTCTTTTGAGTAGGCCCGGATCATCACGGAGACCTTTTGATCGAGTTCCTGAACGAGCTTCTTGTGCCTGCCAAGCCAAGCATCGAACGCCAGATCTGTAACAGCCTTCACCTTCGGGAAGGCCGCATTACATGCGTCGCGGCGAGCGACTAAACCTTGGTACCGGCCATATACATCAACGAGGTTAGCCCTGAACTCGGCGGCGGACACACTCGACTCTCCCGCATACATCGCACCGCTGCTCGGCATCATTGCGACCAGGGCAACCCAAACGACTACTTGGCGCACATGTTTCCTGCTGATCAGAAAGTGCCGCATTGTGCTACTGTTCTTGTGACCCGTTCAACCTGTCTGATGTGACCACCCAGAGCGTTACGCTCGAGCAACCCGGGGCGGATACCCGCGCGATCGTCGTAAAACGGCTCGGCATGACCGAGTACGAGCCGACATGGCGCGCGATGCAGGCCTTTACGCGCACGCGCACCGAAAACACGCCCGACGAATTGTGGCTGGTTCAGCACGAGCCGGTTTACACACTGGGTGTCGCGGCACGTCCCGCGCATCTTCCACGGGGTCGCGACGAGATCCCAGTCGTGCAGGTGGATCGCGGCGGGCAGATCACATACCATGGGCCCGGTCAGGCGATCGTCTACCTGCTGCTCGACATGAAGCGCAGGCGGCTCACCGTGCGGCCTCTCGTGAGGTTCATGGAAGAGGCCGTGATAGACTTGCTCGACACCTACGGCATTCGCGCGACCGGCTCGGTCGATGCGCCCGGCGTTTACGTCGGCCCATCCAAGATCGCCGCACTGGGTCTGCGCATCACTCGCGGCGCCTGCTATCACGGCGTCGCGCTCAACGTCGACATGGATCTCACGCCTTTTCACGCGATCGACCCCTGCGGATACCCGGGCCTGTCGGTAACCCAGCTTCGCGATCTGGGCTTCACTGAGTCGGCGGGACTCGTGGCGGAGAAGCTCGCCCGAAGTCTCACGGAGAAACTCTCGTGAGCTCCACGGGCGCGAAAGAAAAGGGGGCGGCGAAGACGGCGCGCATCCCGATCAAGGTCGTGCCGGCCGAGCGCCTGAGAAAGCCGGAATGGATTCGCGTGCGAATGGGCGACGGCGCCCGCCTGCACGAAATGAAGCGGCTGCTTCGCGAACGCGAGCTGCACACGGTCTGCGAGGAAGCGTCGTGTCCGAACATCGGCGAGTGCTTCGGCAAAGGCACGGCGACGTTCATGATCCTTGGGGACCTGTGCACGCGCCGCTGCCCCTTCTGCGACGTCGCTCACGGCCGGCCGCTTCCTCCCGACCCGAACGAGCCCGCCCACCTTGCCGACACGATCGCGGCGCTGGCCCTGAAATACGTCGTGATCACGAGCGTCGATCGTGACGACCTGCGGGACGGCGGCGCAGCGCACTTCAGGGATTGCATCCGCGCGGTTCGCGAACGCTCGCCGCAGACGCGCATCGAGATTCTCGTTCCCGATTTCCGGGGAAGACTCGATGTCGCCCTCCACACGCTGGCGGCCGCGGCTCCGGACGTGCTCAACCACAATCTCGAAACCGTGCCGCGCTTGTACAAACAGGCGCGGCCGGGATCGGATTACCGGCATTCGCTCAAGCTGCTGAAGGACTTCAAGGCGCGCTTCCCCGGCATCCCGACCAAGTCCGGCCTGATGGTGGGACTGGGCGAAACCGACGAGGAGATCGCTCAGGTAATGCGCGATCTGCGCGAGCACGACGTCGAAATGCTGACGATCGGCCAGTACCTCCAGCCTTCGCTCCACCATCTTCCGGTGCTGCGCTACGTCGAGCCCGCGATCTTCGAGGAATACGACGCGCATCGCGAATACGCTCGGCTTCGCGCATGCCGCCTGCGGACCGCTCGTGCGTTCGAGCTACCACGCCGACCGGCAGGCGCACGAAGCCGGTGTCGCCGGGTGAGCGCACGGCCGGCGCTCGCCTTCGGCTCGGGCCTCGCTCGTTGCGTTCTGCTCAAGGCCTCGTACACTCGGACGTGAGTGCTGATTGGCGCCTGAATGACACGTTCGCAGCGACAGCCTGTCCCAGGCGCGCCGCTCACGAATAACATGGCCGTTCTAATGCATGAGCGTAGCGCCGGAATGTTTCGTTCGCGGGAGCCCGCTGCTCACGCAGCCCCCGCTTACCAATAAGGGTGGTTCTTTCCTTCGGTGACCTCGGCCATCTGTCCGATGCGCCGCCCTTTCACACCTCTCACAATGGGCTTCCTGCCAGACCCCACCCTCGGGAGCCCACATGGAACTGCTCTTTGCAATCGGACAAGCGATCGCGCTCGGCGCGCTGGCCTACGGCGCCATCCTGTGCTTCATGTGGCGCGACGAATCCGACCCGCAAGCCTTGTCGCTCTAAACGGCCGCCTCGGAGCAGACCCCCAACAGGTGAACTCGAGGGACTACACGGCCGCGGCGGAAACCGACCCGGCAAGTTAGGGAGGCGCTCGCCTGAAGGCTCGGGCCTGCCGCGCAGCCCCGGCCAGCGGGGCCCGCTGCTCCGCAGCCCCCGCTCACCGAAAGGGGCGGTTCTAATTAGGGCACTACGCCGGCGAGACTGCGCTCGATCAGCGCGTCCAAAGCCGCGAAATCGGGCTCGCCGATGATGCGTTTGACGATATTGCCTTGCCGGTCGATGACGATCGTCGTCGGCGTCAACCTCACGTCGCCAAACGCTTTCGCGAGCTCGCCCATCGGGTCGAGCGCGACCTTGAAGGGCAACGCATTCTGTTCGGCGTATCGCAGGACGTAGTTCGGCGGGTCGTAGCGCATCGCAACCGCGATCATCTCGAACTCGGGCGACGCGAATTTTCGATACGTCTGCGCGAGGCGCGGCATTTCCTTCACGCACACGACACAATCCGTAGCCCAGAAGTTGAGCAGCACCACGCGTCCCCGCAAATCTCCGGTCGTCACTTTTTCGCCCGCGATCGACGTGAATGTCACCGCAGGCGCCGGCCGGACCTGGAAATAGCCCACATACAAGGCGATCCCGGCGGCGCGATTATCGCGATAATGGGAAGGACCGTGCGCAGTCTCGCCTTCACTGGAGGATCCGGAAAATGATTCGAATGCTGGGGTTATCGCTCGCCATCATGCTCGCTACATCAGTGCACGCCGCCGACTTGAGCGGCATCTCCAATACCGAGGCTACAGGCGGTTTGAAACAGGCGCTGACGGATGGTTCCGCCGCGGCGGTCGCACAACTCGGGGTGCAGAACGGGTTCCTGGGGAATCCCAAGGTAAAGATCCCGCTGCCCCCGGCTTTGCAACGCATCGAGGGCGCGATGCGTATCGCGGGCATGCGCAAGCAGGCCGACGATCTGGTGCTTGCGATGAACCGCGCCGCGGAGGCGGCGGTGCCTGAAGCGAAAACGCTGCTCGTCGATTCCGTGCAGAAGATGAGCGTTCAGGACGCAAAGGGTATCCTGACCGGCGGCGACACCGCGGCCACCGATTACTTCAAGCGAACGACCCAGACTCAGCTCACGCAACGCTTTCTCCCCATCGTCAGGAAAGCCACGGACCAGGTGGGTCTTGCCGATCAGTACAACTCGCTCGCCGGCCAGGCCGCGCAACTCGGGCTCGTCAAGAAAGATCAGTCGACCATCGAATCCTACGTGACGCAGAAAGCGCTCGACGGCCTCTATCTCATGATCGCCGAACAGGAGAAAGCGTTCCGGCAGAATCCGGTCGGCGCGACGAGCGACATCGTGAAGAGAGTCTTCGGGGCCATCCGTTAGTTTAGAACCACCCCTTGTTGGTGAGCGGGGGCTGCGGAGCAGCGGGGACCCCGCGAACGAAGCATTCCGGCGTCATTTAGCATTCCCATCCGAATGTACGAGGCTTCGGGTAGAACGAGCGGGGGCTGCGGAGCAGCGAGGTGCGCAGGAAGCCTGGCCGCGGCGCTCCCGCAAGGAAAGATTCCGGCATCAGTCAGCATTTCCATCGACGTCAAGGCCTCGAGCAGAACGAGCGCCGCGCACCTCAGTGCGCCTTGTCCCAGTTCGGGCCGGCGCCGACTTCCACGACGAGCGGCACGGCAAGCTCCGCAACGCCGGTCATGATCTTCGGTAATTCGCCGCGCACCGCCGCGAGCTCCGCGTCCGGCACTTCGAGCACCAGCTCGTCATGCACCTGCATGATGAACTTGGTACGCAAGCCTTCGCGCGCAAGCCAGTCCTGCACGCGGATCATCGCCATCTTGATCAGGTCCGCCGCGGTCCCCTGCATCGGCGCATTGATCGCGGCGCGCTCGGCCGCCTGCCGCCGCGCCGGGCTGCCGCTGCGGATCTCCTGAAGCCACAGCCGCCGCCCGAACACCGTCTCGACATAGCCGTCGCGCCGGGCAGTTTCCCGTGTGCGTCTGCATGTAACGCGCGACGCCGGGATAGCGCGCGAAATAGCGATCCATGTACTGCTGCGCCGCCGAGCGCTCGATCTCGAGCTGCCTTGACAAGCCCGAACGCCGACATCCCGTAGATGAGGCCGAAGTTGATCACCTTCGCATACCGGCGCTGCTCCGAGGTCAACGCTTCGGGCGCGATGCCGAAGATTTCGCCTGCGGTCGCGCGATGAATGTCCTGCCCGTCCGCGAACGCCCGCAGGAGGCTCTCGTCGCCCGAGATGTGCGCCATGATGCGCAGCTCGATCTGCGAGTAGTCGGCAGACACGATGTGCGACCCGCGCTCTGCGATGAACGCCTCGCGGATGCGTCGTCCTTCGGCCGTGCGGATGGGGATGTTCTGAAGATTGGGATCGCTGCTCGACAGCCGCCCCGTCACCGCGACAGCCTGGGAGTACGAGCGTGTGCACGCGTCCGGTCGCGGGCAGGATCATCTCCGCGAGCTTGTCGGTGTACGTCGATTTGAGCTTCGACAGGCCGCGATATTCCAGGATCAGCTTCGGCAGCGGATGATCGAGCGCGAGCTGCGCCAGCACGTCTTCGTCGGTCGAAGGCGTGCCGGAAGGCGTTTTCTTGATGACCGGCAGCTTGTTGCATGTCGAACAGGATCTCCTGGATCTGCCGCGGCGAATTCAGATTGAACGGCTGCCCCGCGTGCCCGTGCGCGCGTGCCTCGATGTCGAGCATCTTCGAGCCGAACTCGCGTGAGAGCTCCGCGAGGAGGCCCACGTCGAGCAGCACGCCGTTGCGCTCCATGCGCCACAGCACCTGCATCAAGGGAATCTCGATGTCGCGATAGATGCGGCAGGGCTTCTCGTCGCGGTCGAGCTGCTTCGACATGACGCCGTGGAGCCGCAGGGTCACGTCGACGCCCTCCGCCGCATACTGGGTCGCGGAATCGACACCCACCTGTTCGAAGGGAATGCGTTTCGCGCCCTTGCCCGTGAGCTCGTCGTAGGTCGTCGTCTTCAAGCTGCAGATGCCGCTCGGCGAGATTGTCGAGGTCGTGGGACTTGTGGCTTTCCATCACGTACGATTGCAGCAGCGTGTCGTCCTGCGTACCGGCGAGCGCGATGCCGTAATTCGCAAGCACGTGCATGCCGTACTTCATGTCGTGGCCGACCTTCCGATGCCGCGCATCTTCGAGCCACGGTTTCAGCCGCTCGAGCACCAGCGTCGATCGGAAGCTGCTCCGGCGCACCGGTATAGCGGTGCCCGACCGGGACGTACGCCGCGCACGCGCGCTCGACGCGAGAACGACATGCCGACGAGCTCGGCGCGGAACGGATCGGCGGTGGTGGTTTCGGCATCGAATGCCGCGAGCTCCGCGCCTTCGAGCCGCAGCACCCACGCGTTCAACTGCTCTTCGGTGAGCACCGTCTCGTAGTCGCACGCTTCCGTCGCAGCGAACACTCATCGCACCCGGAAGCGCATCCGGCTCCGCCGCCGCGCCCGACTCCGCTGCCTCCTGCAACTCGCGGCGCCACGTCTTGAATTCGAAGCGCTCGAAGAGCGCCGCGAGCTTCGCCTTGTCCTGTGACTTGAGCTCGAGCTCTTCCACTTTCACCGGCAGGGAGACATCGCACTTGATGGTCAGGAGCTTGCGTGCCTGCGGCAGCCAGTCGACTACCTTGCGCAGGTTCTCCCCGACGACGCCGCCGATCTCGCCGGCGTGTTCCAGCACGCCTTCGAGCGAGCCGTACTGAAGCAAGCCACTTGCACGCTGTCTTCGGTCCGACTTTCTCCACGCCCGGTATGTTGTCGATCGCATCGCCGATCAGCGTGAGGTAATCGATGAATCGATCCGGCGTAACACCGAACTTCTTCTCGACGCCCGCTTCGTCGAGCGTCTCGTTCGACATCGTGTTGACGAGCGTCACGCTGGGGGTCACGAGCTGCGCCATGTCCTTGTCGCCGGTGGAGATGATGACGCGCGCACCGAGACGCTCCGCGTCCTTCGTGAGCGTGCCTATCACGTCGTCCGCCTCGACGCCGTTCGATGGTGAGCAGCGGCCAGCCCATGGCGCGGATCGCCTCGTGCAGCGCATCGACCTGAGACGTCAAGTCGTCGGGCATGCGTTCGCGGTTCGCCTTGTACTCCGGATAGACGTCGTCGCGGAAGGTCTTTCCCTTCGCGTCGAAAACCACGGCGCTATAATCCGCGGGCGTATCCTTGTGCAGCTTGCGAAGCATGTTCAGCACGCCGTAAACGGCGCCCGTCGGCTCGCCTTTGGTATTGCGTAAGTCAGGCAGCGCGTGATACGCACGATAGAGATAAGACGAGCCGTCGACGAGCAGCAGCGTTTTCATTGAAGCGGCATAGAGAATGAACGGCGAGACGTGAAAGGCTGACATTCCCGGGCGGCGCCGCCGGCGCACGTCTTCACGTTTCACGTTCGAGGTGGAGAGCGATGGATACAGACAAATTCCCACACCCGCTTTCGCCCGAGCTTGCCGACAAGAGATGGTCGGCGCGCGAATCGTGGCGGGTGCTCGGTATTATGGCAGAGTTCGTGCAGGCGACCGACAAGCTCTCCGCCATACGGCCGGCCGTGAGCTTCTTCGGCAGCGCGCGCATGATGGCGGGCCATCCTTACTACGCGCTCGCCGAGAAGACAGCGCGTCTTCTGTCCGACGCGGGTTTCAGCGTGATCTCCGGCGGCGGACCCGGCATCATGGAAGCGGCGAACAAAGGCGCTTACGAAGGCAAGTCGCCGAGCGTCGGACTGAACATCCAGCTCCCGCTCGAGCAGCAGTCGAACCTCTACCAGGACATCAGCCAGAACTTCCATTACTTCTTCGCGCGCAAGGTGATGTTCGTGAAGTTCGCGACCGCGTATGTCTGTCTTCCCGGCGGCTACGGAACGCTCAACGAAGTGCTGGAAGCGCTGACGCTGCTGCAGACCGGCAAGACGCGCAAGATGCCGATCATCCTCATGCACGAACCGTTCTGGCGCGGGATGCTCGACTGGTTTCGCACGACGCTGATCGCCGAAGGCATGATCTCGCCGGAAGACATGAACCTCATGCGCGTGATCGACGAGCCCGCAGGAGGTAGTCGAGGCGATCTTCGACTATTACGAGAAACGCGGCTTCGAGCCCTCGCAGGTGGAGCAGGAAATTCTGTTGAATCTATGAGGGGCGGCGCTCGCCTCCGGCTCGGGCCTCGCCGCCTGGCACAGAGGGACACCGATGGTTTCCCTTTCCTTGGGCTTTGGGGCGCTCGCCCCGGGGCCTGGTTGTCAACCGTCAATGTACAGGGCACACATCCTGCTATGAGAATGATCGCGGAACACGGATAATCGAGAGCGATCTCCAGGAAATCCAGATGCGCATCGTTGTCGCCGTCATGATTCTCGGCATGTCGCTGCCGGTGCTCGCTCAGGCTCCCGCCGAGCGGAAGCTGCCGACGGACACACCCGGCCAGTCGAAGCCCTCGGCCAACCGCTCAAACCGCCCGGCCTCCAGCCCATTCCGGAGCCGCCTCCGCCGCCGCCCGGCCTCGAGCCGGACTCCGCGTTGGAGCCGCAGGTCACGATCCAGCGCCGCGGCGCCGAGACGGTCGAGGAGTTCCGGATGAACGGCCGGCTGTATATGGTGAAGGTGACACCCACGCACGGCGTTCCCTACTACCTCATCGACAACGTGGGCCAGGGCGAATTCGTGCGCTATGACAGCTACGATGCGGCGTACGCGTCCACCCATGTGGGTGATACACCAGTTTTGAAGGGGGCGCCGCTCGCCTCCAGCTCGGGCCTCGCCGCCCTACGGAACAGTGGAAAATCCAGGTTTTCCTCGTAACCTCCTTTCCTTGAAGCGTGTCGACTCATAAGTCCGACACGCTGCCGGAACGGCAGCAGGCGCGGTGCGGGCCGGTATGCAGGGGCGCGGATCGGTCCGCAAATAGAAGCGGCCTGCCATGTCGCAGGCCCTGACCGGTTTCGACTATCTCTCGGAAATGTCCGTCTATACGACTGTCACCGACGACGAGTTGAGCGCGTGGCTCGCGTCCTACAACGTGGGCACGCTGATCGATCTGCGCGGCATCGCCGCCGGCATCGAAAACACGAACTACTTCGTCACCACGACGGCCGGGCGCTACGTTCTCACACTGTTCGAAAAACTGACGGCGGCCGAGCTTCCGTTCTATCTCAACCTCATGGCTTTTCTGGCGGACCACGGGATACCGAGCGCACGTCCGCTCGCGAGTGGCGAGGGGACGCTCTTGAGCGAGCTGAACGGCAAACCGGCGGCGCTCGTTGCTTTCCTGCCTGGCCGCGATGTGACGGAACCCACGACAGCGCTGTGCAGCGCCGTCGGCACCATGCTCGCGCGCATTCACATCGCCGGCAAGAACTATCCCGCCCACATGGACAACCCGCGAGGCTTGAGCTGGTGGAAGCAGGTGGAACCCGAGATCGCCCCGTTCCTGGCGGCGCGGGACGCGGCCCTCCTGCGACAGGAGATCGCATTGCAGGCGCAGCATGCGTTCGACGGTCTGCCGGCGCGGCGCGATCCACGCAGACCTGTTCCGGGACAACGTCCTCTTCGAACGCGGCCGCATCTCGGGCGTGATCGATTTCTACTTCGCGTGCACCGACGCATGGCTCTACGACGTCGCAATCACGGTGAACGACTGGTGCGTCGACCCCGAGGGGCGCCTCGACGAGGCGCGCACGCGCGCGCTGCTGACGGCGTACGAGTCGACGCGGCCTCTGGAGAAGAACGAGCTCGATGCATGGCCGGTCATGCTCAGGGCCGCCGCTCTGCGGTTCTGGATTTCCCGTCTCTACGATCTCCATCTGCCGCGGCCGGGCGAGCTCACCCACGCGAAGGATCCGCTGCATTTTCAGCGCATCCTCGAACATCACATCGAACAACCCGCGCGCTTTGCACAGGCGGACTGATGGCGCATATACAATAGCCGCGATGGCTACCGCGTCGAGATCGGTCCCGGCCGGGCATGGCTGGATGTGGATCGTTGAAGGCTTTGCGCTGTTCCGCAAGAGCCCCGCGGTGTGGGTGCTGTTGCTGCTGGCGCTCGTCGTGTTGATGAAAGTGCTCGTGTTCGTGCCCGTGCTCGGCATCGTGTTCGTGCTGCTCATGCCGGTTTTCATCGCGGGACTGATGGACGGCTGTCGCGCCCTCGAACATCACGAGCCGCTCGTGTCCGGACACCTACTCGTGGGTTTCCGCAGGAACGCCGCTCAGCTCGTCACGATCGGCGGCGTGTCGCTCGTCGGCAATCTCGTGATCATGATGATCGTGGTGAACCTCGGCGGCGAAGCCATGTCGTCGATGAGCAAGATGATGTCTCAGAAGCAGGCGATCGACCCGCAACTCGCGAAGGACATGCAGGCCGCCGCGTCCAGCGTGGGGCGGGCCTTGATCGTCGGCACCCTCGTCTCCATTCCGCTGCTGATGGCCTTGTGGTACGCGCCGCTTCTCGTCTACTTCCAGAACGAGAACGCGTTCAGCGCGATGAAATCGAGTTTCTTCGCCTGCCTCAAGAATGCCGGTCCGATGCTGCTGTACGGGCTGGTCATCCTTCTGGGCATGTTTCTCGCGATGCCTTTCGGGATGGCGCTCGGACAGTACGATCTCGCGCTGTGGCTGCTCGCGCCGATCGTGCTGCCGTCGCTCTACGTGAGCTACAAGGACGTCTTTCTCGCGGGAACCGATCCGCAGCCGGAAACCGATTCCGTAGCGGGGTAGGGGGCGGCGCTCGCCTTCGGCTCGGGCCTCGCCCGTTGTGCTCAAGGCCTCGTATATCTTGATGCGGAACACTCAGTGACGCCCGGCTGCGATCATGCTGGAGCGAGCCTCGCGTATTCGAGCATCAGCCACTTCAGCCCGACGTCGCGGAAGTTCACCTGTACCCGCGCATCCGCGCCCCGGCCTTCCGCGCCCACGATGACGCCGGAGCCGAACTTCGGATGAACGACGCTCTGGCCGATGCGCCACGGCGAATGGCGGTCAGACCCCAGGTTGACCCTGGGGCTCGAAACCGGGGTCTGACCCCGATTTCCGGAACCCGAAGGACGACAGCTGCGCCTTGACCCCATGCCCTTCTCGCCGGGACAACCTTACGCATCAGCGCTTGCGGAATCTCACCGAAGAACGACGACCGGCGGCTGTAGCGCATCTGCCCGTGCAACATGCGGTTCTGCGCGCAGGTGAGATAGAGCCGCCGCCGCGCGCGCGTGAGCGCGACATACATGAGCCGCCGCTCCTCCTCGATGCCGTCGGTTTCCGTGAGACTGTTCTCGTGCGGGAAGAGCCCCTCTTCGAGCCCGCTGATGAAAACGGTGTGGAACTCGAGACCTTTCGCGGAATGCACGGTCATGAGTTGCAGCGCATCCGCGCCAGCGTCGGCCTGATGCTCGCCCGCTTCGAGCGCCGCGTGGGCGAGGAACGCGGTGACGTCGTCCGCCTCTTCCGCTTCTCCCTGGGCCTGCGAGCCACGCTCGGTGACGAAAGCCGCCGCGGCGTTGACGAACTCCGACAGGTTCTCGAGCCGGTCGGCGCCCTCTTTCTCGTTCTTGTAATGCTGGGTGAGGCCGCTCGCCTCGATCACGTGCTCGATCACCTGCTGCAGCGGCTGACCCGCGCTCGCCTGCCGCATGTTCTCGATGAGTCGCACGAACCCGGCGATACTGGCAGCGGCCTTGCCCGACAGGGTGTTCGCGCACGCCGCGGCCCATAGCGAAATCCCGCGCGCGACGGCGACTTCCTGGATCTGCTCGAGGCTGCGCGCGCCGATTCCACGCGTAGGGAAGTTGATGACGCGAAGAAAAGCGCCGTCGTCCTCCGCGTTCGCACAGAAGCCTCAGATAGGCGAGCGCATGCTTCACCTCCTGCCGCTCGAAGAAGCGCAGTCCGCCGTATACGCGATACGGGATCGAGGCACTGAAGAGCGCATGCTCGAGCACGCGCGACTGGGCATTGGAGCGATAGAGCACCGCGATCTGGCCGAGGGCCACGCCGTCGGCCTTGAGGGCCGTGACCTGATCGACGACGAACGCGGCTTCCTCGAGGTCCGTGCCTGCTTCGAGCACGCGCAGCGGCTCGCCTTTGCCTTCGGCGGTCCACAGATTCTTGCCGAGGCGCCTGCGGTTGTGGCTGATGAGCGCATTCGCCGCGTCGAGGATGCTGCCGTGCGAGCGATAGTTCTGCTCGAGCTTGATCACGCGTTCGATGCGGAAATCGCGCTGAAGGTCCTGCATGTTCGCGCTGGACGCGCCGCGGAAGGCGTAGATCGACTGGTCGTCGTCACCGACGGCGAAGATGCTGTTTCCGGGGCCGGCCAGCAGCTTGAGCCAGCGGTACTGAAGGCGGTTCGTGTCCTGGAACTCGTCGACCAGGATGTGCTCGAAGCGACTGCGGTAGTGCTCGCGCAGGGGCTCGTTGCGCGAAAGAAGCTCGTACGAGCGCAGCAGAAGCTCCGCGAAATCGACCACGCCTTCGCGCTGGCACTGCTCGTCGTAGGCGGCATACACCTCGACCAGCCGGCGCGTGACCTCGTCGTACGCCTCGGCATCCTTCGCGCGCCGACCCTCGTCCTTGTTCCCCGCGATGAACCACGCAGCCTGGCGCGGCGGATAGCGCTCCTCGTCGAGGTTCATGCTCTTCATGATGCGCTTCACCACCGCGAGCTGGTCCTGCGTATCGAGGATCTGGAAGAGCTGCGGCAGCCCGGCATCCCGGTGATGCATGCGCAGCATCCGATTGCAGAGGCCATGGAACGTGCCCACCCACATGCCGCGCGTGTTGATCGGCAGCATCGCCGAGATGCGGGTGAGCATCTCGCGCGCGGCCTTGTTCGTGAACGTGACCGCGAGGAGCCCGTGAGGACTCACCTGCCCGGTCTGGATGAGCCACGCGATGCGCGTCGTGAGCACGCGCGTCTTGCCGCTGCCCGCGCCGGCGAGAATCAGCGCGGACTGCGCAGGCAGGGTGACGGCTTCGAGCTGTTCGGGGTTGAGGCCTTCGAGGAATTGCGGAGACATGCGGCGCGGCGGGGAGAAACCGCCCGATTATAGAGGAGCGGGATTCGGCGAAACGGCCGCAGTTATAATCGATTTCTTTGCCCGCGGCCTTGCCATGCAGCCGAAGTACAACCCGCACGCGATCGAAAGGGAAGCACAGCGCTCCTGGGCCGAGAGCGGGACGTTTCGCGCGACCGAGGCGGGCGACAGGCCCAAGTACTACTGCCTGTCGATGTTCCCCTATCCCTCGGGCAAGCTGCACATGGGGCACGTCAGGAACTACACGATCGGCGATGTGCTCACCCGCTACCATCGCATGCGCGGCTTCAACGTGCTTCAGCCGATGGGGTGGGACGCGTTCGGTCTGCCCGCCGAGAACGCAGCCATGGCGAACGGCGTGCCGCCCGCGCGCTGGACCTACGACAACATCGCCTACATGAAGAAGCAGCTCCAGTCGCTCGGTTTCGCGATCGACTGGAGCCGCGAGCTCGCGACGTGCAGGCCGGATTACTACAAGTGGAATCAGTGGTTCTTCCTGCGCCTCCTCGAACGCGGCATCGTCTACAAGAAAACCGGCGTCGTGAACTGGGACCCGGTCGATCAGACCGTGCTCGCAAACGAGCAGGTAATCGATGGCCGCGGCTGGCGTACTGGCGCCGAAGTCGAGAAGCGCGAGATCCCGATGTACTACATGGCGATCACGCGCTACGCGGACGAGCTTCTCCAGGCGCTCGAAACCCTTCCCGGCTGGCCCGATCGCGTGAAGGCGATGCAGGCGAACTGGATCGGGAAGAGCCACGGCGTGCGGTTCGCGTTTCCGGTGCGCGAGCTACCGGCTCGAGTCGTCCCTCACCCGCCCCTCTCGCGGGGAGAGGGGTGTCACGCTTCCCTTCCCCTCCGGGAGAGAGCAGAAGCGATGACTCTGGGTCTTCACCACTCGCGCCGACACGATCATGGGCGTGACCTTCGTCGCCGTCGCGCCGGAGCATCCGCTCGCGACACGGGCCGCGCTCGCCAATCCCACGCTCGCGGCTTTCATCGACGAATGCAAGCGCGGCAGCGTGATGGAAGCCGATCTTGCGACGATCGAGAAGAAAGGCATGCCTACCGGCCTCTACGTGACGCATCCGTTGACTGGCGAATGCCGTCGAGGTCTGGGTCGGCAACTACGTGCTGATGACGTACGGGGAAGGGGCGGTAATGGGTGTGCCGGCTCACGACCAACGGGATTTCGAGTTTGCGACGCATTACAAGCTGCCGATCCCGCCGGTCATTCGCCCGAGGGACGGCGCGCTTCCCGAGCCGCTCGAAGCCGCTTACGTCGATTACGGCGTCTGCTTCAATTCCGGCAAGTACGACGGCCTCGACTACACACAGGCGGTGGACGCGATCGCCGCGGACTTGAACGCGATGGGCCTCGGAGAGAAGCAGGTGCTCTATCGGCTGCGCGACTGGGGCATCTCGCGGCAGCGCTACTGGGGCTGTCCGATTCCCATCATTCATTGTCCGACGTGCGGTGATGTCGGCGTTCCCGACGATCAGCTTCCGGTCGTGCTGCCCGAAGATTGCGTTCCCGACGGGACCGGCAATCCGCTCAACAAACGACCGGATTTCGTCGAGACGAGCTGTCCGAAGTGCGGCGGCGCGGCGCGGCGCGAGACCGACACGATGGACACGTTCGTCGATTCGTCGTGGTACTACCTTCGCTTCGCGTGTTCCGATCAGGATCGCGCGATGGTCGACGAGCGCGTGAACTACTGGCTGCCGGTCGATCAGTACATCGGCGGCATCGAGCACGCCATCCTGCACCTGCTCTACTCGCGCTTCTGGACGAAGGCAATGCGCGACCTGAACCTCGTGGCAGTCGACGAGCCTTTCACGAACTATCTCGCGCAAGGCATGGTGCTCAACGATATTTTCTTCCGGAAGTCCGAGACCGGCCGGCTCGTTTATTACAACCCGGCCGAAGTCGAGGTGAAGCTCGACGACAAAGGCAATCGCACGGACGCATTGCTGCTCGCCGATGGCGCTCCGGTCGAGTCCGGCGGCATCGGGACGATGTCGAAATCGAAGAACAACGGCGTCGATCCGCAGGCGCTCATCGAGGAATACGGCGCCGACATCGCGCGCTTCTTCATGATGTTCACGTCTCCGCCGGAGGACACGCTTCTCTGGAAAGACGCGGGTGTGGAAGGTGCGGCGCGCTTCCTCAGACGGCTGTGGACGTTCGCTTATGAAGAACAGGACGCGCTGCGCTCCGGCGCGCAGGTGCGGCGCATGCGCGATCGACTGGGCGCGACGCCGACAGCGACGAGCGCGCGAAGCGACACGCGATCCACAAGCACCTCGATCAGGCTAATCGCGACATCGCGAAGCACCAGTTCAACACCGTCGCATCGGCCGCCATGAAGGTCCTGAACGAGCTCGACGAGCTCCGTAGTGCCGGCACGGGCGCGCAGAAAGCGCACAATGCATCGTCGAACATGCGAGGCGCTCTCGTGGCGGAGGGCATGAGCATCCTGCTGCGCATGCTCTCGCCGATCACGCCGCACGTCGCCCATCATCTCTGGCGCGAGCTCGGCTACGGTGAAGACATTCTCGCTGCGAGCTGGCCCGAAGCCGACGCGGCGGCACTGATCGAGGATGAGATCGAGCTCGTGGTGCAGGTAAACGGCAAGAAGCGCGGCGACATCCGCGTGCCGAGGGAAGCGCCGCGCAGCGAAATCGAAGCGAAGGCGATGGCCGACCCCGCCGTGCAGAAGTTCGTGGCGGGACAGGCCGTGAAGAAAGTCGTCGTCGTGCCGGGGAGGCTCGTCAATGTGGTGGTTTGAGAGGCACAACGGGCGGCTCACGGTGCCCTCACCCCATCCGTCTCCCCGACTGCGGGCGAGGGCGAGTTTTTGCGCGAGTCGTCACTGGCACTCATGCACGCTGGCTGCCCTGCTCTGTGCGATGCTCGCAAGCTGTGGGTTCCACCTTCGCGGCGCCGCGACGCTGCCGTTCAACACGCTCTACGTCGAAGCGCCGGCCTCATCGCTCTTCGCGACGCAGTTGCGGCGCGTGATCGGCTCCGGCAGCGCGACGCGCGTCACGAACAACCCGGCCGAGGCCGATGCCATCCTCCAGGTTGTCGCGGAGCTGCGCGAAAGCGAAATCCTTTCGCTGTCGCCTGGCGGGCGTGTGCGCGAGCTACAGCTCCGCTATCGCGTGCGCTATCTCGTCTACGACAGAGACAAGAAGCCGCTGGCCGAACCGGGCGAGATCCTTCTGCGCCGCGACTATTCGTTCGACGACCAGAACCAGATACCGGGCGAAGGCGAGGCGGTGCTGTTTACCGTGACATGCAGATCGACGCCGCCCAGCAACTCGTGCGCCGCCTGCAAGCCGCGGCGAAAACGGTTCCCGGCAAAACCTGAGGGGGCGGCCCACCTCCGTGCGTATCGACAGCGAGCGCCTGCAGCAGCAACTCACGCGCACGCCTGCGCCCGCTTTACACCGTCTTCGGCGACGAGCCGCTGCTGGCCCTGGAGGCAGGCGATCGCATCCGCTCGGCGGCGCGCGCGGAAGGTTACACCGAGCGCGAGGTGCTGGTCGTCGAGGCCGGTTTCAAATGGGGCGAGCTCGCAATGGCCGGCGGCTCGCAGTCGCTTTTTGCCACGCGCAAGTTGATGGAGGTGCGCATCCCGTCCGGCAAGCCCGGCACGGAAGGCGGCGCGGCATTGCAGCGCTACTGCGAGCGGCTGCCGCCCGACACCGTGACGCTCGTGCAATTGCCGGCCCTCGACTGGCGCACGCAGAAGGCGGACTGGTTCGAAGCGCTGGACGCAGCCGGTCTCGTGGTCGAAGCGCGAGTCATCACGCGCAAGGCACTCCCGCAGTGGCTTGCCGGGCGTCTCAAAGCGCAGCAGCAGCAAGCCGACACCGAGACGCTCGAGTTCATCGCCGATCGCGTCGAAGGCAATCTCATGGCCGCATGGCAGGAAGTGCAGAAGCTCGCGCTCCTGTTTCCTGCCGGCAGGATCACGTTCGACCAGGTGCGGGACGCCGTGCTCGACGTCGCACGCTATGACGTATTCAGCCTGGGCGAGGCGATGCTCGAGGGCGATCCGCTGCGGCTTACGCGCATGATCGAGGGGCTCGAAGGCGAAGGTGTCGCGCCGCCGCTCGTGCTGTGGGCGCTCACCGAGGAGATTCGGGCGATCGGGACCATCCTCACCGGCGTCGCGCAGGGCAAGCCGGTCTCGGTGCTCGTGCGCGAAGCGCGCATCCGCGGGTTCGCGCACCAGAAATCGATGGAGGCGGCCTACCACCGCTACTCGCGCTCGCAGGTGCACGACGCGCTGCGGCATGCCGCCTGCATCGACCGCATGGTCAAAGGCCTCTCGAAAGGCGACGTGTGGGACGAGCTCCTGCAGCTCGGATTGCGTTTCACGCAAGCGCGGCCCGGCCGAGGCTCGTCGGTCCGTTCAAGGCCAAGCGAAGTCCGCCCGCCCGGCTGAACGGCGGGCGGATCGTTCCTCGCAGCGTGTCGGAGTCGCCATCCGACACGGCACAGAAGGAAAGGAGGTAACGGAGGAAAACCTGGGTTTTCCTCTGTTCCGTAGGGTGGCGAGGTCCGAGCCGGAGGCGAGCGCCGCCCCCCTGCCGCGCGCTATCATTGGCGCCATGGACGTTCAGAGCTACATGCACGGGGTCGGACGCGCGGCGCGCAGCGCATCGCGTCTCATGGCCAGAGCCGACACGGACACGAAGAACCGCGCGCTCCGCGCCATGGCGGACGCGATCGAACGTGCGAGCGCGAAGCTTCTCGACGCGAACGCCCGCGACATCGAAGCTGCCCGAGAGCGAAAGCTCGAAGAAGCGCTGGTCGATCGTCTGACCCTTACGCGCAAGGGCGTTTCGGCGATGGCCGATGGGCTTCTTCAGATCGCCGCGCTGCCCGATCCGATCGGCGAGATCTCCAATCTGCGCTATCGCCCCTCCGGCATCCAGGTCGGACAGATGCGCGTGCCGCTGGGCGTGATCGGCATCATCTACGAATCGCGTCCGAACGTGACCGCGGACGCGGCCGGTCTCTGTCTGAAGGCGGGCAACGCCGCGATTCTGCGCGGCGGCTCCGAGGCGCTGCATTCGAACCAGGCGATTGCCGCCTGCGTGCACGAGGGACTCGCGGCTGCCCAACTGCCGCAATCCGCGGTGCAGGTGATCGAAACCACCGATCGCGCCGCCGTCGGAGAGCTCATCACGATGCGCGACTACGTCGACGTGATCGTGCCGCGCGGCGGCAAAGGATTGATCGAGCGGCTCGAGCGCGAGTCGCGCATCCCGATGATCAAGCACCTGCACGGCGTGTGTCACGTCTACATCGACGACAAGGCCGATCGCGATAAAGCGCTGCGGGTCGCGGACAACGCGAAGACGCAGCGCCTCGGCACGTGCAACACGATGGAGACACTGCTCGTCGCGCGCGGCATTGCGCAGGACGTGTTGCCGCCGCTCTGCGCGATCTATCGGGAGAAAGGCATCGAGCTGCGCGGAGACGATCAGGCACGCGCGCTCGTTCCCGAGATGAAATCCGCCACGGAAGAGGACTGGTATACCGAGTATCTCGCGGCGATTCTGTCGATACGCGTCGTGGACGATCTCACGGAAGCGCTCGAGCACATCGCGCGCTACGGCTCGCAGCACACGGACGCGATCGTCACCGAGGACTTGACGCGCGCGCAGCGCTTCCTCCGCGAAGTCGATTCGAGCTCCGTCATGGTGAACGCATCGACGCGCTTCGCCGATGGCTACGAATACGGCCTGGGCGCCGAGATCGGGATTTCCACGGACAAGCTGCACGCGCGGGGGCCCGTCGGTCTCGAAGGCCTCACGTCGCTCAAGTGGGTCGTCATAGGAGACGGACACGTTAGAACGTGATGGGTGATGAGCGCTCGTCATCCCTCATGGCCTCGTTGCCCCGTCACCGCCACTAGTCCCGCACCCAGACCCGTCACTCTTCACTCTTCACTCTGTCACTCAAAACCAATGAGCAAACTCATTGAAGTCAAAGTCCCCGACATCGGAGACTTCCACGAAATCCCCGTAATCGAAGTGCTGGTGAAACCGGGCGATGCGATCAAGCCGGAAGACGCGCTCGTCACGCTCGAATCCGACAAGGCGACGATGGAGGTGCCTTCGCCGAGCGCGGGCGTGGTGAAGGATCTGAAGATCAAGGTGGGCGACAAGGTGTCCGAAGGCACGCTGCTTCTCACGCTCGAAGCGGAGCAGCAGGAAGCGAGCTCCGAAGCGCCCGCGAGCAAAGCGCCGTCCACGCCTGGAGCACCCGCTCAGGCGGATCGTGGAACGCAAGAGTCGTCGCCCCGGGATACGCCTCCCACCTCGCCCGCTACGCCGCCCGCCTTCCGGCCTTCGTCTCCCGCCGAGAAAGCCGACATTCACGCCGAAGTGGTCGTGCTGGGCGCGGGCCCCGGCGGCTACACCGCGGCTTTTCGCGCGGCCGATCTGGGCAAGAAGACGGTGCTCGTCGAGCGCTATCCGACACTCGGCGGCGTGTGCCTGAACGTGGGATGCATTCCGTCGAAAGCGCTGCTGCACGTCGCGAAGGTCATGACGGAGGCCGAGGAGATGTCGCACGCCGGCGTCACGTTCGGCAAACCGAAGATCGACGTGGCCAAGCTGCGCGAGTGGAAAACCGGCGTCGTCGGCAAGCTCACGAAAGGCCTGGCCGGGCTTGCGAGGCAGCGCAAAGTGCAGGTGGTGCAGGGACGCGCCGAGTTCGCGTCGCCGCACACGCTGCGAGTGGAGACGAGCGAGGGCGTAAAGACGGTCGGCTTCGACCATTGCATCATCGCCGCGGGCTCGTCGGTCGCGCGCATCCCGGGCTTCCCCTACGACGACAAGCGCATTTTCGATTCGACCGGCGCGCTCGAGCTACCCGAGGTGCCGAAGCGCCTGCTCGTCGTGGGCGGCGGCATCATCGGGCTCGAGATGGCGACCGTGTACGACGCGCTCGGCAGCCGCATCACGGTAGTCGAGCTCATGGATTCCCTCATTCCCGGCGCGGACAAGGACATCGTGCGCGTGCTCTCGAGGCGCATCGAGAAGCGCTACGAAAGCATCCTGCTGAAGACGAAAGTGACGAAGATCGAAGCGCAGAAGCAGGGTCTCAAAGTCATCTTCGAAGGCGCGAACGCACCGGAGCCTCAGGTCTACGACTACATCCTGATGGCAGTCGGCCGGCGGCCGAACGGCCGCGACATCAAGGCCGAAGCCGCGGGCGTGACAGTCGACGAGCGCGGCTACATTCCGGTCGACAAGCAGTTGCGCACCAACGTGCCGCACATCCACGCCATCGGCGACATCTGCGGCGAACCGATGCTCGCGCACAAGGCGAGCCACGAGGGCAAGATCGCCGCCGAAGTGATCGCGGGACACCACGCGCACTTCGATGCGCGGACGATTCCGTCAGTCGCCTATACCGATCCCGAGATCGCGTGGATGGGCCTCACCGAAACGCAGGCGCAGGCCGAGGGCCGTGAGTACGAAAAGGCGGTCTTCCCATGGGCGGCGAGCGGCCGCGCGCTGGCGACGGGGCGCGATGATGGTATGACGAAGCTCCTCTTCGACAAGAGCTCGCGGCAGCTTCTCGGCGCGGCCATTGTCGGCGTGAACGCGGGCGAGCTCATCGCGGAGACGGTGCTTGCGCTCGAGTTGGGCGCCGACGCGGAAGACATCGGGCTCACCGTGCATCCGCATCCGACGCTCTCGGAGACGGTGTTCTTCGCGGCCGAAATCGCCGAAGGCAGCATCACCGATCTCTACATGCCGAAGAAGTGACCGCGTGATCTGCACTCACGTTATACCGGTGAGTGGCGCGCCTGGGACAGGCTGTCGCCGCGAACGAAACATTCGAGCGACCGTTAGCACTCTCGTCCAAGCGTACGAGGGCCGGGGCGGAACGAGCGGCGCGCCTGGGACAGGCTGTCGCCGCGAACGTAACATTCGAGCGCCCGTTAGCACTCTCGTCCAAGCGTACGAGGGCTGGGGCAGAACGAGCGGCGCGCCTGGGACAGGCCGTCGCCGCGAACGAAACATTCGAGCGACCGTTAGCACTCTCGTCCAAGCGTACAAGGGCCGGGGCAGAACGAGCGGCGCGCCTCATGACTTGAATTTGCCTCGGGCGGCGCTTATCTAAGCACGATGAAATACAAGGACTATTACGCCACCCTGGGCGTGGCCAAGGACGCGAGCGCCGACGAGGTCAAAAAGGCGTACCGCAAACTTGCGCGGAAGTTCCACCCGGACGTCTCGAAGGATAAGGACGCGAAAGAGAAATTTCAGGACGTGTCCGAAGCCTATGAAACTTTGAAGGACCCGGAAAAGCGCGCTGCGTATGACCAGCTCGGGAGCTTTCAGGCCGGTCAGGATTTCCGTCCGCCGCCCGGCTGGGAGCAGCAGTTCAGCCAAGGCGGGTTCTCCTTCGAGGATCTCGACCTCGCGGACCTCTTCGCGAGTCTCGGAGGGCATGCAGCAGGGCGCGGCTTCCGCGGGGCCCGTGCACGCCCCGACATGCCGATCCCCGGCGAGGACTACGAAGTCGTCGCGCAGATCACGCTCGAGCAGGCCTATCACGGGACCGTGGTCGAGCTCACCCTGCAGATGCCCGAGGACCGACGACCATGGGCGGCTGCGCCGCGTCCCGCACAATTTCAGCGCACGCATTCCGAAAGGCGTCGCGGACGGCGAGCGCCTGCGCCTGGCGGGCAAGGGCGGCAAGGGAATGAACGGCGGACGCGACGGCGACCTCTATCTGAACGTGAAGGTCGCCCCGCACCGCGTGTTCCGCGTGTCGGGCCGCGACCTGTATCTGGACCTGCCGCTCGCCCCGTGGGAAGCCGTGCTCGGCGCGACGGTCGACATCCCCACGCTGGGCGGAGTGTGCGGCTCAAAGTGAAGCCGAATACGCAAGCCGGCCAGCAGTTGCGGCTCGCGAAGCGCGGACTGCCGAAGCCCGGACACGAAGGCGATCTCTACGCGATGGTGCAGATCGTCATCCCGCCGGAGTCGACCGAGCGCGAGCAGGCGCTCTACAAGTCGCTCGTCGAATCGTCGAAATTCGATCCACGTGCACACCTCGAGCAGGAGATGAAGAATGAAAGTCGAGCTCACTGAAGCCGTCTGGCTCGAAGAGCGCGGCTTCGTCACGCTGCGGGAGCTCGCTGAATGCTCGGGCCTGAGCGAACCGGAGCTCGAGGATCTCGTCGCAGTCGGCGCCATCGAGCCGGTCGACCCCGCTGCACCGCAGTGGAATTTCGCCGCACGCTGCATCATCGCGGCACGCGCGGCGTGCCGGCTGCGCAATGACTTCGAGCTGGACCTGCAAGGGCTCGCGCTGGTCATGTCGCTCCTCGACCGCGTGGAAGAGCTCGAGACCGAGCTGAAGCGCCTTCACGCCCGCGTGCCGCGCCCGCATGGCGGCGCTCGCGGCGGCTGCGAGGGACCTGCCCTCGTTACGTTAGAACCAGAGGACGACCTGGGTCTCTCGTAAGCGCTCCCTTTCGGGTCATGTGCGGCGGGGCACATGATTTGCAGTAGGGGGCAGTAGACAACCAGCGAAGAGGACGACATCCATGCCCATTACTGACGCAGTGGACGCAAAACTCGACCTGAGCAACAGCAAAGCGGCAAACAAGGTCGATCGCATGCTCGACGACGCCGTCGAAGACAGCTTTCCGGCAAGCGACCCCGTCGCACTCGCGATGCCGCGCCAGCGGATCGAGAAGAATGCGCTTCGTGCCGCGGCGGACTCCCAGAACACGTGGTTCGTACTGGCGGGCGGACTGCTCGCGCTGATCGCGTTCCTCGCGCTCCGTCGCTGAGCGCGGGCAGGAAAGGAGGTTACGGATTAGGTACGGAGGGAAACCTTTCCGTTGAACCACCCCTTTACACGTGAGCGGGGCTCTCGGAGCAGCGGGGTCCCCCGCGAACGAAAACGCTCCGACTTCAGTCAGTAGTCCATCAAGATGCACGAGGGCTCGCGCAGAACAATGCGAGGCCCGAGTCCGAAGGCGAGCGCCGCCCCCCTCGAGGGGCGCTACAAGACTGATAGTTCTGGCTTTTCAGGCACGCCCCAAAGGGGTAGCATACGGCGCTCGAAGCTAGCGCCAGAACGGTTTTGCACCCTGTGGGTCCAATCCACGGGCGCTCGGGCAAATCCTCGGCGCCCCGGAGGATCCTTGAAACCCACAGAAATACAGAACCCCGACTATTTTCATAAAGTTGTCGATTGCCAGTGGGCGTGCCCCGCCCATACCCCCGTCCCCGAATACATCCGGTTGATCGCGGCAGGCCGCTACAGCGATGCCTACATGGTCAACTGGGAATCGAACGTCTTCCCCGGCATTCTCGGCCGCACGTGCGATCGGCCCTGCGAGCCCGCGTGCCGACGCGGTCGCGTGGAAGAGCGCAATGCCGAGAAGCCGGAGCCCGTCGCGATCTGCCGGCTGAAGCGCGTCTGCGCCGACAACAAGGACGACATCCGCGAGCGGCTCCCGAAGCCCGCGAAGCAGAAGAACGGCAAGCGCGTCGCGCTCATCGGCGCCGGTCCGGCCTCGCTCACCGTCGCGCGCGATCTCGCGCCGCTCGGTTACGACATCACGGTCTTCGACGGCGATCCGCGCGCGGGCGGCATGATCCGCACGCAGATTCCGCGCTTTCGCCTGCCCGAATCGGTGATCGACGAAGAGGTCGGGTACATCCTCGATCTCGGCGTCACATTCCGCTCCGGCCAGTACATCGACAGCCTGAAGAAGCTGCTCGGCGAAGGCTTCGACGCGATTTTCGTCGGCAGCGGGGCGCCGCGCGGCCGCGATCTCGGAGGTCCCGGGACGCCAGGAAGCCGCGGCCAACATCCACATCGGCATCGACTGGCTGTCGAGCGTCTCGTTCGGCCACATCGACAAGATCGGCAAGCGCGTGATCGTGCTCGGCGGCGGCAACACGGCGATGGACTGCTGCCGCTCCTCGAAGCGCCTCGGCGGCGAAGACGTAAAGGTGATCGTCCGCTCGGGCTTCGAGGAGATGAAAGCCTCGCCGTGGGAAAAGGAAGACGCGATGCACGAAGGCATCCCGATCCTGAACTATCTCGTTCCGAAGGAGTTCAAGCACGAAAACGGCAAGCTCGTCGGCATCACGTTCGAGAAGGTGAAGGCGAGCTACGACGCGAAGGGCCGGCGCAACCTCGTGCCCACGGGTGAGCCGGACGAGCATTTCGAGTGCGACGACGTTCTGGTCGCGATCGGCCAGGAAAACGCGTTTCCCTGGATCGAGCGCGACATCGGCATCGAGTTCGACAAGTGGGGCATGCCGGTCGTCGATCACGGTCACGATGCAGTCCACGCATCCGAAGATCTTCTTCGGCGGCGATGCGGCGTTCGGTCCGAAGAACATCATCTGGGCGGTCGCGCACGGCCACGACGCCGCGATCTCCATCGACAAGATGTGAATGGCGAGGACATGGCGCAGCGTCCCGCGCCGCGGTGTGAACCTCGTCTCGCAGAAGATGGGCATCCACGAGTGGAGCTACGACAACGACGTCTCTCCCGAGCAGCGCTACAAGGTGCCGTGGCAGGACAAGAAGGTCACGCTGAGGGACATCAAGGTCGAAGTCGAGCTCGGCTTCGACCCAAGAACCGGCTTCGCGGAGGCGCAGCGCTGCCTGAACTGCGACGTGCAGACGGTGTTCACGCCGCAAGCTCTGCATCGAGTGCGACGCGTGCGTCGACATCTGCCCGATGGACTGCATCACGTTCACGCCGAACGGCGAGGAGCCGAGCTGCGCCAGCGTCTGACCGCGCCGGCGCTGCATCTCGAGCAGAGCCTCTACGTCTCCGAGGCGCTGAAGACCGGCCGCATCATGGCGAAGGACGAGGACGTGTGCCTGCACTGCGGGCTGTGCGCCGAGCGCTGCCCGACCGGCGCGTGGGACATGCAGAAGTTTCTGATCGACATGACGCACGCCGGACCCGCGTGCCGCAACCCGCAGAGAAAGGCCGCTTGAAATGCTCAAGAACGAAACAAGAAAGCTCGAAGCGGTCAACGATTTCGTCGTCAAGTTCGCGAACGTGAACGGCTCGGGCTCGGCGTCGGCGAACGAGCTCTTCGCCCGCGCCATCCTGCGCATGGGCGTGCCGGTCAGTCTCCGCGCAACATCTTCCCTTCGAACATCCAGGGTCTTCCCACCTGGTACGAAGTGCGCGTGAACGAGACCGGCTATCAGGGCCGGCGCGGCGGCGTCGATCTCATGGTCGCGATGAATCCGCAGACGTGGGACAACGACCTGAAGGAGATCGAGAGCGGCGGCTATCTCTTCTACGACAGCTCCAAGCCGCTGCCGAAATCGAAGTTCCGCGACGACGTCAACGTGATCGGCATGCCGCTCACCGAGATCTGCAACGCCACGTATACCGATCCGCGCCAGCGCCAGCTCTTCAAGAACATCATCTACGTCGGCGCGCTCTCGGCGCTGCTCGACATGGATCCGGCGGAGATCGAGAAGCTCTTCTCCGAGCAGTACAAGGGCAAGGAAGCGCTGCTGCAATCGAACGTGAAGGCGCTGCGCCTCGGGCGCGACTACGCGCTTCAGAATCTATCCTGCCCGATCGGGCTCACCGTCAGGCGCGCGAACACCGTCGGCAACAAGATTTTCGTGGACGGCAACAGCGCCGCGGCGCTCGGCGCGGTCTACGGCGGCGCGAGCGTGTGCGCCTGGTATCCGATCACGCCGTCCTCGTCGCTCGCCGAAGCGTTCATCCGGCACTGCCAGAAGTTGCGGGTCGATCCGGCGACGGGCAAGAACAAGTTCGCGATCATCCAGGGCGAGGACGAGCTCGCGTCGATGGGCATCGCGATCGGCGCCGGCTGGAACGGCGCGCGCTCGTTCACGGCGACGTCGGGACCCGGCATCTCGCTCATGGCGGAATTCATCGGGCTCGCGTACTTCGCCGAGATTCCCGGTCGGTGCTGATCGACGTGCAGCGCGGCGGCCCGTCGACGGGCATGCCTACGCGCACCCAGCAGTCGGACGTCCTCGCCTGCGCCTACGCCTCCCACGGCGACACCAAGCACGTGCTGCTCTTCCCCGAGGATCCGACGGAGTGCTTCGAGTTCACGGCGCAGGCGTTCGATCTCGCGGAGCGCCTGCAGACGCCGGTCTTCGTCATGACCGACCTCGACATCGGCATGAACACGCGGCTGTGCGAGCCGTTCCACGTGGGACGACGCGCAGGACTACGACCGCGGCAAGGTGATGTCATACGACGACCTCGAGTCGGGCCGGGATTTCGGGCGCTATCTCGACGTCGACGGCGACGGCATTCCGTATCCGCACCTATCCGGGCACGCATCCGACGCGCGGCGCGTTACTTCACGCGCGGCACGACGAAGGACCGCTACGCGCGCTACAGCGAGGCGGGTCCGGACTACGTGGACAACATGCAGCGGCTGCTGCGCAAGTTCGAAACGGCGAAGTCGCTCGTGCCGAAGCCGCTCCTCTATCCGGCGGAGAAGCCCGCGCGGTTCGGCGCGATCTTCTACGGCTCTACCAGTCCCGCGATGCAGGAGGCGCTGAACGTGCTCGCCGAGCGCGGCATTCACGTCAACGCGCTGCGCGTGCGCGCCTTCCCGTTCCAGGAGGAGATCAACGACTTCGTTGCAATCCATCCGTGGGTGTTCGTCATCGAGCAGAACCGAGATGCGCAGTTGAAGAGCCTGCTCGTGAACGAAGCGAAGGTGAACCCGACACGGCTGATCTCGATCCTGCACTACGACGGCACGCCGATCACCGCGCGCTTCATCGTCGACCAGATCTCGCAGCACGCCGCCGCGCGCACCGTCGTGCCGCTGAAGCGGGCGTCGTGATGGTCATGGTGCAAAGCACTTGGATGCCTAAACTCAGAGATTCGTCATTCCGCGCAGGACACCCCGGACTGTGATCCGGGGCCGGAATCCAGAAACGCCGCATTTGGCTATGCGAACTGCCCGCCGGACCCGGCTTCGCGCCGGGGTGACGAGTCGTGTTGCGTCGGCTGCTAATCATTCGCCACTCTCTATCCTTCACCGGTTCTCGTTATTCAGTCATGACCTACATCACCAAACCCAAACTCCACCACCCGACGCTCGCCAAGAACGCCGTCGGCTACACGCGCCGCGACTACGAGGGCAAGATCTCGACGCTGTGCGCCGGCTGCGGCCACGACTCGATCAGCGCGGCGATCATGCAGGCGTGCTGGGAGCTCGACATCGAGCCGCATCGCGTCGCGAAGCTCTCGGGCATCGGCTGCTCGTCGAAGACACCCGATTACTTCCTCGGCAACTCGCACGGCTTCAACAGCGTGCACGGGCGCATGCCTTCGGTGCTGACGGGCGCGAATCTCGCGAACCGCGATCTCATCTACATGGGCGTGTCGGGCGACGGCGATTCGGCCTCGATCGGCATCGGCCAGTTCGTGCATGCGATCCGGCGCGGCGTGAACATGGTTTACATCGTCGAGAACAACGGCGTGTACGGCCTCACCAAGGGCCAGTTCTCCGCCACGGCCGACAAGGGCTCGAAGTCGAAGCGCGGCATCGCGAACATGGACGAGCCGCTCGACATGATCGGCATGGCGCTGCTGCTCGGCGCGACCTACGTCGGGCGCAGCTTCTCGGGCGACAAGACGCAGCTCGTGCCGCTCATCAAGGGCGCGATCGAGCACAAGGGCGCCGCGTTCATCGACGTGATCTCGCCGTGCGTCGCGTTCAACAACCACCCGGGCTCGACCAAGAGCTACGACTACGTGCGCGCAGCACAACGAGGCGGTCAACCGCATCGACTTCATCGAAGGCCGCGAGGAGATCACCGCCGATTACGCGCCGGGCGAGCTCGTCGAACGTGACGCAGCACGACGGCTCGGTGATCCGGCTGCGCAAGCTCGCCGCGGACTACGATCCGACCGACCGCATCAAGGCGATGAACTATCTCCAGCAGCGCGCGGCGGCGGGCGAGGTCGTGACAGGACTGCTCTACATCGATCCCGAAGCGGAGGACCTCCACGAGCACCTCAACACGGTCGAGACGCCGCTCAATCAGCTCGATACGCGAGCTCTGTGCCCGGGCGCGGTGGCGCTCGAGAGGATCAACGCTGCGCTTCGCTGAGCGTTGATCCGCTCAACGCCGGTAACGAACGGAGGGACACCGACTGGTTTCCCTCCGTTGCCTCGCTCCAGCTCGGCTCAGCCGATGGACGAACGGAGAGGAACCACATGGTTCCTCTCCGTTACCTCTCTTCCTTCGGTTCGCCGCGCTCACCTCTTCTACCAGGTCCAATTAACGCCGCACTGCAGGCGCTTCTATCGCCAGCCCATTCGCACGCCACGCGAGAAAGAGCTCGAGCTCCAGCAGCTCCCGCGCGTCGTAAGCCGGCATCTCGGCGCGTAGTCCCGAGTAGCACGCGCGGATGCGCCGCTGAAGCGAGCCGACACCCTGCCACTCCTGGCGATACGCTGGGAAGCCGGTGCCGTGCCCCTGGCTCATCGTCTCGTGCAGGAGCGTGCGTCCCCAGTTGCGGTCGTGACACTGCGCGCACGAGAGATTCATCTGACCGAGCCGCTGGTAGAACCGATCGCGGCCGCGTTCGAAGTCGCGCGCGTTGTGGATGTCGATTCGGACATCCATGGGCATCCCGCGCGATTGGACGGTGACGTAAGACGTCAGCGCGAGGAGCGATTCCGATTCCGGCGCGAAACGCTCCGACTGCTGATACCGCTCGCGACAGATATTCACGCGTCCGGCCACGTCCACGAGCCGGGCCGCGCCCGGATCGACGCGCGGGTAGCGGGTCGCGACGCCCTTCATGCTTGATGCCGCGTCGCCATGGCAGCCCTGACACGACTTCGCCGCCTCGCGCGGAGGTGTTTTCCACAGACGCTCTCCGCGCTCGACCCACAGCATGCCGGGATTGGCGAAATCGTCCGCCTGCAACGTCCGATTCGCCGCGCTCGTGAACGCGCTCCCGTTCTGAAGCGCGCTCTTCGGAATCGGCGCTTCGAGAGCATCCACACGCGAAGCGCGAGCAGGATTGTGCCGAGCGCCGCAGCAACAAGCAGCTTACGTGGGTCGCGCACTCTGTCCGGAACGTCCAAGCGAAAACAGAAGGAACGCGGCGATCGCGAACGCGGCGCCGCCATAGAACGTGACCGCCGAGCCGAAATTGTCCCAGAGCAGCCCGGCCAGAACGCTTGCGAGGAGCATCGCCACACCGGCAATCAGATTGAACATGCCGAAAGCAGTCCCCCGCAGATGTTCCGGCGCACTGCCGGCGACCATCGCGGCGAGAACGCCCTGCGTCATGCCCATGTGCAAGCCCCACAGCGCGACACCGAGCGCCGTGACGGCAAGACTGGGGCTCAACGCGATGACGACATCCGCCGCAACGAGCACCGCAAGGCCCACCCCCAGCAGTCGCATGCGATCGACGCGGTCCGCGAGCCGGCCCATCGGATAGGCGGTCAACGCGAACACGAGGTTCATCAGCACGAGAACGGCCGGCGCATACGAATCCGCAAGTCCCTGCTCCTGCGCCCGCAGCAGCAGGAACGCTTCGCTGAACCGCGCCAGCGTGAAAATGCCGCCCCGCAAGCACCACCCACCAGAACGCGGCGGGAAGGGTTCTCAGCACGTCGGTCCGCAGCGGATTGACCGGTTTCGGAGCGCCCACAGCGCGCTCGCTTTCACGAATGCCCACCATCAGCAATGCAACCGACAACACGGCCGGAAGCACAGCCACCCAGAACACGGCCTGAAAGTCGCCGGAGAACGCGATCATGAGCGCGATCGCGAGCAGCGGCCCGAGAAACGCGCCGATCGTGTCGAGCGATTGCCGCAGGCCGTATGCCGCGCCACGGATCTCCGGCGGCGTGAGATCCGCGATCAGCGCGTCTCGCGGGGCCCCGCGGATCCCCTTGCCGATGCGGTCCATGAAACGCGCCGCCAGCACGAGATTCACCGTCGTCGCGAGCGCGAAGAGCGGCTTGGACAGCGCAGCGAGACCATAACCGGCGACGGCGAGCGCCTTGCGACGCCCGAGGTAATCAGAGAGCGCGCCCGAGAAGACGCGCACGATGAGCGCGGTCGATTCGGCGATGCCTTCCACCACTCCGACGACGAGCGCCGAAGCGCCGAGCCCGGTCACCATGAACACGGGGAGCAGGCTGTGGACGAGCTCGGAGGAGACGTCCATGAGCAGGCTCACGAAGCCGAGCACCCAGACGCCGGCAGGGATGCGCGTCGCGCCGGTGGCCGCCGAGGCGGTCATCATGAGAGTCCTCCTCCCCCGCGTGTTCCCGCGGGCCGGCAATGGTCATGCTGAAGGCTGAACGCCTTCTGCTCTCAGCGCGGATCGTTACGCCGTCACGTTTATCGCGGCACGTTCCGAACCGCGCTCGCCTGCATCGTCCACCCACTCGAGCACGAGCTCGCCGCTCGCCACCGCACGCGTATAGAACTGAAGATAGGGATTCGCCGATATGCCCGAGCCCATCTCGGCGCGGAAGACTTCCGCGCCGTTGTAGCGGCAGACGAGCGTGTTCACGACGTTCTTCGGGATGGGCCGCCCGTTATTGTCGAAGCGAAACCCAGTCTCCATCGGATGCTGGATGGCGACGCGAATCGTCATGAGCTCGCCCTGCTTCGCCTCCTTTGGAACCTGTATGCGTGCAAGCGCCATGTTTCCCTCAGGTCGCGTCGAGGCAAGCCGTCTCGGTGACGATCACTTCGGCCGACGAGGCATGGTAGCTGCCGTCGCTCATCGCGGCGATCACCAGGATGTTCTGCGCGCCGTTCAGGCGCACGCGAGTGGATACTTCCGCGCGGCCGCAATTCGGATTGAGATGGAACACGGCGATCACGGGCCGCGGGTTCTTCTCCGAGAGAACGTGGATCGCGCGGACGTGGTCCTTCTCGTCCATCGCGCTCGCAACCGTGATCTTCAGCGGAACCGCGTGGCCGTTGTCGCTCAACGTGGGGATATCGAGCTTCACGCGGCCTTCGCGCAGCGGCGCGCCGCCGGTGATCTTCTGCACGAGCGGCTGGAGCGCTTCGATCGCCGGCAGCGCCTTCGCAGGACGCACGTGCACGAGCAGCGGCAACACCACCGCCGCGGTCAGAAAACGTCTTCTCGAGCTATTGGTCATCGGTTCAACGCAGCGTCTGCAAGTAAGCGACCACGTCCTCCACCTGCTGCGCGGTGAGGATCGGCTTGCCACGGTACTCGGCGGCAACCGTGTCGAGTCCCTGCACCCGATAGTATGCCGGCATCACGGCATCCTTGTTCGCGCGCGTCGGATCGACGATCCGCAGCCGCAGTTCTCCCGCGGTGCGCCGTGATCCGATGCCCGAAAGCGGCGGCGCGACGTTGCCCATGAACTTCTCTCCGGTCTCGGGGACGGCATGACACAAAAGACAATTGCCCTCACGCCCCACGATGATAGCGCGCCCGCGCTGCGGGTCGCCCGGCTCGGACGTGAGCGGCGTCGAAATTGCGCCTCCCGCGGCCTCGTAGCCGACACCATTCTGCGCGCTCGCACACGCCGCCAATAGCGCGGGGAGCGTCCGGGCGAATGCTGCCGCGACGCGTTTTCCCATATCGTTCCGAGGCTAAGGCGGGCGGCCGGGTCGGTCAAGCGCCCGTCGACAGTCCCATATTCCCGATCTCTCCAGCAGCGTGTCGGACTGCTATCCGGCACGCAACAAAGGAAGGGAGGTAACGGAGGGAAACCTTGCTTAGAACCACCCCTTATTGGTGAGCGGGGGCTGCGGAGCAGCGGGGTCCCCGCGAACGAAACATTCCGGCGTTAGCCAGTATTTCCATCAAGATGTACGAGGCCCCGAGCAGGACGCGCGAGGCCGAGCGCCGCCCCTCACAGCCAGTAGCCCCACAGCCTTGCCGTCCACTCTTTCATGCGCAGCCCCAGCGGGCGCTGCGACCATGCCTCGGCCTCGATCCGGACCGACTGCCTCGCGGTCGAGCTCGAACATCGCTTCCATCTGGCGCCCGAACTCGCGGCCGAGGATGACGAGATTCAACTCCTTGTTGTGCAGGAAGCTGCGCCAGTCCATGTTGCTCGATCCCACGGTGGACCACACGCCGTCGATCACGATCGTCTTCGAATGAAGCAGCGCGGCCTGGCGCTCGTAGATCTTCACGCCCGCTTCGAGAAGCTCGGTGTAGTAGGAACGACCCGCGTGGAACACCGCCCAGAAGTCGGTGAACGAGGGCAGCACCAGAACCACGTCGACGCCGCGGGCAGCCGCGCTTTTCAATGCATCGACCGTCTGCGGATCGGGCACGAAGTACGCCATCGTGATGTGGATCGTCTTCTCCGCATGCACGATCGCGGACTGCAACGCGAGGTAGATCGCCGGCGCCGGGTCGCCCGGGCCGCTTGCAACGACGCGCACGGGGTGCTCACCTTGCGGCTTCAGCGCCGGGAACCAGTTGCGCTGGGCGAGCGGCTCGCCCTTCTGTTCGGCCCACGTGTCGAGAAAGAGGCGCTGAAGCTGCGCGACCGCCGGCCCCGCGATGCGCACGTTGGCATCGCGCCAGCCCACGTCCGTCTTACGCCCCGGCTGGGGCGGGCGGCCCGACGAGAAGCCTCCGGAGCCGGCGCCTGAACCGGACGAGCGTCCCGCCGAACCCGGTGAGGAGCCGCTCGAGTAGACGTCGCTGATGTTGATGCCGCCTGCGAATGCGACGCTGCCGTCGACGATGACGAGCTTCGTGTGGTTGCGATTGTTGACACGCCACCCGGCGCGCGCCTTCAGCGGGTTGACGGGGTTGTATTCCAGGACCTTCACGCCCGCGTCGCGCAGTCGCTGAAAGTACTCGGCCGGCATGTCGAGAGAACCCACCGCGTCGTAGATGAGATTGACCGCGACACCCTGGGCCCGCTTCGCGAGGAGGAGATCCGCGAAGCGCTGGCCGATCTCGCCCTGCTCGATGATGTAGAACTCGACGTTGACGTGATCGCGCGCGCGCTCGATCGCGCCGAACATCGCCTTGTAGGTGGCGGGGCCGTCCTGGAGCAACGTCGCCGTGTTGCCGACGGCGAGCGGCGTGCCGGCGATGGCCTCTTCGATGATGACGTGCCGCTCGAGCACGTCCCCGCCGCCGCCCTTGTCCTTCAGCCGTGCGAGGATCACCTGCGCCGTGGCGTCCGGAAGCGCGCCGCGCGCGTTGACGACCTTTTGTGACTTAGTTCCGCTCTGCGGCGTGAACCAGGGATGGACCTCCGGGAGCGTCGCGCATCCCGATACGAGCACAGCCGCGATCAGTGAGAGGACAAGGCGCACGCGCTCCTCGGGCGGACGCTGAAGACGCGGCCCCTAGTGCAAATACCGCGCCGCTCAGGGCGAAGCGGCGCTTGTGCCTCGATCCGGGATCAGCCCTTGCCGCCCGTCGGAATTCGCCACAGGTACACGCTCGACGCCCCGACGCTGGCCGTTTCCTCCGGTTTCCAGTCGCCCATGTCGAACGCATGCGAGACGACGCGGGTGCCCGGTTTCAAGTCCTTCAGGAGCTTCGGCTTCAGCTTCTCGTTCAGGCGCGTGAGCAGGTAAAGCGTGACGACGGTCGCCTCGCTGATGTCAGCCTCGAAGAGGTCGGCCTCGATGAACTTCACCTTGTCCGTGACTTTGGCGGCCTTCGCGTTCGCGTTCGCTTCGCTGATGCGCTGCGGGTCGATGTCGATGCCCACGGCGCGCACGCCGTACTTCTGAGCGGCTGCAATCACGATGCGTCCGTCGCCGCAGCCCAGGTCGTAGACCACGTCTTTCCCGGTCACCTTCGCAAGGTCCAGCATCTTCTGGACGACTTCGTTCGGTGTGGGAACGAAGATCACGTCCGGACTGCGGCGCGCTGCGGGCGCGGCCTGCGCAAGCAGCAGGCGCAACGGATCTTGGGCTTGCGCGACGCCAGCGGCGCCGGCCGCGGCAATGGCGGCGAGAAATCGTCTGCGATACATGGGAACTCCTGTGTGAGGGTCTTGAAGGTAACCTGCGGCGACCCCGGAGCTTAGCAAAACACGGCCCTGAACAGAATGCGGGCTCAGGGCACGCGTACTGCGTTCATGCGCGCCAGCAGGGTGGCCGTGCGGCGCTGGAGATACGAGGTAGTCTGCCCGGCCGAGTAGCGACGGGGACTCGGCACCATGGCGGCAAGGCGCGCGGCCTGTTCCGGCGTGAGATCGGACGCTCTCACGCCGAAGTGGTGCCGCGCCGCGGCTTCGGCGCCGAATACCGACTCGCCCCATTCGATCACGTTCAGGTAGATCTCCAGGATGCGGCGCTTGTCCATGACGAGCTCGATCATGACCGTGATCGCCGCCTCCTGCGCCTTGCGCCACCATGCACGCTCGCCGGACAGGAACAGGTTTTTCGCAAGCTGCTGCGTGATCGTCGAGCCGCCGGCAACGACTTCTCCCTCGCGCAGGTTCTTCTCCATCGCGCCGCGTATGCCCTTCCAGTCGAAGCCCCGGTGCTCGACGAAGGTTGCGTCCTCTGCAGCGATGACGGCGCGCTTCAGATGCATCGAGATGCTGCGATAGGGCACCCACTGGTGGCGCACCTTCGCATCGGGGCGCTCTTCACGCAGCCGCTCTATCCGTCCGCGCATGAATGCGGTGGTCTCCGGGTTGTGACTCGACCAGTACCACACACATGCGAGGAACCAGAACTGAACGAGGGTGAGCGCGATGAGGGCAAGCAGCAGAATCCGCCACGTGAGGCGCCATAAGAATCTCACGAGAAATCAGCGAAATCTGAAATCAGGGTCGGAGTCGAATTTCTGGGCGTTCATGATGAGCAAAATATCCGACTACCGCCCGTCTCGGTGCACGAAATTCGACTCTGACCCCATTTCCGTCAGGTTCTCAACCCTGCGATCACCGGCGCGGTGAGCGGCCGCACGCCACGCCAGATGAAGAACGACTCGGCGGCCTGCTCGACCAGCATGCCGAGCCCATCGGCAGTACGCGCGCCGTTCTGCGAGGCGAAGCGGAGGAATGGAGTCAGCCGGCCGTAGACCATCTCGTAGGCCAAGGCTCCGGACGCGAACACGCGAGGTGACAGTGCCGGCATGGCGCCGGTCAGTCCGGCGGAAGTCGCGTTCACGACGATGTCGAAGCTTTCGGCGGCGAGTTGCGGGTAGCCCGCGGCTTCGAGCGCGATCGTCTCGTGGGCGGCCCCGAAACGCTCGCACAGCGCGCGCGCCTTGTCCACGGTCCGGTTCGCAATCACGAGCCGCGCGGGACGTTCGTCCAGCAGCGGCCCGCACACGCCCCACGCCGCTCCACCCGCGCCGAGCAACAGGATGCAGGCGTCGCGCAGCGCGCAGCCCAGGTTCACGGTGAGATCGCGCACGAGCCCGACGCCATCGGTGTTGTCAGCGGCGATCGCGCCATCCGAGAAAGTGAGCGTATTGGCCGCCTGCGCTTCGGCCGCGCGCCGGGTACGCTCTTGCGCGAGCGCGAACGCGCGATGCTTGAACGGAAGCGTCACGTTCATGCCGCGCCCGCCGCTTTGCCGGAAACGCTCGACCACCGCCTCGAATTCGTCGAGTCCCGAGTAGAGCGCCACGTAGTTCATGTCCTGCGCCGTCTCGCGCGCGAACTCGGCGTGGATAGCGGGAGATTTGCTGTGCCCGACCGGATTGCCGACGACGGCGTACGCGTCAGACATCGGGGCCGTCACCGCTTAGAACCACCCCCTGATCGGTGAGTGGGGGCTGCGAAGCAGCGGGGCCCCACGAACGAAGCATTCCGGCGTCAGTCAGCATTTCCATCAAAATGTACGAGGCCTCGATCAGAACGAAGGCCAGCGCCGCCCCTACTGCTCGGCGACGAATCGATCCGCCGGCGTGAAGGTCCACGTGCGGGTGATGTGCAGTACGTCGGTGTCTTTGGCGATGTCCGGGGGGAAAGCGCCGAAAGGCGCCGCGAGCGCGACGATGTGCCGCGCCGCGTCGTCGAGCACACGCTGGCCGGAAGGCCTGTTGACCTCCACACGCTCCACCGAGCCGTCCGACCGGATTGCCACGGTCACGACAAGGCTGCCATGCAGGCGCTGATCGCGCGCCGCCTGGGGATAGTTGAGGTCTCCCACGCGTTCGATCTTCTGGCGCCAGTCCTCGATGTAGCGCGCGAACCGGTATTCCTGCGTGCGTGCGCCGAGAAAGCGGCGCCGCGGCCGCTGCTGGTGCGTGTCCATGTCGCGCGAGATCTGTCCTTCGAGCCGCGCGATCTCGAAACTGCGCTGAAGAATCTCCGTGGCGCTCGGCCGGACGACCTCCGCTTCGGCGACGCTCTTTGGCTGCGCGGTTACGACCTCGACCGGTGTTGGCGACATTGTCTGCGTCATGAGCTCACGCGCTTCGCGCTCGAGCTCCTGAACACGGCGCTGGGCGAGCTCCACCTCGGCGTCAGGCTTTTGATCGCGAACGACGGGCAGCGGTGTGCGCGCTCGACGCTTCTGATCGGTGTCTCCGCCGCCGTCCAGATTATGCTGAGCGAGCGCATCCGGTGTCTTCGGCGCGACTTGCGATTTCGCGTTCACGAGAACGACTTCGAGGCCCTTCCTATCGTCGAGCGGAGTCGGCGGGGGCGGCACCTTGGATGCAAGCCCGAACAGGAGAGCGGCATGCAGGAGGACCGACAGAACCAGGGCGCCGCGCATCCTCACCTGAAGGCGGTGCAGAAACGTTCCGCGCTCGACGCCCGCGAGCTTGAGCTCCAAGTCCGTCAGGCGCATCTCGAGCCGGGCCAGCGGACTGCGCCACCCACGATGGGACCGGTGTCGCGCTCGACGCGGCAGCTCGACACCTTTCGGCTGGCGTTTCAAGGCCATGGCGCGCATTCTACAGAAGCGCTTCGTGCCGCAAACCGCTCATTCCGCCGCCGCGAGCGCCGAGCCTGCGGACGCCGGCTCGGGAGCGTGGACCTCACGCGCGAACTCGCAGTGGAAAGTGAGCTCCAGAAGATCGATGTCCGAGATGTCCAGAAGCACCTGGGTCCCCGACCCAAGGCCGGGAAGTGAGGCGACACGGACGAGCAGGGGAAGCTCGTCAAAACGGCACAAGTTCTCCCTGAGCACGGTGGCCTGGACCACGCGCGCATTCTCCTGGAGCAGCCAGCGCAGGGACCAGTAGCGCTCCATCGAACGCTGGAACTCCGCATACGACTCGTAGGCGGATTCGAATTCGCGCATCACGGCGAGCACACGCTGGTCGCCGGACTTGTACGGCGGAGTCTCCCCGCGCGCGATCGCGACCAGCTGCCGCTGGTTCAGGAGATCGATATAGCGACGCAGCGGGGAGCTCGCCCAGACGTAGTGGTCGACACCCAATCCCGCGTGAGCGGCCGGAACCGTGCTCATGCGCACCTTGCCGGCCCCCTGCACGCGAAAAATGGCCGCCGAGCCGGTTTCGGCGAGTTGCCGGCCCCAGGTGCTGTTCACGAAGATCATCAACTCGGCGACCAGCATGTCCATCGGAGTGCCGCGCCGCCGCGGGACGATCTGGACGCGATCGTTCTCGACGCTGAACGAGAATTCCGGTCGCTGCTCGGTCGCCGGTGCATCGCCGCGGCGCGCCTGCTCCAATGTCTTCGCCCATCCCCACAGGCGCTTCAACTCGTGGCCGTAGTCGTGCTCGATCACGCTGCGCGACACGGTCGCCTCGTTGAACACGGGCTCGAGCGTATCGTGACGCAGATTGCCGACGACGTTCACACGCTCGAGCAGCGTGCGGACGTTCACGACCTGATTCGCCTCGTTCACTTCGGCGTACAGCGACAGCGCCGGGCAGGATCGGCCCGACGCGAGCGTGTATGCCTCGATCACCGAATCGGGGAGCATCGTGATCTTTCCGCCGGGAAAATAGACGGTCGACAAGTGCGACCGCGCCGCATGGTCCAGTGGAGAGTCTGCGGCGATGCCGAGAGCCGGTGCTGCGATGTGAATGCCGACTCGGGTGTTGCCGTTGCCGAGAGACGTCACTGAAAACGCGTCGTCGATCTCAGTGGTCGAGGCGTCGTCGATGCTGAAGGCGACGGCATCCGCCAGCGGAAGATCGGACGGAACCGGCGCGAGCGCATCCGGACCGCTGAAGCGGGTTCCGAGGGGGAAGTGCTCGAAAATAAAACGATTCAGATGGTAGTCATGCGTCGAGGGCAGCCCGCCGCTGCGCGCGATGGCACGGGTGGGCGTAAGCTTCAGTTGCGCGCTCGCTTCCTCGAGCGCTTTCCACTCGAGCGTGTTGCGATCCGGCCTGTAGAGGAGCGCGTTCAACATCGCGTGCATCTCGGCCGGAAGCGCTCCGGCGAGGAGCTGACTCACATACGCTTCCTTGCGCTCGGCGTCGCGCTTTCTTGCGCTCGACGCTCGCCAACGCCGCCTTGAGCGCGTCGGCCGGGGCGGCGCGATAGCGGCCGCGACCGCGCTTGTAGAAATACATCGGCGCGCCGTGGAGTCTCAGCAGGACTGCCGCTGACTCGATGGATGAGGATTTGCGGCCGTAGTACTCCGCGGCGAGCTCCGCGTAATCGAACTCCTCGCCGCTCGAGCATTCCCAGAGGAAGTCGACGTCGAGCTCCTGCGCAGCCTGTTGCGCCTGAGGCATGAACTCGGCGAGCGCCGGCTGTTCGAATCGAAAGAGCACCGCGCCGGCTTTGATTTTCGAACGCTTGCCATGCGGCGCTTCGACCTGAAGGCTCGTATCGTTGTCCGCCAGAATCGCGGCGACTTTGAGCGTGCCCTCCTCTTCGTAGAAAACGTTCACTGAAAGTCGTGACGGAGTGAAGTAGTAAAGGAAATGAAAGGTGGAGTAGAACGCGCAGCGATTCAGCGGTTCCGCGAGCGGCTGATTATACCGGCGGAGGCCGGTGCGTCCGGGCCTTCAGGCGACCTGCATCAAGAAAAGCATCCTGCCCGGCAGCTCGTCACTCCCCTAGCAGCGTGTCGGACTTGCTATCCGACGTGGCCGAAGGAAAGGAGGTTACGGAGGGAAACCATCGGTGTCCCTCTGTTCCGTAGGCGGCGAGGCCCGAGCCGGAGGCGAGCGCCGCCCCATCGTCGCCCGTCACTCGAGGGGCATCCCCCTCTTCGATTCGGGCGGACTCATCAGGCAGGCACACCGCAGAAGGCCAGTGCGCGGTCCAGGTATCCACCGAAGCTGCTGAAGCCATGATCGCCGCCCTCGACGACGATCTGCTCGCAGCCCCGATACCGGGTCACGGCGGCGCGGTAATCGAGTACTTCGTCGCCGGTCGCCACGATCAGCAGGTAGAGCGAAGGCGTGACGCCGTCGACCTCGAGCGCCTCCAGCTCCGAGATGTGACGCTCGGTGAGGTCGTATTGCGCGCCGGTATAGAGGTTCGCCTGCGGGCCGACATAAGGCGCAAGCAGCTCGTAAGGCGCCACGGCGGGATTGACGAGAACAGCGCGTACTCCGTACCGCTCCGCGAGCGCAGTCGCGTAGTAGCCGCCGAGGGAACTGCCGATGAGCGCGACGTCCTTGGGCCCGCACTGTTCGATCGTGCGCTCGAGCAGCGTGATCGCCTCCCGCGGGCTCGGTGGAAGCTCGGGACAAACGAACTCGCGGCTCCTTCGAAGCTCCGCCATGCGCTTGCGCAGGACACCAGCCTTATAAGACAACGCGGAGCTGTTGAAGCCGTGGATGTAGATGAGCACAGGGTTGGGGGCTGGGGTGAGGGGTGCCGGGAGGGGGCCGATGAACCGCGGCTATATCTGCACCTCCCGCGCGACGGCAAGGAGCGTCATGTCGCTGCCGCGAGCACCGATCAGCGAAAGACCGATCGGACACCCATCGAGGCGCGCGAGAGGCAGGCTCACTTGCGGCAAGCGCGCGAGTCCGGCGATGCACAGCAGCGTGAGAGCGCGCGTCCGGAAGTCTTCGGTCGCCTTCGGATCGGAGTTCACCAGCGGGGCAATGTGAGGCACCGTCGGCAGAATCAGCACGGCATCGTCGCGCAACAGCGCCTCCATGCGTCGAGCGATGGGCTCGCGCTTCACTCGTGCCTGCGCTGCATCGGCTTCCGCGATCGTAGACGCCCATTCCACGCGCTGGCGCACGCCGGGGCCGAGCGCGGGCTTCGTATCCCTCACCCAGGCGCCGTGCTGCGCCCAGATCTCGAATCCCTGCAGCGTCCGGAAGACATCGAGCCATGACGGCAGACCCTCTTCGCTGACGGTCACGTCTTGCGCCTTGCCGACGGCAGCGATGACGCGCTCCAGGCCTCCTTGCAGCGCCTGTCTGGCCTCGGGATCGAGGAGATCGAATGCATCCTGCGCAACGAGCGCCCGGTGGGGCATCTGCGTGACGGGCGATTCTGAGAACAGCACCGCACCGACCCGTTCCATGATCGCGGCATCGCGCGCGAACCATCCTGCCGTATCGAAGCTCGAGGCGAGCGGACACGCACCCTCGAGCGAAATGCGCCCATGCGTCGGGCGCAAGCCATGGATTCCGCAAAAGCTCGCGGGCGCTCTCACCGAGCCGCCCGTATCGCTGCCCAGCGCGAAATCCACGAGCCCCCCGGCCACCGCTGAAGCCGACCCGCTGGACGAGCCGCCGGGAATGCGTCCCGGCGCGTTCACGTTGCCCGGCGTTCCGTAGTGCGCGTTCTCGCCGTTCAGGCTGAACGTGAGCTCGTCGGTGTGCGTCTTGCCCACCATGACCGCACCGGCGTCCACGAGCGCCCGCACGACGGGCGCCGTCCGCGTCGCCGGCGCATGCGTGCTCAGCCAGTCAGGGCTGCCGAAGCCCGTCTTGTGGCCGGCGACGTCGTAGATGTCCTTCGCCGCGAACGTAAGCCCCGCGAGGGGTCCCGTCGCCGCTCCGTGCAGCGTTGCATGCGTGTGCCGGCAGAAAGCGCCGAGCGTATCTCGCTCCAGAATGTTGTCGTCACTCATCATCTCTTCCGAAGAGGCAGAAGTTTCGCGGCACGCCGCGCGTCCCGAAGCAGCCGCAGCGAGACACGTTACTCGTCAGACAGGACGAAGTGCTGGTCTACGCGCCACGTCCGAGGGCCGCGAGCAATTTGTCGTGGATGCCGCCGAAGCCGCCATTGCTCATGATGACCAGGTGATCTCCCGCGCGGCTCGCTCGCACGATCTCGTCGACGAGCTCACCCAGATCGCTCGTAACGCGCGCCTTCGCACCGAGCGGCTGCAACGCTTCGGCCGCGTCCCATGCGAGTCCGGCGCTGTAGCAGAAAACGAGATCGGCCTCCGCGAGACTTCCGGGTAGCGCCTGCTTCATCACTCCGAGCTTCATCGTATTGGAGCGCGGCTCGATGACGCCAATGACGCGCGCACCGTTCACGTTCGCACGCAAGCCGGCGAGCGTCGTCTCGATCGCGGTCGGATGATGCGCGAAGTCGTCGTACACCGTGACGCCCCGGACGACCCCTCGGATTTCCATACGCCGCTTGACGCTTTCGAAGCGTGTCAGCGCCTCGATCGCCAGAGCCGGCGGCACGCCGGCGTGGCGCGCCGCGGCTATCGCCGCGAGTGCGTTGGCGCGATTGTGCGCGCCCTGAAGTTTCCAGTCGACGCGCCCGACCTGCTCGCCCTTGTAGCGAACGGCGAAACCATGATCGGGCCCCTCCGCCGCCCAACCGTCCGGCGTATCGAAGCGTTCGACGGGCGTCCAGCACTCGCGCTCGAGCACGCGCTCGAGCGCTTCGGACCGTGCGTTGCTCACGATGAGACCGTTGCGCGGGAGCACGCGCACGAAATGGTGAAACTGTCGCTCGATCGCGGCGAGATCCGAAAAGATGTCCGCGTGATCGAACTCGAGGTTGTTCAAGATCGCCGTGCGCGCCGGGTAGTGAACGAACTTCGAGCGCTTGTCGAAGAACGCGGTGTCGTATTCATCCGCTTCGATCACGAAGAAAGCCGTTTCGGAAGACCGCGCGGACACGCCGAAATTCTGCGGCACGCCGCCGATGAGAAATCCCGGAGCGAGACCCGCATGCTCGAGGATCCAGGCGAGCATGGCGCTCGTGGTCGTCTTCCCGTGCGTCCCGGCAACCGCCAGCACCCAGCGGCCCCGCAGGACGTGCTCTCCGAGCCACTGCGGACCGGACGTATAGCGAAGGCCGCGCTCGAGTATTGTCTCCATCAAAGGATTGCCGCGTGTGATCACGTTGCCCACGACGAACACGTCCGGCGCGAGGCCCGCCTGGTCGGCGCCAAAGCCCTCGATCAACTCGATACCCTGGCTCTCGAGCTGGGTGCTCATGGGCGGGTAGACGTTCGCGTCGCAGCCCGTGACCTTGTGACCCGCCTCGCGCGCGAGCACGGCGAGGCCACCCATGAACGTGCCGCAGATGCCGAGAATGTGGAGATGCATTAGCTCTGCTTGATGGCGATGACGGCCTGATTGCGCAGCGTCTTGAGCAGTGCGAGCTCTTCGGTGCTGAAGCGGATCGCGTTCTCCAGATCGCAGTCGCCGTACAGGAGACCGACGGGCTTGCCTTTCACGATGATCGGGAAAAGCGCGAACGAACTCGCCGGAATCGCCTTGCGGTACGACTGCGGGATGTGCTTGCGGATCGCTTCGGCGTTCACGTTCTCGATGAACACGTCCGCGCCGTTCGCGACCGCAGCCTGGAACACATCGCGTGGGGTACCCAACGCGATCGAGAACTCGCCGGCGATGATCTCGTCCACGTTGTCGCCGAGGCCGAAGCGCGGCTTCAGCGAATTGGCGGCGGCGTCCCGGATGAAAAGCAGCACGCGGGTGAAGCCGATGCCGCGGTAGAGCGTCTCGAGGACCTCACGCAGGATGTCGTTCAGGTTGAACTCGCCCACGAGGCTCGTGGTGATGTCCTGGATGCCTCCGAAGAGCGCCGCTTTGCGCTGGGCCTCCGTGTCCGTGCTGGGCGGATCGACAGCGGGGCACGCGTCGGCCTCGAAACGTGTCTCTTCGATGACGGATTCGACGTCCGTCGCCGGCGCTGGCGCCGCGACGGTCTGTTCGACCGCAGCCGCGGTGTCCGTGAGAAACGCGCTCCCCTTCGTGTTCAAGTTCAGGGTCACGGCATTCTTCACGAGCTCCTCGGACGACTGTTTGATCGACGAGGCGAGGACGTTCCTGTTGATCCCGAGCGTGCCCTCGAATCTCTGGACGAGATCCTTGATTCCTTCTTCGCACTTTTGCTCGTCGAGCTCGCGCATGGAGTCGCATACGCGGGACGAAAAGTGCGCAAGCGCCCTCAGCTTGCCGTCCTCCGTTTCGACCCGCACGACCTCGTCTTCCTGGATGTGCCGCATGCTCTGGATCAACCGGGGTGGGAAGTTCCACACTTTCGCGACGCCGATGCCCAGGTCCTCGAAGCTCACGCCGAGCACCTGGATGGACGCCTGCATCTCCTCGACGCCCTTCTGCCTGATCAATCTCTGGATCTGGCGGTCTTCCTCAGGGAAGTAGAAGCTCGTGAGCAGCCGGCCGAGGTTATGAAACGTCGCGCAGATGAATGCTTCCTCGACGTTGCGGATACCGGTCTTCACGACGAGCTGGCGCGCGAGAACGCCGCTGAAATAACTGGCGAGGAGATCTTCCTTCAAGCGCGCCGCGTGCGCCTTGTTCTGGAGATGCTCGAAGAGCATGAGCGTGATCGCCGCGTTGCGGATGCGATCGAAGCCCATGATCACGACGGCCTTCGAGACCGTGGAGATCGTTCCTCCGAACGCGCCGAAGTACGCGGAATTCACCATCTTCAGGAGCTTGCTGGTGAGCGCGAAGTCCTTGAGGATGTGTTTGGTCAGCGTGTTGATGTTCTCGTCTTCGGACGCGCTCGCGCGGTTGATCGCGCTGATCGTCGCCGAAAGCGCCGGAAAATCGCTCTTGTGGCGCATGCGTCGCAGGAGAAAATCGAGCGTGCCCGCGGGAGATTGGTCGCGGCCGGTGTTCTCGGCGTCGGCACGCAGACATTGGGCGAGCGCGGCCTCCATCGCCGCGGCGCTTTCGAAACGCTCCTCGGGATTCTTCGCGAGCCCCTTCAACACGGCGTCGTCCAGCCGCTCGTCGATCTCCGGGTTCACGCTGGACGGCGGCGCGAACGGCTGGTTCGCGAGCTGACGAACGATTTCCGCGGCGTTCACCCCCGAGACCGCCGTGCGCCCGGTAAGCATCCGGTAAAGCAGCATCGCGATCGAGAACACATCGGCCGTCGGGGTGCAGACCCCGGCGCCCGCGCATTCCGGCGCGGTATACGGCGGCGCGCCGCAGAAGGCGTTCGCGTGCGGCGCCTCGGCTGCGACCCAACTCGCGATGCCGAAATCCATGACGCGCGGAACATCGTCGGGCGTGAGGATGACGCTCTCCGGTTTGAGACTGCGGTGGACGACGCCCTTCTGGTGGGCCGCGCCCACGGCTTTCAGAAGCTGGAGCGTGATCTCGAGGCCGCGATCGATCGTCATACGCGGCTCGATCCTCAGCGTTTCCGACAGCGCCTCGCCTTCCACGTGATCGTAGACGAGGTAAGGCACGCCGTTGTCTTCGCCCGCGTCGATCAGGGGGACGATGCCGGGGTGCGACAGCTCTCCCACCGTGCGTGCACCGGCGAGAAGCCGGTCGATATCCCTTCGCGTCTGCGCGTGGGCGCCCGGTGAGGTCAGCTTCTTGACGATGACGGGCCGGCCAAGCCGCGTATCCCGCGCGAAATAGGAGACGACGTGCGGGCTCGAATCCAGCGCACGCTCGATCTCGAAGCGGCCCACTTTCGCTGGCAGAACGCGGCTCATCCTGTTCACGACGGCACCCGGGACCTCATATTAAACGGAGACGCACCGCACGTGCTCACCTCACGGCTCGCGGGCTCGGGTCGGCTTTGTCGCTGCCGGTGCGCAAGATCCAGCCGTCCACCTGCCTCGGATGGGACCGGCCGTCAGGTGTATTCGCGAAACTTGGGTATCTCGTCCGGCGACACATACCACTCCGCCCTCGAATCCCAGAAGATGCTGTTCTCGGGCCGCGCCTGCGGCGCACCGTCGAGCAGTCCGGCCGGGATCAGCATGTTCTCCGTCGTCTTGACCTTGTGGGGCACGCGCGTGCCGCACTCCGGACAGAACCAGACGGCGAAGCGCTGCGCGCCGGGCAGATCGAAGCGCTTCACGGACGACTCACCCGCGAGCCATTGGAACTGTTTCTCCGGCACGAAGATATTGGCGGCATGGGCACTGCCGCTCGCCTTGCGGCAGCGGCTGCAGTGGCAATAGCGAAAGCCCGCGACCGGAGGCGTCACTTTGAATTTGATCGCGCCGCACAGGCAGCTACCGTTCAGCTCGTCCGACATAACACTCTCCTCGTGTTCAGACCAGGGTCACTTCGAGCAGTCCGCATTTTTCGACTTCGGTCACGACTTTGTCTCCGGCCTTGAGCCACACCTGCTTCTCGCGCGGATAACCGAGTATGACTCCTTGAGGCGTGCCCGTATAAATGATGTCGCCCGGAAGAAGCGTCATGTGACGCGAACAGTAGCTCACGATCTCCGCGCAGCTGTAGATCATGTCGCGTGTATTGGAATTCTGGCGTTCCTCGCCGTTCACGTACGTCGCCACTCTCAGGTTTTGCGGGTCCGGGATCTGATCGGCCGTGACGACGAAGGGCCCGAGCGGCGCGAAGCCGTCGCAGGTCTTGCCGAGCATGAGCTGGCTCGTCACGCGCATGAGATCGCGTGCCGAGAAGTCGTTGCCGTTCGCATAGCCGAAGACATACGACAGCGCCTTCGCATCGCTCACGTCGCGCGCTTTCTTCCCGATCACGAGGACCAGCTCCACTTCGTAGTCGAACTGCGACGAGACTTTGGTCGGCAGCGGGATCTTCCCGCGATGTCCGACGAGAGTGTTGTTGTACTTGTTGAAGAGGATCGGCACGGGCGGAATCGGATTGCCCGTTTCCTGCGCATGCTGGCGGTAATTCAGTCCGACGCAGATGATCTTCCCGGGACGCGGGACCGCGGGGCCGAACCGCGCACGTCCCTCGGGAACGAGCACGCTGCTGCCGCGCTTGTCCGAGAGCGCCCTTTCGACGAGCTTCGCGAGAGGCGCAGCGTCGGCGCCCTCGATCACCGCATGGATGTCGGCCGGCGCCTTCATGCGAAACAACACAGACGCCTTCGCCACATCCAGTATGCCGCGCTCGGTCGCGATACCGAGCCCGCCGCCATCGCGGCTCGCCAACTGTACAGAGTCTCAGTTTTCTCGCCCGCATCCTTACGCCTCCCCTCCCATCGCCATCATGCTCGCGCATCCCGCTCCTGGCACCGGATTGTCGCAGCAACGCGCTCTTTCAACAAAGTCTTCGGCGAGACTCATGATGCCGTATTGTTAGAATCGGGTGGCAAGCCCCCGCTCGGCAGGCTGAAGACGGGGCTCTCGAAGGATTGAACGGGAGGAGAAGTGGACCTCGGCATCAAAGGCAGATCCGCAATTGTCACGGGCGCAAGCCGCGGCATCGGGCGGGAGACGGCGCGCCAGTTCCTCGAAGAAGGCGTGCGGGTCATGATCTGCGGACGCAACGAGCAAGCGCTCGGGCGTGCGCGGGACGAGCTCGCTGCGGCGACAGGCGGCGAGGTTCACGCGGTGGCCGCAGACATGATGAAACCGGATGACATCGCGCGGCTCGTCGAGAGCGCGAATCAGCGCTTCGGGACGGTGGATATTCTCGTCAACAACGCCGGGCAGATGTACCTCGGGACGCTTCGACGTAATGACCGACGAAGGGTTGAAGGAGCAGCTCGAGACCAAGCTCTTCGGATTCCTGCGCGCGATCCGTCTCGTTTGTCCGATGATGAAGGCGCAGAAGTGGGGGCGTGTCGTCAACCTGATCGGCGGCGCCGGGAAGGAACCCGATCCCTACATGTTCGGCAGCGGGATCACGAACAGCGGCCTCCTGAATATCACGAAGTCCCTCTCGACCGAGTTCGGCGAAGACAATGTTCTCGTAAATGCCGTTTGTCCCGGATGGGTCGACACCGATCTCTGGCGGCGCAACGCGCAGGGCCTCGCCGCCGAGCTCGAGACTACTGACCGAGGCCGACGCGCGCCGACTCGCTGCGCGCAAGAACGCGCTCAATCGTTTCGGACGGCCGGAAGAGCTCGCGAACGCGATCGTGTTCCTCTGCTCCGAGCGTGCGAGCTACATCACCGGGCGTTTCGTTGAATCTCGACGGAGGCAGGTTGAAAGCGCTCTGGTAGACGCAGGAGGAGGATCGATCATGTACGGGTTGAGAATTGCATCGCGGGTGCTGATCGCAATGTGCCTCGTGGGAGCGCCCGGCGTGCTCGCACAGGAGTATCCGGCGCGGCCCATCCGCCTGGTGATCCCGTGGCCTCCAGGAGGCATCACCGATGTGATCGCCCGCGGCCTGGGCGCGATGCTTTCCGAGTCGCTCGGACAGCAGGTCGTTCCCGACAACCGTCCCGGAGCGGCCGGAACGGTGGGCGTGGCGCTCGCGGCCAAGGCGAACGCCGACGGCTACACACTGCTCATGACCGACGTGCCGAGCCACGCGATCAGCGCAAGTCTCTACACCACCCTTCCATACGATCCGCTGAAGGACATCGAGCCGATCGCGCTTCCGGCCCGTTCGCCGCTCGTGCTCGTCGCGAACCCGAAGCTCGGCGTGAAATCGATCCCGCAGTTGATCGAGGAAGCGAAGGCGCGGCCGGCTCAGCTTGCGTTCGCATCGTCCGGCCCGGGCTCGATCACGCACCTCACGGCCGAACGCTTCATGCGCGACACCGGGACGAAACTCCTGCACGTCCCATACAAAGGCGGCGGCCCGGCCACCGCGGCCCTCGTCGCGGGTGAAGCCGGCATCTACTTCGCGTGCATCTCGGCCGCGGTCCCGCACGTCAAAGCGGGTCGGCTGACGCTTCTCGGCATCACTTCGCCGAAGCGCTCGCCGCTCTACCCCGACACACCGACGATGGCGGAAGCGATCCCCAAGTTCGAGATGGGCTGCAACACCGGCTTCTTCGCGCCGGGTGCGACGCCGAAGCGCATCGTGGAGAAGCTGCATGGCGAGGCCTTGAAGGCGGTCACCCAGCCTCGGATGAAGGACCTCCTCACGACCAACCTTGCCGAGCCGGCGCCCTACACGCCGTCCGAGTTCAAGCAGTACGTCGCGCAGGAGGTGCGCGACTGGCGTGCGGTGGTGCGAAGTGCGGGTCTCAAAGTCGAGTGAACCACCCCATATTCCGTGAGTGGGGGCTGCGGAGCAGCGGGGTCCCCGCGAACGTAGCCCTCCGAGGCCGATCAGCACTCTCGTCCAATTGTACGAGGGTCAGTGCAGAAGGAGGCTGGAACAGTCTGTCGCCGCGAACGTGACATTCAGGCGCTACACTCATGGATCAGAATGGCCCTTATACGTGAGCGGCGCGCCTGGGACAGGCTGTCGCCGCGAACGTGTCATTCAGGCGCCAATTAGCACTCACGTCCGAGTGCGCGCGGCCTTGAGAGTAGCATCATGAGCAGTTCTCCCGAACTCGCAGGCAAAGTCGCGCTCGTCACCGGAGCGTCGCGCGGCATCGGTAGGGCCGTGGCCATCCGGCTCGCGTCGGAGGGCGCTGCGATCTATCTTGCCGCGGACGGGACCGAGGCCGAGTTGGACGAAAGCGCTCGCCTTTGCCGTGACGCGGGCGCGCCGGAGGCCGCCTGGGGCTTGCATGATCTCGCGAGACCCACCGAGGCGGAAGCGATGATCGGTCAGGCGCATCGTCGCATGCGACGGATCGACATTCTCGTGAATAACGCCGGGATCCGCGTGCGCAAGGCATTCGGCGATTTCTCGCAGGAGGAGTTCGATCGCGTGGTGGCGATCAACCTGCGCTCGCCGTTCTTCGCGAGCCAGGCGGTCGTGCCCGTCATGCGCGCGCAGGGCGGGGGGCACATCGTTCACATGGCGAGCCAGCTCGGGATCGTCGCCTCACGCTACGGCGCGGTCTACAGCCTCACGAAAGCGGCGCTGATTCAGCTCACGCGCTCGATGGCGCTCGAGCTCTCGGTGGAAGGCATCCGGGTGAATGCCGTCTGCCCGGGCCCCGTTTCAACCGAGGGCTTTCTCGCGGGACGCAATCCGGGCGAGCTCGAGCAGCGCGCCCGCGATGTGCCGATCGGACGGTTTGGGACGGTCGAGGAAGTCGCGGGTGTGGTGGCGTTTCTTGTTTCCAAGGATGCCGCGTACGTCGCAGGACATGCGCTGGTCATGGACGGCGGTTACGTCATCCATTAGAATTAGTTAGAACCACGCGAGCACCGACCGACACGCATTCGATCTTGTGAGAAGCAGAAGGACCGGTTGACCAACCTTGCCTGGATCCCTGGCCTGTGTGCTCCGCAGGCCCGGGATGACGAAGCGGTATACGTTGCCGCGAAGGCATGACCGGCCGCGTCGTCGTTCTGGCGCGAGGCCAGAACCCAGGCGCCGTTCAGGCCCTTGGTTGGAATCCGGACCTACGTGCTCCGCACATCCAGAACGACCAGAAATCCGTGCGCAGCGATCGCGTCACCGATGCAAATCCCTGCTGATGAACTCCCCGTTCAGCGGCCATGACAGGTCGCTTGCGAGGAAGACGACGATGTTGGAGAAGTCGTCGGGCTGATACACGTAACCTGCGGCAAGCAGGCGCTTCGCTTCTTCGTCGCTCTTGCCCGTTCGCCACATTGGCGTGTCCGTCGCACCGGGACCGAAGCAGTTGATGCGCACCCCCGTGTTCTTCAGCTCGAGCGAGACGGCGCGGGTGAAGCCGATGATGGCCGCCTTCGACGCAGCGTAAGCGGATCCTTTCGGCTGGCCACGGATGCCGGTCCCCGAGGCGGTGCTAACGACCACACCGCGGCCGCGAGGCAGCATGCGTCGAATCGCCGCCCGCGAGCCGAGAAACACGCTCCGCAAGTTGACGGCGATCGCGTGATCCCACGTTTCTTCCGTCATGTCGACGAGGGCAACGCGCGGGAAGATACCGGCGATGTTCAGGAGCACGTCGAGCGGCCCGAACTCGGACTCGGCGCGATCGAACAAGCTCTCGAATGAGGCCGCCTGGGTCACATCGGCTTCGAGCGCGATGGCCTTGCCACCTGCTTCGCGGATCGCGTCTGCCGTGGCGCGAGCGGCTTCGAGGTTCGCGTCGGAGACCGCGACCGACGCGCCGGCTTTCGCCATCGCGACGCCATAGCATAGGCCCAGTCCGCCTCCGCCGCCGGTCATGGCGACGGTCTTTCCTTCGAGTAGTCTCATGGGCTCAATCGTTCTTGCGGCTCTACATCGGTCCCTTCACCCCAACCGCCGACTCGGGCGAGGCAGATGGAGTCGCTCTTCACGCGGTAGCCGACTCTTCAGCGTCGTCGCGGGCAGGTTCGTAGCCGAGCACCGGCCCGAGCCAGCGCTCGATTTCCGCGAGCGGCATCGCCTTGCGGCGCGCGTAGTCGGTCATCTGGTCTCGATCGACCTTGCCGACGGCGAAATAGCGCGACTCCGGATGCGAGAAATAGAACCCGCTCACCGAAGAAGCGGGATACATCGCGAACGATTCGGTGAGCCGCATGCCCGCGCGCTCGGCGCCCAGCAATTCGAAGAGCGGCCCCTTCTCCGTGTGATCCGGGCAAGCCGGGTAGCCGGGCGCCGGGCGGATGCCGCGATACTTCTCCTTGATGAGGTCGCCGCTCGAAAGCCGCTCGTCGGCCGCATAGGCCCAGAACTCACGCCGCACGCGCGCGTGCAGAAGCTCCGTGCAAGCCTCGGCGAGACGGTCGGCGAGCGCTTTCAGCATGATCGCGTTGTAGTCGTCGTGCTGCTTCTCGAACATTTCGAGGCGCTTCTCGATGCCCGCGCCTGCCGTCACGGCAAAGGCGCCGATGTAGTCCGGCACGCCGGCGTCCTTCGGGGCAATGAAGTCGGCAAGCGAAAGATTCGGGTTGCCGGTGGGCTTCTCGTTCTGCTGGCGAAGGTTGTGCCACGTCATGAGCACGTTGCGACGCGACTCGTCCGAGTAGATCTCGATGTCTTCGTGATTCACGCGCGCGGCGGGAAACAGACCGAACACGGCATTCGCGGTGAGCCAGCGTCCGTCGATGATTTTCTTCAGCATCGCCTGCCCTTCCGCCAGCACGCTGCGCGCGGATTCGCCGACGAGAACGTCATCCAGGATCGCCGGATACGGGCCGGAGAGCTCCCACGTCTGGAAGAACGGACCCCAGTCGATGTACTGCGCGATCTCGGCGAGATCGTAGTTCTTCAGCACCTTCACGCCGAGCATGTGCGGCTTCGGCGGCGTGTAGCGCTTCCAGTCGGTCTTCATCGCATTGTCACGGGCGCGGCCGACGGGAATGAGAGAAGGCCCCTTTTTGCCTTCGTGCTGGGCGCGGATGCGGTCGTATTCCGCGCTCACGTCGTTCACGTAGCCGTTGCGCAGCTCGTCCGAAAGCAGGCTGCTGCACACCGAGACGCTGCGTGAGGCGTCCGGCACCCATACCACCGGACCATCGTAGTTCGGCGCGATCTTCACCGCCGTGTGAGTGCGCGAGGTCGTGGCGCCGCCGATCAGCAGCGGTATGGAGTAGCCTTCGCGCTTCATCTCGCGTGCGTTGTGCGCCATCTCTTCGAGTGAAGGGGTGATGAGTCCCGAGAGGCCGATGATGTCCGCGTTCTCTTCGCGCGCCACGTCCGAAATCTTCTTCCACGGCACCATCACGCCGAGGTTGATCACCTGGTAGTTGTTGCACTGAAGGACGACGCCAACGATGTTCTTGCCGATGTCGTGCACGTCGCCTTTCACCGTCGCGAGCACGATCTTCCCCTTGGGCCGTGCGTCACCCGCCGCTGCTTTCTCGGCGGCGAGGAAGGGCTCGAGATGCGCGACCGACTGCTTCATCACACGAGCGGACTTGACGACCTGTGGCAGGAACATCTTGCCCGCCCCGAAGAGATCGCCGACCACGTTCATGCCATCCATGAGCGGGCCTTCGATCACGTGGATCGGCCGCCCGTACTTCATGCGCGCCTCTTCAGTGTCCTCGACGATGTGATCGGCGATGCCCTTCACGAGCGCGTGCGCGAGGCGCTCTTCGACAGTGCCCTTGCGCCATTCCAGGTCCTGCGTGTCGACTTTCGCCTGGCCTTTTACCGTCTCCGCAAAGCGCACCATGCGCTCGGCGGCGTCCGGCCGGCGATTGAAGATGATGTCCTCGACGTGCTGGAGCAGATCCTTCGGGATCTCGTCGTAGACGCCGATCTGGCCCGCGTTGACGATCGCCATCGTGAGCCCCGCCTGGATGGCGTGATACAGGAAGGCGGTGTGGATCGCCTCGCGCACCGGATTGTTGCCGCGGAACGAGAACGAGATGTTCGAGAGCCCGCCGGAGACGCGCGCGTGCGGCAGGTTCTCGCGTATCCAGCGCGTCGCCTGTATGAAATCGATTCCGTAGTTGCTGTGTTCTTCGATGCCGGTCGCGATCGCGAAAATGTTCGGATCGAAGATGATGTCTTCGGCGGGGAAGTGAACCTCGTCGACGAGGATCCGGTAGGCCTTCCCGCAGATCTCCTTGCGCCGCTCGATCGTATCCGCCTGCCCCTGCTCGTCGAACGCCATGATGATCACGGCGGCCCCGTAACGCTTCGCGAGCTTCGCGTGCTTTACGAACTCGTCCTTGCCCTCCTTCATGCTGATCGAGTTCACGACACACTTGCCCTGCACGCACTTCAACCCCGCTTCAATCACCTCCCATTTGGACGAATCGATCACGACCGGAACGCGCGAGATGTCCGGCTCCGACGCGACGAGATTCAGGAAGCGCGCCATCGCCGCTTTCGAATCGAGCATCGCCTCGTCCATGTTCACGTCGATCATCTGCGCGCCGTTCTCGACCTGCTGGCGCGCGACGGACAGAGCCGCGGCGAAATCGCCGGCCATGATGAGCTTCGCAAAACCCGGTGAGCCGGTCACGTTCGTGCGCTCGCCGATGTTCACGAACAGCGAGTCGTCCCCGATGTTGAGCGGCTCGAGGCCGGAGAGGCGCGTGCGATGCTCGATCTTCGGCACCTTGCGTGGCGGGAGGCCCTTCAGCGCCTCGGCCATCGCCTTGATGTGCGCGGGGGTCGTCCCGCAGCAACCGCCCGCGATATTGATGAAACCACTCTGCGCGAAGTCGAGCAGATAGGACGCGGTCTCCGGGGGCAATTCGTCGTAACCGGTCGGCGCGAGCGGGTTCGGCAATCCCGCATTCGGATAGGCGCAGACGTAGGTGTCGGCGATGCCCGAGATCTCTTCGATGTACGGCCGCATGAGCTTCGCGCCCAGCGCGCAGTTCAGCCCGATGGTGAGCGGTCTTGCGTGCCGCACCGAGTTCCAGAACGCTTCCGGTGTCTGTCCCGACAGCGTGCGGCCGGACGCGTCCGTGATCGTCCCCGAAATCATGATCGGGATGCGGCGCCCGAGTTGGTCGCAGAACGCGTCGATCGCGAAGAGCGCCGCCTTTGCGTTCAGCGTGTCGAATATGGTTTCGACGAGCAGCAGATCGACACCGCCGTCGACGAGCCCGCGCACCGCTTCCGTGTACGACTCGACCAGCTCGTCGAACGAGGTGTTGCGATGGCCCGGATCGTTCACGTCCGGCGAGATGGAAGCCGTGCGATTGGTGGGGCCGATCGCGCCGGCAACGAAGCGCGGACGCGACGGGTCGAGCGCCTCGAAGCGGGCCGCCTCCTCGCGCGCGAGCTTCGCCGCCTCGACGTTCAACTCGTAGACGATCGCTTCCATGTGGTAATCGGCCTGCGCGATCGAAGTCGAGTTGAACGTGTTCGTCTCGATGATGTCGGCGCCCGCCTCCAGGTTCTGCGCGTGAATTTCGCGGATGACCTGCGGCCGGGTCAGCACGAGCAGATCGTTGTTGCCCTTCAGATCGTGCGGATGATCCCGGAAGCGCTCTCCCCGGTAATCCGCCTCCTCGAGCTTGTAGGTCTGGATCATCGTGCCCATCGCACCGTCGAGGATGAGGATGCGCGAGTCGAGCGCGGCGTGAAGCTGCTGCAGGCGGGTGGAAGTCATGGCGGAGAAAAGCGCCGGGAACCGGCGGAAGGTGCTGATTACAAAGCGCGTAATACTAACATGTTGCCCCCTCGACGGCGGGCATCGGGCAGGTGGCGATGCCGCTGGTCCCACGGAGCAAGTTCGTGGTCTGACCGCGATCTGCGCCGGCGTCAGCCAAGCGTCACGCCCAGCATGGTCCCGATCAAATAGGTGAAGGCGCCCGCCGCCGCGCCGATCACGAGCATCCGCGCGCCGGAGAACCATGCGTTGCGTCCCGTGTAAAGCGAAAGGGTCGCGCCCACCGCGAAGAGCGCACACGCAGTCAGCGCGATCGTCGCGGGCAATGCGCGGCCGGTGGAAGTGAAGACGTACGGCGCGAGAGGAATGGCCGCACCCGCCGCGAACGAAAGGAACGAAGAGAGCGAAGCACTCCAGGGTGACCCGAGCTCGTCCGGGTTCAGGCCCAGCTCTTCGCGGGCGAGTGTCGCGAGCGCCCGGTCCGGGTCCGCGGTGAGCTGGGCCGCGATGCGGTGCGCGTCGTCACGCGCCATGCCGCGCGCTTCGTAGATGAGGGCGAGCTCTTCCGTCTCCTCGTCCGGGTAGTGATCGAGCTCCTCTCTCTCGAGATCGATCTGGTACTGGTACATCTCGCGCTGAGAGCGCACGGAGACGTACTCGCCCGCCGCCATCGAGAACGCACCGGCGATGAGGCCGGCAGCGCCGGTGAGCACGATCAGCCGCGCGTCGGTGGTCGCGCCCGCGATGCCCATGATCAGACTCGCGTTGGAAACGAGTCCATCGTTCACGCCGAACACGGCCGCGCGCAGGTTGCCGCCGCTTTCGATGCCGCGGTGACGGCGCCCGACTTCGTCGACGGAACGCGGCATCACGTGTCCCGGCGTGGGGTGGATGTAGAGCGACATGCCGCGCACTTTCATCGCGGAGAGGATCGGCCGCAGCCTGCGCGGCCCGACCGATCTTACGAGCCGCGCGACCAGTCGTGCGCGCAAGTCGGGCTTGTATGTCACCGGAAGCGCGTGACCCGCCGCGGAGGCCTGCTTTGCCCAGATGGATGCCTGTTTGTCCGCCGCCGCGGCCAGCTCGGCAAAGAGCGCCGCGCGAGGGGAACCCTTCTCGGCGTCGGCAACGACGCGATACAGATACGCCGAGCGCTTTTCCTCCGCCCAGCTGTCGAGCTTTTTCATGCAGACTGCCTCCGCCCGTAAAACCAAAGATAGAGCAGCCAGGACGTCCAGCCCATCAGAGCGAGACCGGCCATGCCGAGGGCGAGCGTGATGTCGCTCCCGGAAAGCAGCGGTGAGATCACACCCGCGGCGATGCCCGACAGCAGGCTGTGCTCGAATCCGAGGAGCGAAGCGGCCAACCCCCGGTTGTGCGGAAACAAGTCGAGCGCGATCAGCGTGAGGCTGGGCATCGCGAGCGCCATGCCGATCGTATAGACCATCACCGGCGCAACCGACCACGGGACGGCGGGTGCAGCAAGCGCGCTGTATCCGACGTTCATGACCGCCGCGACGAAGATGACCGTGAAGCCGGCGCGCACCGTTTTGCGCGGACTCAACTTCCCCGCGAGGCGCCCCGAGAGAAACGCGCCCAGCATCACACCGGCGATTCCCGGCACGAAAAGCCATGGGAACCCCGTTGTACCGAGACCGAGCAGGTCGTAGATGAAGGCGGGTGCCGAGACGATATAGATGAAGAACCCGCAGAAGTTGAGTGCGATCGCAGACGAGAGCAAAAAGAGCGGAGCGCTGCGGCCGAGCGTCCAGTAGTTGCGCGCAAGCGGGCCGAGTCTGAAAGGCTGGCGATCGTGCCTCGGCAGCGTTTCCGGCAGGCGCATCCTGCACGCGAGCAGGAGGACGGCGCTGTAGGCGAGCAGGAACACGAAAACGGAGCGCCAGCCGAACCAGGCCTGCAACCAGCCGCCGATGATCGGGGCGATGGCGGGTGCCACGCCGAAGATCATCGTGACGAGCGACATCAGGCGCTGCGCGGCGTGTCCTTCGAGGCTGTCGCGGATGATCGCTCGACCGACCACGATCCCGGCGCCGGCCGACAGGCCCTGGATGCCGCGAAACACGAGCAGTTGCTCGAACGTCGCCGCCAGCGCGCAGCCGAGGGAGGCGATCGCGAAGACGAGGAGGCTCACGAGCACGATCGGCCGCCGCCCGAACGAATCGGAGAGCGTTCCGTGAAACAGCGTCATGATGGCGAACGTGAGGAGGTAGACCGAAAGCGTCTGCTGCATCTGCATCGCGGATACTTGCAGATCGCCCTGTATCGCCGGGAACGAAGGCAGGTACGTGTCGATGCTGAACGGCCCGATCATGGCGAGCGCGGCCAGGAGGACCGCCAGCGCCCTCAGGTCTTGCCGCGCCGGCATCGGAACAACGGATAAGTGTGCGCAGCCCGCGGCTCCCCCAGGCTGCCGCGCGAGCCGCCCCTAGTGCGGCGTGTCGGCGAGCAGTAGCGGAAGCGCGCTCGGCTCCGCGGGAGCGCGAACGTGCATGAACCTGCGAGCGGCCTCTCCGTCGAGAGGACGGCTGAGAAGATAACCCTGGATCTCGTCACAACCGTTGCGCGCGAGGAAATCGAGCTGAGCGCGCGTTTCGACGCCCTCCGCGATCACGTGCAAACCCAGATTATGCGCGAGAGAGACGATCGCCTTGGCAATCGTCGCGTCGTGCCGACTTGCCGCCACCTGATCGATGAACGAACGGTCGATCTTCAGGCGGTCGATCGGGAACCGCCGGAGATAACCGAGGCTCGAATACCCGGTCCCGAAATCGTCGATCGCGAGCTGGATGTTCATTTCCTTCAGCTCGCCCAGGATGCGCAAGACCTTCTCGGTGTTGCCCATCATCATGCTTTCCGTGATCTCCAGCTCGAGGAACTGGGGCGGCAGGCCGGTCTGGCCGAGCACGCGTTCGATCGACTTCGTGAGGGTCGCCTGGTAGAACTGGCGCGCCGACAGGTTCACCGCGATACGTCCGAACGGGACCCCGCGCGCGCGGAGGTCCGCGGCGAACGTGCACGCCTCATGCAGCACCCACTCCCCGATCGGCACGATGAGCCCGCTTTCCTCGGCGAGCGGGATGAAGCGGTCGGGGGCGATATATCCCAGCTCCGGGTGACGCCAGCGAGCGAGCGCCTCGAAGCCGACGATGCGGATGTCGCGCGCACGTGCCTGGGGCTGATAGTGGAGCTCGAGCTCGCCGTTGTCGACAGCCTTCGCGAGACGCGTCTTGAGCGCGAACTTCTCGGTCACCGAGACGTTCATTTCCTTCTGGTAGAAGCTGTAGGTGTTCCGGCCCCGCTCCTTCGCGTGATACATCGCCGCGTCGGCGTTGCGCAGCAGCGTATCGATGGTCTTCCCGTCGTCCGGGTACATGGCGATGCCGACGCTCGCCGACACCGCGATTTCTTCGTTTTCGATGCTCCGCGGCAGCGAGAGTCGGCTCACGATGCGCTCTGCGATTTCGGTGGCGTCCGCCTGCCCTTGAACCTCGTTCGCGATCAGCACGAATTCGTCGCCGCCGAACCGTGCGACGGTGTCCTCGGGCCGCAGGATCGCCGGAAGCTCGGCAGCGACGTCCTTCAGCAGTGCATCGCCGACGTGATGGCCCAGCCCGTCGTTCACGAGCTTGAAATGGTCGAGGTCGAGGAACATGACCGCGCACTGGAGCCCGCGGCGGGCCGCACGAAACAACGCCTGCTGAAGCCGGTCGTGCAGCAGATGCCGGTTCGGCAAGCCTGTCAGTGCGTCGTGGTTGACGTGGCGCTCGAGCTCCTCCTGGTAACGTTTCGTTTCGGTGATGTCGTTCAGAACGCCGACGAAGTGCGTGACGCGGCCGCGGGCGTTGCGCACAGGCGAGACGCGCAGCTCGTTCCAGAAGAGCGTCCCGTCCTTGCGATAGTTGCGCAGCGTGACGCAGCCTTCTTTCTGGTCTCGCAGCAGCGCCCGCAGGACCGTGAGCCCCGGCTGATCGCGCTCCTCACCGTGCAGGAACTGGCAGTTCTTTCCGAGCACCTCCGCGGCACTGTAGCCCGTGATGCGCTCGAACGCCGGATTCACGTGAACGATCGAGTATTTTTGCCGCCGGCCCGTCGTGATGACGATCGCGTTGACGGTGGCCTCGATCGCCCGCTCGTGCAGACGCAGCTTCTCCTCGGCGGCGACCCGTTCGGTCACATCGCGGAAGTAGATCGAGAGCCCGTTCGCATGCGGGTAGGCCTTGACCTCGTACCAGATGCCGAAGCGCAGCGAATACTCCAGGTACTCCACCGCGTGGCCTTGCGCCATCGCCTCTTCGAGCCGCCGGTAACCCACCGTGCGCAGCCCCTCGGGAAAGAGGTCCCAGCAGTAGCGACCGATGAGCCGTCGGGCACGCATGCGAAAGACCCGTTCGGCTTTCGCGTTGAGGTACGTGAAGCGCCACTGCCGATCCACGGCCACGAACGCGTCGCTGATGCTTTCGAGGATCTGGGCCGGATCGAGCGTGCTGCCGGGCTCGTTCGCGGGCACTTGCGCAGCCGGCGTGCTGCTCGTGCTCGATACTCGAACGGTGACCATTCGAGAGCGGCTCAATCGCGCTGGAATATCTCTGTTGTTCACTGCTTTGCAGCGCGAATGCGCTCGTGGGAAGCGCGTCCGGAAGCGCTGGTGAATCGCTCAACGGCGCGTTCGGGGGCGATCAGCAGGGCCGGGGGGACCGAATTCGACGCGGCTGCGCACTACATCACGTACAGGCGGGCGACAGCGCCGCCCCCTGCACGGAGCAATTACTTCTGAGCGCTCGGATAGACGAGCGGCACCGCTGCTTCAGGCGAAAGCACTCGGAACGTAAAGCTTTCCTGGAGATAGAGCCGGACGGCGGTGGCCGAGTGGTCCAGATAACCGATCGAAAAATCCTGGCCCACGGTTAACTCGAAATCGCCGCCGCGCAGGCTCAGGACGATCGCGCCGGAGACTGCCGGCGCCCACACGATGGGACCGTCGAGCAGCCGCCGCACGTGCTCGATCACAGGGTAGCCGCCGACCGTGGTTTGGTTGAGTCCAGTGTAGCAACGCGGTCCGAGCGCAATGCCATACGGACCCATGACCCCGCTCGTGCGCAGCTTGCCCACCGCTTCCGCGACGGCAGCGGGATAGTTTTCGTAGGCATCCGGAATCGGTACGGCAGTGTCCGCCGCCGCAGTGCCGATGCCTTCGAGGCCGGCATCCGCAAGCCCGCTGAACGCGACCCGATCCTCGGCGAGCGCAGCGCGCCGCGCCGCATCGCGAACCGGATCGAGATCGGGATCCCTGGCACCGCGTCCGACCGTCTCGAGCTCGTCGCGTGAAAGCTCGAATGGAACGCGCAGTTCGATGAAGGGCTGGATCCTGCGGATGCGGGCGTGCACCCCTTCTCCGAGGCTCCCCTCCGCGGCTCGCGTGCGGCCGAGGCTCAGGGCCGACGCTTCCCAGCCGAGCGGCCCGGAAAAGTCGACGAGCTTGCGCGCGGCGAGCATGAGCTTCAAGGTGCGCTTCGCTTCGTCCTCGATCTCCCCCCAAGCCTTGTCCGAAATGGGAGCGAGCTCACGCTGAAGATCATTCATCGCGGGCCTCCCTCGCGCAGGCTGCCGATACCGAGCGAGCCGTCCGCGCTGCTTCCGGAAGTCTCCGCGGCGTCGGCCCCGTGCTCTCTTTCGAGGATGCCCTTGTCGGTAAAAAGATAGGCCCGCAGCTGCTCGTCGAGCGCCGGATCGCGCCGCCGCAGCCATTCGAGGACCATGGCCGCGTGCTCCTTCTCTTCGTCCCGGTTGTGCGCGAGGATCGCCCGCAGCTCCTCGTCTTGTGTGGCGTCGACGCGCTGGTCGTACCAGTCGACCGCTTCGAGCTCTTCCATGATGGATGCTATTGCGCGGTGACGATCCCGCGTCTCCACCTTGAGCACGGTCGCGTCTTCATGAAATCCAGCGCTTTGCGTCATCGATCCTCTCCGCATGTAAAGGGAAACGGCAAGCCAGTGGCCTGCCGTTTCCGGGAGTGACGCAGTATAGCGTGAGGCGCCGCGACGCGGACCTCTTGCCGGCGTTATGCTCTCAGCGCGGCGCCACCCAGCCCGTGAGTAAGCACGTCGGTCGCCACTTTCGGGGCGGCGTGCTCGTGCGGCTCGTCGGACTCGATCGATTCGGCGCGCTGCGTCTGGACATGCGATCCGGATGCAAGCTTGAAGATGGCCACGGCATCGGCGAGGCTTTGCGCCTGGTGGTCCATGGACTCTGCCGCAGCCGTCACTTCTTCCACCAGCGCGGCATTCTGCTGCGTGACCTGATCCATCTGAACGATCGCCTGGTTGACCTGCTCGATGCCCGAGCTCTGTTCGCGTGAGGCCGCAGCGATTTCCGAGATGATCTCGGTCACCTTGTTCACCGAAACGACGATTTCCGCCATCGTCTTGCCGGCGTCGCCGACGAGCTTCGTTCCGTCCTGGACCCTGTGCGCGGAATCCGAGATGAGCGACTTGATCTCCTTCGCCGCCGCGGAGCTCCTTTGCGCGAGACTGCGCACTTCGCTCGCCACGACCGCGAATCCGCGTCCCTGATCGCCCGCACGCGCTGCCTCCACGGCCGCGTTGAGCGCGAGGATGTTCGTCTGGAACGCAATACCGTCGATTACGGAGATGATGTCGACGACGCGCGTCGAAGCTTCGTTGATCGACGACATCGTCTTCACGACCTGGCCGACGACATCGCCACCCTTCAGGGCCACCGCCGATGCGCTGGCGGCGAGCTCGTTCGCGCGCACAGCACTTTCCGTATTCTGCTGGACCGTGCTCGCGACCTCCTCCATCGAGGACGCCGTTTCCTCCAGAGAAGCGGCCTGCGCCTCGGTGCGACGCGAGAGATCCGAATTGCCGGAAACGATCTGTTGCGAAGCGCTGCCAAGCTCGTCCGTGCACGTCCTCACGTTCATGACGATCTTCTGGAGACTCTCGTTCATGTCCTTCAGCGCGTGCAGGAGCATCCCCGTCTCGTTGCGCGTAGTGACTTCCATGACGCTCGTGAGATCGCCCGCGGCGACCTTCTGTGCAACCGCCACGGCTTCACGCAGAGGCACGGTAATGCTGCGGCTGATGACCCAGCCGATCAACACGACCAGGAAGATCACGGCCGAAACCACACCGACGATCAGGCCGGCGCGGGTCGTTTCCGCCGCAATACGCTGGTCGAGCAGCCCGGAGAGCTGCGCCATCGCCGTTTCGGTGAGCTTCAACTGGGTCTCGATCGTCTTGCTGAAGCCGTCGAAGTACTTCGACGCGTCGTAGTTCAGATTGTCGGTCTGCGCGATCTGCTTGTCGGCGAGCCGTAACATCGACCGGGCTTCGTCCCCGCTCGCTTTGGCGATGTCTTGCAGGGCATCTTTCAGCGCCGGGCTGAGTGCGTTCACCTTGTCCATCGCGCGCTTCATGTTCGACTGATGCAGCTCCGCCAGGCTCAAGAGCTGCAGGAACTCGGCGTTGTCCTGGCCCGTTGCCATCTTCTGGGTGAGGATCATCGTGCCCTTCGCCTGGAGCACGCCCATGGTCTCGATCAACTGAGGTAAGTGCACGACCGTCGCGTTGACGAGTTGAAAGCCGTCACGCTGCGGATCCATGCTCAGCTTGAAGTAATCGGCGACGCGGTCGAGCAATGCGAGGTATTCCGCGATGAGGGCCGTGTGCTGCGTGATCGTCTCCTGGGCGCTGGTCGACTTCGCCTTGGCTGCCTCGGACGTCGTTTTCCAGGACTTCAGTGTCGTATCGACGGCTTCCGCGATGGCGGCGTCATCGATTGCGTTCGCGATTCCGACGCCCATCTTGGTGAGCGCGTCGTTCACTTCGGCCTCCTTGGCCGAGCGCGCTTGCCCAAGGGCGGCGTTCCCGGCGGCCACGGCAGCAGTAAGCGCCCGATGCTGCTGTGTGAGTTGCAGCACCCGCAATACGCCTTTCGCGGGTTCAACCGAGCTTTGCTCGACTTTCGCCGCAGCGATGCGGGAAAGCGCATCACTGATGACGAAATAAGCGGGCAAACCGACCGCGAGAATTCCCACTGCGCCGAAAAGCGCGAGCTTGGTGCTGATCCGCTGTCCATTGAGCCAATTCATGCGACGATCCCCCTCATGCTGCCCGTGAGCCGTCCGATGGCTCTCAAGGCGGTTTAAATCTGGCCGTACACGCTGCTATCCGCGGGAGCGGCCAAGGGATCGCCGTCAGCGGCCATGCTCGAGGCGAGGCATGACGCGCGATGAGGGCGTGCCACGGCAGAAAGACCGTCCGCGATAGGGCGTGCCGCACTATATCGGCCGGTCCGCGGAAAACTTCAGTGCTGAATGACGCGCGGGCGCCGATCGCGGCGCGGCTCGGCTTCGCGCCGGGTAGCCCGTGCGAAGGTCTCGATCCGTCTTATGAAGCGGGCCACGTGCTCATGTCGTGACATTCCGCACGCGCAGCGGACCGCACCTGCAACCGATGTGCCTTTGTTCACGAATTCTTCACACCGTGCGCAAGCGATGTGCGAACGCGAAGGCTCGACAACAGATCTGGTGTCGCATGCGCGACAATCTCTCGCATGGAGCGCCGACACGTCCCAGCGGCGACGTTGACATGAGTGCAAATGGAGTTCAGGGTAACGGTCGGACGGAGTGCGTTATCTCATCGAATCGGTATTTGATCTGATGCGCCTCCTCCCGATCCTGGCCGTTACGAACAATCTGGATCCGGACTGTCGTCGAATCGCGCTGACCTGGTGAGGAAGGTCACGGCGGGAACCGGATCGTGTCGATGCCTGCCGGCGCAACGGCATCCCATCAGGCACGGGTCCGGAAGTCACCGGCAGTCGGAGACGCTGGAAGGTGCTTTATGGAAAAGCATCCTGCAGTTCGCTCCATCGCCGCACTCTTCGAGCGCACCCGCAACCGATACGAGGCGCACCGCCAGCTTCAGCCGCTCGTGGAAGAGCTATGCGAGGATCGGGCGTTTGTCTTCGATGCGTTCCGCCACTGCCTCTCGCAGCCCGGCGCGCTCGTCCACACGCGGCGGCTCACGCTCCCGCTCTTCGAACGAGGCGACATCGCCATCGCCCTGCATGTGTTTGCGCCGCTGCGCGACGGCGCGAAGAACATCGCCGGCGACAACATCCACCATCACGGCTGGCGGCTCCTTACGACGGGCGTCGTCTGCGGCGAATATCACTTCATCGACTTCCTGCGGCGCAGCCACGAAGATCGCACCAGCGACACGGTCAACCTGAAGATCGACCGTATCTCCGACCACGTGAAAGGACGCGTGAGAACGGTCAACTCGTACACACCGCACGTTGTGTTCCGCCCTGACACTCTGTGCTGCACGCTGGCGGTCTGGAGCGCCGACCACCCCCTGCTCAATCAGGTCGTGAAGCGCCACATGGCCGCCTTTCCTCGTCTGCGAAACGCGGCGGTGCGTTCGGCTCATCTCACGCGGCTGGACGGCCTGCTCGGCCTGAACCCGACCCGAGGCATCTACTTCCGGCCCGAGGCGGGACGCATCGTGGAGGCGAGGAACTACAAAACGCCCGAGGACGGCGATCCTGATGAAGTTCTGGCTTGCATACTTCATCTGATGCAGCGCCTCGACTTCGACGATGCGGCGTTCCTCCGACAGCTTGCGCAAGCTGCGACTCCTGCGGTCGCGGTGCTGATCGAGAAGATGCTCTCCGGCGAAGAGATTCAATGCGCCGGTGTGTGGGGACACTGGCAACAGCGCTTCTCGAAAACGCAGATCCTGCAGGCGATCGATCGTGCCTATCCGAAGGAGGGCGAAGTCGCCTGACGCCGGGATGGACCTCCGCTTCGCAGGCGCTAGTGCGCGGAGCGGTAGCGGATATTTCTCGCGTATATCCGCTGGGGCAGCGGTCCCGCAAAGAGAAGCTGGAGAACCACATTCAGACGCGAGAGTCCTCCCGGAATCGGCAACCGTTCCGACGCGAAACGCGTGAGTGGAATCTCATAGGTCTGGAATTCCGTTGTGAGGGTGAGCGGAACCGTTGCCTCCCGGCCCTCGTTCCGATCGCCGGAGGCCTTGATGGCGACCGCGAGGCTTTCACCGCCTTTGTCGCCCCGAAGCTCCAGGACGACCGATTCGTAATCGGAGAAATCCTTCCACGGCCGCGGCAGATGCGTCGGCTGTCCCACGGTGATGAACACGGCCCCCCACTTCTGATCGGCCGGATAGGCCAGCCGCAGGACACCGCCCGAGTTGGAAAGCCATGCGCGCTGCCGGTGCGAGGTATCGACGCCGATGTGATAGTGGGCCATCGGTTCGCCGTCCACCACGATGCCCCGCTCGAGGCGCGAGCCCGGCGCCGGCTGACGGAACAATCCCGCGAGCTCGGGCTTCACCTTGCCGCTCGAGCGATACAGTCCCCAGCTCGAGCCGACCCACTTGCCCGCGAACGTTCGATCGCGCGGAAGCACGCGAGCTTTGGCGCCGACGCCCAGTCCTTCCTTCCACTTCCATTCTTCGTCGAAGGCCTCGAAGAAATAGAACGGTATCGACCGCTTGCAGGCCTCCGCCATGAACTCTTCGATGAAGCGCCGCTGGTTCCGGGGTCCCGGCTCCGCCTCGCGCCAACGGGCGCCCCCGGATGGCCATCCCGTTTCACCGATGACGACGGGCATATCGGCTTCGGGGTAAGCGGAGCGCAGCGTCGCCTGCAACGTGTCGTAATTGCGCCACAGGCTCTGGTTCGCGCGCTCGATCGGTTCGCCCTCCCAGAACGGATAGAAATGCGCCGCCACGAAATCGACCGCCGCCGCAAGATCGGGATTCTCGTTCCAGACGTCCCATACCTCCGCCGTCGTGATCGGCACACCCGCGGGCGCGAGCTGCCTCACCTTGCGGTACGTATTCGAGCAGCCGCGCTTTCGGCAGGACGCCGCCGGAGAGCACTTCGTTGCCTACGATGAGCGACTCCACGAGACCGTCCTTGGCCATCTGCACCGCTACGGCAATCTGGCGCTCGTTCGCGGCCTCGTCGCTCGTGAGATCGATGCCCTGCGCGACGCTGATCCCGAAGCGTTTCGCGAGGTGCGGGATGTTTGCCTGGGTATCGGTCGTGCTGTAGGTGCGAATGCGCGCCGTGATCTCGCTCACGAAAGCCAAGTCTTCTTCGATCTGCTCGATGCGCGGAATGATCGGCGGCTCATACTCCGGACCCTGGCCATCCCGGAACGGCCCGTAGGCGAGACCGTTTGCGGCAAGGCACGCGGCGGCTGTCCATTGCGCTCCGGCTACCGGGGCATGAACGGCGAGTTGAATAGAGATCGCTGCTGCCAGAAGCGCCAGAAGAGGCCGCGCCTCTTTTTCGCGCTGGCTGTCGCGCCCCTGCGGCCGGCCACAGACAACGTGACGATGGCCGCGACCAGCCAGCGCTGGAGATAGCGGTTCCACTTTGGGCTCCTCACGCAATCGAAGCGTCAGCGGCCCAACGTAAAGGGCTCGCCGCCCACCGTCAAATCCTGCCACTCGCGCGACACGAGCGCCGTGCGCCCCGCGGGCATGGTCAGCCACGCCCAGCGAATCGACGTGGCAAGCCACCGCGGATACGGCGTTGCCGCATCCCCGCCCTGGAACGCGGCGTTCACAAAAACGATCGCAAGCGTCGCGAACCAGAGCAGATAAAGCGCGAGCGGGGCTGCGATCGTCGCATACGCAGCAGCGCCAAAAGCGGGCGGGGACGTCGCGGGCCAGGTCGAGTTTCGAACAGCCTCGTAGAGCATCCACACCGCGAGACCTTGCAGGGCGCCGACGACCAGATGCCAGCGGAGTGAAGGGTCGTGCTCATGGCGCGAGAGCATACCGCGGACGCAGCGTTGGGAATATTTCTCCAACGCGTTCGCGCTTCGCGCACCACTGCGAGGTGATCGTGCTTGCTTCTTCAGGGAATACGAGGGCACTTCAGCGCGGACGTGTGTTTTTGTAGCGTCCGGCGTCGTCTCGCACCGTCTTGCCACCGTCATGTTTCCCTCTGAAAACGTGACTTTAGCGTCTTATACTGTCTGACGGCGCTTGCTACCATCTCCGTGTCACACATGGGTAGGGAGATAGGTTATGACGCGCAGAGTGAATCGGGCTGTCGGACCCCAAAATCAAGGCAGCGAAGGCCCGCGGCTACGATGCCTACGGCGGCAACCTCTATTTGCAAGTGAGCGAGTGGCGCGCGAAGGACGGCACCGTAGCGCAATCAAATCATGGACTTCCGCTACTGCGCGCGACGGCAAGCTGGCCGATATGGGGCTTAGGCCCATGGCCCACGATCTCGCTGGCCGATGCCCGCCAGAAGGCGACCGAGTATCGCAAGCTCATCGTCGACGGCAAAGACCCCAAAGACACGCGCGACCAAGAGGGCGAGAGCAGCGCAAGCTCCATGCAGCAAAGTCGCGGACCTTCAAAGAGTGCGCCGAGGCTTTCATCAAGGCGAACTGCAGCGCAGGGGGACCAACGACAGGCATGCTGCGCAGTGGACGAGCACCCGTACGAATTTCGCTTTCCCCGGTATCGGCGATCTTTGCCCGTGCAGGCGATCGACACGACGCTCGTCACCCGGGCGCTTGAGCCGACTGGGACGAGGGACGCACGAAACCGCGACCCGCGTCCGGCAGCGCATCGAGAAGCCGTTTTGGATTGGGCGAAAGTGCGCGGCTACCCGCAGTGGTGAGAATCCCGCGCGCTGGAAAGGGCACCTGGACCAAGATGCTGCCGACAATCGAAAAGCGCAAGCGCGTGAAGCACCATGCCGCTCTCGGCTTACAGAGACATGGCCGCCTTCATGGAAACGCTGCGAGCAGGAGCAAGGCATCGCAGCGCGAGCCATGGAATTCACGGATCTGGACTGCCGCGCGCACGAATGAAGCGATCGCGGCAGAGTGGCGCGAGATCGACCTTGACGCGGCAGAGTGGACCATTCCGGCCGAACGCATGAAAGCACAGCGTCGAGCATTGCGTTCCTGCTCTCGCCGCGTGCTGTCGAAATCCTGCGTGCACTGCCGCGCGTTGATGACGCGCGCTACGTGTTCCCCGGCCAGCGTGAAGGGCGGCCGCTGTCGGACAAGGCCATGCGGGGGGCTAATGAAATGCTACTGGCGCATGGGCCGCGACGATCTGACCGTGCACGGGTTCAGAAGCACGTTCCGCGATTGGGCGTCGGAGACTAAACGCGCTTTCCACATGAGGTTTGCGAGATGGCGCTCGCGCACACGATCGGGAATGCAGCCGAAGCCGCCTACCGCCGTGGCGAACTGTTTGAACCGCGCCGCAAGCTCATGGACGCGTGGGCTGGATACTGTGCGGCGCACGGCAAAGTGGTAGCGATCGCAGCGTAGTCCCGACAATCACCCTCTCACGACCTTAAAGCGCCGGCCATGCCGGCGTTTTTGTTTGTTCCTCGCGCGTGGGTCCATGACATCGGCAACGCGGGTTTGCGCTGCTAGCAGCATCAATCACTTACGAGCAGCGCGGGGCGAAATAAGTCACGAAATTAGTTTGCGATTATCGCAATATATCATTTACAATCAAGCACTTACGTTGCATTCCCCGGCGAAAAGGCGCACAATAGCGTCTACTGAACGACAGCGACGCAGGAAGGAATCCAGCCCATGACCCCGATCGAACTACTGCGCGGCCCGCAACTGTGGAACTCCCCCGCACTCACGGAGCGCCCGGCCATGGGCAAGCGTTCCGCGCGCAAGGCCCGCCCCGCATCGCAAGGCCGCGTCGGATGCAGCCGTGCGACGTTCCTGAACATGGTCGCAGCCGGACTGTTTCCCAAGCCCGTGAAGCTCTCGGACGCGTCAACGGATGGCCATCCCGGAAATTTCCGCGGTCCTGGCTGCCCGCATTGCCGGCGCATCAAACGACGAAATCAAGGCGCTTGTCAGCAACCTTGTTGCGCAGCGCGCACAGCTTCCCGAGGCGCTGCACACGTAACCCCTTTCCTCAACCACTCAATGGACGTCAATCATGAGATCCAAGCCCAAGCAGCCCCAAAAGCTTCGCCCCGTTCCTGCCGACCAGCGCCCGCGCATCCTCGAGGTGTTCGACGATCGCAGGGTGCGTCTGACGAAGGCGAAGAGTTAACGCCCGAGGAAGCCATCCTGATGGTGCCCGCGGCCGGTGGCGCGGAAGCCCGGTTCCTGATGCGCGATCTGCGCTTCACGATCAAATACCCGGCGGGTTACGACCCGTTCAACAACGACGGCACGGTGAAGCCCGTGCGTCCGGATGTAAAGCTCTCGTGGTCCTACGCGACGCCCTATGATTTCCGCTTCGCCGGTTTCCCGAAGCCGACGTCGCAAGACTTAACGCCCGAAGAGGCGCGCGGCTTCATGGATGTGTGCCGCACGCTCATCGCCGACAACAGCCACGTCACCGCGCCGCTTATCACCGCCAACGGTCTGACCGTTCAGGCCGACCGGCTGGGGCTGTGGTTCCAGATGGTCCACAAGGGCGTGCACACCACCATCTTCCTGCACGCCGAAGGCTACAAGCCCTACACCAGTCGGAACGGCGGCAAGTGGTTCCTGCCCCCGGCTGACGCGAAGCCTTTCGGGCTTGCGTGGGGGAGCAAGGTGCAAGCATGAGCGCCGCGCAATCGAACGTGCGGCTGCTCACGCCCCTGTCGCCCGATAGCATTCCTGTCCGCATCACACGGTTTAAGTCGCCGAGCAACACGACGACCCGCGAGGAAAGTAATACGACGTGGGGCGGCATCGTGCGCGGGCTCGAGAACGTCCACGATTACGCAAGCAAAGAAGCCTGCCCGATGTTCGTCGGCGCCGTCTTCGGTGACAAGCGCACGGCGAAAAACTCACTACGCCACAACGCCAACGTGCTGGCCGTTACGGCCATCGTCGGCGATTACGACGGCGAGGAAGTGCCGCCAGAAGAGGGACAGCGCCGGCTGCAAGCCGAAGGCGTAGAGGCGTTCATCTACACGAGTGGTTCACACAGCCCCGAGAAGCCGCGCTGGCGGGTCATGGCGCCTCTCGAGCGGCCCGCACGACCCGTCGGAGCACCATGGGCTCGTCTCGGCCTTAAACGGCGCCCTAGGCGGCATCCTGAATGCGGAAAGCTGGACACTCTCCCAGGCGTATTACTTCGGCCGGGTGGAGGGTGTCGCCTACGAGACGAAGCGCGTGCACGGGCAATGTCTCGATCAGCTTGACGCCGTGGGGCTCTTGCCGTCGATCGACAAGCCGGGCGCATCGGCCGCGGAGAAATCTACGGCGAGCACGCCCAGGAAAAACCCGGAGCCGCGAGACAAGGTTAAAAGCGCACTCGAGCATGTGTCGGCCGATTGCGGAACGGCGCGTGGACGCAAGTGCTCATGGCCGTGCACGAGAGCAGTTGCGGCGACGGTTTCGAGCTCGCCGACGAGTGGAGCGCGACGGCGCCGAACCGTTACGCCGGCAGCGATGACGTGCGGAAGCATTACGACTCGTTCACGCGCAAGTCCGGCGGCATCACGGTTGCGACACTCTACAAGCGGGCACGCGATAACGGCTGGCAAGAGCCGGTTGAGTGGCCCCCGCTTACGGAAGAGCAGCAGGCAGCGGCCGCCGAGCAAAAGCCAGCAAAGCCCCGCCTTCACTTCGAACTATTCGCGGACATCGAGCCCCAGCTAGACCGTCCTCAGCTTGTGGAAGGTCTTCTCGAGCACAACGCCATGTCAGTGCTCTACGGCGAGAGCAACACCGGCAAGACGTTTGTTGCGCTCGACATCGCGTTCCATGTCTCCACCGGCCGCGAATGGATGGGGCGCCACACGGAGCGGGGCTTGTGCGTGTATATCGCAGCCGAGGCAGGTAGCGGCGCCCGCAAGCGCGTGAAGGCCCTTAGGACGCACTACGGCGTCACCAGTGGCGTTCCGCTTGCCCTGGTGCCCTGCTCTGTAGATTTATCCGGCAAAGGCGCCGACGTGCAAGAGATTCTGAACCTGATGGTGAAAGCGCAGAAAGCTTGCGGGCAGCCAGTCGTGTTCGTTGTGGTGGATACGCTGTCGCGTGCGATGGCCGGCGGCAATGAGAATGCGTCCGAGGACATGACCGCCTTCGTCGGCAACGTCGATCGCCTGAGGACCGCGACGAAGGCGCATCTCATGGTCATTCACCATTCCGGCAAGGACACGGCCAAGGGCGCCCGCGGTCACAGCTCACTGCGCGCAGCAACGGATACCGAGCTCGAAATCGCCGACCGCACGGTTACGGTTCGAAAGCAGCGCGACATGGACCCCGGCGCCCCGATCGGATTCGATCTTCAGCCCGTCACCATCGGCACGGATGCGCGGGGCAAGGCTGTTACGTCGTGCGTGCTTGTCGAGCGCAATCTGAGCGCGCAGCAGGCTTTCCAGCGCGGTCACATACGGGCAGGCAGCGTTGCTGCCAGGGCGCTTGAGACGCTGGAAAACCTGAGCATGCACGGCAGCAGCGTGCCGGTCGCGAAATGGCGTGACGAGTTCAAACGCGCTCACTACCCGAAGGCCGATCGCGAGACGGTCAAGAAGGCGTTCGACCGCGCTAAGGAGACATTGCGCAAAGCCCAGCGCGTAACTATAGAGAACGGCCATGCTGTGCTCGCGCAGTAACGGGACAGGGACGGGCATGGGGACAAAGGGACACCCCTATAGGGGTGTGTCCCTGTCTGTCCCTCCTTTTTGCCGAGGGACAAGATGGGGACATGTCCCATTTTGCTCCCTGTTGTCCCTGCTGCAGCCCCCATGGTCGCACAGCACCTATCGCCCCCAGAAACCCCTTGCGCGGGTGACGCAGTGCCAGTGGACAGCACACCCATTACGGCCGCGCCGCATCGTGCCGGCTGCTGCTTCGGCAAAAAGGTTCCAAAGGGGCGCATGCGGAGATGGTGTCCGCCGCTTCAAAGGGCGTAGCACCACACCCCGCTTGTTCTACCCATAGCCCTACACATCAACCATGACCCAATTGAACCCCCCAACCATGAAAGGAAACTACCCTCATGAACATGTTCGATGCAGTCCTTAAAACCCTCGGCCAGTTGCGTGAAGACCCCCGTGCGCAGTTGGCAGCCCTCGAGACGCGCCTTGCCGCCGCGGAAGCCGAATCAAAGCGCCTGGACGACGCCGACGCCGAAGCCCTGCGGATGGCCAGCCGCGCGCCCGGCAGCCCTGAAGGCAGCGGCAGATCACGTTGCCGAGCTTCGCCGTGCCATCACCGTGGTGGAGGCGCGCGTGCGGCAGTTGGAGATAGCTGAATCGCAGGGCGCGAAGGATCAGCACAAGCGCATCGACCATGCCAACTGCGCCGCGCTGCGCGATGCGGCCGCGCATCTCCAAGGGCTCATTGATGGTCCGCTTGCCGCGGCCATCGCAGACCTCCTTCAAAAGAATCGTGACTTTCACAGCTACACCAAACGAGTGATATCGGCGGGCTCTATCAACTTCGCCCGGCAATCGACCGCGCCATCAATGGCGCGATCGACCGCGCGCTTCGCGGCGAGCCGTCCGTCCGGCCGCGGTCACTTGTGGACGATATGCCGGCGCTACGTGCCGCAGGAACGGATGACGTGAATCCGTTTGATCGATCGATCGGGACCGGCGAGAAAGCATGCTTTCCTAGACCGGGGGGCGGCACCGGGGGGCAGAACTTCCGCCGCCGTCGCCAGATGCAGCACGGCGAGACACTCTCAGATTTTTTATGATGGTGGACGCGCGGCGATTTTTTCGAATTTTTCACGGAACCCCCCGCTGAATGGATGTTCCGAATGCAACAAAGGATCTGAAATGGACGACTACAGCGCGAGCGTGACCGAAGCAGCATCAAGCAGTCAATGCAGACGCGCGCCTTTGGCTGGCACTCTGATACTTGCGCACTCGGATGTCGAAGCGGCCGCGCATAACAAGACTCGAGCGAGGCGCAGCCGCGCGTAGCCGCCGCGCTGTGAACATCACGACGCTGCCGCTGCACGGCGCGGCATTGGCAGGGATGCGGAAGGCCGCAGAGAGCCGACGCTCACGAAAATTTCAAGCAAGCGCGGAAGCACTGAGGCAAGTGCCAAGCCGCAATGACACTCACACCGAAAGGAACAAACGATGGACGATCAGAAACCCCGAACACCCGGCCCCGAAGCGCCGGGCACTGGACCGCCACAGAGCAGCCCATAAGCCGCGAGGCGCAAACGATGCGCGGTTGGCTTGATGAGGACTTGCGCAGGCCGGCAAGATCTACAGGACGCCAAGACGCACGCAGACCATGTCTGCAATGCCGAAATTGGTTTCACCGAGCAGGCGCCGGCCGCGGCAGCGCCCGAATGAGATCGGCACTATCTCAAGGCAAGGTTTTCCCCCAGCGCAGGACAAAAGACTTGCGGCTGCGCGAACACATCGCAGGCGACGATGAGACGTTGACGCCCGAGATGCGCGCGACCGAAAGCACGATCACGGAATCTATCGTGGATCGACAAGATGCCGGCGGCGATTGCCAACAGCTCATTGCGAAGCGGCAAAGAGCGGCCCGCATGGCAAGCACATGAGCGAAATCAGAGAGCGCTGCATTGCAGAAGACCAACACGGCGCAATTACAAAAGCTTTGGCCGGGCGATGCCTACGCTGAGAATCTGGCGCTTGCGCAGTTGTTTGTCCGCGAGCTCACGCAAAGCACGGGCGGGGAAGATAGCGGAATTCCTGGAGCAAACCGGCGCCGGCAGCAATCTAAACGTCGTTGTGCAGCTTGCGAACCATGCGCAACGACTGGCAGCACGACATGAGCAAAAGTAGGCTCACCGGTAGGTCCGCGCTCTTCGTCGCCAACGTCGCGAAGGGGATGACGCAGTGGCGGCCGCCGAAGCTGCGGGCTACAGTAAGGCATCGGCGCGAGACCTGATGGCGCGGCCCGACATCAAGGTTGCACTCGCAGACACCCGATCGACGCTTCAGAAAGCTACGGCATACGATCTACAGGCGTTCATTGACGAGCTCGACGCGTTCATCGCGGAGAGCAAGCTCGACAAGCAGATAAACCGGCAGGCAGTTTTCAAGGCCATAGAGCGCGAAGGGTCGCGCTCATGGGCACCTTATCGAACGGCTTCAAGTCGAGCAAAAAGGCGACCTTGGTCTCGATCTTCTACTGGCGCAGTCGCGCGCGATCGATGACGTGGGCAATGTGCTTCGCAAGCTCGAGGCCCTGGCGGCAGCCGGGCGCTTGACTACCGAACATTTCGCCAAGATAGCGACATTGCTGCCAGTGGTGGAGGAAGTGCCGCCGCCTGACCCGTTCAGCTAATCTAAGGTTTGCTCCTAAGATGAAGACGCGCCACACACCACACGCGTTACCGGTTAGTCCGGCCCCGCGGCGGCCGCCGTCACAACTCGTCCGGTGGGTTTTTTCCGTGACCGCGGCGGCACCAAGCTCGCTCTGAGCGCCGGTCGGTTGGAGATACGTTTTTACGCCTTCGGCTACGCAGTTTGAACAGATACACAGGAAAATCGCCTCCCGTACACCTGTCTTTGCTCGATAACAGACGCCGCCTCGGCGCGTCCGATACAAGTTTTCTTGACTCTGACAGATCGCTCGCAAACTCTTTCAGCTTGCGATCTCTGTTCTTCGAGGTCGCGGTTTCTCTGCATGATCGCCGTGTTTTCGTTGCCGAGGGCCAGGGCCGCTTGCGTGATCTGCAGCAGCTCTTTTGTAAGCTCTGATTCGGCTTTTTCCATGAGACGCTGATCGCGAGCAGCGATGGCTTCTTTCGCCAGCTTCAGGGCAGCATTGAAGCCCGAAATCGCGGCGCTGATCGTCCCCATGTCCATCACGTGAGCCCCCTCTGAGTTTGGAAGCATTCTGCGCCCGATACCAACAAATACAAATCGTGCGCACGATGCGTCGTTGGCTGCCACGCGATGCGGGCCGTGATTTTGTGTTCAGTGTGCTCGCCCTAGCCTCGCTGCTCGATGCACTTCACGTGAATGCTGCCACGCTGATGGCCGCGTCGCCCACGTCGTTGATGGCGATACGCTAGCCTGACTTAGCGGATTCGTTTCGATTTTCGCATTCTCGCGCAGTGTAACCGACTGTTTTTCCTGAGCGCGGGCACATCGAATCGCGCAAATTCGGCTGTAGTGAAGACCTTGCCTCTGGCGCACGGTGAACTTCTGCGGATAATTGCGCGTCGAGATGTTTCTACGCGCGACGACTCGCAAGAAGGACGGCAAGGAGCACCGCTACTTCTCCATTGTTGAGAACAAGCGTGTGAGCGGCGGGCGCGTGATGCAGCGCCACGTGCTGTATCTGGGGGAGATCAATTCGTCGCAAGAGCTTGCCTGGCGGCGCTCGATCGAAGTGCTGGACGAGGTCACGCGCGCACCGCGTACGGTGGCGCTGTTTCCGGAGGATCGGTGTGAGGCGCTCGTCGGTGACGACGCGGTGGTGCGGCTCCGGCTGGCACAGCTGCGGCTGGAGCGCCCGCGGCAGTGGGGCGCGTGCTGGCTGGCGCTGAGGCTGTGGCAGGAGCTTCAACTCGATCGCTTCTGGAGCGCGCGCTTGCCGCCCACGCGCAAGGGCACGCGTTTCGATCAGGTGCTCGCGGTGCTGGTGGTGTATCGGCTGCTTGCGCCGGGCAGCGAATGGCGTCTGCACCGGCACTGGTTCGACCGCAGCGCGCTGGCCGATCTGCTCGGTGTGGATCACGCGGCGGCCGACATCCACACGCTCTACGCTTGTCATGATCGGCTGCTCGAGCACAAGCGAGCGCTCTTCGATCATCTGGTGAATCGCTGGCGTGACTTGTTTAATGCGCGCTTCGATGTGCTCCTGTATGACCTCACGAGCACCTATTTCGAATCCGACCCGCCGTTCGATGATGAGGACAAGCGCCGCTACGGTTACTCACGCGATCATCGCCCGGACTGCGTGCAGGTGGTCATTGCGCTGGTGGTAACCCCGCAAGGCTTTCCATTGGCCTACGAGGTGCTGGCGGGCAACACCGCCGACTCGACCACGCTCAAAGACTTCCTGGCGCGCATCGAGCACCAGTACGGCAAGACGCGGCGGGTGTGGTGCATGGATCGCGGCATCCCGACCGAAGAGGTGCTGGCGCAGATGCGGGCAGCCGACCCGCCGGTGCAGTACCTCGTCGGCACGCCGAAGGGGCGGCTCACACGCTTGGAGCAGGCGCTGCTGGAGCAACCCTGGCATCAGGCGCGGCCCGAGGTGAAGGTGAAGCTGCTGGCGCAGGAGGATGAGCTCTACGTCTTCGCCGAGAGCCGCGATCGCGTGGCCAAGGAGCGCTCGATGCGCCGCCGGCAGATGAAATGGCTGTGGGCGCGGCTGCAGAAGTTGAGCACGATGGAGCTCACCCGCGATCAGCTGCTCATGAAGCTCGGGGCGGCCAAGAGCAAGACCCCGACGGCGTGGCGCCTCGTCGAGGTCGCAGTCGACGCACGTGCCGGCACCTTCAGCTATCGGCTCAACCGCGACAAGCTCAGGCAGGCGCGGCGTCGTGAGGGCCGCTACTTGCTGCGCACCAATCTCACTGAAGCCGATCCGGCGAAGCTCTGGCAGTTCTATCTGCAGCTGGTCGAAGTGGAAGCCGCGTTCAAGACGCTCAAAAGCGATCTCGCCATCCGTCCCGTGTTCCATCAGGCCGAGCCGAGAATCGAGGCGCACATCTTCATCGCCTTCCTTGCCTACTGCCTGCATGTCACGCTCGGCCAGCAATTGAAAGCACTGGCGCCAGGGCTCACCCCGCGCTCGGTGTTCGAGAAGTTCGGTGCCGTCCAGATGATCGACGTCCACGTGCCGACCACCGATGGCCGGGAACTGAGCTTCACGCGCTACACCCAGCCCGAGCCCGAGTTGAAGCTGCTGCTCGACAAACTCAAGCTCAGGTTACCGGCTCAATCACCGCCGAAAATCAGCGCCGCACAGGCCGCGGCGGCAACGCTCGTGTAGTGCAGACCTCGTAGGGTCGCCTTATGATTAATCAACTACTTGGCCCTCGTGACCCCCGCGAATCCGCCAAGTTCGGCTAGACGTGATCGTGCAAGGCAAGCGCATCCGCGTTCGCATTCTCAACATCGACGCCTCCGAACACGGTCAGCCGGTCGGCCATCGCTCGCGTCAGTCGCTCATCGCCATCTGTGGCGGCGAGCCCGCGCAGATCGATGGTGACAAACACGATCGGAATGGGCGCATGCTCGCACGCGTGCGCTGTAACGGAACTGACGCAGGTGGCTGAGCAGGTGCGGCGGGGAATGGCCTGGGTGTTCGTGCGCTACGCGCCGGCCAATTCGCCGCTGCTACGCAATCGACGCGGGAAGCTCGAGCCGCCCGGCGCGGCTTATGGGCTACGCTGCAGCCGGTCCCACCGTGGGAGTGGCGTGGCCGGTAAGAGTTGGCTTCAGTATGGATACCACAAAGCGAAATCCCGTCGCGCGCGAGTTATAGTGATTCACGGACCATGGGGCTTAGGTAGGTATGGACCTGACCCGCAGCGGCGTTCAGCGTGGCGACTTCGCGCCAGGACGAATCGTTCACAGCGGAAACGCCCCCAGCTCCCAGCCCTCAAGCTGTTGGCGGCCTCACCTGATCCAAACGAACGTGCCGGGCGCGAACTTGGTCGAGATCCGTCACGTTGTCGTGGTCGATCTGGTCGACTTGGATCTCCTCGGCCACCACCGGTCGGCCGATGAAGTAGCCCTGCGCCTCGTCACAGTCGTGCTGCCTTCAGAAAGTCGTATTGCCATGGGTGCTCGATGCCTTCGGCCACCACGCGCAGTTTCAAGCTGTGCGCCATCTGAATAATCGCCTTCGAGATCGAGGCGTCGTTCTCATTGCGCGGGAGCCCGGCGACAAACGAGCGGTCGATCTTGAGGACGTCAAGTGGCAGGCGCTTCACCAGCGACAGGCTTGAGTGACCGGTGCCGAAGTCGTCGATGGCGATCTTCACGCCCAACGAGCGGAGCTCGCCCAAGACGTGAATCGCATCCTCCACCCGCTGCATAACTGCCGACTCCGTGATCTCCAGCTCGAGCATGCTGCCATTCACAACTGAGTCCTCGAGCGCCCGGCTCACCAGCGGCACGAAATGCGGGCCAATCTGCTTCACCGAGACGTTGACGGCCACCGGGATATTCAAACCCTGGTGCTGCCATGCGGCGATCTGCGCGCACGCCTGCTGCACTACCCAGGTGCCCACCTGCTCGATCAGCCCCGATTCCTCGAGGATCCAGATGAAGTCGTTCGGCATGATGAGCCCGGCACCGTCGGACGGCATCCAGCGAATGAGTGCCTCCACCCCGGTCAGCTTCTGACTTTGAAACCGACGCTTCGGCTGATAGTGCAGGACGAACTCGTTTCGGCTCAGCGCCTCCTTCAGGCGTCGCTGCATGTGATGGTAACGCTCGCGCTCAGCGAGCATCTGCCGCTCAAAGACGTGAAAGCCGTTCTTGCCGTGCTTCTTGGCCCGAAACATCGCCATGTCGGCGCATTTGACCAGTCTGGCGCTGTCGTTCCCGGAGTCGCTGGAGAGCGCCACGCCGACGCTCGCCGAGACTGCAACCTGACCCCCTTCCACCTGGAAGGGCTGCGCGATTGTTTTGAGGAACTTTGAGGCCATGTGCGTAATATCGTGGCTCTTGTCCAATCGCGGGATCAGAATCGCAAACTCGTCGCCGCCCAGGCGGGCAACCGTGTCCTCGGCGCGCACGGACTCCTTCAACGCGCTCGCGATCTGCGTAAGCAACTGGTCGCCGGCCACATGACCATAAGTGTCGTTCACATCCTTGAAGCCATCAATGTCGATGAACAGGACGGCCAGCGTGTTGCCATGACGCGTAACGTGCTCCAACGTCGTATTGAGACGGTCGAAAAAGAGCATACGATTGGCAATGCCAGTCAACGCATCGAAGTTCGCCTGGTGGTAGAGCCGCTCCTCGCTGCGCTGGCGATCGCGGGATGCATTCAGGAGCGCCTCGTGGTCGATCCTGAAGCGGCGCGTGAAGCCGATGACGAGCGCCATCAGGACCGCGAACATCAGCCAGCTGCTCAGATCGTCAGTGAGGTTGGGTCCGAAGGGCTCGTGTCGCACGAAGAACTTGACCGCCGGATAGCCCAGGAGCGCGATCATGATCGCTGGCGCCGTGCCTAGATACCAGGTTACGACAAGCGCCGCGACAATCACGGGCGCGCCCGCGAACTGGGTGCCGAGCAGGGCATTGAGCGCTGCACGTACTCCGATGGCGCCCGCCAATATAGCCAGAGCGATCGCAAAGCCATAGGGCGGGGCAACTCTCACAAAC
>CAWEHH010000033.1:0-184622 GCA_963808765.1 uncultured beta proteobacterium
CGGCCATTGGTATCGCGACGACAACACGCAGTGGACCGATGTCGGGACGAACGATCCTGAACACGGGGCCCCGCCGCCGCAGATCGGCTCGCCTGAGGGCACGCGCGTGCCGCCCGCGTCCGAAATAATCGATCGGCAGGGGGCGGTCTATACGCTCAACGGCGGTCAGGTCCACAAAGACGGCCAGTGGCACAACGGCGGCACGGGCGACGAACTGCTGATCTGGGATCAGGGCTCGATCTATGCTCACAGTCCCAACGGCCATTGGTATCGCGACGACAGCACGCAGTGGACCGATGTCGGGACGGACGATCCTGAACATGGGGCGCCGCCGCCGCAGATCGGCTCGCCTGAGGGCACGCGCGTGCCGCCCGCGTCCGAAATAATCGATCGGCAGGGGGCGGTCTATACGCTCAACGGCGGTCAGGTCCACAAAGACGGCCAGTGGCACAACGGCGCCACGGGCGACGAACTACTGATCTGGAATCAGGGCTCGATCTATGCTCACAGTCCCAACGGGCATTGGTATCGCGACGACAGCACGCAGTGGACCGATGTCGGGACGGACGATCCTGAACATGGGGCCGCGCCGCCGCCGAGCGGCTTCGCAACGCAGGGCCGCATCGACGCCGGCACGAACGAACTGTTTGTGGAAAGCCTGCTTAATTTGAAGGTCGGCGATAAGATCATTACGGCGATCGGCAGGGAACCCGGCGCAGGCAAGCGCGGCACGCGCGGAGTGGGCGGTAATTGGCCCAGCGACGAACACGGCTTCGCGACACTCGCGGCAGCGAAGGCGCACTTCGGCGCGACACCCGACGGCGTATTCGTTTTCATTAATGCCGAAGGGCCGGACTTCGGCAAAGTCTTTTGGGGCTTGCCGGACGGTTGGCTGGAAATGGCATACCTGAACTGGAGCGGCCTCAGCAATTCCGGTGAGTATTACAACGCCATGCTGACGCCGCGCTCGCTGCAAGCGGAAATCTACGCGATCGACGTTGCTGCGAAGAAGTTGACCTTACATCGCGGACCGACCAACGGTTACGCCAAGGTCAGCGTGCAAGGGGCGGCGGTTTATAAGGACATGGCGCCCTGGGTATGTGAACAACTGCAGAAAGGAAGCCTGAAGCTGCCGCCCGGCGATATTGCGATCGGCAGCCCCTTGCACATCATCAACGTGAGCGGGCGCGTTTTCGAAGGCGCGGGCAAGGATCAGACGCGCCTATTCAGCCCGCCTGGCACGCCCTGCCTGACGTTCGACGTACACAACGCGCCGGGCACCGTCGTGCGCGGCATGACCGTGCAAGGCAATTGGCGCGATCACGGCTTCGGCCACAACTACGGCGATCTGTTCACGCCGCACTGGGGCGCGGAACGCTACGCGCCCGCCGTTGACAACTTCAACTATCAGGGGGGCAGCGGGCCGACGGTCGGACTGCGTGCCAATAACGGCAGTCATGATGCGCTGTTCCAGGACTTGATTACCATCGACCTGGCAACTGCGCACGTCGGGTGTGCCTTCTCCGATCGGGTGTGGGGCATCGACATTACGATGCGTTACACCGACCCGCTGCGCCAGTATATGCAATGGGCGGCGGGCTGGAATGACACGGCGGGCGGCGGCGGGCGGCGCATCCTCGCGGACTTCAACTACATCACGCCCGGCTTCGAAGCCTTCAAGTCAAACGGCGTGACGTTCGAAGACTGCGGCGGGCGCAACGTCATGCTCGCCATGAATAGCAGCAGTGTCACGCTGAAGAATTATCGCGTGGAGTGCGATGCAAACGCGCTGGTGCCCTCCAACTACGGCGCGAACATCGCGCAGCCGTTGATCAACATCAATACCAACGTCGGCGCCGGCTGGTACGAAGGCCAGGGCGTCACGATCAGCGGCATGGTGCTCAATCAGAAGGGTTACGTGTTCCAGGGCAACACGTCGATCATCGCACTGAAGGTGCAGGACCGGAACCCGAACGTGGTGGTCGAAGGCTTTGAAAACCATGCGCCGAATTACAAGGAAGGCGGCTACATGCACGGCGCGCAGGCGGTCGATTCGGCGGGCCCCGGCTTTGTTGTGCGCGACTCGACGTTCTACGGCAAGGCTTACTGGACGCCGCAGAACGAAGCGTGCAATCGCGCCGTCGTGTTCACGCTGAATGCCGGTGGCGCGCGCTGCAACAATCTGGTGCTGCCTGACGATCCGGGAAGCAAATTCATTTGGTGACAAACTGGCAATAGGAACCTTTATGAACTGTCCCCTCATGGACGTTGCACGCCGCGCCCAGCCCGGAATTGCCGCACCGGGCGCGGGCCTGTCAAGCCGCTGGAAACCGGACGGCAGCGGCCTTGAACCCGGCAGCAGCGGCGGCCACCGCATCGTTTCCAAGCTGTTGGAAACGGTCAGTGTGCTGGATATCATTTCGCCCACGCTGCATGGCGGGATCGTGCTGGGCGCGAACACGGTTGACCTGAAGCCTTGCCTTGATCAGGCGTTCGCGCTAAGCGGGTGTTTCGTGCGAGTGCCGCGCGGCCGGTATCTATCACCGGACCTGGAGAACCTCCCTGCGCCGCCATCATCGAAGGTGGGGGAAAATTACGCGACCCTGCAAGCGATGCCGGGCGGGCGCGACATTTCTACCGCTCGGGGCCGTGTGCAACATGCTTCGCGATTTCCGCGTGCTGGGGAACAGCACGCTGGGCGCGATCGGCGTGCACACTCGGCGACACGCTTGCCGACGCGGGCGCGTTCCGTGTGGACCTGCGTATCTGCGGCTTCACTGGCGCGGGCCCGCGATGGGCATGCTGTGAAGCTGATCGCATTGCTGTTGATGGCGACGCTGGCCGGCTGCACCGTGCCGGTATTTCGCAACTGCGCTTCCGTGAAGGTCGAACGCTATGGCATGGAATACGATGTCTATGCGACCGACTGCCGGCTGCCCACCCGAATAGCTGTGCCCCTATAAGGAACCGTGAATGGACTTGCTGACATCATTGTTGGTGTGGTCATGGTCGGCGTCATCATATGGCTGGTCAACACTACCGGCCGATGGCGTCGGCCCGGGCTTCTGCCTACGGAATCGACCTTTAACGCGAGGCTCTGATGCACACGAACGACATGCGCGACATGTTCGCAATGGCGGCGTTGAGCGGCCTGCTTAGCGATTCGGTCAACATCGCGGGTTTCGAGGCGGCCGCCCATAATGCGCGCACGGGCCTATCAGTATGCTGGTGCGGTAATGCGAAAGCGCGAGCTTACGGCGCCCGAAGACCGGGCGCATTTGCCGGGACCACTGGCGGCGGCGGACGCCGCGGCCTGAACATGTCGAGCTGGCGCGAAATTGACGAGGCACCGGTCGCGGCTTTCGAGATCGCGCCTGCGGCGCCGAAGGTGAAGCGCGTAACGGCAGGCGCGCCGGTTCACATGGAGCTATCGCGCAGGGCTGGATCAGCACCTTGAGGAAACGGTGAAGTCGGTCTGCCTGCACATCGACGCGGCGTTTGCCGCGATGCAGGGCACCCGATGACCATTGCGAAGATTGATCCGTCAAGCTGGGTGAAAAAATGACACTGATCGAACACGACGACAACAAACACCTGTATCCGGCGTTCGTGCAGTTTGCGGCCGAGTGCCGCACGTATCTTTCGGTGCATCAGGGCGACCGCGACGCGATTTTGCTACTCGCGAAGGCCGATTCGCTGATCGCGCGAGCCGACCGCGCGTGGGAAGCGGCGAACATAAGGCGACGTACCAAGGGTAGGCAAGACCGGGAGAACGAAGGATGACCAGCCAAGATCGCGTAGCGCAGTAACACAAGCGCATCTACTTTTAGATAAGAAATAGAAAAATAGAGCCTCCGAGGTTCAGCGAGCTGAAGTCAAGAATACCGGCGGAACGGCCGATCAGCATTCGAATACGCTCGGGGGCGAGGCTCGACGGGCTGCCGACAAAAGCGTTACGACTCATCCGGCAATGGCAGCCGTGGGATGACGCCCTGAAAAGAAAAGGCTCACGCAGAAAAGTGGCACGGACCGGAGTTCCGGCAAAGGGTCAAAGAGATCTACGGCTCGGAGCCGAAAAGCCAGTTCTTCGATACCCCCATTGTCGTAGATAACGCTGCTGGTGCAATCGTGAAGGACTGATCACACCAATGCACCTTGCCTCGGGAGTGGCCTCCCAATCCCGCGTCCGAACGGATGCGCCAGAAGTGGCGGTGCTTGGCAATACGGGCGGCGTGGCGCGCCGCTCAACGCGAGCGTTCAACGTCCGCTTTCCAAGACGCTGACCGGCTGCTTTGGGGTCGATGGCAGCCCTTCGACACCAGTTTCAATCCAATCTGGCAGTGTCCGTAGGGTCGAATACCATTTAGGACACAATACGGGACGCACGCAGCGCGCTCCACATCCATCGGAGCGCACATAACATTCTCGCGCTCAAGAGCACCTTGCACGTCAGGCGGCATGCCAGCCGAGCACGGACCAGTTCGTAAGCGGGAGCCCTAAGGCTTCGGAAGCGTAAGCTCGCCGTCCGCCTGAAATCTCACCGATCCAAATGCCGGGTCGTTCAGTTTGCCACTCAAGTTGTAGCTGACCTTTCCTGCTGGCTTACCGTAGAGCACGAAGCCGAGCCGAGCGGCGCCCTTAGGTCCACGATTGCTTCTGCGAGGGATTCATATAAAGGAGCAGGTAGGCAACGCAGTAGGCCGCGCGGAATCGGCGGCGTTTTTGGCGACGATTCCTTGGCCGGCGTCACCGCATCCGACGCCGTGTTGATCGAGCCGGCTTTCAGAGCCGTATGCACCCGTCGCGGGTGCCCGCTTCCGTCCGGATGATCTAACCACGCATACACCGTCTTGAACTGCGCCTCTCCGGTTAGTTAGCGCGTATACCTGCACGACGCCCTGCCATGCGATCAGCCCCTGCCACATCGCGGTTACCAATTCAGTGCCGATGACCGTGGCGGTCCCGCCGTGCTCGCGCTCTATCGCTGCCTTGAGGCCGTCAGTATCGTCGCTCATCAGTGGTTTCCGATATTGGAGTGGGCGGTCCATCAATCGCCGCCTCCGACTTAAAGAGATCGGTAGCCTACCGTAGAACTATCTCTCTCACGTCAGCATTCGCCGCGCCGGCGGACTGCGTTCTCGTGCAATCGGAAGCAGGTGCGGACCCCGAATTCAATCGCCATCATCCCTCCACCTGCCCGTGCGATAGCTGCCCCGATATCCGCCGCTGCTGCTGGCCAGCAGCCGCAGAGTAACAACCTCCGTTACAGACCTGTGACAGGCCGCACGTTCGCCAGTGTGCAGCGTGTTCGACGCATCGATCCTGTCCCCGATTTACCGTCGCCCCCGCGCGCTACGGCGATCCGGTGCGATCGGCGCGGATTTTCGGAGTAGGGGTGGGGCTCTTTCCGCGCCGCTCTTCGGCCGCGGCAAGTAGGGTTTGCTCGGCACTGTATGCGCGCCGGACAGTTCGTAAGGTCTGGCCGCGTGCGCGAGAGGGGCATACCATTTAGCGAGAACGTCGAGTTCGCTGGACCAGCAAACCCGACGGCGAATACATCACCATGAAAGCAAGCCAGCGATTCGGGAGGGAGGAATCATGGCGAGTTCCGCGGCGCCTGCGGGAAGCCCAACACTTGTTCTGTTGGCGTGGGAACTGCTGAAGCTCGGCGCCGTCGCCTTCGGCGGACTCGGATCCACGTTGGCCCTTTTGCAACATCGGCTCGTCGATCGCTACGGATGGCTGCAAGCGTCCGATATCAGCGAAGGGCTCGCATTCACCCGCGCACTGCCGGGTTCAACGGGCATCCAACTCGTAGCGTATCTCGGACAGCGTCTCCGCAGCTGGCGCGGCGCAGTGATAGCTGCGATCGCGTTCATCGCACCCCCGATGATTCTCATGACTCTCGCGGCAGCGTTCTCGCTCGCATTGCCTGAGCATCCGGTCCTCAATAGGAGCCTAACAGGGCTGCAAGTCGGCGTGATCGGACTGCTCGCGGCTTCGATGTGGCGCCTGGCACACAGCGAAGCGAAGGATACGGCGCGGCTCATCATACTGGTGGCGTGCGCCGTTCTCGGCTTCTTCTTCAATGCCGCGCTCGTTATCGCCGCGGCCGGACTGGTCGGCGTGCTCATGGCAAAGGAGTCTGCGCGTGCCTGACATCGCCGAACTGGTGCTGCGTTTCCTGACAGTAGGCGCTTTAGCGTTCGGCGGTGGCGGTGCGGCATTGCCGCTGGTGGAGCGGTTTACGGTTGCCGAAACGGGATGGCTCACCCCACGCCAATTCGCTATCGGCGTCGGCTTCGCATATGCGACCCCCGGCCCGATTCTGATCCTTGCCGCATTCGTGGGCTATTACGTCGCGGGAGTGCCAGGAGCGCTTGCCGGGACGTTCGCCGTCTTCGCCGTTCCCGTCGCTCTCGCCGCGGGCTCTGCCGGCGTTGTTGCAGCGATTGAACAAGTTCGCGCGCTTCCGGGCGTTCGCCAGCTTCGCCGGTGCCGGAGCCGTAGGGCTCCTTGCAGTGACACTGACGGCATTGGCGTGGCCGATCGCCGAGATCCATCCCTTACTGCTGATCGGATCGGCAGCAGTGTTTGCCGGAGAGCGCGCTGGAATATCGCCGGTGCTACTGCTGGTCGTTGCGGTAGCGCTCGGCGCGGCTTCGGCTTTCGTCGCCTGATCGCGAGAGGCGGCGCCTACCGCGACCTCACGGATCATCCGCGGTCGTTTGGCGCTGCGCCTCCCGGCGGGTGCTCTACGGCGATCGTGGCGCAGCGGCAGGGGGTTTTCTGGTCACTGGAAGAAGGCTGACGGTCACGGGGCGGATCATCAACACTAAGCCAGACGGCAGTCCATTCAGCGCGCATGTCGATTTCTATCTCGATGCCGAGCAGGGCCGATGGAGGATGCGAAAGCAATCATCGAAGCATGACGTCGGGACTACAATGAGACTCGGCCTCACATGGCTCTCAATGACGTGCCGCCAGAGGATATACGCCCGCCATTCGGGCGTTTTGAACGTCGAAACTAACTCTCAAAACGGTCCGAAGAATCCAAGCGGTTCACCGGGGAGCCGTTCTAAAGTAGCCAGTGGTCCGAAATTCCCTAGGCAGGCCAGCACCAGTGCGATCAGCGCCATCGCGGCCTTCAAACATCTGCTTCAGTTTGTTGCGCGTGGTCTGCGACCTCAGGTACCTCTTGCCATCTGGATGCTCCGTTTGATTGCTCGATTCGACGCGCCAAAACATTCAAACCGAAGGATGCATCCCACCTCGGATTTCCCAGCTACTTTGAGACTTCACCTCTGCAACGCGCTTACCCCTTTTGGCGTCACGCTGAAGGCGAATATTCCGAGGCGTTCTGTAGGGTATGGACTCGAGCATGGGCCAGTGCTCTGGCCGCAATCTGCGGATCAAACGGAGTAAACGGACGTGGGCAACGAAAACTAAGCGCGAGTATTCCTAGCAATAATAGCGGCAGGCAGTCTGTGGCACGGGGCATTAAGGCAGCTAACCCGGCCCCGCTCGGAACGCCCCAGCGGCCCGCATAACGTGAAAGAGGGGTAATTGCGAAATGGATAGTACGGAGAAGCCAGCAATCCGCCCGGATCAAGTGATCAATGCGCGCAAAGCAACAGGTCTAAGTCAAACGGCAGCTGCGCATTCCGTCGGCGTAGCGTTCCGCACCTGGCAAGACTGGGAACGCGGCGCAGCGGCGCCGCACTGGGCCGCCTTTACGCTCTTTTGCCACATGGCAGGCCTGAAACGCATCGAATTCGGCAGTATAAAAAGGCGCGACTGCCCGGCGATTCGCCCGGAAGTTCGCGCCCTGATGAATAAGCCCCGGCGCCCGCCCGCGAAGGCCACCAAAGGCCGCCTTAGCCGTTAAACCGCGCCAAGTGCGGCCGGCGCCCAGGGTAAGCCTTTTTAAAAGCCCTTCGGCCGATGCCGTCTTCGCCGAGTTCTTCGGCCCACACGACTGACGGCCGGTCCGGCCGTCTTCGGGCAGTTGCGCCCCGAACCAGGTCCGCAAGCTGTTCGCATGCCGTGCGCGCGTGATCCGCGCGAGCCGTGCCCGCGCTCATGCGCGGGCTTTTTCATCCTGCCCTTTACCCTTGCAAAAACCCCTTTTGACAGTGAGAATAATGTGTCACGTGATGCCGTGTTGCGCATGAAACATCAAAGGTTGCGCAGTGCCGGCGCGCGCCCTCGGGATCAAACGTATACGCCCCCCGAACGCCACCAGCTGCGTTGACGGCCGTTAAGAAGGCGGCCATCTGGCGTCGCCCAGCTACGGGAGGGGACCTTCACAAGGGTCCCGGTCTTGTCGAAGGTCGCTAACCAGCTTAGCGGCAAAGTGTTGGCTCCAAGCCACATTACGGAGTATCCGATGGATCGGGCAGGCAAGCCGCACAACGGTAAATTCGTTTCCTACCTGCGGGTATCGACGCTGCGCCCGGGGCGCAGCGTCGTGGGGCTGGACGCGCAGCGCGAAGCCATCCAACAATTTCTGAACGGCGGTCAGTGGCAGATGGTCGGCGAATTCGTGGAAACCGAATCCGGCCACATGGTGCGGCGCCCGCAGCTTACGGCGGCGCTCGCGCTATGCAAAAAGGAAAAGGCAACGCTGGTCGTGGCGCGGCTCGATCGCTTGTATAGAAACTGGGCGGTGATGGGCGCCCTTGTCGAATCGGGCGTGAACGTCGTATGCGTAGATAATCCGCACGCGACCAAGCCGGCTATTCAGACGATGGCTGCCTTCGCCGAAATGGAGCGCGATCTGATTTCTGAGCGCACCAAGGCGGGGTTGAAGCAAGCTAAGCGGCGCGGAGTGAAACTGGGGAACCCTGACCCAGCGGCGGCAGCCACACACGGCCGCAGGACGCTCACGCGCCAGGCCGACGATTACGCTGCGAGCGTCATGCCGCATGTTCGCGACATCGTGCGCAGCGGGAACGATTCTTTACAGAAGATCGCGGACGCGCTTATGCGCCTTGGTATTCAAACGCGGCGCGGGCATGATGTCTGGCGCCCGGCCCAGGTTGCGAATCTGCTTAAGCGGAAGGCGCGTTGAGTGACCGTTCTGTTTTAGGGTACCTAGCTTCGCGAAAGTACACGTAAGCTGAATGTCAAGAAAACCTGGTAGACGGAATCCGTGCCGCGGCATAAATTCCTCTTCGCCGGAGACTTCACTCTGTTCAAAATCAATGTGAAAGAAACCATGGGGATGCACCCGGTCGCCCTGGGGAAAAGGAACCGACAGGCAGCGGCCGTCCATCTTTCCAGCGTCTTAAAAAAAATGAATTTCCGCAGGGGGCCCAGCAAAGGGAGAAACGGCAATGCCTGCTGAAAGACGGCCGCGCATCGCCGATGTTTGCCTGCGCCGCAAGGTCATGACCGACGTTGCCGCCGAATAGACGCAGCTTGCCAAAGCGGCCGATGTTAGTCCCATGCTGAAGGTGATGCGTGCCCGCGCCTCCCTGGCGCAACGCCTGGGCGAAGAATTGAAGGTTTGCACGTCCGCAAAACAGTTCCCTTAAAGACTTAGGTTTTTGTCGGCCTGCCGCTGGTCTTAGCACACGCCTGTATTCATACTCGCAACCCTCCCATTAACGACAATGTCGCAAACGGGACACATTAGGACGAAACGCCATGACTGAACTTCAGAGGGCGACAGAGCGCGCATCTTATGTGTTCCAACGCTGGCTGCGCGAACGTATCTATGAACAGAACACGCAAGTCTCCCTCAACGACGCCGAGACGCATGCTGTCATAGCCGCACTTTACGAAGTGTTCGTGATCCGGTTGAAAACCGACTTGGCGACGGCGAAAGAAGACATCGAAGCCGAGGAACACGCGTTAGGTGGGAAGATGAAAAACCGCGCCAGTGCCCATGCACCCGCTCGGCGAAAGGCGACTGCCGTTAGGCGATAACAGCGGCGACGATCGCAAAAATGCCCAATGCGTAGCATTGATTGCACGGCGCGATCTACCTGCACGCGTGTCGGAAAAATAGCCTGTGCAGTTCGTGACGGGTGTCACATGCTGAAGACCGTTTTCCAACACCAACCGGGGACACAGCATGGCAACCTTCGCATACGGCCGCGTGAGCACCAACGACCCGACCGCCGAGAATCAGCGGCTGGAGATCGAGCGCGCTGGTTACAGCATCGATTACTGGTTCGCGGATGAAGGCGTGAGCGGAGCCGTGCTCGCCTCGCAGCGCCCGCAGTTCCGCGAGATGCTCGGTAAGATTCGCAAGGGCGAGTCGCTCGTCGTGACGAAGATCGACCGGCTCGGGCGCGACGCGCTGGACATTCAGAGCACCGTGAAGCAGCTCAAGACGCTCGGCGTGCGCGTGTTCGTGACGCAACTTGGTGCCACCGACCTCACCAACTCGGCGGGTAAGATGCTTCTCGCCATGCTCGCCGCGTTCGCGGAGATGGAGCGCGATCTCATCATCGAGCGCACGCAGGCGGGACTCGCGAGGGCGCGGGCCGAGGGAGTGAAACTCGGAAGGCCGTCGAAGACCACCGAGGGCGACCGCAAAACGATCCGCGGGCGGCTCTCGGAAGGCGAGAGGGTAAGTGCCGTGGCGCGGACGTATGGCGTCAGCAGGGCATCCATCATCGCGATCCGAGCGGGCGTGATACATAGCACCGCAAGATCGCTCTACAGCACGTTTGCCGAACCCCGGTCAGGCTTCAATGGGCTCGCTGGAACTCCGCATTCCTCCCCTTCTCGTTGTCGCAGCGGCCGCCGTGCTGATGTTGGTGGTCGCGCGTTGGTTTCCGGCCGCGCGCGTAGACATCTTCGCGGCAGGCATTGTTGCAGCCGCTTTAGCACTACTCGGAGGTACGCTCGCCGCAGTCGGGGCGGTGGAATTCCGCCGCGCACACACAACTGTCAACCCATGGATCCGAGTAGCACATCGACGCTCGTAACGGGCGGCGTTTACCGATTTACTCGCAACCCGATGTACCTCGGGTTCTTGCTCGTCGTGTTGGGATGGGCTGCGTTTCTTGCAAATGCGGCGACGCTGCTCGTTCTCGCCGCGTTTATTTTCTATCTGACGCGGTTTCAGATCGTGCCGGAGGAAAGAGCACTTGAGCGGTCGTTCGGTGCCGACTTCCAGGCATACCGCAGCGCGGTCCGCCGTTGGGTGTAACTGCTCGCCTTGTTCACAGTACTGCGGAAGATGCTGATGCCGTTATCGGGGACAGCGAAGCGTGGTCACAGATGGGCGCGGCTTGCTGATGCTGTTGCGCAGGCCGTGCGATGAGTCTTAACCAGCCGCGAGGCATGTTGGTCTCGGAATCCAATGTGTATTCCGGCAGCCGTGTCCTCCTACACGCGTGGGGGGATCCCAAGCGGATCAGGCCGGTATACTGCAACTCCTTGCAGTATCCTCAAGCTCGCGTGTGCCGGCATCCAGCACCTGCGGAACGGGGAGTCCGTCTTTGTCGTCTTCAGCACGCCGCACGATCAGTTACCCCGTGCGCCGTCGTGACGGGGGGATTTCGTTCTATCGCTGGGGCGCGCTCCGCGCCTGCTACTACGCCGACGACAACCTGAACGGCCACGCGAAACGATTCCCGGAAGAGCACTGCGCTCGCCTTGAAGACATTCGAGCAGGTCAATGGGCGAGCTACTAGCCGCTCAGTGCGCATTCTGGGCGTGTCGCATCGGTCTCGCATCATTCAGCTCGATCCGATGATCGGGCCGGTTTACTTCCCGCTGAATCGCGGCGAGTTCATTCAAGGCTTGCTCGCCCTCTATCGACCATCATCGGCGTGTGTATGTCGTGACGGTGCCTGCTCCGTTGCGATACGCGGACAGATGGCCGGAGTGGCCCGAGACCGTGAGGAATCGAACATGAGCAGAGCGGCCGGTCACGCTGCGCGATTAAGGTCATGGCTTGGCGAGGGCCAGCGGGAAGCGAAATCCCGGGAAGCGGGCGGGGCATTCGCTAGAATCGGCAGCGACGAAAAGCCGAGTGCCCGGCCCGGAATCTCTCGCGCCCTCGTCCCCTGAGGCGTGCCTTGGTCGCCCGGCACGTGGCCGGGCCTTTTTGACCAGTATCAGTTTTTTCAAAAACCCGGGCGTCTGAACAGCGTGTCCTCCCGGACATAGTGCCGCAGCGCCACTTTCCTTGGGCGATCTCCTTTTGCACCCTTCGGGCTCCATCGGATCGAGCCCTTTTTCCTGCTTTGGGCTCCTGAAGAAAAAGATTTGTAGCGCAGCAGCCGTTACAGCCATCTACGGAGCAAGAGGAGCGCGCAATGGAAGGAGGTCGGCCAAGAGTAAAACAGCACGATGGACGCTGCTTGCCATGCTTCGCGCTCGAAGGTGAGCCGACGCGCGTGCAACCGCACGAGCGGCTGCGCATGGCTGGTTCGGAAACACTACCCACCGGCCTGCGCGAAGCATTCGTTTGCGATGCCTGCGGTCAGAGGATGGTCCGCTTTCTCGCGAGGCAGACGCGTCCTCTGCCCTCGGATCGGTGGAGATTCGAGGCTGCTGCGACTCTCTCCTTGTCTCCCAGCGCCGCTCCGCTCATCGATCGCGTGGATCCAAACGTCGATGTGCCGCCCGAGCTTGTAGATGATCGTCTTTCGTCGGTAGCTCGGCGGCTCGAAATTGCCGTTCGGAGCACGTGCCGCTTCCGCCGGACCAACTGACGGTGACGCAGGACGGCGATCCCGGCTGCCAATCCGAGCTTGGGCGCCTGCTGCTGAGGGCTGCGTTCAGCAGACGATTGTCGGTACCGTCCGCGGCCGACGAGCGACGCGGGAGCGAGCCACATGCGCGCGAACCCGTGCGCCCGGTGGGAGTGATGCAGACGACAGTGCCCTATAAGGATGCGAGCGCCTTCTTCTGCTCCCGCAGGGCTCGGCGCAAGGAGCGTAGCGTCGCCCTGACGCCGCCCTTGAAGGCGTTGCCTGCCACGCGCTGCTTACCCTCGATCGTTCGTGGCCCGGTCGAGCGTGTCCACGGCTGTCATCGCCGGATCATTCGCGACTGTCGGCGTCGCCGTTCGGGTGTCCAGCCGTTCGCCATGTGCATGCTCCAAAAGTTTGTTCCGACCGTCAACGAGCCGCACGCGCGAATGTTCCGTCAGGCAAGGGGCATGCTCACTGCCCGTGTACCCGCTCGACCGGACTGAAATCGGCCGCCTGCCGAAGAAGGAAATCCGCGAGCGCGTGGCGCTGCCTGCGGTCGAGTATTTCGCGCTCTCTCAGAAGCTGTGCGATGACGCGCCGCTGTTGCTCCGTCTGGAGCCCGGTGATCGTCTGGCGCTCCGCTTCGATGGTTTCGACCGCGGGCGTCTCGGAGAAAATCTCGCGGATAAGCCGTTCGCGGTGCTCGGCGATCGCGCGGGCATCCGCTTTGAAGGCAACCATGAAATCTGCTTCGAGGGTACACCAGCGCTCGCGCTGTTCCGGCGAAAGCCGGAGGAAGTCGGCGGCATGGACCTCGCGCGTGGTGTCGATCAAGGGAGGCAGGCCGCCGTACTTCACGGCCTGATAAGCTACGGCGCCGAGCACCCCAGCGTTCAGCAGTAGCGAAAGCGCCAGAGCGAACTTCAGACTCGAACGGCTCATTTCACCTCCTGCCCGCATAGCACGCGGGCGCCAAACAGAGGCCGCCCGGCGGCACGGCGCTGAACACGGCTACCGCGGGCGGCCGACCCGCGGTTAACGCTGCGCCTCCGACGAGCAGCATACCGAGATAAACCCCCATCGCCAGCACGCCGGCCCCGGCGAGACCCGCAGGCGCAAGCTGCCACTGCCACCGCATGCGCCGCCGTGTCGTACGGAAGTGCGGGCGAGGTCCGAGGCGATCGGCAATCATTGCGGCGATGTCTACGTCCGGACCAGTGGCCGGGAGCTGCGCCAGGACCCGGTGCAACTCTCTGAAGTCCCGTAGTGTCGCGCCGCATAGGCGACACGACGCGGCATGCGTTTCGATCTCGTCGCGCGCGCTACCAGGCAGCTCGTCGTCGATCAATAACGAGAGCGTTTCGACGCGGGGGCATTTGTCAGACGTGAACCTTTTCATGCTTCGGTCCGACGCACGGCAGACGCAAGCGCCTCGCGCGCCCGCGCGAGCCGCGATTTCACCGTCCCTTCCTGGAGATTCAGCGCCGCACCGATCTCGGCGTAGGAGAGCCCTTCGATCTCACGCAGGAGTATCACTTCGCGGTGCTCGGCCGGCAGCGCGGCGAGGGCGGATTCCAGCGCGCCAAGGCGCTGCCGCGACTGAAGCTGCAACTCCGGCCCGGCACTTTGCGCCGGGGCATCGTAATCCTCTTCGAGCGGAACGATCTCCACGATCTTGCGTCTCCTCAGCGTATCCAGGGCAGTATTCGAGGCGATGCGGTAGATCCACGTCCTGAATTGAGCCTGCGGCCGCCACTCCGCCAATGCCTGCCAGGCCTTGATGAATGTCTCCTGTGTCAGCTCCAGCGCTTCCTCGTGCGACTCCAGCATACGAAAGAGAAAGCGGTACACGCCGGCCTGATGCCGCCGCACAAGGCGCGCGAATGCCTCTCGGTCGCCCAATTGCGCAAGCCGCACCCACTCGCCATCGCTCGGCTGCTCGAACTGTCACTCCTCAAACGATCCGGGTGGCCGAAAGTTCCTGCCATGTGCAACTTTATCGCGCTGTAGCTACTGCACAATGACTTGCATCAGGGCGGATCTTGTCGCAGCCGCCGCTGCCGGCACCGCTGCCAGCATCCGGCGCGATCAGCCCTCCAAAAGCGGGCGCGGCCGTTCTCCTCAGTGCGCGTGTGCAGCCGGTTTGGTCTGTGGACCTGCGGGAGCCACGATCCCGCTCGCGTCGTACAGGCGCTCGGCGTAATGAACATATTCCACGTAGGCGTGGACGTATGCCCGGCCTGCCGCGACATCGTTGGCGTTGTAGTTCTTCTTCGCCATGATCTCGTGAAACTGCGTATCGAGACCTTTACGCATGCGGTCCGAGACGAGCTTCGCGAGCGGCTCCAGTTTGCCGGTCTCGATCGCCTTGTCCGCTGCTGCGATTGCAGGTTCCGGTTTACCCGCCGGCTTTAGACCCGTATATGGCGCTCCTTCTCCTGCCCGGTGTACGCGCACCAGCGTCTCGAAGAAGTATCGGTCCGCCAATGCCTTCGCGTCGCCGCCGGCCTTGCGGACTGTCCTCGCCTTCTCGAACGCTTCGCGGATTTCATGCTCATCGCCGTTCTGTACCCACACCAGGACGAGATTCGGGTTCCCGCTATCGAGCGCCTTGCGCGCAGCGGAAACCACGGGCCCGTCCAGGGTGTCGCAATGCGCCTGTGCCGCGGCCGTCCAGCCGAGCGCGAGCGCGGCGCTCACCATAACGATAGAACGCTTGATGGTGTTGAACTCGCTTCTTTTCATGTCGCTCTCCATTGTCGATCTGCTGGGTTAAACGATCGGCGATGGAGAATGTTCCGCGTATGCCGCGCGTGCAGGGTTAACCAGAAAAACCCGGCCAATTGCACCAGGATCGCCGCAGCGCGCGCGGCGCGCGCGATGGGCCGAACAGCGCGAAACGACCGCGGATAATCCTTACGGTCGCGTAGAAGGGTTACCCGGCTTTCGCGGGCAGGTTGTAGGTGACCTTACCGTCTGAAATCGAAACTATCGCCTGGGCCTGGAGGCGCTCCAGGAGAGAGGAAAGCTCTTCTTCGGCGAGAGTTTGGTGAAACGCCGCGGCTATGGTGTTGCGGAGACTCTTCTCCTTGCGCGGCTTCGTAGATCCTCGGCGATGAAGATCCGCGATAACAAGGCTAATCTGCGGGTCTTCGATCGATGACTCGACTGGTTCCAATCTGCTCGTCGCCTTGCTCGGGCAGACCAACGGACCGCGGTGATTCAGCACGGCACGAAACTTCTCCTTGACGCCCCTGCTGCCGAACGCGGCGTTCAGGGATTTACAACAGACGACGCAGTTGCTGTCATCATTGGTTCCGCCGCTGGCCGACGCGATCAGGTGTTCGACGCTCGCCTCGCTTCTGGAAGCCGCCCGCCTGGTCCTCCTTGCCCGATAACGCCGGAGGCGCTCTGGCGAGCCGCACACGACGCTGCAAGAACTGCTCGATACTCGCGAACGCCTGCTGCAACACCTGAAGCATGCTGAGGAAGCAGGCGATCTCGAAACAGCGGCCGTGTTGGAATTCCGCATCGAGGAATGCGAGGGCTTGATCGCGTTGCTCACGGCACACGAGCCCAGGCAGTGAACATCCCGTAACCCTGCCTGAAGGATCACTGGTCGTAAGCGTCTCGCTGCCGGCGCAGCGATCGTTTTGATAGCGTTCGCGAGCGCCGTTGTTGTAGTGGCGGGATGAATGCCCCTTCCTAACAAGTTCGGTGCGATGCCGAGCTCGTTCTCTTGAGCTCTATCATCCGATCCGCAACGGCGCGGCCGATAATCACATCCAGAACGAGCAACACACCAGGCATACGGGGATAGATATCTGGTGGGCACTATATTCCACCCTGGTCAGCTCTCCGTTATAAAAGATGCCTGCCGGGGTTTTTCTTTCCTGCACGATTCACAGATTGATCGGAATCAACACGCGCAGTCTGCTGCGCCCGCATACGAACGCGTCATCGGAAGGGTGGTCCAGCTACCTTCCAAAACCGCGCGCCGGGAGGCGTATGTCAGCGCACGCGGGCTGACCCGAGCATATTTGGATCCGCTCATGGCCGCTCCAGGCGGTCGCTATGCTGTGCGCTCTGATCCTGCGCAAAATGTCAGCCGAGCGCCGGGAACAGAGCAGCGACGAGATCGAAGCCCTCCACAATGCTGCAATGGTGCGTTATACGCGGTGCTTCGAAGGAGGCGTCAGAACATCGTTTCTCCTCACGCGCGCGTGGATAGAGTGCCTCGGTCCGACAAGTCTCGCTACTCACGACATCGTCCCAACCCTGCGCAACAGGCACGTCGCACATTCGGTCAACGATTGGGAGATCAATGTGCCTGTTGTGTATTTGTTGCATGATCGCGTTACGGGTAGCTATGCGGTGCACGCGGTCAGCGTTGAACAGGACCGCGTCTCGTGCCTTCCACGCGAGTTCGTCGAACAGCTTCGCGATCTGTGCCGCGCTTTGACCGTGACGCTCCGACACGAGCGGGACGCTGAGTGCAAAAGACTCTATGCGATTGCCAAGTCCCTGCCGATTTCCGATCTTGTGGATCGCATCGATACGGTCGCCCGGTTCCAGGCACCAGACCGATGGATAAGAGGCGGTCGCCGATGACGGCCCCGCGCATGAAGTCGAAGCGCGGCCGCTCGACGTATTACTCCTGGACGGCGGAAAGTGCCACAGCGGTTTAATCCATGAAGCGCCGAACGACCTTTCTTCTTGCGCTGACGCTCGCCGGGTGCGCAGTCGCGGGAAAACCGGTTGCCGAAATGGAATGGCGGGGCGTATGCGCTGAACATGGCAACAACGTGAGAGCGAAGGAACCGTTGTCGGCAGGCAGAGCGAAAGAAATCGCTGACCTCGCTCGATCTTATGGCCTTACCTATGATGACGAACAGGCGGTGATTGATCGAATGCCGAGACTCGGTATGGGCCCGTGCGCAGCCATAGCTGCTCTGGGACAGCCCGAGACGATCGACGGCGCCGTTAGCGCTAGCGGAACGTGGCAGCAGTGGGGCTACAGCAAACCGCGCATGTGTCTGTATTTCACCAATGGGCGCCTTATCGGCTATCAGCATTAGCGCGACGCTCAAAGGCGCGCGCTGTCACGCGCATCCTCGCGATTCCCCCAGGGTCACTGTCCAAGCGACGAGTCGTCCATCGCATTCCGATGCGTTTTACAGAGGGGTGTTGCCGAATCGCGCCTTATCCGACGCCTTTCGCGTCAACGCGTCGAACGCGGAATGAAGAAGCCCCGCTAAAGCGGGGTCTCGATGCGAACGACAGGCGGCGTTACGCAGCGAGCAGGAAGCGTTTCACGTCATCTGGCCGGCCGCGGCTTGCGAGTATTGCGGCCTGACGTGCCTGCGCGAACAATGAAACAAACTGGAGGATTCGAGCGATCATGGTCATGCTCCTTTCGCGTTGAATTGAATTCCTTGATGGCTCGACTGTAGAGAATCCGAGGAGAGCACGTCGGCCCGCGCGCGCCAATCGTGTGACCGCACGCGCCAGCAGCATTGCTGCGTGCGGAAATCAGGCGCGAGCAGGGTTGCTGGCCGCCACGCATGCGTTGATCCGACGAAGGCCGGCGTGACTGAGGGGGATTACTTCTGGACGGCGGAGAGCGCCGTTATCGCGGACACGACGATGAAGCGTCAATGGCAACGAAGTAGCGCGGCCTTCAGGCTGGCTCACCACAGGCGCGGCCGGTCCGGTAACCTCCTCTTGTTGCTCCGGCGCAAGCTGCATCGCCCCAGGATCGACGTAGAGCGCGCGGCGGGAGCGGTGCGGACGGACGGCGGCCTATAAGGATGCGAGGCCCTTCTTCTGCTCCCGCCAGCGCTTGCCTTAACGCGCATGGACCTGCAACCTCCCAACGGCCGATACGACGTTGACGCGCGCGCAGGCGGCGAACCATGCGCTCGTCGAGCGGCAAGCACACGCGCACGCGCATTACGGAAGGGATCGGGGCCGCGCGCCTGCCACTACGCGGGCGTCGAGGCGTTCGCGGGCTTCTTGAACGAGAATTTGTCTCTATCTCTGGATCTGAAGTTGATGGTGGAGGCTGCGATCGATGAGATCGAGAGCAGGATGCGAACGGCGATAATGACGAGCCCGACGACGGGCCAGAATCGTGAGCACAACGCGGCTCTCGCTCCTGCTGAAATCACCTTAAGGACCAAAGGATCCGAACACCATTAAGACAGCGGAATCGATCACGGGCCTGTTCGTCGAACTCGCCGAGGTCGCCTGCACGCGGCACGGCGAGACCATTCAGGCGGGCTGACGTTCCGCCGGCAGGGATCTCCGGATCGTGCTCCCTGATGGATTTCCCGCAACGATCCTTCGATCGTGGACACGTCCGCAGTCGGGCAACAGGCGCTTCCCCGTCGCTGACCGAGGGGTGCTCCTATTACGCAACGCGCGCTGGATGGCTTTCGTGGCCCCAAGGACGCTGCCGTTGCGGAAAAGGCGGCTCGTGCGCGGGGCGCAGGGTGCAAAACCGTAGTTCTCGATACGAGCGCCTTCTTCTGCTGCCGCAGGGCTCGGCGCAAGGAGCGTAGCGTCGCCCTGACGCCGCCCTTGAAGGCGTTGCCTGCCACGCGCTGCTTACCCTCGGTCGTTCGCGGTCCGGTCGATCGCGTCCACGGCTTCCATCCTGGGATCAGCAGAGCCTGCCGGTGCCGCCGCTCGGCCGTCCAGCCGTCGCCATGTCGGCGGGATTGCGCGTCAGGATCGTGCTGAAGCGCACGGCGGACTCTCCGACTCAATGTGCCTCGCAGTCTGCGGTGCGCCTATAGGTGCGCTATACGTCCTCGTCCGGCTCCTCGTTTTCGATCTCGTCCTCGGGATCGGCGGCAGGTGTGTCATCTATCTCAGCCGCAATTTCTTCGAGCAGGTTGTTCGTAGCCGACAAGAAGTCGTTCAGGTCGTGGCTGCTGGTCTGCGGCAGCACCGGGATGATGTCGATTGCATCCTGTAATATCTTCAGCACCGACACTTTCTCGGCCTGTGTAAGCAGGTGTAAGTCGCTCAGTGGCCGTGCGAGCAGGCGAACATCGCGTTCCCCTTCAGTTGCTGCGCTCACCGCATCGTCGTCTCGTTCGGCCATGGCTGGACTCCTCTGACAAAGAGAAGCATTTCACCACATGATCTTCGCGCCGATCAGATGCAGGACGAGATGAGCCCGCCGCCGAGGCGCAGCATCGCCTTCGGGGCTCGCCTATTCAGCAGACGTTGGCGGCACGTTCCGCGGCCGAAGAGCGACGAGCTACATACCTGCAAACCCGCGCCAATCGCACCAGGATCGCCATAGAGCCTGCGGCGGGGTGCGATGGGGTCACACACGGCCTATGAGGATTCGAGCGCCTTGTTGTGCTCGCGGAGAGCCCTGCGCAACCGACGCAGGGTCAGTCGAACTGCTCCCTTGAAGGCGTTACGGCTCGCACGGCTTTTCCCTGCCGCCGTTCGCGGCCCGGTCGATTGCTCCCACGGTCGCCACGTTTTGATGAGCCGTGCTGCCCGCGCCCGACGTGCCTCCGTCCATCCGTTCGCCATGCTGCACTCCGAGAAGTTCGTTCTGCTCGCTTTCGAGTTCCCGCCCGCGCAAGGCCCGCACAGGCGCCGCCGGGTCGCTGACCGGGGCAGCAACCGCATTGTTGATCTGTTGCGGCCCGGCCGTGATGTTGACCTGGGTTACGAAGGCGACCGCACGCGGATTCTTGACCTCGGCCAGCGTCTCAATCGTCGCTCGGCACTGGCTCTGCGCCTTCAGGGAGAGCCGCAGATATGCGTCCGCCTGGTTCAGGTATTCGGCCCGCAGCGCGCGTCGGGCGAGGTTGTGGAAGATTGCATCCAGCGTGTGCGCCTGAGCCACGAGCAACGCCTCGCAGCGGGCCATCTTCCCGGCGCGGATACGATCAACCTGGGTGTCAAGCTCGGCAACCAGCGCATTGATGTCGCAGCCTCTCTCCGCGAGCCCCTTGAAAGCGTCAATCGTCTCGGCAGCCGTAACGCTCGGCCGCGTCACGGTGCGGGCAATCGCAGCGCTCACGTCGTCACGAGCGTGCGATTCCACACGAACAGCGCGCAGGTTCTTCGTTTCCGTGCGCGACTGCGCTGCTCGGTTCTTCCTTGCGCTTCTCTCGGATCGCATGATGTAGTGGTAGTTCTATAGAGGGGCCCGACCGGCGGGTCAATTGATTTCTCGAAACAACCCTGACTGACCCGATCGGCGGGTCAATTACGTCCCGGCGCATGTTCATTGACCCGGCCGGCGGGTCAATTCTTCGACCATTGACCCGACCGGCGGGGCAGCGTAGTTGCCATCACCTGAGGCTGCAACGGTGTGACCTTCGGAAAGTCCCTGTGCCACCATCCCATGAATCTCCGGCTTGGCGCTTCGATATCCAGCTTACCGCCGCAGAAGTCGATCTCGTAGAACGTGACCGCGTAGAGGTTGGCGACGTGCCGCCCTCCTTGGCGGGTGAGCACGATAAACCGAGTCCCTCGCAATTCAGCCAGCGCCTTGCCGAGAGAGTCTTTCGAGTGCCAACAACGCTCTGTTCCCATGAGCGTCCAAGGCGCGCAAAGATCGCCGTTGTTGTCGCCTCGATACTGCGCCAGAAGATCGTTCAGTAGCTTTACCGCGAACGGCGACAGGCGAGCGTATTCGGGGCTGCGGAGCACAGCGTGAGGCAGAGCAACGAATCCGCCTGCCTCGCGCTTCTGTGCGTGCTCCCTGAAGCGCTTCTTCGCTTTCACGAGCGCCTGCCCCCGAACAACGAAAGGCTGATTCGAATGGTCACCCGCGCGTTCTTCTCGATCAGGAGTGCCGTCCGGTTGCTCATATACGAGCCTCAGGCGCGTTCGTGAGTGCGGGAGAGGTTTACGCCCGTTCAGCAACTCAGACGCCTTCTGGAGCGATTCTGGCGCGAGCCAGTAACGGCAGCATTCGGTCGGGATGCCCATGTAGCCGGGGACGCGCTCGATGCGCCTATGGATGGTCACACCCTTTGCCTGAAGGTTCGCTACAGTCGTATGCAGGCAATGGTCGTGAAGCTCACGTTCCGCTTCGAAGCGGTTGTAGGTTCTGCCCGAAGCAAGTGCCGTGAGCACCCGTTTTCCACTTCAGGGGAGAGTTGCTATTATCGAACCGCGAAGAAACACCTGAGCCCGGCGCAGAAAGCTCCGGGTTTTTCTTTTCTCCTTTCATGACTGGTCTTCACGCCGGCTTGCGTTGGGGGATCGGCACGCCGCCATGTCGAGCCATACGCGCCAACCAGTCGCCGGGAGTTTCAATGATGATGTGGCGCACGCCGATCTTGACGGACTGCGGCCGGTGTTCGGGAGACATCGTGTAGTAAGTGGCCCGACCGATGCCCACGGCGGCAGTCCAGCGCGATACGGAGTATCCGGCCACTTCGAGTGGGGCTTTTTCCGACCTTTGCGCTACTCGCATTCGCACACCCTTTCTGTTCGCCGCAAACCGTGCGGCTACAGGGGCGATTACATGCGTCCGCGGCGTTGTCGGAAATTACCCGGTGCGCGGATCGGGTATCCGCTGCGCGCAGCGGGTAAGCGTGTTAGCTCACCTTTCGAGCACTGCGCCGGAAATCTCGTATCCAGTTGTCCACTGTTGTGGGAGACTGGTTTACCTTTTTAGCGATGTGCCGCGCAGCCTCTGCAATGCTCGGATATGACCCTGACTGGTAAAGGTGCAGCGCCTTCTGCTTCTTCGCTCTTGCGGTTGCGTGCTTCGCGTTTGCGGCGCCCTTCGCCAGTTTCCTGCGCACATCCTTTTCCAGGAGATGGGCATACTCCGCCAATTCATCCAACGTCAGACTACGACTGGCGGCGTTACGCGCAAGTTGCTCTTCAACGGAATAGGAAAGCGCCTGTGCAATCGCTTGCCATTCCGATTTCGTAAGGGCATCTACCCGCTTGCCCGATTTGTCGGCCAATTCGCGAGCGAGTTTGTCTGCCAGCGTGGGCGTCGTCCCATCTATTAGCGGCCTGCCCGGCGGAAGACGGTTGCTGTGCGTCATGCTGCGTGCCCCTATAGATGTCCTTAGCGAGTGCCGTGTCAGACTGGAGAGGGCTCGGGCGCCCGTCGCGCCAGGTGCGGCTTATACGCTCCGATTAGCCAGATTGTGTGTGCTTAACCTCGGCAATGATCGACTCAGGAGCGAGCGAGAAGCTCGGCAGCCGGGTGACTGGCCGCGAGCCTATGGCCAAAGTGGGCGTTCAAAGTGCGAGCTTTTCAAGGGCGTCTCGCGCGTGTTCGCGCTGTAGGTGCCCGTAGTGCTTCTCGATCATTGCGACACTGGTCCCGCTGATTTTCGCGACCGTGAACAGATCGAGCCCGCCGATCACGAGATCCGTAATCGCGGTGTGTCGCAGGGTGTAAAGGCACGTCGCCGACGGCAGGCGTGCTCGCGCCGCTGCCAGCTTGATTTCGTCGCGCCATGTGAAGCGATCCCACTGCCGACCATCCGATCGAGAGATCAGCCACGCCGCCGGCAGCTTGTCTTTCGCACACACCTTGAAGTGGCTCATCACTTCGCGCGGCAGCGGTATGGTGCGCTCCTTCTTCTTCCGGCTACGGCCAACGATCCGAAGCGTCGCATGTTTCACGTCCAGGTCTTCGACTTTCGCATAGACAAGCTCGCCGGGTCGCATCGGCAGCAGCGCCATTGCAGTGACGAGCGGGCGTAGGTCGTCGGATGCGTTCGCAATCAACTTGCGGCGTTGAGCACGATCGAAGTAGAGCGTGCGACGCCCTCCCCCTCCATCGGCTTCAACTCGTTGGCCCAACCATGATCGCTGGCGACCTCGCCGCGGCTCTTCGCGAGGTTAAGGGCCGCACGGAAAGCGGTGGCGTTTCTGTTGTAGTAGCTGCGCGTCCCTCCCTTCGCGAGCACGCGCTTTTTCCACTCCGCCACGTGCCGAGGGGCGACCTTCAATAACTCTATCCTGGCAATCGGGTCGGGCGCGGTGTGTTCGTCGCCGTAAACCAGCCGACGGAAACGGCCGTGCGCGTCGCTGGCTGCGTCTTCGCCGTTTTCCTGCTGGAGTTTCTCGACATATACTTCGCAGGCGGACTTCACCGTGACACGTTTGGTTGTTCCTCCGAGGTCGAGATGGTGAAACCACGCCTCCGCGGCCTTTTTCGCAGCGTCGAAACGCTCCTTTTCCATCAGGTCCGCGAAATCGCCCAAAGGCTTTTGCACATACTTGTTGCCTCCAGGAGCGCGGGCGATCCAACTCCCAAGGCTGTCTGACGTGAGCCTCCGAAACCCGAGGAAGCGGCCTTGTGAGAGCCGCTGCCAATAGGGCTCCCGGCGCGGTCTGAGCTTCGTGCGACGGTCTACTCGGTCCAGCATTTCCATACCTCCCGGCTCAGTATGGAAGAAGTATGGAACGAGAGGCGAGTAGACGCAAGCAGAGTTACAGGGACCGTAGAAGACATTCCTCCTCTACGCTCGATGACTTGGGCGGACGGGAGTAGACTTCTATGCTCACGTTCTCCGCCTTCACACGGCAGGGGTCACTGGTTCGATCCCAGTACCACCCACCATTTCATCAGGCACCTCGTGTCTCCGGGCCGGCCAGCGGTATGCAACCAGCAGCAAACGGCGCGACGCGTTTTTTCTAATGGTGATTCGCTATGCAAATGACTCGTGCTGAGATGTATGAGCTCGCTGCGCAGATTTACGCGCGCACGATGGCGAGACGCAACATCGGCTCCGAGACGTTGCCGCCGCAGGTCGCGCGCGATGTCGCACGCGACTCGATCGAGTTCGCGAAAGTATTTGCCCGTGCCGCAGCGGCCGACGAGGCAACGAGCGTCTAGCAGCGTGTCGGGCTTGTCATCCGACACGCGACGGAAGGATAGGAGGCGAGCGCCGCCCCTGGTTCTATGAAAGCGCGGGCCCTGTTCTTCCCGCGCTGAGACGCGCGGTCGTCCGCTCCTCTTCCCGCGTTACTCGTCGATCTGTGGGACGGCACGCCTGCCGTTCTCATCCAGGCAGGATTTCACAGCCTGTCCCGCGGAATGCACCGTCGATCTTGCACACATCAAGGCAACTTGGGATGGCTGACCTCTACGCTCCCGGCGTCGCCGCCTATGTGTAGAAAGCTCTGTTGCCGCGTACATGCGAGCGCCACATTACGCGTCCAAGTTCAACCGAGTTCCCGGGGAAAGCAATGGCAATCATCTCGTTTCACCAGTCTCTCGATCCCGCGCTCTTCGCGGCCGTCATCAACGATAGTGACCTCATCTCGGCGACGCAGAACAGTATCGTCGCTGGCCTGGGTGATTACAGGCTGATCATTTCCGGCGGTTTCAGCTACGATGCTGTCGGCGAGCTCATCGGAGGCACGATCACCGGTATCGCGCTTTCCTTCGGCCCGGCTCCGATCATGAGCATCAGCCAGCTCTTCGTGTCGATCGCCGGCTTCGTGAACGATCCGGAAGGGACGCTCACAGCCATCTACGGCGGGCCGGATTCCGTCACGGGCTCCCCTTCGAGTGACATCGCATTCACGTACGGCGGAGATGACGTCGCTCACATGGGTGGTGGCGACGATATGGTGAACGCCGGACCCGGAAACGACACCGCTCTCGGTGAGGACGGCAACGACACGCTCTTCGGTGAGGAGGGCAACGATAGCCTCTCTGGCGGAAACGGAGACGATCTCCTCGACGGCGGCCCGGGCAACGATTCGCTCGACGGCGGCTTGGGCAACGATACCTATGTCGTGGGCGATGCGCTCGACGCGATCGTGGATGCAGGCGGCATCGATACGGTCCGCAGCTACATCCCGTGGACGTTGGCGGAGGGCCTGGAAAATCTCACGCTCCTCGGAACCGCGTCCTTCGGCGTGGGCAACGCCGGCGCGAACACGATCGTCGGGAATGTCGCCGCCAACTATCTGGTCGGCGCCGGCGGCGCGGACGTTCTTCGGGGCGAAGCAGGCGACGACTGGATCGAGGGGGACTCGGGCAACAACCCGCTGCCCGCCGGCCACACAGCCGGGGACGACACGATCTCGGGCGGAGCGGGCAACGATACGATCCTCGCCGGGGGCGGCAACGATATCGTGAACGGCGATTCCGGCAACGACACGATTGTCGGCGAGGCCGGCGCCGATCTGATCTATGGCGGCGAAGGCAGCGATGCGCTGGACGGCGGAGCGGGGGGCGACGTGATCTATGGCGGAAGTGAGTCCGACATCCTGTTCGGCGATGCCAATGGCGACATGCTCTTCGGCGGCGACGGCAACGACATCATGATGGGCGAGCGCGGCGAGGACAGCGTGCTCGGCGCGCTGGACATCCTCTACGGAGAGGCGGGCAACGATCTGCTGGATGGCGGCGCGGGCGACGACTGGATCTTCGGCGGCGACGGCTCGGATGTGATCGACGGTGATTATGGCTCCGATTGGATCGTGGGCGGGGCGGGCGCCGACATCATGCTCGGGAGCGGGGCGAGCGAGTATGCACCGGCGCGCGTGGGCAACGATCTGTTCGTCTATACGTCGATGGGCGACGCGGGCGACCAGATCTGGGGCTTCGACACGCGCCCCGGCGATACGGACGGCATCGATCTACGCTCGCTCTTCGACAGCATCGGCTATAGCGGAACGACACCGCGCGCTAATGACATCATGACCGTCACAAGCGGCGCTGTATCTACCGACGCGGTCGTTTGGATCGACACGAACGGCGGCGGGGATTCATACAGCGTTCTCCTGACCCTGCACGGCGTGACGCCGGAGACGCTGACGGACGCCTTTTTCCTGTTCCAGTAGCGCCAACCCGCGGCCGCATGCGAGCGAGTCCATTCCGGACGACACGGCCGCGCCGCCGATAGCGACGTCAGGGCGATGCGAGTCGTCGCCCTTGGCGTCAGCGTTCCGCTCCAATCGCATTGCAAGTCGACAGCCGAGCATTTGAGCCCGCGGGACGCTCGAATACCACCGTAACTCCACCCACGCGCCTTCTTCGCGGATTTGACGAACATCAAAACGTAGTGCACGCGTTAAAGCCCTTTATGTCCGCGACCGTAAAGTGATGCAACAACGTCAAAGGACGGGCGGTTAACGTGTTCAGAGCACTCAATGCCGTGCTGGCGATGATCGCGGCGGCAACCGCATTCGCCTCCGAGCCGCCGTCATCCCGCGTCTACTACTTCTCCCCGGTCAACCAGCAGAACCTGAATGTCGCCGCGGGCTTCTGGAACCCCATCATCGAGCACGTCTCCAGGAGACGCGGCGTGCCACTGAAACTCAAGCTCGGCCGCACCTCGGCCGACACGACGAGCTACGTACTCACCCAGGAGGTCGATTTCGCCTTCACCAACCATCTCTTCAGCCCCGAGCGCGCGAAACTCGGCTGGCGCGTCTTCGGCCGACGTGACACACCGCCAATCTATGGCCAGATCGTCGTCCCCGCCACGTCGGGTATCAAGGAGCTGAGCGAGCTCGCGGACCAGGAGGTCGCGTTCCCGGGCCCCGAAGCATTCATCGCGTACAAGACGACGTACGCACGGCTGCTCAACGCGAGCATTCCTGTGAAAGTAGTTTTCGGCGGCAATATGGACGCCGCTTTCGCTCAACTCTTCAGCGGACGCGTGAAAGCGGTCGGAGCGAACTCGCAGTTGGTGGATGGCTATGCCGCACGCGAGAGAAGTCGTTCCGCGTGCTGTGGACCTCGCCCGCCTACCACGATCTCGCGCTGATGGCGTCATCGCCCGTCGCCGAGCGTGAAGTGCAGGCGGTGGCGAAGGCGTTCCTGAACATGCATCGGGACGCGGAAGGTAGTGCGATTCTCAATCGGGCCCGCGACCTGATCGGCGCGCCCACGCCGATCTCGTTCGTCGCTTCCAGCGAAGCGGACTATCAGAGCTATCGCGACTTCTACCGGACCGCTCCGGCGAGTCTGCGGTAGTCTGGGAAGACCCACGCAGATGCAGCGCAAGGAGACAAGTCGCATGAGATGGCTGCCCCAGTCGCTGGTGGCGCGCGTTCTCCTGCACTACACGGTGACGATCCTCGCGATCAGCGGCAGCGCACTGGGCATCTTCTATCACTACGTGTTCATCCAGGAGATCGAAGAGGCACACGAAGCGGGCGGCATGCTCGTGGCCGTGGCAGCGCAGGCGATCGAAGACAGCGTCGTGATCGGTGACTACGACACGGTGCAGCGCACTCTTGCCAGGACGCTCGTTCGCACGCCGTTCGAAAAGGCCGCGTTCATCGATACCGCGGGCGGTGTGCTGCGATTGGCGAATCAGCCGACCGAAAGCAGCGCCCCGACCCTGCTGCTCGAAGACGTGAGCCGCCGGCTGTCCGATGTGAACCACGTCGTCAAAGTCGGCGGCACCGACTACGGCGTGATACGGCTCACGTTCAACGTTAATCGCGTCGCTGACGATGTCTGGGAAGTCCTGTTGCAGGGTCTCTGGCGGCTTTGGCCTGCCTGCTGCTCGGTTTCGCCGCACTGCGCGTCCTGCTCAAACGGTGGCTCATTCTGGACCGCCTGCAGGCGTACGAAAAACGTGTGTTGTCGGGACAGCTTGACGCAGAGTCGGTCTTGCGCGGGGATGCGCCCGCCGAGATTCAGGACGCCCTGCAAGTCGTGACGCGAACGGCGACCAGCCTCCGCGCACACTTCGGCCGCCGCATCGACGACCTCATGAACACGCGACTCCGCTCTCTCACGGACTGGCTAGAGCGCACGTGGAGGCGGCCCCCCCAACGAGATTCCTGACGCACGGCGGCTCTCAGCCGACCGCCCCAGGGCGCCGAGTTACAGCCCCACGCGCACCTCGGGCATTACTTCCTTTAAGGTGTGTAACGTGGTATCTTGATTTCAATCAATTTTCGAGCCTGCCCGGCCACCGGCATCACCGGATCCTCACTCCTCCTACCAGTGATGCCGTTTTGGCCCCCCTCGGCTACAACCCGATCGGGGGCCTTTCTTTGTCCGTTTCCGGAAAGGGCGGGATTGCACCGAGCCGCAATTCACACCGCTGAGCGCAACGGCCGTCGGCAAACAGCGACACCTATACCTCAGAGGCGTCGGTATCCAGTACCTGCGAACGACAAACCAACGGGGAAGCCCAGTGTCCTGCCGCCGCTTTAGCGTCGCCGCACAGCGACAGACGCGCTTGTTTCCCAGGGGGCCCCGCCGACTCCGATCGTGGGTCGAGCGCCCGCTCATCATCCATAAAAGACAATGGCGTCAGGACGATAAGCCATCAAGCCGGGCAGCGCATGCATAACATGGCATACCTCATGCGTAGCGCTCCCGACCGCGTCTGTATCACAGCTTATCAATCGTGACTGAAAAGGTCCGAGTTGCCGCGCGGCCCGGCAGACGAGCACTGAAGCGCTTCCGGCATGGATGCAGACGGCGGCCGTATTGGCGCTCGTGCTGTATCTCGGCGCTTTGGCGCTCATTTAGCATTCAGGGGCAGGTGCGATCGACGTTGTCGCCTCGTGGCGACGTTTTGTGGCGCCCATACGCCCTAGGAATCACTCTTGGAAATCAGCAAAATTCACGCGCACCGCACCCGCCTGGAGCATGCCCAAGAAAAGCTGAACAGGCTCATGCCATACGACGAGTGGTGCCGCACGGTGAATCCGACCGAAACGGCGAAGGAAATGTACGAATACGTGCGGCTCACGCTCCAGCAGGAGCTCGAAAATTCGCGCCGCGGGTATTCCAATGCTCTCGGCGAGCGTGATCCGCATCGCTGCGGCCCACGCCGGGCGCGGACGCGCTCCTAGATTTTCACTCAGAGCGGACGCGCGAGCAAGACCGGGTCTGTCTCTCGTATCACCGGGGGGAGAACACGGCGCGCGGGCGTCGCTTTCCCCCACCGCAATGACCTCGGTCACTTCTTCGGATCGCGTTTCTCGGCTGACTCGGTGGTCCTGGAGTCGCGTTTCTCGGCTGTGCCCGTCGTCTTCGTCTCGCGCTTCTCGGTTGCGGCGGCCGTCTTCGTCTCGCGCGTCTTCCGGGATTCGACAACGCGTTCGCGCGCCTTTTGCAGGCACTCGAGCTCCGCCTCGCCTTTCAACTGATCGCAGCGCTGTAGCGGCTTTCGCCGATTCTTCTCAGCGCTGGCGGTATCGCTCGCAGCCGCAACAATCGAAGGCGCGCACAGCGCGAGCGCGAAAGCGAGGAGCATCGGATGGAGATAAGAACGCACGCACGCCGCGAACGCAACGCTCGTGCCGGCCGTGCTGCGGGGCATCGAAATACCGGACGTATGCCGGCCGTCATAGTTCGCTAGCGCAGCCTTAAAGCGTCGAGCCCTCGCGCTGTCGGTCCCGGGCGTGCCGCACAGCTCGGCGAATGCTCGCAACGAGCCTCACCGGGTCGATCGGTTTGCTTACATGGTCTGCGAATCCGCGCTCCATGACGCGGGCGCGGCTCACCTCGGTGAACGCCGTCACCGCGATCGCCGGGGTCGGCGAACCCACACCCTTGCTCGCTTCGAGTGCCCTCACGCGTGCGAGCACCGTAAAACCATCCTCGTCGGGCATCGCCAGGTCGAGCAGCAGGATATCCGGCCCGGATTCGGGTAATTGCGCGTCCAGCGCGGCGATCAGCTCGGCGCCGCTCGACAGCGCGCGCACTTCAGCACCCGCCTGGCGGAGCGTCAGGCTGATCACGTCGCGGGCGTCGGGATCGTCATCCAGCGTATGGATGCGTATCCCGGCCAGTCCGCCCAGAGCGCTGCTGGACGACGCGCTGGGTTCTGCGCGAGCCTCTCGCGGCTCCCCGCGAGGCAGCGGCAACTCCACGGTGAACCTCGAGCCCTTGCCGACACCTTCGCTGTGTGCGTGAACCCGCCCTCCATGGAGTTCCGTGAGATGTCGCACCAGCGCAAGCCCGATGCCGAGCCCCCCGTGGCGGCGTGTGGTGGAAGTGTCGGCCTGGCTGAAGCGGTCGAATACGCGCGGCAGGAACTCGGGATCGATGCCGGCCCCGGTGTCGGAGACGTCGATCCGCGCCATTCCGTCGGCAGCGGAAACCGTCACGCCGACGGCACCGGCTTCAGGCGTGAACTTCACCGCGTTCGAAAGCAGATTGACGGCGATCTGATGTAGCCGGGCCGCATCGCCTTCGACGACGAGCGGCGGGTCTACCGGCTCGTACGCGAGGTCGATGCGCTTCGCCGCCGCCGAAGGTTTCACCACTTCGATCGCCGTGTTCAGCACCTCTGCGAGATTCACGGGGCGGCGCTCGATGTTCAACTTGCCGCTCATGATGCGCGAGGTGTCGAGCAAATCGTCGATCAGCCGCGCCTGATGATCGACGTTGCGCTTGATCGCCTGGGTCGCGCGATCGACGAGTGACGCGTCGGGTGCTTTCGCGCTGCCGAGCAGAAACCCCCAGCCCCTCAGCGCATTGAGCGGCGATCGCAGCTCGTGTGAAACGATCGCGAGGAACTCGTCCTTCGCACGGTTCGCGCGCTCGGCCTCGAGCCTCAATTTCTGCTCCTGGCTCATGAGCCGCTCACGCTCGAGCTCCGCGACTTTGCGGTCGGTAATGTCGACAGTCACGCCAAGCAGCAGCCGGTTTTCCTCACCCGGCTCGAAGTCGCGCTCGCGCCCATGCATCCACCGCCATTCGCCGGCGCGCGTGCGGCAGCGAAACTCGACTTCCCGGATGCTGTCGCGCGCGACCGATTTTCGCCGCAGGCTGTCGAGCACCATCGGCAGATCCTCGGGATGCACGAGGCGCTCCAGCCCGGCGGCATCGCGCGAGGTCAAGTCTTCCGGCGAATAGCCGAGCGCTCCCAGTCCCATACCCGTCGCATACACGATGCGCTGCTGCACCCGGTCGTACAGATACAACACGATCGGGGCGGTTTCGACGAGCCCCTGCGTGAAGCGCTGTGCTTCCCGCAGCTCGTTTTCCATGCGCTTGCGCTCGGTGATGTCCGTCGCGACACCGATCACGGCCACCACTTCGCCGTGAACGTCGCGGAGCGGCGACTTGGTCGAGAGATACGTGCGCGCTCCCTCGGGCGTATCACCGTCTCCTCCACGCGCTCTACGCGCCCCGAGGACATGACCCGCCGGTCGTTGGCCATGATGCGATCCGCGAGCGCCGGGTCATCCATGAACTCACGGTCGGTGTGGCCGATGATCGCGGCCTCCGCCTTGCCCACCGCCTTCACCTGCGCCGGGTTGGCCATTACGACACGCCCGTGATTGTCCTTCACCACGATCAAGTCCGGCGTGCTCTCGGCCACGCCGCGCAGCAGCGCGAGGCTGTCGTGCAGCGCCACGTTCGCTCGTTCCAGCGCAGCCGTTCGATCGGCAACGCGTTTGTCCAATTCGGCATACGCATGTCGGAGCGCCTGCTCGGCTTCGCTGCGCTGCGCGTCCGCGCGCTCCAGACGGCGGGCGCCCCACAAGATGAGTGCCGCGAGTGCGACCATGGTTGCGACGATCTGGAGGACTTCACCGAACGCGCTGTCCACGATATAAGCGCCCTCCGCGGCGATCTCGAGCCAGCCGATCAGCAACGGCACCAGCAGCGCGGCGGGCAACAAACGCCGGGTGATCACGGCTTCGGGCCGCGGGCTCGTGAGATGCCCGAGCACCCAATCGTCCGGGCGCATCACGAAAATCGTGTAAGTAAGCAGCAGCAACGCGATCAAGGTGGGCAATGAAATCTCGACCAGCGGCTCCAGATCGAGCAGGAGCCGGAAGCTGATGCCGATGAGCGCAATGAAGAGCAGCGCGGCGCTCGATGCCCCGAGCAGGCGAGCGGCTGCCCGGTGCCTCTCGGACGAGGAAGAGAGCGCGCCGGCGACCGTAATGAGGAGCAACGCGCTCCCCGGATAGGCATTGAGACTGCCTCCGGGCAGTCGCGCCGCGTCGGGCAGCAACATCGCCGCAAGGACGCAGAGCGCCGTGATCGCGAGCGTGAGCTGCCCCAACCCGCGCGTGCGGGGTACCGGAGACAGCAGGAGCGCCAGAGCCCCCGCGGCCATGAGCGTCGTCGCGGTGGTCGCCGGCCGGGCAAGCGGCCACTCCGGGACGAAGCGCATGAGCACGTCGAGCTGTACCGATCCAGCCGAGGAGCGCGAGTGCCGCGCACGCGCTCGCGAGCGCGATGCTCCAGCGCGCGCTGCGGACGAGAGCACGTGCAAGCTGATGATGAGCCGACGAAGAGATGGCCGCGCTGCTCAATTAGAAGAATCTTGTGGGAAAACGGGACGGCTGGACGTGCATCGGATGGTACATGCCGGTCGCGGGAGGTTTGCCGCCTTCGTCGCTCACGGCCGCGCGCTACCTCTTTCTTGCGGCGGGCTGGATGCACTGTACCACGCGGTTTGTCCACCGCAAAACAGCGGCGCGATCGCCGGTACGCCTGTTGCAGCGGCAGCGCCCCATGATACATCGTCGACCTTTGTGGATCGTCCTGGGCATCGTTGCCGCCCTGCTCCTGCTCGTCTTCGGTGCGATTGGCTGGATCGAATCGGAGTCGGGACGACACTGGATAGAGCGCAAGGCTTCGGACGCGACCGGGCGCGAAATCACCATCGGCGACATCGACATCAAGGTCGGCTGGCACCCGGGCATTCGCGTGGGCGGCCTGCGCATCGCGAACCCCGACTGGGCGAAGTCGCGCCATCTCGTCGACACCGAATACATCGATGCACGGTTCAGGCTGCTGCCTCTTCTCATCGGGCGCCCCGTCGTAGAAGACTTGACGCTCGTCCAGGCCAAAATCGGCGCGGAACGCGAGGCGAACCGCAATACCTGGACATTCCGCGAGAAAGAAGAGGCGCAGGAGGACAAACCGTTCCCTGCGATCGTGCGTCGGATCAACATCGATCGCGGTTACGTGTATTTCCGGGACGCCACGATCAACACGGCGCTCGAGATCGATGTCGCCGGCGGAGTCGGCGGTGACGAAGCTATCGAGTTGACGGCCAGGGGCACGGTGTATGGTCAAGCCTCACGCGCCGTCGCGCGCCTGCCCACTCTCCTGCCCACGCCCGACACGTCGATCGAGATGTCGGCCGCGGCAACGATCGGAGACATCACCGCGGCATTCGCCGGAGTCGGTGCGGGCCGCGGACGTGGACGGCATCGATATCGACATCGACATCTCCGGGGCAAGTCTTGCGGACGTGAAGCGCCTCGTGCCCAACGTTAATCTGCCCGAAACGCCACCGTACCGGCTTTCCGGCCGCTTCCGAAACCCCGCCGACGCTTTCATTTTCGAGGGATTGCAAGGACGCGTAGGAGAGAGCGATCTCAGTGGCGATGCATCGTACTCGCGCGGGGGCAAACGCCCGGTGCTCAAAGCCCAGCTCACGTCGACGGTGGTCGATCTCGACGATCTGGGTCCCACGGTCGGCGCGCCGCCCAAGACTCAGGGCGAAACCGCGAGCCCGAAACAGAAGCAGCAGGTCCGGAAGACTCAGGAGACCGGCAGAGTCCTTCCGGACAAGGGCTTCAAGGTCGAGGACTGGCCGGAGATGGATGCCGACGTTCAGTTCGAGGGCAAGCGCATCGTCGATGCTGCACAGGTGCCGATCGAGAATCTTTCGGTTAAATGGATCCTGAAGGACGGCGTCCTGCGTTTCGAACCGCTTGCGTTCACCATCGCCGACGGCAAGGTGAATGCGAACGTCAGTCTGGACGGCAGCCGCAAGCCCGTCGTCGGCAAAGCGAACATCACGATGTCGGGCGTGAACCTGCGCAAGCTCGCGCCCGCAACCAGCAAAGTGACCGAGCCGCTTGGCACGCTTTACGGCCGCATCGACTTGACCGGCAACGGGACTTCCATCGCGGAGCTGCTGGGGTCGGCGAACGGAAGGCTCGCGATGCTCGTCAACGGCGGCCTTATCAGCAATCTGCTGGTCGAGTTCGGCGGCCTGGACGTAGCCGAAAGCCTGCGCATTCTCGCAACCAGAGATGTGCAGGTGAAGCTGCGGTGCGCGGTCGCCGACCTGTCTCTCAAGGACGGAATCGCCACGCCTCAGGTATTCATCATCGATACGACCGATACGGTCGTCGATGGCAAAGGCACGATCAACTTCAAGTCGGAGGAGCTCGATCTCGTCACCTCGCCCGCGCCGAAGGACGCCAGCCCGTTCGTGCTGCGTTCACCCATCCTCATTCGTGGAACGCTCAAGGATCCGCAGGTTCGGCCTAAGGCGGGACCCATCGCCGCGCGCGTCGGGGCCGCGTTGGTGCTGGGCGCAGTGAATCCGCTGCTCGCCACGCTTCCCTTCATCGAGACGGGGCCCGGAGAGGACACCGATTGCGGCCAGCTCATGCGCACTGTTAAGAACAGCGGCCAGACAGGAACGAACGCTTCTCCATCCACGAAGTGAGGGGCATGAGGGCATGACTATCGGCCATCCGCTATCGTGTGATAGCCGCCGTGTGTGGCAAAGCCCCACGGCTGCGGGGGTGCGATATGGCATGGCGCGGACTTGAGCCGCCGCTCGTGCTGTCCAGTCGAGTCGCGGGCTAAGCGAGACGCCGTGCCTCAGGAGACGAGCTCGCGGCGCCGCGCGCCGCTGGTGGGCGTCACGGTCGCGGTAGGCGTCATGGGATGGTCGGCGACCGCTGCCCTGCCCGCCGTCTTCGTGCCGAAAGCCTTCTGAGCAGCCCAGCGCGCGATCGTCCCGCTCAACCCCGGCTGCATCAGCGACACAGCCGTCCCGGCGAGGCCGGTGAGAATACCGAGCACGCCGGTCTTCCTGGGTAGGATCACTTGCTGTGGCGCGGCCTTCTTACCGAACATGAACTTTCCGACCATGAACCCTATACCGGCAAGCGCGATGAGTGTCTTCGGCGACGAGACCGTCTCGCGCAGGCTGTTGGTGCAACCCGTCACGGCGTCGGCGAGCGTAAGTCGCTCGAGCGCGAGGCGCTGCTCGATCTCCTTCAGCTCCTCGTCGTGCTCACGCAGCGTAAGCTTCATGACCTCTCCCGTAGGCTCAAAGGCCGCGCGGCTCTGATTCGCCGGCCACTGTCTTGATCTGTTTCAGCGTCGCGGCGAACGGCGCCTCGTCGAATATGCTCTTAACCCGCCAGACGAGAATCCCCGCGCCTACGAGGTTCAGCAGCGCAGCGATGCCGAGTACGGCGGGCCACGACAACCCTTCCCCGAGCAACAGCACGGCAAGCGCCACGACTCCCGCGAGCCAGGCCGTCACGACGAGCACGGCGATGACGATGCCCGAACCAACGAGCCAGGCGAGTTGGATGGTCGCGCGGCGCAGGTCGACGATCGCAAGCGTCGCGTAATTGCTCGCCATTCTTCGCAACGAGGCGAACACGCGCTCGAGGGGCTCGAGAAACGACGCCTCATGACTTTCCGAACGTGCGCGGCTGGTCGCACTCACGCCCACACCAGGAGGCACCGCCGTGCGTGCGGTGCCTCGATCGAACGCGGTATCCATGCGCGCTATCGCCGTGAAGTGAGTCGCGACAGGATCAGCCCTATCGCAATCGCGATGCCGATCGCGGCGATCGGATGCGCCCGGACGTATGTGCGCGCACCGTCCATCGCGCGTCCCTGAAGCGCCCACAACTCGTCGCTGTGCGCACTCAGGCGCTGCGCCGCCTCAGACGCGGCTTGGGTGGCGGCTTCGGTGACCCGGTCGACCGTTTGCCGAGCGCTCTGCTGCAACTCACCCAGGCTCGTTCCGGCCTTCTCGGCGAGCGCTTCCGCGAATCGCGTAGTGGTGCCTGCAACGCCCTGCGTCGATCCCTGCATGCCTGTGTTCTGCATGGTCGTCTCCTTAAGTTGACAGTGTCATGACATCGGATGCTACACCCGCGCGCGGATAGACGATGATTCCCCGGGGCAAGTGCCGCGTCAAGCCGACAGGCCGGCCGAACTCGCGAACAATCGGTCAGCGCCCACGGTTAGCGCGGCTTCCCGGAACATCGTCCGGTATCCCGCGGCGATCGGTGTCCTGCCGACCCGCCTCGATATCGTCGTGTGCCTGCGCGATTTCAGCACCGGTCGGAGGCAGCGCTTCGTCCAGACGGTTACCCGTGTCGCTTGCGGACTCGTCGCGTTCGTGAGGCATCTTCTCGACTTTGCGAGTCCCTGAATCGCCGCTCGTGGACCCTTCCAGTTGACCGTAGCTTGCCGTGTCTCCCCGCGCCGTAGCAGGCTCGCGCCGCCTTTTCGCATCCCTCGTTTTCGCTGACATCGGGCACCTCCGTGTTTCGTCCATCCAAGCATTGAGCGTGCCGGTCGTTCCGCGGCACAGGCATTGCACCGGAATCACAAAAAAATTACGCGTTCGAATCCTCCCTTATGGCCCTTGGTAACATAGCAGCGCAATGGTGCGAGCCCGTCTCGCCCCGTCATCTCGGAAAAGGACACGCCATGGCCCGCACGCGAAACGTCGGGGAGCACAACGTCATTGACATGCTCATGGACGATCACAAGCGCGTGCAAACGCTTTTCAAGGATTTCGAGAAAGCGGATCGCGCCGACACGGAAAGCCTGCACGAGCTCGTCGAGACGACGTGCATGGAGCTGCAGATTCATGCAATGCTCGAGGAGGAGCTTTTCTATCCCGCTATCCGTGCGGCGCTCTCGAGCGAGCAGACCGACGAGCGCTTGAATCGTGCGGAAGTGGAACACGAAGCAGCCGACGAGATCATCGCAAAACTCCAGGAGCTCGCGCCCGAGGATCCGATGTATTGCGCCTATTTCGCGGTCCTCGCGGAGTACGTGAGACTACACATCCGCGAGGAGGAGAAGGATCTGTTTCCGCAGGCCGCGAACGCCGCAGGGGTCGACTTGCAGAAACTCGCAGAAGACATGCGTCAGCGCCGCGAGGAGCTCTTCGCCGAGATCGAGAGCGAAGAAACCGCAGACGATGTGGAAGACGCCATGAGCGACGAGGACGCCACCGACTCGGCCATCGACGATGAGGAGCTCGAGGACGAGCAGGAATCGCTTGATCCGCGCCGCACGCGCCATTGATGCGCATTTTTGAGAGGGCGCTTACGTAGGCGGCGAGGCCCGAGCCTTCAGGCGAGCGCCCCCAGATTCGTGGGGGAAGGGAGGTTACGGAGGGAAACCGTGGAAGGTTTCCCTCTGTTCCAGCGCGGCGAGGCCCGAGCCTTCAAGGCGAGCGCCGCGTCACTACCGTGCCTGCTCCTCGATGTCCTCTTCCTCGTCCTTCATCGGGGGAAGTGAGGTGCCATCCTTCTCCGCTTTGTACTCGGCGAGCCGGTTGTAGAGCGTCTTCAGGCTGATCCCGAGCATCTCCGCAGCCTTCCGGCGCACGTTGCCGCATTCGGCAAGCGTCGCCTCGATCAATCTGCGGTTCACTTCCTCGAGCGTGCTGCCCACGCGCACGGTAATGAGCGGGGTGTGCGCGGGCTCGGAGAACATACGCGGCGCGAGATCGACGTCGACCACTCCGTCCGCGAGAATGAAGACGCGCTGAACATAATTCTTGAGCTCGCGCACGTTTCCCGGCCATCCGTGCGAGTACAACGCGGCGATTGCGGCCGGCGAGAACGTCTTCTTTGTGCCCTCTTCCTGGTTGAACCTGTCGAGAAAGTGGCGCGCGAGGATTTCGATGTCCGTGCCGCGTTCGCGCAGCGGCGGCAGCTCGATTGGGAATACGTTCAGGCGGTGATAGAGATCTTCGCGCAGCTTGCCATCGATCACTGCCTTCGCGGGATTGCGGTTGGTCGCCGCGATCACGCGCACGTCGGTGGCGACGGGCGTGTTCGTTCCGACGCGCATGAAGGTTCCCGTTTCGAGAACACGCAAGAGCTTCACCTGCAGCTCCTGCGGCATCTCGGTGATCTCGTCGAGGAATAGCGTGCCACCGTGGGCACGCTCGAAGAACCCCTTGTGCTGGCGATCAGCGCCCGTGAAGCTCCCTTTCTCGTGGCCGAACAATTCGCTTTCGATCAAGTTCGGCGATACGGCGCCGCAGTTCAGCGGCAGGAACGGGCGCTTCTTTCGGCGGGAGAGATCGTGGAGAGTTTGCGCCGCCAGTTCCTTCCCGGTCCCGCTGTCGCCGATCAGTAGCACCGTGGCGGACGTCGGTGCTACACGATTCAACTGATCGTAGAGCTTCTGCATGACCGGCGAGCTCCCGATCATGTGCCCGAAGCGGCCGAGGCCACGCAATTCCTGACGCAGGTCGCCGATTTCGGCTCGCAGCTCGTGGGTGCCGGGCACGCGCTGCAGGATCGAGCGCAGCCGCTCGATGTCCACGGGCTTGATGATGTAGTCCGAAGCGCCGGCCCGCAGTGCATTGACGGCACTCTCGACGGTCGCATGGCCGGTGATCATGACGACTTCCGTCGCATCGCGCTGTTCCAGGTCGTCAACGAGCTCGATGCCGTTGCCGTCCGGCAACTGCAGGTCGGTGAGCAGCACATCAGGCCGCATCTGCGTAAGCTGGATGCGCGCGGTACGCAGCGATGTCGCTTTCGCGACCGTGAACCCTTCGCCCTTGACGAATTCCGAAAGCCACTCCAGGGCTTCGGGATCGTCGTCGACGAGCAGGACGTGTGGCATTCAGGCCTCCTTTTTCGGTACGCGTTGCAGCGCGAGACCGCTTTATTGCATCCACTACTGCAGAAAATGACCGCGCCTGCCCTTTGGCCGGTAGATTTTACCTGTTGAACGAGCTTAACAGGGGGCGGGGCGGTGACACTGCCCGCGTAACGCAGGTTGCGTGCCAGCCGCCTCAGAGGTCTAAGCAGCGCCGCGGGGCCCGGAGATATCTCTGCGAGCTCAGGCGGGCTTTCGTTGGAAGGGTTTCATTGACGCCGATCCGCGCAGGCGCCTTGCGCGCCGCCGCACGCTTTAGGCCCGCTCGCTCGCAAATTCTTCTTTGCTGTTGCTCCGAGCGCGCTCTTCTAACGGACAGGCGTTCAGGCCGGCCGGCTGAGAATCCTGCCGCCTGTCCCGTCGCCCACCACGGTCGTCGTCGTGTCCGGCACCGGTGCGTCGATGCGCCGAATGATGCGCCGTGAGCCCTTCGCCCCCATGGAGCCCCCGATCATCGAGAGGACGAGTGACAGGAGCACCGTCGCCGTGAGCCACCCGGTGGCTGTTCCCGCCACGTCGGCCGTTTGTTGGGCTTGCGTCCGGTCGGCAGCGGTCCCCGTGGATGCGGCCGGCGCGCTCAAGCGGTCGATGATCGAGCGAGACTGCTCGGTGGAGATGCCCATGCCTTCCAAGGTTCGCTGCATCTGATCGCGATCGCCGCTCGCTGCCGAGCTCGTTGCAGCGGCGCGCTCCGTCTGGGGTGGCGCAAGCAAGCCGAACATTCCAGCGGTCAGCGTGCCGATCGCAGTCGTCGCGAGGGCTGCATAGAGCACGGTCGTCGCCCCCCACGAAACGGCGCCGTGCAAAATGCCGTCGGCAGTGCGGCGCAGCCCCGAAAGCCGTGCTGCGACGTAGCCACCAATGATCGCCGCGATGAGCATGCTGATCGTCTGCCACGCGGCGGCCCCGATCGTGATGGCGCGCGTGTTTTCGCCCCCTTCCACGGTGGTGAGACCGATCGCGACGCCCGCAAGCGTCAACAACAGCATGATGGATATGCCGACAGCCAGAGAAGCGAAAACCGCGGCCCAGGAGAGGGGCGCCAAGGGAATACGATCGGGCGCACGTGCGATTTCAACGGCCATGGTTACGTCCCCTTAATTTGTTTCTTCCCGATCACCGTGGGGCGTTTCTTCGATCGCGCTGCCTTTCTCTCCGGAGCGCCGCCAAAACCCACCCCTTGCGGAGTACGCGAGAGAAGCTGCAACAAGCGTACCCGCGCGCCACCCGCTTTTAGCGGGGCGCTGCGCCGCAATTCTCCCGCCAGGAACGCATCGACGACCACCGGGTTGATGTAGCACTTGCGGCACATCGTCGGCGTGTTGCCAAGACGTTTCGCGACGCTTTCAAGCACCGCCTTCAGACTCACCTTCGCTTCCTTCGCTGTTCGAAACGCCACTCCGAGCAGCGACTCGAGCGCTTCGGATGTCGCAAACCACGTGCGGAAATCCTTGGCCGTGAAGTCCTCGCCGGTGATGGCTTTCAGGTAGGCGTTGACGTCGGACGAGCCCACATCGCGCACCTCCCCGTCCTCGTCGACATACTGGAACAGTTCCTGTCCCGGAAGATCGAGGCACCCGCGAATGACCTTCGCCGAGCGCGGCGCCTCCACTTCGATGCAGTGCCGGATTCCGTGCTTGCCGCGGAAGCTGAAGCGCAGGACCGAGCCTTTCACGGTGGCGTGCCGATCGCGCAGGGTCGTCAGGCCGTAAGATCGATTCGTCCTCGCGTATTCGGCGTTGCCGACACGTATCAACGTGCGCTCGAGCAGCCGCACGACGGTCGCGAGAACCCGTTCGCGCTGCAGACCCGGCAAGCTCAGATCGCGGCCGACGCGCCGGTGGATGCGGGGCAAAACGCGGCCGAAGGCGATCATGCGCTCGAATTTGTGAGCGTCGCGCACGCTGCGCCAGCGCTCGTGATAGCGATACTGCTTGCGCCCGCGCACATCGATGCCGGTCGCCTGAAGATGGCCGTCCGCGTCCATACAGATCCACACGTCGCGGTACGCGGGCGGCACGGCGAGCTTTCGGATGCGCGCGAGCATGCATGCGTCCGTCACCCGGCGTCGCGTCCGGCAACACGTAGTAGAAACCGGAACCTGCCTTGCGGCGGCGGATGCCGGGCTCGGAATCGCTCGAATAGCGCAGATCGTCGCAGTGGGCGATCGTCTCGGCGCTCGCGGCCGGCACCGCCGGTTCGATCTCCTGTTCGAGAACTCTGGTCCCCCGTCGGGCTTTCGCACCTGACGCGCGACGGAGGAGAGGAGGTAACGGAGAGGTTGCTCTCTGTTCCTGAGCCGGTGAGGCCTGGGCCGAAGGCAAGCGCCGTACCCTAACGGCCGCTCGCAGCATACGCAAGCTTGCGAGCCGCGGACATGTGCTCGAGCAGCGGTTGAAGCGTCTGTTCCGCGTAGCGCTTGAGCTCCGGATCCTGCCCTTCCTTCACGTGGCGCTCGGTGAGCGTGATCGCTTCCTTGTGCGCGTCGAGACCGAAACGACGGATGAACGCCTCGTCGCGTTCGGCTGGCGAGACGCCCGCCAGTTTCGTCACGAGATCGGCGTGACGACCCGTTGCCGCCGCCGGCAACTCGAGCCCGCGCGCAGAGACGACGCCCCTCAGTCGATCGATCGTGTCGGTATGGTCGCGCACGATGCGCTGGGCGAACTCGACCACGCCGGCGTCCTTCGTGCTCTTCAGAACGAGACGCGCGCCTTCGATCTGCGCAAGGCTGCTCGAGGCGGCGAAGAGCGCAAAGGCCTCATCGACGGGCGCCATCCTTCCGGCGATCGCCGCAGGCGGGACCACGCGGTCGGCTTGCTGTGCGACTGCCAGGCCGACCAGCAACGATGTCCGATGGTATGGGAAGAGCGGCGCGGCGGTATCGATCAAAATCATCACCATGGCAGCAAGGATCACCAGGCGTGGCTTGGATCCGTCGTGCGGTGCTGTCGCGCTTCGCCTCATGGACGCGGCCTCTGCACGTGCCATGCCCGAATGGCGGCTCAAGGTCACCAAGGGCACAACGCTTGCACCGGCGCATGAGTGCGAGACGGAAGCGCAGCATCTCCAGCCCGGGTCACATACGATGCGCGATGCCGACGCTCGACGAGAAGGGGACCGCGTAGGCGTAGGCTGCGCCGCCCCGGGCTTTATTCCCAGTGACGATACGACAGGAGGCAACCATGGTACAGGACACCCGCATTGGAACGGGCTCCGGCGTGAGTGGAGTAAGCGGCTTCGCGGGCAGCGCCGCCACGAGCGAAGGGGCGCGCATCACCGGCACTAAGCATCTCGACGATCACAGCGGGCCCGGTCCCGAAGTGATGGCGGCAAGTTCGTTCGAAGGCGAGACTGTCGTGAACGCCCACGGTGAAACGCTGGGCGAGATCGAGGAGATCATGCTCGACGTGCGCAGCGGGCGCATCGCGTATGCGGTTCTGTCCGCCGGTGGGTTTCTCGGCATCGGCGAGAAGTTCTTCGCCGTGCCATGGCGTGCGTTCACGATAGACACCGATCGCAAAGCTTTCGTCCTGGATGTCGACAAGGAACGCCTGCTGAACGCGCCCGGCTTCGACAAGGACCACTGGCCGGCCATGGCCGATCACACCTGGGCGGGTCAGGTGCATAGCTACTACGGCGTTCGCGTGTATTGGGAATAGTCGGCGCTCGCCACCGGCCCCGGCTTGGCCGCTCTGAACAGAGGGAACCGATGGTTTCCCTCTCGTTACCTCCTGCCCTGGCTACCGGGCGGCGCTCACCTACGGCTCGGGTCTGGGCGCCCTATTTCTCTCCGACCCGGAGCGGATCGCGGACCTTACGCTTGGCCGGGTCGAGCATCGTGACCGACGCGCGGGAATCGAGGCCGGCGGGACCTCCTTCTCGGGGATAACTCCGGCGCTGGCGCGCCAGCCGCTCGGCTTCCGTCGTCGGCTTGAAGCCGAACCGCTTCCACGTCGACACGATGTTCGTATGCAGCGACGGGGTGTACTTGAAGCGTGCATCGAGGATACTCATCTCGGCCCCTCTCACCTGACAAGTTGCGGCGTCCGCAGCGGATCGAAATCGGTCCAGCCGCCCTCGCCCCAGGCACCCTGGGCACGCTCGATTTCCAGCGCCCCGTGTGCGCGTAACGCGTGTATCGCGCGCTCTTCTCCGCCTTCGCCATCCGCGCGCACGGCGACCATGATGCCGGCCTGGCGCTCGACGGGCTCTTCATGCGTGGCTTGCCGCGGATCGCTCTGCCGGCTCCCGGTGACACCACCCGCCAGCGAACCTGCATAAGCGCCAACTCCCGCTCCCGCCGCCGCGGCGATGGCGGTAAAACCGGGCTCCAGCGCCGCTGCCGCGGCCGTGCCGAGGGCAAGGCCCGCTACACCGCCAATCGCCCCTCCGGTCACGGCCGTCTTGCCCGCATCCTTGGTTCCCTCGCTGTGGTGCTCGGTGTCGCCGCCCATCGGCTGCAGATCATGCTGACCCGGGGCCGACAAATAAAACGAGCTGCGGTCTTCAAGCGAGAACCCGGCCGCGGCCAGTCCGTCGAGCGCCGCGTCGGCTTGCGCCTGTGTGTGAAATCGTCCTGCGACGATCCTTGCCATGTTAAGCCTCGGCTCTGAGATTTTGCGCACGCCCGAGCGTGCGGCGCACTTCCACGCTCGGCACGCGCATGAGCGTTCGATACTTCGTGATGGTGCGGCGCGCGACACGCAGTCCCTGCTCTGAGAGCAGCGTCGCGAGTTTCGCATCGGACAATGGACGCGCCGGATCCTCGGTCGTGATGAGTTCCTTGAGCAGGGCCCGCACTGCCGTGGCCGAGCACGCTCCACCGGCTTCCGTCGCGAGCTGCCGTGAAAAGAAATGCTTGAATTCGTACACGCCGCGGGGCGTCGCCATGTATTTGTTGTTGGTAACTCTGCACACGGTCGATTCGTGCAGGTTCAACTGTGCCGCGATGTGTTTCAATGCGAGCGGCTTCATCGCGACTTCGCCGTAGTCGAGGAAGGCTCGCTGCCTCTGCACGATTGCTTCGGCCACTCGCTGGATCGTCACGAGCCGCTGCTCCATGCTGCGCAGGAGCCAGCGCGCTTCCTGGAGCTGTTTACTCAGGAACGAATGGCCCGCGCCCGAAACGGCGTCGGCATAAGAACGATTGATGCGAAGACGTGGCACCACGGCCGGATTCAGGCTGACCTGCCATTTCCCGCGCACTTTGGTGACGATCACATCGGGGATCACGAAGCGGGCGTCGCCGCGGCCGAAGCGATGGCCCGGCTTCGGATCGAGCGCCCGGATGAGCGCAATCGCCTGATGCATCGTTTTCTCATCGCACACGAGCTGCTGCTGAAGCTTGCCGAGCTCGTGTGCCGCGAGCACCGGCAGATGGTGCCGCACGATCTTGCACGCGGTGTCCCATGCCGGACCGCGCTCCGTTCTCGCCTGAAGCTGGAGCAGCAGACACTCCTCCAGATCCCGTGCGCCGACGCCGGCAGGCTCGAGTGTCTGGACAAGGCGCAGCGCGGATTTGATGTCGTCGGGCTCGACGTTGCCGTCGGCGGAGATGAGCGCCGCGAGTTCCTCGAAAGACACCTTGAAATAGCCGTCGTCGTCGAGAGCGTCGACCACGAGATGCGTAAGCGCATGATCCCGCTCGCCCATCTGCTGCAGCATGAGCTGGTTGCGCAGATGCTGCTGCAGGCTCGGCTCCGGTTCGCTCCAGTCGGTGCGATCGTTCTCGACGTCGCCCGAGCCGCCCGAGCCGAAGGAAGGACTCTCGTAGCTGTAGCGCTCTTCGGCTTCGCCATCCTGCGCGGCCGGTTCAGGCGTCGTCGGGGCCGCGGCTGGTTCCGGCAGAGTGGACGTTTCCGAGGCTCCGTGCGCGGGTTTTCCGTCCGCGGTCGCGCCCTCTTCGAGAAACGGGTTGTTCACGAGCGCTTCGCCCATCTCCTGCGCAAACTCGAGCGCGGAGAGTTGCAGCAGTCGCAGGGCTTGCTGAAGCTGCGGTGTCAGTGCGAGATGTTGCCTGAGGCGTAGATCCAGGGCCGGGGCCATAAGTCCTCCACTTGTTGTTGCGCCCCGGAATTCGAAGGGGCCAATTGGCTACGCGGAGGGTTAAGGCAAGCTCTATGCCAGAGAAAATATCCTTTCAGGCACAGGAGATGCTGGGCGAGCGGGTCGGCATCTACGGTAAATCATCCTCGCAGGAACGTAATTCTTGCCGGGTGCGGCTGCGGCACATGCCCTTTCAGGGGCGTTCCTTGAAAGCGCCGGTCGACTCGCCAACGATGCTTTCCACGTTGCCGCTGTTCGTCTCCACGCCGGCCTCGGAGCGTTCGATGTCGGCCGTGCCTGCCGAGGGGCGCGTGCCGGCGTCCTGCACACTGGACGCCTCGTCTTGACCCTGGCTTGCGCCGATGCCAGCACGGTTGGAGGGCTTCGTCTGTCCGCTGCCCGCGCCGCTTTGGCCGCCCTGCGCTGCGCTCTGCTGGCTCGTTTGCTCCTGCGTACCGCGCTGCTGGTCCTTGCTGTCCTTCATCGCCGGTCCTTTCTATTCAGGCGGGGCGGTTGGCAATTCGCCAACGCTCGCGCCGTAAGACGCGGCAAATGCTATGCCCGCGAGGCTTACGAGTCGTCCAGCGGCCTGCTGGACTTTCCAGTGAGAAACTCGCCCAGCCCATGAAGCGATTCGACATGATCGCAGAAGATCTTGAAGGTCATGAGGATCGGCACCGCCATGAGCGCGCCAATCACACCCCAGATCCATCCCCACAACAACATGGACAGAAAGATCATCACGGGATTGAGCGTGAGGCTGCGCCCCGTGAGTATCGGCGTGATGAACTGGCCTTCGATCGTTTCGAGCGCCAGGTACGCGGCGGGAACGAGCAGCACGTCGTTCATGTGTTCGAATGAGAGGAACGCGACTACGGTCAGGATCACGCCGCTCACCGCCGGGCCGATGTAGGGGACGTAATTGAACAGGGCAACCATCACGCCCCACAGCAGCGCGTTGGGCATGCCGAGCAGATGCAGGACAGCGGCAGTGGCGACGCCGAGCGCGAGGTTGATGCAGGTGATCGTGAAGAGATAGCGAGCGATCGCGCTCTGCACCGTGCGTGCAACCGCGACGGCCGTCTTCTTGTCCTCGAGCGTGGGCAGCACGCGGACCAGTTTCCGCATGAAGAGATCACCCGACGCGAGAATAAAAAAGAGCAGCACGACGGTGGCGCCCGCCGCGATGACGACGTTCTGGGTACTGCTCAGGACGCGGCTCACGAGGCTGGGCGGTCGCGCGATGACTTGCGTCGGACGCTTCGCGTCCGCTTCGACAGAGGTCAATTCCTCCACCTTTGCGGCCGCGTTGCTGACCTGCGCCACCGACTTTCGGAGCGACGACAGCTTGCGTTCGACCTGCTCCGCGACGTTCGGTGACTTTTGCGAGCCAGTCCGTGGCAGGCTCGAATAACTGAACGAGTCCCCAGACGAGGACCGCGGTCAGTCCCGCAACGACGGCTGCCGCGCCGATGGGCTCCGGAACGAACATGCGCTTCAGTGCTCTCACGGCGGGCGAGAGAATGAGACTGAGCAGCAGCGCGAGAACGATCGGAAGCAACAATGACCGCGCAAAGTAGAACGTATAGAAGAGGGCGAGGATGAACAGCCCCTTGACCGCGAAACCGGGGGCGCCCGAGAGCTTCGCGTCGACACGCGCCTCCGACGGCGGCTCGGGTATCAACTCCTGCATTTGCGCGCGTTCGTTCATGGAATTCGTGGCTATGATTGCCCTGTGCACGCCGTGTGAGTGGCCGAGGCGTCCGGTGGCGCGCTGCTGCAAAGCGTATGCCAGCTTTGGGAACACGCCTTGCCTAAGCAGAGACGAATCGCCCCCTTCGATCGCTTCCAGTCAGGAGTGACATGCCATGCGACTATGCCTCGCCGTTGCACTCTCGCTCGTTCTGACGGCCTGCGAAACGGTTTCCACCACGGAGCCGGGCGCGGTCGGCGTGGACCGCCAGCAGAGGATGCTCGTTTCACAACAGGAGATCGACCAGGCCGCCGTCGGCGAATACAAGAAGGTGATCGCCCAGGCTCAACAGAAAGGCGTCCTCGATCGCAACCCCCAGCTCGTGCAGCGGGTGCGCACGGTCGCGAACCGGCTGATCCCGCATACGGGTGCGTTTCGGCCGGACGCTCCGAAGTGGGCATGGGAGACACACGTCATCCAGGACGAACAGTTGAACGCGTGGGCGATGCCGGGTGGAAAGATGGTCGTCTACAGTGGGCTGATCGAAAAACTGCGCCTCACCGACGACGAACTCGCGGCGATCATGGGTCACGAGATCGCACACTCGCTCCGCGAGCATGCGCGCGAGCGGGTGTCGCGGGAAATGGCAACGCAGATCGGTGTCGGTATCGCGGGCGCCCTGCTCGGCGTGGGCGAATTGGGCCAGCAGCTCGGAGGCATGGTCGCACAGGTGACGTTCACACTGCCTCACTCGCGCACGCAGGAGATCGAGGCGGACCGGGTCGGCGTCGAGTTGGCGGCGCGCTCCGGATACGATCCTCACGCCGCTGTGAGCGTGTGGCAGAAGATGCTCGAGGCGGGTGGCAGCGGCGGCCCGCAGTTCCTTTCGACGCATCCTTCACCCGAGAATCGACTGGCGGACCTCAAGGTCTACGCCCAGCGCGTGATGCCGCTCTATCAACAGGCCCGGCGCTGAGAGCGGTGCTCGCACCGCATTGACGATGGCGACCCGCGCCGATCCTCCGCGCACGCACTCGCTTTCGAAGCTGCGCACGGCGGCGGCATCGTGCCGCGCCTGTCCTCTCTGGCGCAGCGGTACGCAGACGGTGTTCGGCGAGGGCGGCGAGCACGCGGCGCTGCTCGTCGTAGGCGAACAGCCGGGCGATCGTGAGGATATCGAAGGCCATCCGTTCGTCGGGCCGGCGGGCAGACTGCTCGACCGCGCGCTCGAAGCGACCGAGGTCCCGCGTGAAGAGGTCTACATCACTAACGCGGTCAAGCACTTCAAGTGGGAACCACGCGGCAAGCGCCGGCTCCACAAGACTCCGGCGCAGCGTGAGATCGAGGCGTGCCTGCCGTGGCTCGAGGCGGAGCTCGACGCGATCGAGCCGCGGGTGGTGCTCTGTCTGGGCGCAACGGCCGCTCGCGCCGTCATGGGCGGCAAGGTGCGGGTGACCGAAACGCGGGGAAAGCCGCTGCGCTCGCCGCTCGGGATGGACGTCGTGATTACCATCCACCCGGCGTACATTCTGCGTTTGCGAACAGGTGCGGAGGAAGCCTTCGCCTTGTTCGTGAGCGATGTCGCTCAAGCCGCGAAGCTGGCGGCGCCTCGTTAGGTCAGAACGACCCGTCTTTGGTGAGCGGGGGCTGCGAAGCAGCGGGGCCCTCGCGAAAGCATTCAGGCGCCCGTAAGTATTCTCATCAATACGTACCAGGACGGCCAGGCCCGAGCCTTCAGGCGAGCGCCGCCTGAAGGAAAAGGAGGTTACGGAGGGAAACCTTGGTTTCCCTCTGTTCCAGGGCGGCCAGGCTCGAGCCCTCAGGCGAGCGCCGCCTGAAGGAAAGGAGGTTACGGAGGGAAACCTTGGTTTCCCTCTGTTCCAGGGCGGCCAGGCTCGAGCCTTCAGGCGAGCGCCGCCTGAAGGAAAGGAGGTTACGGAGGGAAACCTTGGTTTCCCTCTGTTCCAGGGCGGCCAGGCCCGAGCCTTCAGGCGAGCGCCGCCTGAAGGAAAGGAGGTTACGGAGGGAAACCTTGGTTTCCCTCTGTTCCAGGGCGGCCAGGCCCGAGCCTTCAGGCGAGCGCCGCCTAAGTCGCGGGCCCTTCCAGCGATCGCGTCGATCGGGTCAGCTCTTCCTTGCGCTTGATGAGCGCGGTGCCGAGCTCAAGCAGCGAGCCTTTCGCGGCCGCCTCCACACGCGGAAAAAGCCGTCCCTCTTCCTCTTCGACGTGGGCCGTCACGAGGCCTTTCAACCGCGAAACGGTACCTCCGAGCGGTTCATTGGTGTCCGCACTCCGCTTCAGCTCCTCGAGGGCAGTCTCGATGTCGGCATGGGCGGCGAACGCTTTCTCCAGCGTTCCCGCATCGATCTCCAGGACGGCAGGATAAAAGACTTCCTTTTCGATCGTATCGTGAAGCTCGAGGGCAAGACACAGCGTCTGCGCAATGACGCGCGCGGCGTGCTCGTCCGAGCTCGCCTGTTCGAACTCTGCAAAGAGCCGCTCGGCTTCCCGGTGATCAGCCCGCAGAATCTCGGTTGCAGGCGCGCCTTCGGCTGGTTTGCCGGTGAGTGCCGAATCGAGGTCCATCGCTTATTGTCTCGCAATCACCGGCGGCGGCTCGCCATCGACGCCGCGGCCGGGCGGCGGATCCTGCTGCGGCACGATGGGTTCCATATCCGGCGGCACACTCGGGTTCGGTACTTCGGGGCCCGGAGTCGGCGGGTCCGGGTCCGACTGCGGGTTCGGTGTGTGAAGACGGCGCATCGTCCTATCGTTCCGGCTCATTCCATCACTCCTCGAGCCCGTGCATAGCGAGATCATCCACGTGCTCCGTTCAGTCGAAAGCATTCCCACGAGCAGCCGCCGCCTCTTTCTCTCCGATTTAAGCGTGCATCTCGCAGGTAGCCGTGGATCGCGATACGTTCAAAGAGATCCCCGCGGATGAGGCGCACCATCTCGTCGTGTCGGCGGCGCAACCGAACGCAACCGCACCCGATTCAGTGTCCCGTCGGGCGCGGTTGTGTACCGTTTCGACGTCGGTCACCCGCAGCCCGCGGGCGCGCGAGCCGTGCAGTGCCCGAGAGGGGCTGCTGCGCGGAACTCGCTGGAGCGCTCCCATCACGCCTTACTGGCACCCGTGACCGATTTCGTTCATATAAGCGACCGGAGCCTACTTGCGCTCGGCCGCGCCCTGGATCTTCTCGCCACCGCGCTCGATGTCTTTACCAGCGCCAGACATCGTGTTGCAGCCTGCAAAGAACGCAATCAATGCGAAGGCAATAATAGTGCGAAACATGTGAGTCTCCTTTTCTGTAAGAGGTTTGTGGCACCTGCCTATTAGCAATGGGTGTTCCCAAACGCGGCCGCGAATCGGTCCTTGCCGGCCCGATATGCCTATGCAGAAGATTCCAGAAGGACACGCGGAGCGCCCACGTGCGGCGGAGACTTTCGAAATGAACGTATCAGCGAACGTATATCAGTCTCGTTCGTGATCCTGCTCGTGCTCCTGCTGATCGGCGCGCTCCCGGTTTACCCTCGCAGCAGAGGATTGGGGCTATTGCCCGAGCGGCACGCTCGCCGTCGCAGTCGCAATCGTCGCGCTCACGCTGCTCTTGTGAAGAGTTCGACAGAACGAGGCGCGATACAGACGAGAAATGACGACCGCAAAAACGCGGAGACCGCGAATCACTTTACATGTACCAAAGACGCGAGCGGCGAAGGCAAGAGCGCGCGGCCGATTCTCTCGGATCGCGTGCGTCGCCGATCACAACGCGCCGTGTCTATGCGCGTTGCCTCTCCCGTCAGGTCACGCTCAGCCCGGGACCTGTTGAACCGGCACGCGCCTGGGCTCGCGCCTCTCGAGCGGAATGCGGATTTCCAGAACCCCGTTACGCAGCACTGCCTGCGCTTTATCGGCGTCGATTCCCTCAGGCAGTGGAATGCGGCGGGTGAAGGCGCCGTAGTGCACCTCGGAACGACGGCGACCCGCTTCATCCGAACGCTCGTCATGCCGCTCGCCGCGGATCGTCAGCGCGCCCTGCTCGATCTGCACCTGAAGTTGCGACTCGACTACTCCGGGCACGTCGATGCAGACGCGCACCTCAGCGTCTTTCTCGCAGACTTCCACGCTGGGACTCCAGGAGATGCCGGGAAGGCCGGAGAGGCTTTGCAGATTCGGCATCATCTGCGGCAACCGACCGACCGGTGTTCCGCGCCACACCTGCTCCCACAACCGATCCATCTGCTTCGAGATCCCCTGCATGAGCCGGAACGGGTACTCGATAGGGCGCGCAAATAACGAACCCTCCGCACCGGCACCGCGCCATTGGCTTGCATAGCGTCGTGCGCTCGCGCCATAGTCGTATCCGCCACCACCGGAGTCACCGGCATGTATGCGGACGTGGGGCGCGCGCAGAGCGGTCTTGAAAGCGTCCAGACCCTCCGGAAGCAGGGCCTCCGCCGGCGCCTCACTTTCGATGCTCGGCGTGCCCTGAGCCGCGACTGCGACCGCCGTGCGCGCCGGCCCCATGGACTCGAGGTCGAAGGCGACCGACCACGTGTCGTTGGCGAGGTGCCACTCCACGCGCTGCGCCGGGACCGTGCCGGACACCATCAGGTCCACTTCGCGCAGGGTATCGCCACGGGATACGGCGATCCGGTAAACCTCGTCCGACACGCGCGCCACGCGCGCGAGGCCCGGCAAGGCGCGAAGGAGATCTTCGGGCTGACTCAGCGCTTCATACACCACGCCCACCGGTCGCTCGACTTCGAAACGGTCCTGGATCGTTGCCATCTCGTTCCTCGTAGGTCGCAGCACGCGAGGCGTGCGATGAAATTCGCGACATCCGGTGCCCGCCGGAGCAAGCAACGTGCCCCGAATACCTTAAAATCGGGCCGCCCTGAAACGGAAATCCACGATGCGCATCCTCGTCTGCGGCGGCGCCGGCTATATCGGCTCGCACATGGTACAACTGCTCGTCGAGCGTGGCCACGACGTTACCACGTACGACAATCTTTCCACCGGCCACCGCGACGCCGTGCTCGGCGGGCGCTACGAATTCGGGGACCTCGCGGATTCCGCGGCGCTCGATCGGGTGCTGGAAGGCGCGGCGTTCGACGCCGTCATGCATTTCGCGGCTTTCATCCGGGTGGAAGAATCCGTGGCACAGCCCGGCAAGTACTTTCGCAACAACTTCAGCAACACGTTGAACCTCCTCGAAGCCATGGTGCGTCATGGCGTGCGACGGTTCATATTCTCTTCGACCGCGGCGGTTTACGGCGAGCCGCGTTACGTGCCGGTGGACGAGAAGCACCCGCGCGAGCCCATCAATCCCTACGGCACGTCGAAGAAGATGGTCGAGGACGCCTGCATGGATTTTGCGAAGGTGTACGGCCTGCAGTCAGTGCTGCTGCGTTATTTCAACGCAGCCGGCGCCGATCCGCAGGGGCGCCTCGGACCGCGTCACGATCCACTCACGCATCTCATCCCGCTCGTGCTGCGCGCGGCCGCGGGAGTGAATCCGGATATCAAGGTGTTCGGACGCGACTATCCGACGCCGGACGGCACCGCGATCCGCGACTACATTCACGTCGTCGATCTGTGCGAAGCGCATCTTGCCGCGGTCGACTATCTCATGAGCGGTGGCGAGACGCGCGCGTTCAACCTCGGCGTCGGTCGCGGTTTCAGCGTGCAGGAGGTGATCGACTCGGCGAAACGGGTGACTGGCCGCGATTTCAGGGTCGTGACGCAAGGCCGCCGACCCGGAGACCCGGCCCACCTCGTCTCCGATCCGTCGGCCGCGAATCAGGTGCTGGGCTGGAAAGCGCGCTTCGTCGATCTCGACGCGATCGTCGCCCACAATTGGCAGTGGCAACTCAAGCAATCCGCCTAGATCGGGACGCACCGGGGCGAGGCGCGCACCGCCGGCGACCGCCGCCCCCCTTGCTACCAGAAGCGACGGGGCCAGGAACGTTCGCGCTCGCTGCCGCCGCCGAGCATCATGCCGGCGACGAGCCCGATCACCGCGCCGACGCTGGCTGCGTATATCACCGCTTGCCACGGGCGCTCGTGAATAAACCCTTCGGCGCTTTCCATGGCTTCGTGAGACCGGTGCTGCACGCTCTCGTACGCCGACGAGAGGCGATTGCGGCCGGCGTCCATCGCGTTTTGTATCGACCCGCCCGGATTTCCCACGGCGCTCGTGTCGCCCTGCCCGCTCGGCGCGGTCTGGTTCGGGGAGTAGTTCGTTTCGAGTGGCATAGGTTCCTCCGTAAGTGTTTGCCGCCGTCAGCGCGAGGACAAGCAGCGCGCGTGCCCGTTGTGGTAGGTTACAGTGCGGAAGGAAAAGCGAAGCGCATCGCGCTTCATCATGATCTTACGGGCTCCCGACGCTCTTGAACACCGTCTACACACCTCTGCACGTTCCGCCGGAAGCGCGCGACATCCCCGCGCTCTGGTTCGCCTTCCGTAAAGCCGAGCTGCTCGTGCGCGTAACCGGTCCCGAGCATGTGCTTCCGTTGTGCGCAAGCCTGGAAGAACACGGCTTCATGAGCGAGCGCTCGCAATATCTGGGGCTATACGGCGAACAGCACTGCTACGCGGTGGATCTGGGAGAAAACTGCAACGTGCCGGAAGGCTGGCGCTTCATGGGGCTGCGGGACGCCTTCGGCGTCTTCGAAGTCGGTCTCGCGGCGCTCTCCGGACGCGCGTACCAGATCCTCGAGTGGGACCTCAACCATCGTTATTGCGGGCGTTGCGGTACGGCGACAGTGCCGCGCAAGAACGAGCGATCGCGCGCGTGCCCGGCTTGCGGGCGCACCTCCTATCCGCCGATCTCGCCTGCCGTCATGGTGCTCGTCACCGATGGGGCACGTCGTGTGCTGCTCGCACGCAAGCCCGCGTTCCCGAAAGGCCGGTTTTCGGCGCTGGCAGGCTTCGTCGAGCCAGGCGAGATGCTGGAAGACACGGTCAGGCGCGAGACGCGCGAAGAGGTCGGCGTGGAAGTGAGGAACATCCGCTATTTCGGCAGCCAGCCGTGGCCCTTTCCGCACTCGCTCATGATCGCATTCACCGCCGAGTACGCGGGCGGCGAGGTGCGGCCCGACGGTGTCGAAATCGAAGAGGCCCGCTGGTTCGACGCGGAGGAACTGCCCACGTTGCCGGCATCGATCAGCATCTCGCGGCGCCTGATCGACACGATCTGCGCGGAGCTCGCCGATCACGTGCCGCGCACGAGCTACGGTTAACCCAGCGCATGCCGCGCGCGCCACGTCGCAGCGGCGCATGGATGCGCCTCATCCCAACTCACGAATGCATCGCACTGTGGGAATGAATCCTCTCATCACGCTCCACACGCTGGGCCAGCGAATCTGGCTCGACAACCTGTCGCGCACGCTCATCGACGATGGCATCCTGGAGCGGCTCGTCACCGAAGACGGTCTCGCGGGCGTCACGTCCAATCCGACGATCTTCTTCAAGGCGATCAGCGAGAGTCCCGCACTATCGCCAGGAGCTCGAAGCGGTGAAGCGCGACGCGAGCCTCACGCCCGAGCAACGCTACGAGCGGCTGGCGATCGCCGACATTCAGCGCGCCTGCGAGCTGTTCCATCCGCTCTACGTAAGGAGCGAGGGAGAGGACGGCTACGTGAGCCTCGAGGTGTCGCCTGCGCTCGCCTACGACGCCGAAGGCACCGTCGAGGCCGGGCTGCGGTTGAAAGCGCTCGAGTCAACCGCGCCAACCTGCTGATCAAGGTGCCCGGCACGAAGCAGGGGCTCGTCGCAATCGAGCAGTTGATCGGGCAAGGCTGCTCGGTCAACGTCACGCTCATGTTTTCTCTCGATCACGTGCGCGACGTCTCCAGGGCCTACATGAAGGGGCATCGAGCAGTGGATCGCACGCAGTGGCGCGGACCCGCGCCCGATCAAGTCGGTCGCGAGCGTGTTCCTGAGCCGTGTCGACACGATGGTCGACAAACGACTGGAGGCGATCGGTGGAGAGGCGCTGGAGTTGCGAGGCCAGGCGGGTGTCGCTCTCGCGAAGCTCGCCTACGAGGAATACAAGCACGTCTTCGGCGGACCGCTCTTCGCGCCGCTCGCGGCCAAGGGCGCGCGCGCGGCAGCATCTTCTGTGGGCGAGCACCGGCACCAAGAACCCGGCCTACAGCGACGTGCTGTACGTCGAACCGCTGATCGGACCCGAGACGATCAACACCTTGCCGGACGCGACGCTCGAGGCGTTTCGCGACCACGGCCGCGCCGCGCCGACCCTCGAACACGATCTCGATCGCGCGCGGCACGTCTTCGCGGAGCTCGGCCGCCGCGGCATCACATGGGCGAAGTCGGCGATGCGCTGCAGACCGAAGGCGTGCGGCTCTTTCAGGATTCGTTCGATCGCCTGCTCGAGCTCATGCAGGCCTGAGCGCTGTCGCGCCTGGCTGCGGTGAGCGGAGTCTCGCGCCGGGTAGATTCGGCCTCCTCCTTTATGAGGAATGCAGCCCAGCGGCGGTCGATGCCATAAGCGAGAATCGCGAATCCGATTCCGGCGCAGGCGAGCCCGATCATCTGCGCGGACTGCGGCCAGCCGAGCATCCAGATCGCGAGGCCGCTGGAGCCTGCCATCAGCACGTATTCGCACAACGCCACCCGGCCGTGCGTCCATCCCATCCTGATGAGCCGCTGATAGTAGTGCTCTCGATGCGCACGCCAGAACGCCTGCCGGCGGACAACGCGCCGCATGAGCGTGACCGTCGCATCGAGGAAGAACGGCGCCGCGACAAGAAACGGAAACCAGAAAGGCCAGGCGCCGGCGGCCCATCCCCATATGCCGAACACGCCGGCGAGGAATCCGAGCGAGATGGAGCCGGCGTCGCCCAGGAAAACGCGTGCCGGATTCAGGTTGAAGAACAGGAAGCCTGCGACGGCGCCGGCGAAAGCGATCGACCAGAGGGCGAGCGGCGCATGGCCGGCCGCGGCCGCGACAGCCCCGAACGTCGCGAACGCGAAAATCGCCATCCCTCCGGCGAGGCCGTCCGCACCGTCCATGAAATTGAAGAGGTTGGTGATCCAGACGATGCCGCAGCCCGCGAGTATCGCGATCGCGGGCGCCAGTTGAATGGGGCCCTGCGCGAGCCACAGCGCGGCCGCGAGACCGTGAATGGTGATTCGTAGAAGAATCGGCAGGCCGTAACGATCGTCCGCGTAGGAGATCGCGAACAGGGCGGCGACGATGCCGATGAGGAGCGTGTCCGCGGCGGCGAAGAGGACCACGACCGCAAGAGCCGCGGGCACGACGCCCCAACCACCCACCCTTGGCACCGGGCGCGCATGGAGCGAGCGATCGTTCGGCACATCCGTCGCGATGCGTGACGCGGCTTTCGTCGCCAGCAGGAGAGCGATCGCGCCTGCCGCCAATGCAAGCGCCGTCACGAAGACGGCGGCGAGCTCTCCCCAAAGCGTATGTGGATGCCATTCTGTGAAAGACTTCATCGCCACCGTTAAACAGTCGATTCTGGCACGTTCAAGCGGAGATGCCGTATTCGCGCCGCCACAGCTCGAACATGACGAGCGCGAAGAGGCGCTCGCTGTTGGAACGCCCTTTGAGATGCCCGTCGAGCAGCTCGCCAGAGAGCTTGTGGCTGAAGAAAGGATTGGGCGCGAGCAGCACGTCGCGAAAGAATCCCTGCCACGACGCGGTCCCGCAACCATGACGCGAGCGGAATCGAGAAGCCCTGCTTGCGCCGCGTGTCGAATCCCGGCGGCAGCAGCGTGGCGGCGAGCTTCTTCAAGAGCAGCTTGCGCCCCGATGCGGTGGCCTTCAGCGCCGAGGGCACTTTTCCGAAGGCGAACTCGATCACGCGATAGTCGAGCAGCGGCGCACGCACCTCGAGCGAGTTGAGCATGCTCGCGCGGTCCACTTTCACGAGGATGTCTTCGGCGAGATAGTTCTCGAAATCCATGCGCGTGGCCCGCTGCAGCAGATCCGCGGCGTCCGGAATGCGCTCGCTGCGGATTTCCTCCGCCACCGCGACGCCTGCACCCCCGTTTTCCAGGAGACGGCGGCGCGTCGTGCGATCGAAGTAGGAGCCGATGAGGGGCAGGCCGGTATCCAGATCCTCGGCGAGTCCCTGCAGCCAGTTGCGGCCTTTGAAGCCGATCGGCAGCAGCGCCTGCGGCCGCTCTGGCGATCGGCACGCGCACCTCGCGCGGGACACGCCCGAAGTTGCCTTTCATCCACAGCAGCCGGTCGTAATGGCCGTAGCCCGCGAACAATTCATCGCCTCCATCGCCGCCCAGCGCCACGGTGCAGTGCTCGCGCACGAGACGGCTCACGAGATACGTCGGAAGCATCGAGGAATCCACCACCGGCTCGTCGAACTGGCGAGCGAGCATCGGCAGCAGCTCCGGCGTGGTCTCCGCGGCCTGGAGCTCCAGGTGCTCGGTGCCGAAGTGGCGCGCGATCAGTCGCGCGTGCTCGCTTTCGTCGAAGGAGCCGTGCCCCGGGAAACAGACGGTGAAGGTCTTCACCGACGGTGCGCTGCGCACCGCCATCGCCGTGATCAAGCTCGAATCCACGCCTCCGCTGAGCAGCACGCCGACGGGAACGTCCGCTACGAGCTGGCGGCGCACCGCGTCGTCCAGGAGCACCTCGAGCTCCTCGATGAGAGCGGATTCGAGCGCCGCGTCATCGACGCCGGACGCGGTGGGCGGCGGCAGATCCCAGTAGCGCCACACCTTTACCGAGCCGCTGTCCGCGTTGAAGAGCATGGCGTGCGCCGGCGGCAGCTTCTTCACGCCCTGGAGAATGCAGCGCTCGCCCGGTATGAAGCCCATCGCGAGATAGCAATCGAGCGCGTCGGAGTCGATGCGGCGTGGAAATCGGGGGTCCGCCATCAAGCCCTTCAACTCGGAGGCAAAACGCAGGCTGCCGTCCGTGAGCGCGTAGAAGAGCGGCTTCTCGCCCGCGCGATCCCGCGCCATGAAGAGCGACCGCTGCCGGCTGTCGTACAGAGCGAACGCGAACATGCCGTTGAAGCGCGTGACGCACTCGGCGCCCCACTCGCGATACGCAGCGAGGATGACTTCGGTGTCCGTGCGGGAGCGGAAAACATGTCCGCTCGCGACGAGTTGCTCGCGCAGTTCGATGAAGTTGTAGATCTCGCCGTTGAACACGATGCACAACTCGCCCGTGGCGTCGTGCATCGGCTGGTGGCCGGCGGCGGACAAGTCGATGATCGCGAGCCGTCGATGGGCGAGGCCCACCCGGCCGTCATCGGACCACCATTCGCCGGCGCCATCGGGGCCGCGATGGCGCATCGCGTCACGCCCGGCGTTGAGCCACTCCCGCTCTACCGCTTCCGAACGCGCCGCGATGCCGATAATGCCGCACATCAAGGAACCTACGCGCTCACCGAGAGGCCATGTTGTTGAGCGAGCCGCTGCCACAGGGGCGGGCCACCGTTCGCCTTGCCGATCTCCATGAGCGCGTGTTCGTGCGATTCCAGTCTCCTCGGGCGAAGCGAGCAGCACGAGCAGGGTCCGTGCGCGGCGGGCGGCATGCACCGGCGCGATCGTGATCTCCAGCATCTCCTCGTCGACGAGCAGGCTTTCCTGACCGCGCGTCATCGCGAGATAGACTTCCGCGAGGAGGTGCGCGTCGAGCAGCGCACCGTGGAGCTTGCGCGCGGAGTTGTCCACCTGATAGCGGTCGCACAGCGAATCGAGCGCGTTGCGTTTGCCCGGATGCATCTCCCGGGCGATCTTCAGCGTGTCGATCACCGATGCGCAATGACTCACGACGGGCTGCATGGAGACGAGGCTCAACTCCCAGTCGATGAACGCGATGTCGAATCCGGCGTTGTGGATCACGAGCTCCGCGCCGCACACGAACTCGAGGAACTCCCGTACGACGTCTTTGAACTTCGGCTTGTCACTCAGAAACTCGCGGGTGAGCCCGTGTACCTGAAGCGCGGCTTCTTCGCTGTCGCGCTCGGGGTTCACGTAGCGGTGAAACCGGTTTCCGGTGAGCCGCCGGTCGACGATTTCGACCGCGGCGATCTCGATGATGCGATGTCCGAGCGCGGGATCGAGCCCCGTGGTTTCGGTATCGATGACGATCTGCCGCACTGCTCTTCTCCTATTTCTCGCCCGTGACGACGACCGACGCGGCGCCCAGGTTCGCAAGCGCGTCGGCGCGCTCGTTGCCGTCGTGACCGGCATGTCCCTTGACCCAGATCCATTCCACGTCGTGCTGCCGGGCAAGCTCGTCGAGCGTACGCCAAAGCTCGGCGTTCTTCACGGGCTTCTTGTCGGCGGTGCGCCAGCCGTTCTTCTTCCAGGCGTGTATCCACTTGCTGATGCCGAGCTGAACGTACTGCGAATCGGTGTGAACACGCACATGGCACGGCCGCTTCAGCGCTTCCAGCGCGCGGATGACGGCCATCAGCTCCATCCGGTTGTTCGTCGTGGAGGCCTCGCCGCCGAAGAGCTCGCGCACCTTTCCCTGCGATTCGAGCCGGACGCCCCAGCCGCCCGTCCCGGGGTTGCCCTTGCAGGCTCCGTCGGTATAGATGTCGACGACGCGTGTATCGGCGAGGGGGGACGCGCGACTCGTCACGGATGGGCGATGCGAAGTAATCCGGCCATGGCCGCCGCAGTCGCCCGCTTCATGCGCGAACCACATTCGGCGCGGGCTCGGCATAGACGCCACGAGTATCGATCACGAGCGGCGCATGCTTTCTGATGAGGTCGTAATCGAACGCGTCGTGATTGGTCGCGAGCAGCGCACAGTCGAACCGGCCCAGGACGGAAGGCGAGAGCTCGATGCTTTTCAGATCGAAAGAATGCTCGCGCATCCTGGGAAAGACAGGAATGTGCGGATCCGAATAGGAGATCTCCGCGCCCTTCGCCCGCAGGAGCTCCATCATCTCGATGGACGGCGACTCGCGCGGATCGTCGACGTTCTTCTTGTAAGCGAGGCCGAGCACGAGCACCTTGGCCCCGCGCAACGCCTTGCCGCGATCGTTCAGCGCATCGGCGATCTTGCCGACCACCCAGCCCGGCATCGAACTGTTGATCTCGCCGGCGAGCTCGATGAACTTCGTGTGCACGCCATATTCGCGCGCTTTCCACGTGAGATAGAACGGGTCGATCGGGATGCAATGCCCGCCGAGCCCCGGACCGGGATAGTACGGAACGAACCCGAACGGCTTGGTCGCCGCCGCGCGGATGACTTCATAGACGTCCACCCCCATGCGGTCGCAGACGATTTTCATCTCGTTCGCAAGCCCGATGTTGACCGCCCGGTGGATGTTCTCCAGCAGTTTCGTCATCTCCGCGGTCTGCGTCGAGCTCACCGGAACGAGCTTGTCGATCGCCTGACGGTAGAGCGCGACCCCGGCCTGGAGGCATGCGGGCGTCGAGCCTCCGACGACTTTCGGAATCGTCCGTCGTCTCGTAATCCGGGTTCGACGGATCTTCACGTTCCGGCGAGAACACGAGGAAAGCATCGATACCGACTTTCGAGACCGGCGCCTTCGACGAGCGGGCGCAGCTCTTCTTCCGTCGTGCCGGGGTAGGTCGTGCTCTCGAGAGACAGCACCTGTCCTTTCCTCATGTGCGGCACGACCGCCTTCGTCGTGTCGATGACGAAGCTCAAGTCCGGCTCCCGATACTTGTTGAGCGGAGTCGGGACGCAGATGATGAGCGCGTCCATCTCCGTTGCACGGGCGAAATCGCTGGTCGCGACGAAGCCGCGGTCGAGCGCGCCACGAATGATGTCGGGCGTAATGCGCTCGATATAGCTCTGACCGTTATTGAGCTTGTCGACCTTCGCCTGGTCGATGTCGAAGCCGGTCACCTTGTAGCCGACTTCCGAGAAGCGCAGCATGAGCGGCAGCCCGACGTAACCAAGTCCGAGGATGCCGATGTGCGCGGTACGATCGTCGAGCGTCTTCAGGAGCGCCGCATGCGGGGACGTCGCGCCACGGGCGGTCGAATCGGGTGACATAAGGGTGAATTCTCTGTTCTTCGGATAATCACTGCTCGCGCGAACGCGCTGCGCACGTTTCGTCTCTCTCGACCTTGTGGGGAGAGGCCGCGAGCGCCTTTGCAGGAACGAGCTGATCGCTCCATTTTGGCATAATCAGGCGGACGCCGCGCACGCGCTTCACCGCCTGAAGGAAGTACACGCCGCCACCGATCGGCCACCAGCGATCTCCGGCCGACTCCATGAACTTCGTGCGTTCGAGCCACTTCTGCTGGCGCGCCGGCGGCGCGTAACACGCCATCTGCCCGCCGATGATTTCGAACCCGAGCAGCGCGAGCCAGTCTTTCACGCGCATGAGCGTGATGAAGCGGCCGTGCCACGGAAAGCCGCGATGGCCGTGCAGCTTGCGTCGCAAACCCCACAGGCTGAAAGGGTTGAATCCGGCGATCACGACGTGCGCTTCCGGCATGAGGATTCGCTCGACCTCGCGCAGGATCTGATGCGGATGCTCGGCGAACTCGAGCACGTGCGGCAGCAGAACCAGATCGGCGCTGCCCGTCGCGATGGGCAAGTCGCGGAAATCGGCCTGCAAGTGGGCGGAACCCTCGGTGCCGGCGCGACAGCGCAACGGAATACGGCTCGCGCGCAGCAGATCGAGCTCGGACATGCCGAGCTGAAACGCGTTGTATCCGAAAATGTCCGCGACGGTCTTGTCGAAGTACGCCTGCTCCCGCTCGGCGAGGTAGTTTCCGAGCGGGCTCGCGATCCATTCGTGGCGTTCGATGGCCGATATGGCGGCTGTCATGGCGGCAAGTTTAGACGCTATCGCGCGCGGACAGCGAGCGGGCGCTATACGAGGTGAGCGCGAAACAGAGATCGTTCGCTCGGGCGCCCGCTCAGACGGGGCCGTTACTGAAACAGAAAAAACGCGTCCGTCAACGTGGCTGGCGTCACACCGTGCAGGGTCACGAGAGCGCCGAACGAGTTGCCGCCACCATCCGGATCGATAGAGACGACCGTGTCCGTCGGGGTCGCGCCCTGGCTTATCCTCAGATATCCGTCGAGCCGCGGGTTCGTGCCGGCGTAGCCCGTGCTGTCGAAGAGCGAGCGTAGATCGATGCCGTCCGTATCGCCAGGGCGCGTGTCGAAGCCCCAGATCCGGTCGCCCGCGTCGCCCATCGACGTATAGACGAACAGATCGTTGCCTATGCGCGCCGGTGCATACGCGCTCGCGCCGCTCCCGAGCATGATGTCGGCGCCCGGTCCGCCGACGATGTAATCGTTGCCGTAGTCACCGTCGATGACATCGTTGCCCTCGCCGCCGTAGATCCAGTCGTCGCCCGCGCCGCCATCCAGCAGATCGTTGCCCGCCTCGCCGTAGAGGATGTCCAGCGCGCCGAGCACGCTGTCGGAGCCGCGCTCGCCCATCATGATGTCGTTGCCTTGGCCACCCAGGAGCGTGTCGCCATCGGCGTCGCCGAAGATGATGTCGTTTCCGGCGCCGCCATAGATCACGTCGCTGCCTGCTCCGCCGTCCAGCGCATCGCTGCCTTCGTCGCCATAGATCAAATCGCCGCCGGCCTCACCGACGATCGTGTCGTTGCCTGAATCGCCGTGCACGATGTCGTTGCCGCCTCCGGCGAGGATCGTGTCGTTGCCCGCTCCGCCCGAGATCGTGTCGTCCCCGGCGATCTCGCCCGAGGGCAGCGGATTGTTGCCCGTCTCGCCCTCGATCCAGTCGTCACCCGCGCCGCCCTGAATGATGTCTGCACCGCCCGACCCGAAGAAGTTGTCGTTGCCGTCCGTGCCCAGGAGAATGTCGTTGCCCGGCCCGCCACCGATCGCCGTGACGAGAACCTTGATGGTGTCGGTGTCCGTCAGCGCGCCGCCGACGCCCGACCCCCCGAGATCGCTGGTCGTGAGCGTGATCGTGTCAGTGCCCGAAAACTGCGGGGCGGCACGATACGTAAGAGTCGCGAGCGCGGCATTCACGTCGGCGGTCGTGCCGGTGAACGTCATCGCAGCGTCGGACAAGCCATCGCCTGCCGCGAAGGTGAGCGACTTAGCGCTTCCCGGCACGAGGCTCAGCACTCCGTGCGACGCGCTCAGCGTCACCTGCACCACCGTGGCGTCGAGGTCGGTGACACGCGTCCCGATGATCGTGAGCTTTCCATGCTCCGAAATCTGCTGCCCGCCGACCACGCTATTCACGGGAGCATCGTTGACCGACGTCACCGTGATGCTCTTCGATGCCGCCGCGCTCCATGCGTTTCCGTCGTTCACCACGAAGCTGACGACGCGTGTCGCCGTATCCGGAAGACTCGATGAGTTGGCGTAAGTGACCGCGCGCAATGCCGCCTGCCACTCCGGGAGTGCGGCTGTTGCGGCCGCGGAGGTGAGCGTGAGAACGCCGGTCGCATGGTCATAAGTTCCGGCGATGTTGCCCATCGTGTCGCCGTCGTTCACGAAGACGAGCGTGTCCTGCGCCGGCCGGAAGTTCTGTTCGATCGACACGCTGGCCGAGACGAGCGTCGGCCGGTCCGTTAGCGAGACGGTCAGCTGATTGTCGATAGCGGGCGCATTCGAGCTTTCCGTATCCCGCACGCCGTTCTTCCCCGCTTCGACGAAGGCGCTGTCGCCGGGGGAAGCGATGAGCAGCGGGGGAGCAGCGCTGACCTTGGCCGCGATGTCCGCGTCGATCAGCAGGGTTGCGCCCGCCTGGGCGTAGCTGTGGTAGGTGTTGCTTCCGATCGTCTGATCGCTCCCGCGCACCCAGTTCCGGGCATCAGCAGCCACCACATGGTCCGCACCGCTGCCGTCGATCAATACCGTGTCGGTCGTCGAGGAAAGCGCCAGCACGTCGGACAGGTCGAACAGAAGTCCGTTGCCGCGCCCACCCAGATCGATAATCTCGAGATCCACGATGAGGTCGTTGCGAAGCGAGGTGAAATCGATCGTGACACCGCTTTGTCCGATGATGAGCGTGTCGGTTCCAATGCCACCGTCGATGCTGGCGTCGCTTGCGTCGTAGAACAACGCGTCATCGCCGCTGCCGCCGTGGAGGGCGTCCACGCCGCTGCCACCATCGAGTACGTCGGCGCCTTCCTCGCCAAAGAGCGTGTCGTTGCCTGCGTTGCCGATAAGCCGGTTGCCAGCGGCATTGCCCCTGAAGACATCGGCGCCGGTGCCGCCGACCGCGTTCTCGATGAGCGAGCGCGGATCGCCGTTCCAGTCGAGCGCGTTGAAGATGTTGCCGCGCGCGAAGCCGCCATTCGGACCGCCGCCCAGCCGGGCAAGCTGACTCGTCGAGAAAATCGAATAGTCGCCCGGTCCGAGGTCGATGCTCAACCCGGTCGTGTAGTTCGACAGGTCGTAGGTGTCGGTGCCGCCCCCGTCCCAGATCGTCGCGAAGATGCGGTTGGCCCCGGGATCGATCGCGAGCGCGCCGTTCACGAATGTCTCGCCGCTCACCGGGCTCCAGGTATAGACCGTGTCGGTGCTGTTGATCGTGTAGTCCGCGCCATACATGTATTGCAGGGCGGCGATGTCCAGCATCATGTAGGTCTGCGGCGCGCCCCACTGCTCGAACGTGATCGTGCCGATGGGCGACTGGCCAACGTACGTGGAATACGTCATCAACGAGAATTCGAGCGAATTCATTTCGGGCGCGAGCGTTCCGAACCCGAAATCTTCATGTCCATGCTTCAAGCCGAGCGAGTGGCCCAGCTCGTGGAGCACGGCGAACCACCCATAATTGCCGGCTACCGGCGTGTGGACCAAAGGCCCGAGCCACACATCGCCTGCGTTCTGGAAGCTTCCGGGGTAGAAGGCGTAGGCGGTACGCGCATCGGAGGTGTTCGCGAGGCGGATGGTTCCGGTGCCTACACCGGGCCCTGCGTAGTCGATGTCGAGGTTCGTGAAGCCTGCTACCGAAAAGCCGGCGGCCCCAACGGGCTGCGAGTGCAGCGAATCGTTCAGCGCGAAGTGCACCGCCACGAGTTGTTGGGCGGTCAGTTGTGAGAAGCCCTCATTCTGCGCGCTCACCCCGTCGCTGTCCGCGTCAACCTGATACGTGGCCTGATAGTCGGCAGGCGCGTCAGGATCACTGTAAGTGATCGCACCGTCCGCCCACTTGCCGCCACGGAGCGACGCATCCACGTTCGCGTCTCCGGAAGCCTCGATCATGCTGACCGTGTCGGTGCTGCCGATAAAGGCGGGAACCGACGTTGTGTCTGCGGCTGCAGTCGCCTGGCTCGACGCGCCCGGAAGCGTGCCGGATCCTGCTCGGTTCTGGCTGAGGATTGCGTGCGACAGAACAGACGCAGCCGAGGGCTCGGAAACAAAGGGCTGCGGCCAGGTGGCGATGTCCTCTTCGTCTTCGTCCAGCACCGTGTCGAGTGAGGAGAGGATGATGTCAGCCATCGCCATGCGCGATCGACGTACTCACTTGTTCTGTGTTTCCAGAGTGGGCGCCGACACGATACGGCACGGGATACCCGAGCATGCCCTGTCGAGCGCCTTTTTCGCAAATGCCGAACACGATCGTTTTGATAAAAAGCAAAAAGCGAAATGCGCTTGCGATCACACCGCCGCACGAGACGCACGATGAAAGCGCTCGACCCAGGAGCTGCGCAGCGTGAGCCTGCGTCAGAGCGCCGGCGCAGGCATGCCTGTCGTCACAGTCAGGAACGGCGCCCGAGTGTTGCGCCACTGATCGCGTCAGGCCTTCGTGCGGGACGTCAACATGAGAACGCGCCCCGGCCGTGTTGAGCGGACCGGAGCCGTTCGCATTCGGTCGCGGGTCGATGCTACTGGAACAGGAAAAAGGCGTCCGTCAGCGTCGCCGGCGTCACCCCATGGAGGGTCACGAGCACGGCGAACGAATCCCCACCGCCGTTCGCATCGATCGACACGACGGTGTCGGTCGGTGTGGCGCCCTGGCTTACTCTCAAGACGCCGTCCGATCGCGGGTGTGACGCCGGCATACCCGGTAGCGTCGAACAGCGAGCGCAGGTCGATCCTGTCGAAGTCCCCCGGCCGCGTGTCGAAGCCCCAGATGTTGTCGCCCGCATCGGCCATCGACGTATATTCGAAGACATCGTTGCCCGCGCGCGCCGGGCCGAACTCGCTCGCCCCGCTGCCCAGCATGATGTCGGCGCCCGCCCCGCCGACAATCCGGTCCGAGCCATAATCGCCGTCGATCACGTCCGAGCCGTCGCCGCCGAAGATCCAGTCGTCGCCCGCGCCGCCATCCAGCAGATCGTTGCCCGCCTCTCCGTAGAGGATGTCCAGCGCGCCGAGCACGCTGTCCTCGCCGCGCTCGCCCATCATGATGTCGTTGCCGTCGCCGCCGAAGAGCATGTCGCCATTGGCATCGCCGAACAGGATGTCGGCCTCACTTCCGCCATAGAGCACGTCGCCCCCCGCTCCGCCGTCCAGCGCATCGCTGCCTTCGCCGCCATAGATCAGATCGGCGCCGGCCTCGCCGACAATCGTGTCGTTGCCGGAATCGCCGTTCACGATATCGTTGCCGCCCCCGGCGAGGATCGTATCGTTGCCCGCTCCGCCCGAGATCGTGTCGTCCCCGGCTGTGTGGCCGGCGGGCAGCGGGTTGTTGCCCGAGTCCCCCTCGATCCAGTCGTCGCCTGCATCGCCCCGAATGACGTCGGCGCCGCCGGCGCCGACCAGATAGTTGGCGGCGACATTCCCGACGATCGTGTTCGCGCCGGCGTTGCCCACGCCGAAGGACGCGGTTCCGAGGAGCGTGAGATTTTCCAGGCCCTCCGCCAACGTCCACGGGATGTAGCTGCGGACCGTATCGATGCCGCCTGCATCGACGATCGCATCGAGCGCATCGCCCACGATGTAGGTATCGTTGCCCAATCCGCCGTCGAGCAGATCGTTGCCGGGACCGCCGTCGAGGAGATCGTCTCCGGCTGCGCCGACGATGCCGTCGTTGCCGTTCGTACCAATGAGAACGTCGTTGCCAGGCCCGCCGACCACGTTCGGCGCGACACCTGCGATGACCACATTAATCGTGTCGCTGTCGCTTAGCGCGCCGCCGCCGGAACAGCTCGGTAGCAGTCACCGTAATCGTATCGGTGCCGGCCAAGTTCGACTGAGACCGGTACGTCAGACTCGCGAGCGCGGCGTTCACCTCCGCGGTGGTGCCGGTGAAGGTCATCGTCGTGTCGGACGCGCCATCACCCGCCGTAAAGGTAAGCGACGCAGCGCTTCCCGGCGCAAGACTCAGGACGCCGTTTGCCGCGCTCAGGGTGACTTGCAACGGTACGCCGGCGGCAGCGGTTACGCTCGTACCGGCGAACGTGAAGTTGATGGCCGCATTAACGTTTTGAGCACCCGGCACGACGTTTACGGGCGCAACGACGGGCTGGAAGATGCCGAAATGGTTCGTCGCTTCATCGGTGTCGAACTTGACGAAGCGGTCGCCGCTCGAGATCGTCGCACCGTTGCTCGACGGATTCAACGCAGCGACGAATGCCTGCACGCCCGCGTTCGTCGGCGGGATGCTCAACTTCGGTCCTCCGGGAGCATCGAAGATCCCGAACACGTTCACCCGCTGATCGGTGCCTTCCTTCCACAGCCCGACGCCCTGCGTGCCATTGCCGGCGCTCGTGTTTTCGAAGATCTTCAGGAAGATCGAGTCGCTGCCGCTCGTCGCATCGCCTGCCTGCACGAAGATCCCCGAAAGGCCTGATTCGAACGGCGCAGCCACGTCGTTGTTCGCGATGGTGACGTAAGACTCAGCGAACGCGCCGGTCGATTGCACCAGGATGCCGTGCCCATCGGTCTCGGTGATCCTGTTGTTCGTGATGTCCACGGTGAGCTCCGGATTCCAGAGATGGGTTCCCCCACCCGGGCCGGTGCTCACTTCGATGCCGTTGTTCAACGTGTTCGGCGCGTGGTTGCCATCGATATCGTTGTTGTCGATCACGCCGACCGTATCGGCGGTGCCGTTAGTGACCACTCGAACGACACTGCCCGTCGCGCTGCCGGAAAGCGTGTTGTTCCTGATCTCGAAGTTCAACTCTCCGCGCTCGGCGCTCGCGGTGTGGTTCGTGAGCGCGATCGCGTTCGTGCCCGTCGGATCGAGCGAGATCGTGTTGTCGGTGATGGAGATGAGGTTGTCGGGATCGCTGAACGGCTTCGGCCCGGTGAGCTCATGGGTGACGGCGCCCGCGTTCGGGCCCGGGTCCCCCACCCGCGAGATTCTCGATGGCGATGCTGATGCCGCTGCCACCGCTATCCGTGATGATGTTGTTTGCGATGGTGGCGTCGTTCAGATCGAAGACGCTGAAGTTGTGGCCCGTGCCGTCGAAGCTGATAGCACTCGATCCAGGGTTCGTGATCGTGTTGCCGGACACGTTGGCGGTCGTGACCGTGCCATCGTCGCCTCGAACGTCCAACGCGGCGTAGAAGGAGTTCAGGAACGTGCTTCCCGTGACCGTCAACGTGCCGTCCACGTTATTGCCCAGCCCCAGGGCGGCATTCTCTCCGTTGAACGCGATGGCGGACTCGAATCCGGCGTCACCCGCGTTGTTGATCGCGCCGTTCGTGAAGCTGAAGTTCGTCACGCCGGAGCCGCTCACGCCGCTGTCGCCCGTATTCGCGATGGTCATCTCGTCCAGCACGACATCGCGCGTGTTGGTGAGCGAGATGCCTGCGCCGCTCGTGTTCTGGATCGTGCCGCCGGAGCCCACCGTCGCGGAACCGGCAGAGCCGACGATCGACAGCCCGCCACTCGACCCGGTGTTGGTGAGAACGATGCCGTTGACCGGATCGGCCGCCCCGTCGTTATTGCCGGCGCTCACGCTCGCGAAGCGTGAGATCGCCCGCTCCGATCGTCGTATCGGTGACGTTGAGCGCCGTTGCACTCGTCGAGCGGATCGAATTGCCGGTGCCCTGTATCGTGATCGTGCCGCCGTCGGTCGCGTTGAAGCCGACGCCGGTCGTGCTGTCGATCGAGAGAGCGCCGTTGAAAGCGATCGCCGCGCCGCCGTTGCCAGCCATGTTGACGCCCGTGCCGGCGGTCGAGTCTATGTCGACGCTATTCAGGAACAGCACCGCTCCGCCGCTCTGGTCGGAGATATTGATGCCCGATGCGCCGCCGGCAGTGGTGTTGATCGCTTTCGAACCGCCGGAGAACAGGATGTTTCCGGCGGCGTTGTCGTCGAGAAAGATGCCTTCGCTGCTTCCGCTCGCGTGCGTGATGTTGCCGGAGAAGATGATGTCACCCGCACCCGCGGTGCGATCCTCGATATCGACCGATCGTCCCGTCGTGCTGTTGATGGATCCACCGTAGGTGACAGCGACCGTGCCGCCGGTGTTCTCACCGCCCGCGCCGTCACCGATGAGAAATGCCGCGCCGGTCGCCCCGGAGAGGGCGCCCGCGTTCGCCGTGAATGTTCCAGTCAGCGCGGCGCCGCCTGCAGCGAGTTGCACACCCTGCGCCGCGGAGCTCGTTGAAGTGAGATTGTCTATCGTGACGTTGAGCGCACCGCCCTGATCGATGTCGATCGCCTGGCCCGTGCCGGTCAGGTTGACGTTCGAGATGGCGAGATTGCCGACACTGCCGTTGCCGTCCACGATATCGGCCACGGCCGTGTCGCCGACGGTGAACCCTTTCAGCGTGTTGTTCTGAGCGAGCGTGACACCACTGCCCGTGGCATTAGCGATCGTCGGATCGCCGCCCGCGGCCTGCAGCGTAAAGCCGTTGACCACCAGTGCCTCGTTCTCGCCCCACAACGTCTGACCGTTCTCGAGCACGATGCCGCCGGTGTAGGTGCCGTTACCGGTGCGCACGTAGATGATGTCGCCGGCCGCGTCAGGATCGCCGCCCGCGTTCACGGCCGCCAGCGAATTGAAGGGCGAGGTCGAGCGCCCATCTCCGCCGTCCGCGACGCTGTTGTCGACGTACCAAACCCTGTTCGCGACCGTGATCGACACGGTGGCGACGCTGCTCACGTCGTCGCCGTTGCCCGCGATTCCATCGGCGCCGGAGTCACGCAGGGTATACGTGAAGCTGTCGGATGCCAGTGAAGCCGACCGCGGCCAAGTACGAAAAGGAGCCCTGGTTAGCACCATTGGTGACCATCGTGACCGTGCCGCCATTGGCGCTCACCGCATCGAACGCGGAGATCACGAGGGGAGCCCCCACCGTGTCGACATCGTTGGCGATCACGCTTCCCGCGACGGTCACGGCCGGGCCGCCCGGCGCACCCGCCACCGTGCCCACGATGAGGAGCGTATTTCCGACCGCGTTGTATGAGTCACCCGATGCCACAGGAGCTTCGGCCGGCCCAGTCGACGCGGGCGTAGTGGGTGCTTCGCTCAGCGCGACATCGAGAGCACCGGATACCCCACCGTTGCCGAACACGCCAGACGTGAGAAGGGCTTCGTCCGGATCGACGACGCCATCGTTGTCGATGTCGATGAAAAACGTGTCCGCTTGGCTAGCTGAGATGCTCATTGCAATGTGTCCTCTTGTTATGTTTTCTTGCGGCTGCTGTGTGCGACTCACGCCCTCTGGGCAAAAAGTCACCCGTGGCTCGCTCCAAGGCGGCCGTAATGTCCTTAGGGGTTGACCCGCTCATCAGACGCGGGCCGTGCTCCTCCGAATCGCGCTGTGCCGTGGCTCGCGCGACATGCCTTTTTCATACGTGCCGCAGTGCGATGGATGCTAGCTCCTTGTCGCGGCCATGGCGGAGCGTGTGTGCGCAGTAAGTCACGAAACGCTCGTCGTCATAATCGCTTCGAATGAGTGACCCTCGCGCGCTCCGGCGTCCATTCAGGAAGTGCGGGCGCCCCTCACGTGCGCACGCGCGTGAAACTTCGCACGGTTTTGCATGAGAAATGATGTGCTACATTATGATTCCTAAGCATTTTTACGGTTGACGCATCACGGGAGCGCGGCTACTATCCGGCAAACCTCCTGCCGGGAGCGCAATATGTCCGCACAACCGCTCGCAATTGTTCTGCTGGTCTTGTCGACAGCCGCCTGCACGCAGGTGCCGACCCAACCCGCGACCCTGTTCCAAAGCGAGCGCGTGACGCCTGACCTTGCCGCGAGCGCGCCGCCGAGTGGAATGGTGCTCGCTCGCAGTAACGGCATCGCCAACATGGGCGGCAGCCCACGCAGTACCGCCGGCGCGGTGGGGAGCACGGCGGCCAACGCTGCACTCGGCGTAGGGGGAAGTGCCGCCACATCGGGCACTTCTGCGGCAGAATCATGGGACGGTCCGGAGGTCGTTTCCTCGCCAACGCCGCTGCCATCGTCCGATACCTCAGCGCAGCCGGCCGGCGAAGTCGTTCCCGAATCTGCAATACCGCCGCGAGCCGCTGAACCTGCTCCCGCAGTGAGGACGGTCTGGGATCGCGTTCGGAAGGGTTTCGAGCTCGCGCCCATGGACAACGATCTGGTGCGCGACTGGGAGAACTGGTATGCCAGCCGGCCCGACTACGTAGCCCGCATGATCGATCGCAGCAGCCGTTTCCTGTTCCACATCCTCGAAGAGGTGGAAAAGCGCCGCATGCCCACGGAAATCGCACTGCTTCCGATGATCGAGAGCGCGTACAACCCGGTCGCCTATTCGAAAGCGCACGCGTCGGGAATCTGGCAGTTCATTCCGTCCACGGGTAAAGACTTCGGCCTGCGACAGAACTGGTGGTACGACGGCCGGCGCGACGTCATCGCAGCCACGACGGCGGCGCTCGACTATCTCGAAAAGCTATACGGCATGTTCGGCGATTGGCCGCTCGCGCTCGCCTCTTACAACTGGGGTGAAGGGTCGGTGGGCCGGGCGATCGAACGTAACCGCGCGAAAGGGCTTCCGACGGACTACGAAAGCCTCAGCGTTCCGCACGAGACGCGCGGTTATCTGCCGAAGCTGATTGCGGTGAAGAACATCATCGCCAATCCTGCCCGCTACGGCCTCGAGATCGCGGACGTGCCGAACGAGCCGTTTTTCGAAACGGTGACTGTCCAGCGGCACATCGATCTCAAACTCGCCGCCAGGCTCGCCGAGATGTCGGTGCAGGACTTCAGGTTTCTGAACCCCGGCCATAACAAGGCCGTGATCCGCGCACGCGAAGCTGAACGCATCGTGCTGCCTCGTGACAAGGTGGCGGTCTTCCGCAGCAACCTGGATAAGCACGATCGGCCGCTCGTCTCCTGGCAGGCGGTTACGGTGCGGGCCGGTCAAAAGCCGGAGCGGATCGCCGCCGACCACGGAATGACACTCGCCGAGCTGAGGCAGGTGAACGGCATCGAGAACAAGAAGATCGTCGCGGGACAACCCTTGCTGGTTCCTCTGAAGGACAACGCAGCAGAACCGCAGCTGCCCGACCTGCCGGCCCAACCGGTGACACTCCCGAAGGCGATACAGGTGGCCAAGACGGCCGCAGCCAAGTCGCTGGCCGCACGGCGCGGGACCGCAGCCGTCGTCGCACAGAAGCCGGCTCCGCGGAGGCTGGCTGGCAGAGCGGACCGGGCACGGCAGTCGGCACCCCAGCAGCTCGGGGCGGAGCTAGGAAAACGAGTGAAAGTCGTCGACTCAAGGTCTGCCGCAAGCAAACAGGCAGACAGATCCGCGCGCGTGAGAATCGCTTCTCGCGACTGAGCTCGGGACAACGGCGCGGCGGTCTCGAAGGTGATCGCCTCGCCGCAAGCCTTTCTTGTAAGCCTCCATCGGGCCCTGCCCGATTCAGCGTTTACGCTGCCGCGGCTGGCAGCGTATCGGACTGCTGCATCCGACACGCAACAAAAGGAATGGCGTTGGAGCGAAACCGCGGGAGCGGAGCGGTCGGGGTCCCTCTGTTCCTGGGGCGGCGAGGCCCCGAGCCGAAGGCACACGCCGCCCTAGATCACGCGGTCATTTCCGCCATCGACTGGAACTTGCGCAGCAGTCGTCTTCGCGAAGAGCGACCCGCACATCTCCGCGGCCATTTCGGCGACATCGGTGCTGTGCACTTCAGTCCCAAGTATGTTGCCTTTCTTGTACGCCTCCACGCTCAATCCATAGTGCGCCGCACGCGCGTTGAGTACGTCGTCCGTCCACACGCCCGTATCGAACACCGCGTTAGGATGGATCACATTCACGCGGATCCCATCGCGCCCCCACTCCAGCGCGGCCACCCGCGCGAGTTGCGTCAACGCCGCTTTCGAGGCGGAGTAAGCGGCAGCGCCGGGGCCAGGCGCCGGAACGTTCTTGGAACCGATGACCACGACGCGGCCATGGCGAGGTGCGCGCACGAGCAGCGGATGGCATTCGCGCAGCAGCCAGAGGTTGGCGTCCACGTTGATCGCGTTGACGCGCCTCCATTCGTCGTCGGTGAGCGCCTCGATCGCGCGTCCACCCGGGAACACTCCGGCATTCAACACCAGCATGTCGATGCCTCCGAACCCTTTTACGGCCACTTCGAGCGCATCGTCGAGTGCGTCCGCGCGCGTGACGTCGCACGCGAGACCCAGGTAGTCCACGCGCGCACCGAAGGCATCCGAAACGGCCGGATTCACGTCGACGCCCACAACCGCCGCTCCACGATCGAGGAAGGCCTGAACGCACGCCTTGCCGATGCCCGAGGCGGCCCCCGTTACGAGCACGACCTCGCCGGCGAAGACGCGCTTTTTTCCGCCTCTGCGCAGTTTCGCCTGCTCGAGGTCCCAGTATTCCATGTCGAAGATATCTTTCTCGGGCAGCGCGCGGTAGCCGCCCAGCGCCACCGCTTGCAAAATGACGTCGATCGTATGCGCATAGAGATCGTGGACGATTCGGGCGTCCTTCGCGGAAAGTCCGATCGCGCAGAATCCGAGCTCCGGATCGAGCACCATGCGCGGGGCCGTATCGAGCATGGTCTTCGGCTCTTTCGCAAGCGGTGCATTGCGTTCGAAGTACGCCTTGTATGCCTGCGCGTACGCCTTCACATCGCGCCCGAGCATCGGAAGGCGCTTCGTGCGTATCACATGATCGGGCGTCGCCGGCCCCTGCTGCGCGATCTCGTCAAGATCGCCGCGGCGAGCGAACACGAGATACTCCGGCGGCATCGTAAGTCATCATGATCATCGGGGCACCGGCCACCCGCGAGACTTCGGCACGCAGCGTAGCCATCGATTCCCTCATCCGCGGCGCCCGCGATCTCCCATCGGGATCCGATTTCTCCGCGACAGGCTTCGAGTGCGAAGCGAACTGCGGCATGCGAGCGACGGCGTGCGTATCGAGGAACGATTCGGCGCGGCTTACCAGCTCGATCATGCGTTCGTAGGACTGCCGCGCCGTCTCCCCGAACGAGAACACGCCGTGATTCATGAGCACCATGCCGATGGTTCCGGAGTGCGCACCAGCGGCAAACTCGCGGGCACAGAGCCTCGCGAGATCGAATCCGGGCATGATGTAAGGAACGATCACGACGTCGTCGCCGTAAATGTCCCGGACATACCGCTGACCCTCCGCCGTGTTCGTGATCGCCAGCACGGCGTCGGCATGGGTATGGTCGACGAACTTGTGCGGCAGGATCGCGTGAAGAATCGTCTCGACGGACGGCGCCGGCGCGGCGGCGCGGATCACTTGCGTCGTGAGCTCGTTCATCATCTGCGGATCCGACAACACCTCGAGCATTGCGAGCTTGCGCACATAGGCGAGCCGCACCGGCGCGAAGCCCGCCTCCTCTATGGTTTCGAGATCCCAGCCGCTTCCCTTGACGTAGAGAATGTCTTCGTGCTCTCCGGTAACCATGCGCTCGCGCACTTTCACCGACGTGTTGCCGCCTCCGTGCAATACGAGGGCAGGCTCACGCCCGAGCAGCCGTGACGTGTACACGCGAAGCTGTAGCTCGGAGGTGCAGCGCGCCGCTTCCGCGTCGTTCCACAGGGACTTCATTCAGCACTGATAGTACGCGCGGTACCAGGTCACGAAGTTCTTCACGCCGACTTCGACCGGCGTCTGCGGGCCGATATCCGACATCGCTCATGAGGTCCTCCACGTCCGCGCACGTGTCGGGCACATCGCCCGGCTGCAGCGGCAGCAGGTTGAGCTTCGCCTTCCTGCCCACGTTCTCCTCGATGAGCTGGATGTAGCGCATGAGCGGCGTCGCCTCGTTGGATCCGATGTTGTAGATGCGATACGCCGCGCGGCTCGTCGCAGGATCGGGTGCCGCGCCCGACCAGACCTCGTTCGGCGGCGCGGAGCCTGTCCAGGACACGCACGACGCCCTCCGCGATATCGTCGATGTAGGTGAACCCGCGCGTGTGGTTCCCGTAGTTGAATACGTCGATCGGCTCGTCCGCCAGGATCTTGCGCGTAAACAGGAAGAGCGCCATGTCGGGCCGTCCCCACGGACCGTACACGGTGAAGAAGCGCAGGCCCGTGGTAGGCAGATCGAACAGGCTGCTGTACGTGTGCGCCATCAGCTCGTTCGCCTTTTTCGTCGCCGCATACAGGCTCAAGGGATGGTCGACGTTGTGGTGCACCGAAAAAGGCAGCGTCGTGTTCGCACCGTACACCGAGCTGCTCGAAGCATAGACCAGGTGCTCGACACGATTGTGCCGGCACGCTTCGAGGATGTTGCCGAAGCCGACGAGGTTCGTGTCGACATAAGCTTCCGGATGCGTGAGCGAGTAGCGCACACCGGCCTGGGCAGCGAGGTGCACGACGCGGGAAGGTTTATGGGCGGCGAAGACCTCGGGCGTCGCTGTACGGTCCGCAATGTCCGCGCGAACGTCGACGAAGTTCGGAAAGCGCGTGAGACGCGCGAGTCTCGCTTCCTTCAGCTTCGGATCGTAATAGGTGTTTAGATTGTCCACCCCGATCACTTCATCGCCGCGCTCGAGCAGCTTCGCGGCCACGTGCGAACCGATGAAACCCGCTGTCCCTGTTATCAGTACTTTCATCGCAATTGGTACCCGCGGCGGGCGCGAGGAGAAAGGTGCGGTGCGAAGATCATTGACTTACTCTGGATGTGTGACCAAGTCTTTCCGTCCGCCGTTACGCGCTGCTCATTCGTCGATCCCTGGCAGAGCGCCTATGACGCCTCGATTATACTTGCACGCGTCGTGATTTCTGACGCTGACACCATGGGCCATCGGCCGAAGGTCTTGCCTGGCATCCTCGTTCTTGCAGCGGTGATTGCCGCGCTGGCCGGGTCGTTGGATGCCCGTTCGGCAACGCCGCCGAAAACCCTGCGCGTAACCTTTCAGGCGGCCGAAAGCGGTTTCGATCCCGTCAAGGTGTCCGACTACTATTCGGGCACGATCATCGAGCAGATTTTCGAACCGCTGCTCACTTACGACTACCTCGCGCGGCCGGTGAAGCTCGTGCCGAACGTCGCAGAAAGCGTTCCGTCTGTTTCCGAAGACGGCAAGACCTACACGTTCACCATCCGCCGGGGCGTCTATTTCTCCGACGACCCGGCGTTCAAAGGACAACGGCGCGAGCTTACGGCCCACGACTACGCGTATTCGATCAAGCGCTTCCTCGATCCCCGCAACCGCTCGCCGTACGCGTTTCTGTTCGAAGGCAAGATCGTCGGCCTCGATGAGGCGGCGGCGCAAGCAACAAAACCGGCCAGTTCGATTACGACGCAGCGGATCGCGGGGCTCGAGACGCCGGATCGCTACACGCTGCGCATACGGCTCACGAACACCGACTTCAATTTCTCGCACGTGCTCGCGTTCACGCCTTACGGGCGCAGTCGCGCGCGAGGTGATCGAAGCATACGGCGACGACACGAACGCCCGTCCGGTGGGCACCGGTCCTTTCAGGCTCGCAAGCTACACGCGTTCGTCGAAGATCGTCCTGGAAGCGAACCCGTCGTATCGAGGGGCGATCTGGAACTTCTCGCCCGGCGACGATCCGCTCGACCGCGAGATCGCCGCGCGGATGCAGCGGGAAGAAGCTCCCGCAGATCGAGCGGGTCGAAGTGAGCATCATGGAGGAGACGCAAAGCCGCTGGCTCGCGTTTCAGAGCGGCGACAGCGATCTGGAATACCAGCTCGCAGAGATCGCCCCGCTCTTCCTGAACGCGGATGGCACACTGAAACCCGAGTTCGCTCGCCGCGGGATCCGCGTCGAACGCAGTGTCGATCCGGAAATCACCTATACCTACTTCAACATGCAGGAGAAGATCGGAGAAGAGCCGAATCCGGTGGGCGGGTTCAGCAGGGAGAAGATCGCGCTGCGGCGCGCGATCGCCATGGCCTACAAGCTCGAGGACCAGATCCGGATCATTCGCAAGCGCCAGGCGGTGCGCGCCGAGTTTCCCATTCCGCCTGGCGTGGCCGGGCACGATCCGCAGTATCGCAGCAGCATCGCGCACTCGCCCCGCGTGGCGAACGCGCTCCTCGACAAGTTCGGCTACAGGAAGGGGACCGACGGCTATCGCACGCTTCCCGACGGCAAGCCGCTTACCATCCGGTACTTCTCCACGCCGAGCGAACGCGACCGCCAGTTCGACGAGCTCATGAAGCGCTCGCTCGACTCGATCAGTGTGCGCCTGGAGATCCAGAAGGACCGCTTCCCGGAGCTGATCAAACTGGAAACGCAGTGTCGCATCATGATGCGTGGCGCCGCATGGATCGCGGATTACCCCGATGGAGACAATTTCATGCAGCTTCTGTACGGTCCGAACAGCGGGCAGAGCAACAACGCGTGCTACCGGTCGGAGGAGTACGACCGGCGCTACGAACGCTCCCGGCTGCTGCCGCACGGACCGGAGCGCGACAAGCTGTATCGCGAGATGACTCGTCTCATGGAAGTGACACGGTGTGGATCCTCGCCGACAGCCGCTACCGCAACGTGCTGCTGCATCCGCACGTCGTCGGTTTCAAGAAGCATCCGGTGCTGCATGCGGAATGGCTGTATATCGATCTCGACACGAGCGGGCGCAAGTGATGCAGGCTCTTGACGTGCGGCAGGCGCGCGAGTCGCTCCGGGACGCTTAAGCCATGCTCGCTTACCTCGTTCGCAGACTGTGGCAGTTCGTGCCGACCCTGCTCGGCGTCGTACTGCTCGTCTTCTTCATTTTCAACTGGGTGGGCGGCGATCCGGCTTACCTCCTCGCCGGCAAGATCTCCAATCCCGAGCAGATCGAGAACATCCGCAGGCAGCTCGGCGTCGATCAGCCGTACTACGTCCAGCTCTGGATCTTCGTGCAGCAGATCCTCACCGCCGACTTCGGCACGAGCTGGGCCACGAACGAACGCGTGTCTTCGATTCTCGCGACGCGCCTGATCCCGTCGCTCACCGTGCTCGTGCCGATGCTCGTCGTGAGCACGCTGTTCGCCATGGCGGCGGCGATGCTCGTCGCCTACCTGCGTGGCGGCATCACCGATCGCGCCATCATGGTCACGTGCACCGTCGGGCAGTCGATCAGCATCCTGGTTTACATCATCGTGTTCCAGTACGTGCTCGGCTACCAGCTCGGCTGGTTCCCGGTGCAGGGCTGGGGTCATGACTTCGCGACCAACCTGCTGCGCTACAGCGCGCTGCCGGTCCTCGTGGGCGTCGTGGTCTCGCTCGCCCCCGACATCCGTCTCTACCGCAGCTTCTTTCTGGATGAGATGAACCAGGACTACGTTCGCACGGCGAGAGCGAAGGGCATGTCCGAGGGCCGCGTCATGGCGGTGCACGTCCTGCGCAACGCGGCGATCCCGATCGTCACCAACGTGATGATCCAACTTCCGGGACTCCTCGCGGGCGCCTTCCTGATCGAGCGCTTCTTCTCGATCCCGGGCATCGGGCGCGAGGTGATCCTCGCCGTCGAGCGCAGCGACTTCCCGGTGATCAAGGCCGTCACGGTCTATGTGGCGATCGCCACCATGGTCTTCAATCTCGCGGCCGATCTGATCTATAAAGCGCTCGATCCGCGGGTGCAACTCAAATGACGGCGCAGGCGAGCACATACCTCGAGTCTTCCGGTGCACGCTCGCCCGGGCTATGGACCCTCGCGTGGCGCCGCTTTATGAAGGACCGGCTGGGCGTCGCGTGCTTCGTCGTCGTGATCGGCGTTCGTCCTGCTCGCAGGCGCTTCCTTCTGCGGCGTGATCGCCTCCGGCTGGGGAGAAGAGGTCGGCGTGAGTTATGCGCCGCCCAGGCTTCCTGCACGCCGAGCGCCTGCATCGGACGCAGTTGCGGACAGGCCTGAAGAAATCCTCGCTTCGCCTCACGACGGCATCGCCATCGACGATCCGCTCCGCGCGGAGCTCGCCCAGATCGCGAAGGCGCTCGCCGCCTCGCCACCGCCGCAACCGAAGGCCGCGACGTTGCCGCTCGGCGGCGACAAGTGGGGCCGCGACGTGCTCGAGAAAACGATCAAGGGAACGGAGACGTCGCTTCTCGTCGGGCTCGCGGCGGCGCTCCTCGCGACGTTTCTCGGCACCGCCTTCGGCGCGCAGGCCGGCTATTTCGGCGGGCGCGTGGACGATTTCTTCAACTGGCTCTACAGCGTCCTCACCTCGATTCCGTATCTGCTGCTCATCCTCGCGATCGCGGCGGTGCTCAACCAGAAGGGGGTGACGACCGTCGTGCTGATTCTGGGGCTCACCGGCTGGACGGGCATTTTCAGACTCGTGCGTGCGGAGTATCTGAAGCACAAGGTCCGTGAATACGTGCAGGCCGCGGACGCGATCGGTGCTTCCAACGCGCAGGCGCATGTTCGTGCACATCCTGCCCAACGTGAGCCATGTCGTGCTGGTTCAACTGTCGCTGCACGTCGTCCTTTTCATCAAGTCCGAAGTCATCCTGAGCTTCCTCGGCTTCGGTGTGGGCGTCGACACCGTATCGTGGGGCAGCATGCTGAACGAAGCCGCAGAACGAGCTCCTGATCGGTGCGTGGTGGCAGCTTGCGGCGGCTACCGCCGCCATGGCCGTGCTCGTCACTGCATTCGGTCTTTTCACCGACGCGCTGCGTGATGCGCTCGATCCGCGGCTCAAATGAGCGCCAGCGCAATGCAGACGCTTCTTGCAGTGCGCAACCTGACGGTCGACTTCCGGATCGATGACGCGACAACCCTGCGCGCGGTGAATGACATCGGTTTCGACGTGCCCGAGAATGCGACCGTCGGCGTGGTCGGCGAATCGGGCAGCGGCAAGTCAGTGACCGCGCTCTCGATCATGGGTCTGCTTCCACCGAACGCCTCGATCGGCCGCGAGAGCCGGATCCTGTTCGAGGGCTCCGATCTGCTCGAGCTTCGCGGGCGCAGGCTGCAGGCGATCCGCGGACGCGAGATCTCGATGATCTTCCAGGAACCGATGAGCTCGCTCAACCCGGTCTTCACGATCGGCTTCCAGCTCGCCGAAGTGCTTACTCGCCACGCGGGTCTCTCGCGCCGCCAGGCGAGGTCGCGCGCCATCGAGCTGCTGCGTGAAGTGGAGATTCCGGACCCGCAGGCGCGCATCGGCGCCTATCCGTTCGAGCTCTCGGGAGGACAACAGCAGCGCGCGATGATCGCAATGGCGCTCGCGTGCGGACCCCGGCTCTTGATCGCGGACGAGCCCACGACCGCGCTCGACGTGACGGTGCAGAAGCAGATCCTGGAGCTCCTCGCACGGCTACAGCGTGAGCATCGCATGTCGATGCTGTTCATCACGCACGATCTCGGGCTGGTCGGCGAGATCGCCGACCGCGTGGTCGTGATGCGATCGGGCGACGTGCGCGAAGACGGCGCAGTGAAATCCGTCTATGGCGATCCGCAGGACGCCTACACACGCGCGCTCCTCGCATGTCGTCCGCCGATCGCGCACCGGCCGGCGCGGCTGCCCGTCATCGAGGACTTTCTCGCGCCGCGCGAGCGCGCATCCGCGTCCGGCGACCGCGCGCGGGGCCTCACGGGCGCCGAGCCGATCATCCTCGAAGCGCGCGGTCTTTCGAAGACCTTTCACCTGCGCGAAGGATGGCTGCGCCGCCGCCCGATCGCCGTCGTGAAAGGTGTCTCCTTCAAGCTTGCCCGAGGCAAGACGCTCGGGGTCGTCGGTGAATCCGGATCGGGCAAGACGACGCTCGCGCTCATGCTCGTGCGACTCCAGGCTGCGACGGCGGGGCAAGTCTTGTTCGAAGGCAGGGACATCCTCGCGACGAAGGGCGACGCCTCGGTCGAGCTCAAGCGGCGCATCCAGATCGTCTTCCAGAACCCGTACGCCTCGTCTGAATCCGCGGTTCACCGCAGGACAGATCCTGATCGAGCCGATGCACATCCACGGCATCGGGGCGGACGAGCGCGAACGCACGGCGCTCGCATACGAACTGCTCGACCAGGTGGGACTGCCTCGGGCGGCGTTCTTCAAGTATCCTCACGAATTCTCCGGAGGCCAGCGCCAGCGGATCGCGATCGCCCGTTGTCTCGCGATCAGGCCCGACGTCCTCATCTGCGATGAATCCGTGTCGGCGGTGGACGTGTCGATCCAGGCGCAATTGCTGAATCTTCTTCAGGATCTCCAGGACCAATACGGCATGAGCTATATCTTCATCTCACACGATCTCGCGGTCGTCAAATACATGTCCGATCAGGTGATGGTGATGAACGAGGGCGAGGTCGTGGAGATCGGCAACTCGGACGACGTTTACATGCGTCCCGACCACCCGTACACCCGCAAGCTGCTCGCGTCGATCCCGCGGGAGCCGACGGAGATCTCCGAATGATGAAGCCTGCGCGCAGCCGAGACGCGAGAGCGCAAAAGACGTCCCCGTCCTCTCCGGATCAGTCGCATCGGCAAGACGCGCGCTTCTTTCTGCACCTCATTTTGATAGCGCTCGCGTTACGTTGCGCACCTGCTTTCGCCGCACACGCGTATGGTCAGTTCGGGGACATCAAGTATCCCGCCGGCTTCCCTCATTTCGAATGGGTCAATCCGAACGCACCGAAAGGCGGCGACCTCGACCTGGTCCCCCCGCTGCGCATTACCAACTTCGACAAGTACAACCCGTTCACCTTGAAGGGCACGGCTCCGCCGGGTCTCAGCACGCTAGTTTTCGAGACCTTGCTCACGGGCACCTACGACGAGCCGACCACCGCTTACGGCCTGCTCGCGGAGGACATTCAGGTTGCGCCGGACCGGCTGTCGGCCACATTTCGCATCCACCCCGCCGCGCGCTTCCAGAATGGCAAACCGGTCACCGCGGCGGACGTGAAGCACAGCTTCGATACGCTGATGAGCAAGCAGGCGGCGCCCCAATATCGCGTCGTGTTCAGCGAAGTGAGCCGCGCAGTCGTGGTTGCCGCCGATACCGTGCGTTTCGAGTTCAAGAACCCGAGCGCCGAGCTGCCGCTGCTCGTCGGCAGCGGCATCCCGGTATTCAGCCGCGAGTGGGGCGCCGGTAAACCCTTCGACGACGTGATCATGGAAACGCCCATCGCAACGGGTCCCTATCGCATAGGGCGCGTGAACTTCGGCCGCGACATCACCTACCAGCGTGATCCCGCCTACTGGGCGCGCGATCTGAACGTGCGCCGCGGCATGTTCAACTTCGATCGCATCACCTACCGCATCTACAAGGACACGACCGCGCAGACCGAAGCCTTCAAGGCCGGAGAATTCGATTACATTCAGGTGTTCTCGGCGCGAGACTGGGCACGCATTTACACGGGCAAGAAGTTCGATTCCGGCGAGCTCATCAAGAAGGAGCTCGGCGCCCGCAATGCGGGGGATTTTCAAGGCTATCTCATCAACACGCGTCGCAGTCAATTCAAGGACCCGCGGGTGCGCGAGGCGCTCACGCTCGCGTTCGACTTCGAATGGATGAACCGGCAGTTGATGTTCAACTCGTACGTGCGCGTGCGCGGCTTCTTCAACAACAGCGACTTCGAAGCGAAGGGGCTGCCGGGGCCGGACGAGCTTGCGCTGCTCGAACCGCTGCGGTCGAAACTGCCGTCGAAGATATTCACGGAGGAAGTCCCTCTGCCGCCATCCACGAATGCGCCGGGCAGCCTGCGCGACAATCTCAAGAGAGCGCGCGATCTGCTTGCCGAGGCCGGATGGACCTATCGGGACGGCGCGCTGCGAAACGCCAAGGGCGAGCCTTTTACGCTCGAATATCTCGACAGCGGCGGCGGCGAGCGCACCACGACGCCCTATTTTCAATCTCTCGCGAAACTCGGCATCCAGGGCGTATACCGGCGCGCGGATTTCGCGCTCATTCAGAAGCGGCTGGACGTCTTCGATTTCGATCTGTTCACCGTACGTATGCCGGGCACGGAATCGCCCGGCAGCGAGCTGCTCGACCGCTTCGGCTCGCAATCGGCCGACACGGAGGGTTCGAACAATCTGATCGGCGTGCGGGACCCCGCGGTGGATGCGCTCGTGAACGAGGCCGTTCAGGCGACGACCCGTCCACAGCTCATCGCGAGCCTGCGCGCGCTCGACCGCGTCCTGCGGCACGGGCATTATGTCGTGCCGCAGTGGTTCGCCAGCACGTATCGCGTCGCGTATCGCTCGGGCAAATTCGAGCAGCCGCAAGTCGCTCCGCAGTACTATCGGCCCGAGGATTGGGTCATCTCGACCTGGTGGATAAGCAATGAATCGGATAGGGCGCCGCAAGGCGCATAAGGGGTGTTTTTGCGCCCGAAGCGAAGCGGAGGAGAGGCAGAAGGTCTTTCGCGCCGCAACGCTTAAGCGCTGTCGTTGCGCCCGGAGGCAACGTGGCGCGAGCCGCAACGCCGTAGGAGCGGTCAAGAAGTTTATGTGGTCCTATGTACTCAAGCGGGTGCTGCTGATGATCCCCACCCTGTTCGGGATCCTCCTGATCACGTTCGTCGTGACCCAGTTCGTTCCGGGCGGTCCGGTCGAGCAGATGGTCGCGCAGCTCCAAGGACGCGAAAGCGGCGCGGGCGAAGGGCCTGCGGCCTCCGCAGGGACCGGGTACCGCGGGAGGCAGGGCGTCGACGCAAAGCGCGTCGAGGAAATCAGGAAGCTCTACGGCTTCGACAAGCCCGCGCACGAGCGCTTCTGTGCAGATGCTCGGGCAGTTCGTGCGCTTCGACCTGGGCAAGAGCTTCTTCCACAACAAGGACGTGGGCGCAGCTCATCCTCGAGAAGCTGCCGGTATCGATCAGTCTGGGCCTGTGGACGTTCCTGCTCGTCTATCTCATCTCGCTGCCGCTCGGCATCGCGAAGGCCGTGCGCGCGGGCACTCGATTCGACACGATCACGACGTTCATCGTGCTGCTCGGCTATGCGATTCCGAGCTTCGTGATGGGCGTGGTGTTGCTCGTCCTCTTCGCAGGCGGCTCGTTCGTCCAATGGTTTCCGCTGCGGGGGCTTACGTCGCTCAACTGGGCGGAGCTGAGCCTCATGGGCAAGATCGCCGACTACTTCTGGCATATCGCGCTGCCTGTCGCCTCGATGGTGCTCGGCGGCTTCGCAGTGATTACGATCCTTACGAAGAATTCGGTGCTCGAGGAGATCCGCAAGCAGTACGTGCTTACGGCTCGGGCCAAGGGCGTCGACGAACGCAAAGTTCTGTGGAAGCACGTCTTTCGCAACGCGCTCATCCCGATCATGACCGGTTTCCCGGCCGCTTTCGTCGGCGCGTTCTTCAGCGGTTCCATTCTGATCGAGACACTGTTCTCCCTCGACGGCCTGGGGCTCCTCTCCTACGAATCAGTCATCCGCCGCGACTATCCGGTCGTGCTCGGGAGCCTTTTTCTTTTCACGCTGATCGGGCTCTTCACGACGCTCCTGCGGGACCTGAGCTACCTGTGGGTGGATCCCCGCGTGAAGTTTTTCGGTTGAGACTCTCTTGAGCAACCCCGCAGCCACGATTCCCGTTGGCACGACCGTTGCGCCGATATCGCACGCCAGGTGGCAGAGTCCCGGCCGCCGTGCGTGGCGCCGCTTCCGCTCGAACCGCCTCGGTTATGTGAGCCTCGTCGTGTTCATCGTGCTGTTCGGCGTGAGCCTGATCGCGGAAGTGCTGTCGAACGACAAGCCGCTCGTCGTCCGCTACGAAGGGCAATGGTATTTCCCACTCGTGCAGACGCTGCCGGAGACGGCGTTCGGCGGCGATTTCCCGACGGAAGCGGACTATCTCGATCCGCTGATCCGCGACAACCTGCGCAAAGGCGACAATTTCGCGATCTTTCCTCCCAATCCCTACCACCACAGGACGATCAACTACTTCGCGAAGGAGCCGAACCCCGCGCCGCCGACCTCCGACAACATCCTTGGCACCGACGACCGCGGCCGCGACGTCCTGGCGCGGCTGCTCTACGGCTTCCGCGTTTCCGTCGTGTTCGCCCTCCTCGTCGCCGGCGTCTGCACGCTCTTCGGAGTGCTCTATGGCTCGATTCAGGGCTACTTCGCCGGCTGGACGGACATCGCGATGGAGCGCTTCAACGAGATCTGGAGCGCGATGCCCATGCTGTACATGTTGATCATTCTCTCGTCCATGTTCGCGCCGAATTTCTGGCTGCTCGTGCTTCTGCTGTCCTTGTTCGGCTGGCTCGGCATCGCGGCCTATGTGCGCGCCGAGTTCCTGAAGAATCGCACGCTCGATTACGTGCGCGCCGCGCGCGCATTGGGCCAGAGCAACGCCGTGATCATGCGGCGTCACATCCTGCCGAACAGCCTGACGCCCGTGGTGACGCTCATACCCTTCGAGCTCGCGGCGGCCATCGCCGCGCTGACGAGTCTCGACTTTCTCGGCCTCGGCGTGCCGCCCGACACGCCGAGCCTCGGCCAGTTGCTGAGCCAGGGCAAAGACAATCTCTACGCATGGTGGATCACGTTCTCCACCTTCGGAGTTCTGGTGGTCATGCTGCTGCTTCTCATCCTGATCGGCGATGCGCTCCGCGATGCGCTCGACCCGCGCAAAGTGCTCGAGGGCGATCGCGAGTGAAGCGTCTCGAAGTGCGGAATCTCTCGATCGACTTCGGGTCACGGCGGGTCGTCCACGGTGTTTCGTTCGACATCGACGCCGGCGAGCGGCTTGCCCTCGTCGGTGAATCGGGCTCCGGCAAGACGGTGACCGCGCTCTCGCTGCTGCGGCTGTTCGAAACGGCGCGGCTCAGCGGCGAAATCCTCTTCGAAGGCCGCGACGTGCTCGCGATGCGCGAGGACGAGCTGCACGCGTTGCGCGGCCGCGACATCGCGGTAATCTTTCAGGAACCGATGACGGCGCTCAATCCGGTGATGACGGTCGGCGACCAGATCGCCGAATCGCTCGCAGCTGCACCAGCGCCTCGGTGCCGACGGCGCGCGCCGCGGCGCCGTGGAAGCGATGCGGCGCGTCGGCATCGAAGAGCCCGAGCGCCGCGCGCGCAGCTATCCGCACCAGCTCTCCGGAGGCCAGCGGCAGCGGGCCATGATCGCGATGGCGCTCGCGTGCAATCCGAAATTGCTGGTCGCCGACGAGCCGACAACGGCGCTCGACGCGACTATCCGCCTTCAGATCCTGGAGCTTCTCGAACGGTTGCGCGCCGAGGGCGGCATGAGCCTGCTCCTCATCACGCACGATCTCAACATCGTGCGCCGCTTCGCCGAGCGCGTCGCGGTGATGGAGCGGGGCGTCATCGTCGAGCAAGGCCCGACCGCCGAGGTCTTGGAGCATCCCCGGCATCGCCTACACGCAGAAGCTCGTGGCGAGCCGTCCCGAGCGCGTCGTGGGCACGCCCGAGCCGGGGCGCGTCGTCGAAGCGCGCGGGATCCACGTCGAGTATCCGACGCCGCTGCCGGGCATCCGGGGCTGGTTCAAGAGCGGGCGCTTCACGGCGGTCACGCGCGCGGACTTCGAGCTCGCACCGGGAGAGACGCTGGGCGTGATCGGCGAATCCGGCTCGGGCAAGACGACGCTCGCGCTCGCGCTCCTCGATCTCGTCGCGGCAAGCGGAGAGATCCGCATCGGAGGCGTGGAATGGAAGACCGCCGACGCGGCCGCCCGCAAGCGGCTTCGCGCGTGAGATCCAGGTCGTGTTCCAGGATCCGCTGTCCTCGCTCTCTCCGCGGCAGACGATCGAGGCGATCGTCGGCGAAGGCCTCGAGATTCACGAACCGGAGCTCGATGCGCAGGCAAGACGGGCACGCGTGATCGAAGCGCTCCTCGACGTGGGGCTCACGGAAGGCGAATCCGTCGAGCCGCTGCTCCAGCGCTATCCGCACGAGTTCTCCGGCGGCCAGCGCCAGCGTATCGCCATCGCGCGTGCGCTCATCGTGAGGCCGAAGGTCGTGGTGCTCGACGAGCCGACGAGCGCGCTCGACGTGACCATCCAGAAGCAGGTCCTGCAACTGCTCGCGGACCTGCAGCGCAAGTACAGACTGAGCTACGTGCTCGTCACGCACGACATCGACGTGGTGCGCGCGATGGCGCACCGCGTCATCGTCATGAAGGACAGCCAGGTCGTCGAGGGCGGCACCATCGACCGTGTGCTCAACGCCTCGCAGTCCGACTACACGCGAAAGCTGATCGCCGCCGGCTACGCGTAAGTCACGTTGCGCTGTACCTCGGGCCGGACCCGACTTGCAGTGACGGACGCGTGACGCGACATAACAGGCAATATGCCCTGATCGTCCGAGGCGCGCACGGCGGGCGTTGCTCGCCCACCCCTCTCGCGCTTTGCACGATAATCCGTAGAACCGCTCAACAACACGAATGCAAAAAACATGGGTTTCCTGCAGGACAAGAAGATCCTCGTCACCGGTCTCCTCTCCAATCGCTCGATCGCTTACGGCATCGCTCAGGCGCTGAGCCGTGAGGGTGCGGCGCTTGCGTTCACCTATCAAAGCGCGGATCTGAAGGAGCGCGTTGAAAAGCTCGCCGCGCATTTCGGTTCAGTGCCGGTTCTGCCTTGCGACGTCTCACGCGACGACGAGATCGAACAGCTCTTCACATCGCTGCGGCAGCATTGGGACGGCCTCGACGGAATCGTGCACTCCATCGCGTTCGCACCGCGCGAGGCGCTGAAGGGCGGCATTCCTGGAGGGTCTCACGCGCGAAGCGTTTCACATCGCGCACGACGTCAGCGCTTACAGTTTCGCCGCCCTCGCGAAAGCGGGCGCGCCGATGATGCAGGGCCGTCGAGCCGCGCTGCTCACCCTGAGCTACCTCGGCGCGCAGCGCGCAGTGCCGAACTACAACGTGATGGGGCTCGCGAAGGCGAGCCTCGAAGCGACGGTTCGCTATCTCGCGCAGGATCTCGGACCCGCAGGGCATACGCGTGAACGGCATTTCGGCCGGCCCCATCAAGACGCTCGCCGCAGCCGGCATCAGCGGCTTCGGGCGCATACTGAAGGCGGTCGAGGAGAATGCGCCGCTGCGCCGCAATGTCACGATCGAAGACGTCGGGAACGCAGCCGCGTTCCTGATGAGCGACCTCGCGGCCGGCATCACGGGAGAAATCACCTTCGTCGATGCGGGATTCAATAGTGTCGTCGGCTTCCCCTGAGGACGCGGCGGCCGGAATGGGAGGTGTGCCCTCGATCATCCGATCGTGTCGCGTCGGCGGCGCGCGGCCGCCGGTCAGCGCTCGCCGCTCTTGTCGAACTGCTGCTTGTTGAGCGACACCTTCGCCTTCGATTTCAGGCTCGCGAGATACACCGAGAACTGCTCTTCTCCCACGATCTGCGCGAGGCTCTCCGAGAGTTGTTTCTGCTGCGCCGGATCGACCTTCTGCGGCTCCACGACGCGCGTCACCCTGAGCAGCATATAGCCGCCGGCAGGCGCTTCCACCCCGACGTATCCCGGCAGCTTCGCCGCGTCCGCTTTGAACACCTGGCGTAAGGCGGGCTCGGCGAGGCCCTTGGGATCGCCGCGGCTGACGAGCTGCGGCGTGCTCCACCCCGGCTGCGCGCCCTTCCCCTGCCGGAGCTGCTCGAGCTGCTCGCGCCCTTCCTGCGCCGCGAGCTCGCTTGCCCGGCTCTGGATCAACCTGCTCTGGACCGCGTCCTTTACGTCCTCGAAAGGCTGCACTCGCGCCGGCCTGTGCTCGATCACGCGCGCGGCCACGATCGTCCCGGGCGAGATCTCGATCGCCTCCGTGTTGCGCTTGTTGACGAGCACGTCCTCCGAGAAGATCGCCTGAATCAGCTTCGGATTGTTGAGGCGGGCCTCCTGCGTCCCGGTACGCGTGATCCACGCGCTCGTCAGAGGCGCCTGTTTCACGAGATCGGCCGCGGGCTTGAGGCTGTCCGACTGCTCGAAGACGGTGTTGTTGAACTGCTCAGCGAGCTCGGCAAAACGGCGTCCGGCCCGCTGCTTCTTGAGCTCGTTCTCGATTTCGGGACGCACCTGATCGAAGCTCTTGACCTGCCCCGGCGTGACGCCCGTCACGCGAATGATGTGATAACCGTATCGGTCTCCACGGGCGCGGAAACGTCGCCGGGTTTCATACCGAATACAGCCGCGTCGAAGGCCTTCACCATCGCTCCGCGACTGAAGGTGCCCAGGTCGCCGCCTTTGGCCGCCGAACCGGGGTCCTGCGAATGCTTCTTCGCGAGCTCGGCGAACTTGTTCGGATTCTGCTTCAGTTCCGCGGCGATCTCCTCGGCTCGCGTTTTCGCCTGTTCCCTCGCTTCGGCGCCCGCGGTCTTGTCGGCAGCGATGAGGATATGACTTGCCTGGCGCGTCTCCGCCACGCCGAACTCGCGCTGGTGCTCTTCGTAGTATTTCTTCACTTCCGCCTGCTCGAGCTGGATCTGGGGCAGCAGCGCTTCGAGCGATAGCGCTACGTATTCGACCCGCACCTGCTCGGGGATGCGAAACTCGTCCTGTTGGCTTTCGTAATACTTCCGGGCGGCATCGGCGTCGATCTTCACCTGCGAAGCGAACTTGTCCGTGGAGATCACGGCACGACTCACTTCTCGCTGCTCCTCGGTAATGCGGTGCAGCCGTTCCGCGACCGTGCGGGAAACGAAGCTCGACTGCTGATACGCCTCCGACATCTGCATGAGGATCAGGTCCTGGCGCACGCGATTCTCGAACATCGCCGCATTCTGGTTCTGCGCTTGCAGGTACTGCTCGTAGCGCGCCATGGAGAACTTGCCGTCGTCGCCCTGGAAGACCGGCGCCTGGGCGATGTACGCGCGCAACTGATCGTCCGTGACGGTGATTCCGTTCTTGAGCCCCTGGCGGATGAGCAGGCGCTGCTGGATCAGACCTTCGAGCACGGAGAATCGCATCTCGGGGCTGTCCAGGAAGGCGGCGTCGACGCGGCCGCCGGACATGCTGCGCATCTGCTCCTGGCGGTCACGCAGCGCCTGTTGAAACTCCTGCTCGGAAATCTCGGAATCGCCGACTTTCGCGACCGTTGCGCCCGTCGCCGAATCCCTGAAGTACGAATCGACGCCGAAGAAGGCGAACGGAAGGATGATGATCGCGAGGATGATCTGAATGATGCGTTTGTTGCGCTCGACCAGATTGAACATTTCGGAAGCCGCCGAATGAAAAAGTGAATGGATCGTTACAGGTCGTCATGCATCGCGATCAACGACCGGCCAGCGATCATCGCACGGCCGGCAGGATTCACCTCGGCCGAACGCGGGGGGCCATAGGCTCGATGCGTAAGTAATTGATTCTACTTGTCGGATCGAAGCGGCGTCCAGTTGGCACACCGCTCGCCGAAGCCACCGCCCCCCGGCTGGCGTGGGTGCCGCCGCACCTCCGTGTCCGGCGGCTCGTTGCACCTCAAGTTCCGGCCCATGCGGCCGATATCAGAACGCCGGGGCTCGTCAACCTGCCGGGCCTTCGGCCACGCGAGACTCCGCACAGCATCTCAGGACGGACATGCACCACGACAGCGTTGCGTCACCACTGATGGCCGAAGAAGCAGCGAAAGGCATCCGCCTCCCGCCTTGTCCCGCGACCCTCACGAAGCTTCTGAGGGAGATGCGCGACGACGAACCCGATTTCGTAAAGATCGCCAAGCTGATCAGCACGGACGTGAGTCTCGCGGGGGCCATGCTGAAGACGGTGAACTCGTCCTTCTACGGCTTGCGCACGAAGGTCGGATCGGTTCACCAGGCGCTCAACGTCATCGGCCTGCGCAACGCCGGTCAGCTCGTCACCGGACTGCTGCTGCGCGATGCCTTCCCGAGCGGCGCTACCGACAGGATGCAGGCGGTACTGGCACTCGACGTCGAAAATCGCGCTCCTGAATGCGTGCCTCGCTCGGAGCCTGCGCGTCGTCGATCGCGAAGAAGCCTATGCCTTCGCCCTGTTTCGCGACTGCGGTGCGCTCGCGATGATGGCGGACGTGGAGCGCTATGAGCCCATGCTGCCGGGCGCGTCTTCCGTGTGTGGCACCCGCGTGATAGAGCTCGAGACCGAGCGGCATGGCGTCGCCCATGCTGCGATCGGCTATTACCTCACGAAGAGCTGGCTCCTGCCCGAGCATCTGTGCGAAGCCGTGTTGCGGCACCACGACTATGCTTCGCTGCGCGACGGCTCGGCCGTGATCGCCCCGTCGAGCATGAGACACATCGCGCTTGCGATCGCATCGGAGTGGGTCTACCTGGAAAGAGTCGCCCGGACCCCATGCCCGCAATGGCCCGATGCGGGGGCGTTCGCGCTCGAAACCCTGGGCATGTCCGAGAGCGATCTCACCGCGATCGTCGACGACCTGACCAGCTTGTAGCCGAGGTCCGCGAGACCTTGGGTTTTTCCTCCCGCCAGGAATCGACATCTCTTGGAAGCACGTGCGAAGTTCCTCAAGGTATTGGCATTTTTGGCCGATAAGGGGGCATCGGGACTCCGGCATATAGGGCTCACGGCAGACCCGGCACAACAACATCCAAGGACGCTTATGCCCGCCGCTTCGGCCGCCCCACGAGCAGACACGGAAGAATCGCTCAAAAAAATCCGTCTCCCCTCGTGCCCGGTGATCCTGACCCGCCTGCTGCGCGAAATGCGCGCGGATGAGCCGGATTTCAGCGTCGTTGCGAAGCTCATCAGCAGTGACGTGAGACTCTCGGGCGAGATGATCAAGACAGTCAACTCGCCCTTCTACGGGTTACAGGTGAAGGTCTCCTCGATCCAGCATGCTCTGAACGTCATCGGCCTTCGCAACGTCACTCAGCTGGTGACCGGATTGCTGCTGCGCGACGCCTTCGCCGCCGGCGCAACGAAGAGGATGCAGGTCTACTGGAAGTCAACCGTCAGGATCGCGCTCCTGAACGCGTGCCTTGCGCGGAGCCTGGTCGTGCTCGATCGCGACGAGGCCTATACGTTCGCCCTCTTTCGCGATTGCGGCGTGCTCGCGATGATGGCGAATTTCGACCGTTACGAGCCGCTGCTCGCGGGCGCGGAGCTCTGCGGCACGCGTGCGACGGACGCGGAAGACGAGCGGCACGGCATCAATCACGCGGCGCTCGGCTATTACCTCACACGAAGCTGGTTCCTGCCCGAGCATATGTGCGAGGGCGTGCTGCGCCATCACGAACACGATCAGCTCCCGGCCGGGATCGAGCGTTCGAGCATCGAGCACATTGCTCTCGCGATCGCGGCAGAATGGCTCTACCTGCGGAAGCTCGGCAAGACCGAGTCTTCCCAATGGAATGAAGCAGGCGAGTTCGTGCTCCAGACCCTCGGCACGTCCGAGAGAGCGTTAGCGGAGATTCTGGAGAACATCCCGGAAGCGTAGAGCGGCGACGACGCGCCCCGCAGTCGCGTCGAAGTGCGTCCATCCCCCGTCACGAATCGTGTTCCCGCCGCGCTCGAAGCGTCGCGCACGCCGTGTCGTGCGAAGACCTGTGCTATGGCGGGATCCCCCTACTCGACTTTGGCGCCCGATTCCTTGACGATCTTCGACCACTTGGCGATATCGGCTTTGAGCACGGCAGCGAATTCCTTCGGGCCCGCACGCACTTCGCCGCCACCGGAGGCCATATGCTCGCGCACATCCGGCATCTGCAGGATCTTCTCGATCTCGCCGCTGAGGCGCACGATGATCGGCTCGGGCGTGTTGGCTGGCGCGAGAATGCCGAACCACGTTGTCGCATCGAATCCCTTGTAGGTCTCACCGACCGTCGGCACGTCCGGCAGCGAGGGCGCACGCTTTGACGAAGTGACCGCGATCGCGCGCAGCGCGCCGGCTTTGACTTGCGGCAGCGCGGTCTCCAGCGACCCGAGAAACATCGTGATGCGGCCGCCGATGAGATCGGGGAATCCCTGCGCCGCGCCTTTGTACGGAATGTGGATCAACTTGACGCCGGCTTCCCGCTGCAGCAGCTCGGCGGTCAAGTGCGCGACCGTTCCATTCCCGGCCGTGCCGTAAGTGACCGACTCCGGCTTCGCCTTTGCCATGGCCATGATCTCGCCCAGCGTCTTGTGAGGTCCCTTGGCGGAGACAACCAGCGCAATGGGGAATGCAGCGACCAGCGAAATCGGGGCGAGGTCCTTGAGCGAGTCGTATGAGAGCTTCTTGTAGAGCGTCGGGTTGATCGCGAGATTGCTCGTCTGTCCCATCACGAGCGTGTAACCGTCGGGCGGCGACTTGGCTGCGAGCTCGACCCCGATGTTGCCCCCGGCGCCCGGCCGGTTGTCGACAGTGATGTTCCACTTCTGGCTCTCGGTCATCTTGTTGGCGATGAGGCGCGCGAGAATGTCCGTGCCGCCGCCGGGGGGAAACGGAACGATGAGGCGAATCGGCTTTGCCGGGTACGACTGCTGTGCGAACGCGGCGCAGGCGACAACCGACAATGCCAGCGCCGAGAACAGTGCGAATGAACGCTTCATGTGGGTCTCTTTGATGTCATGTCCGAGGTCCGCGGACCCGAGTTGGCGCGGCGGTGTTGCCGTATTATGACGCGCGCGCCGATAATGCCTTTCGATACTTTTCACTTGGGAAAAGCATATGGCGGCTGCCCGCAAGAAAGTGGTCCGATTCGATTTGTGGCAGGACCCTTCGTTTGCCGAACGGCTCGCGCGCGAAGGCGATATCGACCTCACGGTCGCTGCACGAAAAGGGCCCGAGGAGGTCGCGTGGCGCGCGTTGAGCGAGGCGCACGTGTACCAGGTGACTTCCGCCAAGGACGAGCTGCCCCGGCAATACTTCGTCACCGCCGATCTTCTCGGGCATTGTCCGAACCTCCTGTGCGCATCTTCGAATGGCGCCGCGTACGACACGGTCGACGTTTCCGCCTGCACGGCCGCCGGCGTGCTCGTGGTGAACCAGAGCGGCGGCAACGCCCGCTCGGTCGCCGAACACGCGCTGGGACTCATGCTCGCCGTATCGCACCGCATCCTCGAATGCGATCGGCGCATGCGGCGCGAGATCGGTTTCCCCTCGCGAAGATCTCATGGGACGCGAGCTCCATGGACGCGTGCTCGGGATCATCGGCATCGGCAACATCGGAACACTCGTCACTGCGTTCGCGCGCGCACTGGGTATGACCGTTCTCGCGACCGATCCGTATCTCACCGAAGAGGAAATCGCCCGCCGAGGGGCCACGTCTGTGAGCCTCGACGAGCTCCTCTCACGCTCGGATTTCGTGTCCGTGCACTGCCCCCGCGACAAAACGACGATGCGCATGATGGACGCGCGTGCCTTCGGCAAGATGAAACGGGGCGCGGTGTTCATCACCACCACCGCGCGCGGCGGCATACACGACGAAGCGGCCTTGTTCGAGGCGCTCGACTCGGACCACTTGAGCGGTGCGGGCCTGGATGTCTGGGAACGGGAACCGCCGCCGCTCGATCACCCGCTCCTCGGACGTGAAAACGTGATCGTCACTTATCACACGGCCGGCGTCACGCACGAAGCGCGCCGCAACATGGCGCTCTTCGCGGCCGAACAGATCGCAGGGCTGCTCAAAGGCGGCCGCCCGCCGCGGCTCGTCAACCCGGAAGCCTGGCCTGCTTATACGCGCCGCTTCGAACAGATCCTCGGGACGAACGTGCAGGTGAGTGCGTTGGATCCGGATTAGGGGCGGCGCTCGCCTTCGACTCGGGCCTCGCCGCCCCACGTACTCAGGTACGCGACAACCCGCGCAGCATTCGCACACGCCCGAGCAGTGCCGCAACTTCTGCTTCGGCGGCGCCGATCGTTCCGACCTTTACCTCGCGACGTCGACCACCATCTTCCGGGTCAGGACGAACACGCGCGGCCTCAAGTACTTCGATGGTGCGCGAATACCGTCTCGTGATCGCAAACAACTTTGATCACCGGGACAGGAAATAGTATCGGTGACGGTCGTGGCGGTGATTGCGTGTGCCCGGCAAATCAGTGATGGCTGAACGGCCGATCGCCCAGCGAATCGCGATCGCACATTGGACAGGTCGAGAAGACGCCACGGCTGCTGCGCTGCCACGCATCGTGCACTCGCGGGGCGCGGCAAGATAGGTGCGTGCCTGGGTGTGCGGATATGCTGCCTTCGAGCGCCGCTTGCTTCAGGATCGAATTGGCTTCAACCAATCCGTCCGACTCCAGTGCCAACGCTTGCTGTTGCATGTCATTCTCCCCTGTCTTCGTTGTTTTTTGCTGCGCGGGGCGGATGTTGGCTGGCCGGCGCGCGGCAATCCGTGACCAAGGTCACGCAATGACATGGCGAAAAGGCCCGGTTCCCCGCATCGGAGAGCCAGAGTTTGAAGCGCGTGATTTACATCAAAAGTGCTGGGGACAGGAGATCAGCCGCCACGACGGCTGCCCGACTGGGTCCACTACAGTTCGGGCGGACTGTAGCTGGACTCGCCTTCGTGTGTAACGGGAGGAAGCGGGCCGGGTTCGTCGAGGACATCGTCTTCCAGGTCCGGATCGAATACAGGATCTTCCATGGCGGGAAGTGGAGGATCAGCGACCGCAGGCACCATCGGGGCGGAAGACCTTTCGGTTCTCCAGACGTTCGATGGCGGAGGACTGGTCTGCTTTGCGAGAAAGCGGACCATTCTCTGCCCGCACGTCCCACAGGTGAATTCCTCGCGAATGCCGGTTGCCGTTTCGACCGAAGCGACGAGTCGCAGCATCTCATGCGGAGCGACTTGAGCCCGCTCACGATCGAGTGCGAAGCACGGAAGACAACGCGCGTCCAGACTACGAATCAAGCTTTCCCGCTTTCGCATGGCGCGTCTCCGTTGGCTACGACATGTCTCTTAACGTCAACACCGTGGCTTTCCTTAGTGACGCTCTCAGGCTTCACACAGGAACCAGCGTGCAGGACAAAGCTTCGGGAGCGATTGGTCAATGCACGGCGCTACGGGTGCGAAAGCCAATGGGCGGCCTAAAAAACAAGAGCCCTCGCGGACGAGGGCTCAGAGATAGCTGGCGGAGTGGACGGGACTCGAACCCGCGACCCCCGGCGTGACAGGCCGGTATTCTAACCAACTGAACTACCACTCCGTGCCTTGGTCTTGCCGCACCAAAGCCGCCCGGCCGCCCGAAGGCTTTGGCGCTAGCTTGCTTCTGGCCGAAAGTAGGTGTGCACTTTCGGACGCACCATCTCTGGTGGGTGCTGAGAGGCTCGAACTCCCGACATTCGCCTTGTAAGGGCGACGCTCTACCAACTGAGCTAAGCACCCCCGTGAGGGGCTCAGATTTTAGCACGGCGAGCAATCGGGGAAAGACCCTCGAATCGGAGATCGGAGTTGTCCGCCGACGTCAGTGCTTCACCGCCGGCGCCGGCGTTTCGGTGACAGCCGGAATCGGCGCGGGCTCGGCCGGCTCGGGCAGCGCTTCGGGCTTGCGCTCGAGCGCCATCTCCAGCACCTGATCGATCCACTTCACCGGATGGATATCGAGGCGGTTCTTGACGTTGTCCGGAATCTCCGCGAGATCTTTCACGTTTTCTTCCGGAATCAGGACCGTCTTGATGCCGCCGCGATGCGCGGCAAGCAGCTTCTCCTTCAGGCCGCCGATCATCAGCACTTCGCCGCGCAGCGTGATCTCGCCCGTCATCGCGACGTCAGCGCGCACGGGGATGCCCGTCAGCGCCGAGACCATCGCAAGGCACAACGCCGATGCCCGCGCTCGGACCGTCCTTCGGCGTCGCGCCTTCCGGCAGGTGGATGTGGATGTCGTTCTTCTGATAGAAGTCGTCCTGGATGCCGAGCCGCTGCGAACGCGCGCGCACGACCGACAGCGCAGCCTGCACCGACTCCTGCATGACTTCGCCGAGCTTGCCGGTCGTGGTCATCTTGCCTTTGCCGGGCATCAGTCGCGGCTTCGATCGTCAGCAGCTCGCCGCCGACCTCGGTCCATGCCAAGCCCGTTCACCTGGCCGACCTGGTTCTTCTTCTCGGCCATGCCGAAGGTGTAGCGGCGCACGCCGAGATACTTGTCGAGGTTGCGCGCGCTCACCGTGATCTTTGCGGTTCTCGCCCGCCATCACGAGCTCCTTCACCACCTTGCGGCAGATCTTGGACATCTCGCGCTCGAGGCTGCGCACGCCGGCCTCGCGCGTGAAGTAGCGGATCGATGTCGCGCAGCGCGCTTTCCGATACCGCGAGCTCCTCGGGCTTCAGCCCGTGGTTCTTCATGAGCTTCGGCAGCAGGTGCCGCTGCGCGATGTTGACTTTCTCGTCCTCGGTATAGCCCGAGAGGCGGATGACTTCCATGCGATCGAGCAGCGCCGGCGGAATGTTGAGCGTGTTCGCGGTCGCGACGAACATCACGTCGGAGAAGTCGTACTCGACTTCGACGTAGTGATCGACGAAGGTATGGTTCTGCTCGGGATCGAGCACTTCGAGCAGCGCGCTCGCAGGATCGCCGCGGAAATCCATGCCCATCTTGTCGACTTCGTCGAGCAGGAAGAGCGGATTGCGCACGCCGACCTTGGTCATGTTCTGGAGGATCTTGCCCGGCATCGAACCGATGTAGGTGCGGCGGTGACCGCGGATCTCCGCCTCGTCGCGCACGCCGCCCAGCGACATGCGCACGAACTTGCGATTGGTCGAGCGTGCGATCGACTGTCCGAGCGAAGTCTTGCCCACGCCGGGCGCGCCGACGAGACACAGGATCGGCGCCTTGAGCTTGTCGACGCGCTGCTGCACGGCGAGGTACTCGACGATGCGCTCTTTGACCTTCTCGAGACCGTAGTGGTCCTCGTCGAGGATCTTTTCGGCGACGCGCGAGATCGGTGCTGATCTTGCTCTTCTTGCGCCACGGCAGCGAAACGAGCGAATCGATGTAGTTGCGCACGACCGTCGCCTCGGCTGACATCGGCGACATCAGCCGCAGCTTCTTCAGCTCCGCTTCGGCTTTCTTGCGCGCGTCCTTGGGCATGTGCGCCTGCTTGATCTTCTTCTCGATCTCGTCGAGATCGGCGCCCTTCTTCCATCTCGCCGAGCTCTTTCTGGATCGCCTTCACCTGCTCGTTCAGGTAGTACTCGCGCTGGCTCTTCTCCATCTGGCGCTTCACGCGGCCGCGGATGCGCTTCTCGACCTGGAGGATATCGAGCTCGCCTTCGACGAGCTTCAGCAGATGCTCGAGGCGCTCCTTGACGTCGAACATCTCGAGCACTTCCTGCTTCTGCTCGAGCTTGAGCGGCAGGTGCGCGGCGATGGTGTCGCCGAGCCGGCCGGCTTCGTCGATACCCGCGAGCGAAGTCAGGATCTCCGGCGGAATCTTCTTGTTCAGCTTCACGTACTGATCGAACTGCTGGATCATCGTGCGGCGCATCGCTTCGGTCTCGTGATCCGGCGCGTTGTCGCGCGGGGAGCGGGGTGATTGCCACCGCGAAGTGCGTCTTGACGTCGACGACTTCGTTGATGCGCGCGCGCTGGCTGCCTTCGACCAGCACTTTCACGGTGCCGTCGGGCAGCTTCAGCATCTGCAGGATATTCGCGATGCTGCCGATCTCGTACAGGTCTTCCGGCGCCGGATCGTCCTTGGCGGCCGATTTCTGCGCGACCAGCACGATGCTTTTCCCGGATTCCATCGCCGCTTCGAGCGCCTTGATCGATTTCGGGCGTCCGACGAACAGCGGGATGACCATGTGGGGAAAAACGACCACGTCGCGCAGCGGAAGCAGCGGCAACTGGGTCGGGGTGGTGCTGGATTCAATCGAAGGAGACATTGAGTTTCACCTGTGGGTGACAACCTACGGACATTGGGGAGGACGCCCGCCATTTCAAGCCGGCGACGATGCCTGCCTACCCCTGATTTCCGGCACGCACGCGAGCGAACTGCGGAATCAGGGGCTGCCCGCCAATAGCGTTCGAACTTGGCTAAACCGTCGAGCCAGCCACTTTCGGCTGGTCCGAGTAGATCAGAAGCGGCGGGGCGTCGCTGACGATCGTGCCTTCGTCGACGACGACCTTCACGACATTCTCGAGCGACGGCAGATCGAACATCGTATTGAGCAGCGTGTTCTCGAGGATGGAGCGCAGGCCGCGCGCGCCGGTCTTGCGCTCGAGCGCCTTGTGCGCGACGGCCCGTTAAGCCCCCTTCGCGCACTTCGAGCTCGACGCCTTCCATGGAGAACATTTTCTGGTACTGCTTGAGCAGCGCGTTCTTGGGCTGCGGTGAGGATCTGGATCAGGGCGGCTTCGTCGAGCTCTTCCAGCGTCGCGACGACCGGCAGCCGGCCGACGAACTCGGGGATGAGGCCGTACTTGATCAGGTCTTCGGGCTGCACGTCGCGCAGCGCCTTGCCCGATGTCCTTGCGATTGTCCTTGCGAGCGCACTTCGGCGCCGAAGCCGATGCCGCCCTTTTCCGAGCGGGCGCGGATGATCTTGTCAGAGCCGTCGAACGCGCCGCCGCAGATGAACAGGATATTCGTCGTGTCGACCTGCACGAACTCCTGGTTCGGGTGCTTGCGCCCGCCCTGCGGGCGGCACCGAAGCGATCGTGCCCTCGATCAGCTTCAGCAGCGCCTGCTGCACGCCTTCGCCCGAAACATCGCGGGTGATCGAAGGGTTATCCGACTTGCGCGAGATCTTGTCGATCTCGTCGATGTAGACGATGCCGCGCTGCGCCTTCTCGACGTCGTAGTCGCATTTCTGCAGCAGCTTCTGGATGATGTTCTCGACGTCCTCGCCGACATAGCCGGCTTCGGTCAGCGTGGTCGCGTCGGCCATCACGAACGGCACGTTCAGGAGCCGCGCCAGCGTCTGCGCGAGCAGCGTCTTGCCGGAGCCGGTCGGGCCCGACCAGCAGGATGTTCGATTTGGCGAGCTCGACGTCGTCGCTTCTTGGTGATCGTTTTCAGCCGCTTGTAGTGGTTGTAGACGGCGACGGAAAGAATCTTCTTCGCCGTATCCTGGCCGATCACGTACTGGTCGAGGATCGCGCGGATCTCGTGCGGCACCGGCAGGTCGGACTTGGCGCCCTTGCCGTGCTGTGTCGCCCTGGGTCTCCTCGCGGATGATGTCGTTGCACAGCTCGATGCACTCGTCGCAGATGAACACCGACGGGCCGGCGATCAGCTTGCGCACCTCGTGCTGGCTCTTGCCGCAGAAGGAGCAGTACAGCAGCTTTTCGCCGCCCACCTTGTCAGACATACCCGCTTTCCCCACGTCCTAGGTTCCTTTTGGTCTTTCCTGCCCGGGCTTGGTCCATCACGCGGAAAAGCAACCCTGTCAACCGCGCCGGGAAAGTATTCGACTCCTAAACGGTCGCTTCGGTTCGGCTCGTCAGCACCTTGTCCACCAGACCGTAGGTCACCGCCTGGGTCGCAGACAGGAAGTTATCACGATCCGTGTCGTTTTCAATCGTTTCCATCTTCTGGCCGGTGTGTTTCGCCAGGATCTCGTTCAAGCGTGCTTTCAGGATACAGGATTTCCTTGGCGTGGATCTCGATATCCGAGGCCTGGCCCTGGAAGCCGCCCATCGGCTGGTGGATCATCACGCGCGAATTGGGCAGCGCGAAGCGCTTGCCCTTCGCCGCCCGCGGCGAGCAGCAGCGCGCCCATGCTCGCCGCCTGCCCCACGCACAGCGTGCGAGACGTCGGGCTTGACGAACTGCATGGTGTCGTAGATCGCGAGACCCGCCGACACCGAGCCGCCCGGGGAATTGATATAAAAGGAAATATCCTTGTCGGGATTCTCGGACTCGAGGAACAGAAGCTGCGCCACGATCAGGTTGGCGGTCACTTCGTTGACCGGCCCGACCAGGAACACCACGCGCTCCTTGAGCAGCCGCGAATAGATGTCGTACGCGCGCTCGCCGCGCCCGCTCTGCTCGATCACCATCGGCACCAGGCCCAGCCCCTGCGGTTCGACATGCCGGCGTACGCGCCGCGGATGGCTTGGGGCTCGAATACGATTCATCGTCTGTTTCCCATCAGTTCGTCGAATTCAGTCGGGCTTGTCTTCGACCTTGCGCGGTCTTCAAGCGCCCACTCCACGACGTTGTCTTCCAGCGACCATCGATTCGATCTCGCGCAGCCGCTCGGGCGACTGGTAGTACCACCGCACGACTTCCTGCGGGTGCTCGTAGCGACTGCGCCTGCTCTTCGACCACGCCCGCACCTGCTCCGGTTTCGCCTGGAGCTGGTGCGCCTTCACGAGCTCGGCCAGGATCAGCCCGAGATTCACGCGGCGCCGCGCCTGCTTCTCGAACACTTCGCGCGGCAAGCGGCATGTCGTCTTTGACCGGCATGCCGCGCGCTGCAAAATCCTGGCGCGTCAGCGTCCCGCAAGCGCTCGATCTCGCCTTCGACCAGCGCTTTCGGCACATCCACGGTCGTCGCGTCGAGCAGCGCCTGCATGACCTGATCCTTGAGCCGCGCCTTCAGGCGGCCCTTCACTTCGCGCTCGAGGTTGGCCCTCATCTCCTCGCGCATCGTTCGATGTCGCCGTCCGCGACGCCCGAGGCGACTTCGCGAACTCCGCGTCGACTTCGGGCAAGCGCGGCGCGGCGACCTCCTTGACGCTGACCTCGAAGGTCGCCGTTTTGCCGGCGACGTCCTTGCCGTGATAGTCGTCCGGAAAGCGCAGCTCGAATGATTTCGAGTCGCCCGCTTTCATGCCGACAAGCTGCGTCTCGAAATCCTCGAGAAGGCGGCCTTCGCCCAGCAGCATCATCTGGTCCTCGCCCTTGCCGCCCTCGAATTCCGCGCCGTCGATCGTGCCGCTGTAAGACGATCGTCACGCGGTCGCCGCTCTCGCGCGGGACGCTCGACGCGGATCGTAACGCGACGCGCTGCTTGCGCATGATCTCGAGCGTCTTGTCGACTTCCGCGTCGCCGACCTCGAGCTGCGGCCGTTCGATCGCGTACGCCGGAGATGTCGCCGAGCGCGACCTCGGGATAGACCTCGAACGTGGCGCTGTACTCGAAATCGCTCGCGCCGTCGGCAGAGCGGCTTGGCCTCGAAGCGCGGATAGCCCGCGACTCGCAGATTCTGCTGCCGGACGGCTTCCCCGAAGCTTTCTGCAAGCGTCTCCCAAGACCTCCTGACGCACCTGGGGCCCATATTGCTGCGCGACCACCTTGAGCGGCACTTTGCCCGGCCGGAAACCGTGCATCTTGACGGTGCGGGTGAGCCGCTTTAGCCGGGTGTCGACTTCCTGGTCGATTTCGGCCATGGGCACCGCGATGCTCAGGCGGCGCTCGAGAGTGCCGAGGTTTTCCAAATTTGCTTGCATTACGGGTAGAGCCTTACTGCGTATACGAGTGATCTGGTGCGAAAGGAGGGACTCGAACCCACACGCCTTGCGGCGCCAGAACCTAAATCTGGTGCGTCTACCAATTCCGCCACTTTCGCGTGGACGCGATGCTGCCGACGCTCGCCGCATCGCGTTGCGGCAGCGTCAGCACGACCGGTGCTCGGCCAAACGCCGAAGCTGATTGGGAAGCGCAATCCCAACGCAATCGCAAGCTGTTGATTGTAATATACTCGCGCGCTTCCTGACGAGCACACGATCGAAGGCGGCTCACGTGCGAAGTCAAGTACTTAGCTACCGGCACAGGGGCTTGCGCGCTCCTGGTCGAGACTGCGTGCGCTGTCCGCATGCACGTGCCGGACGCGATAGCCTGGAGTCTGCGCAACTTTCATGAGTCAATCCCTGAGAGCCACGCTTTCCTACATCCTGCGACACCCGCTCAACCGCGGCCGCCCGGCGCGGGCCCTTTCGCGATTCCTGGGATGGCAGATTGGCAGCCGATTGACGTCGCCCATCGCGGTGCCGTTCGTCGACGGCACGCGCTTGCTCGTCGGACGCGGTATGACCGGAGCGACGGGCAATGTCTATTGCGGTTTGAGCGACTTCTGGGAGATGGCGTTCCTGCTGCATGCGCTTCGGCCAGGCGATCTCTTCTTCGATGTGGGCGCCAACGTCGGCAGTTATACGGTGCTTGCGGCCGGCGCGGCGGGCGCGAATTGTCTGGCATTCGAGCCGGTCCCTGCCACGTTCGAACACCTGCGCAAGAACATCGCCCTGAACGATCTCGGGCAGCGCGTGAGCGCTCATCAAGTCGCAATCGGCGCGGCCGCCGGCTCCATCTCGTTCACGTCACAATGGGGCGTGGCCAATCACGCGGTGGCCGACGGAGAGAACTCGGATGGCGCGGTGCATGTGCCCGTGCGCCCGCTGGATGATTTCTGGCCCGCGGCGGCGCCGGGTCTGGCGCTATTGAAGATCGATGTCGAAGGGCTCGAGGTCGAAGTCATCAACGGGGCGACGCATACGATCCGCCATCCGTCGGTCAAAGCGGTGATCATGGAGATTCTGAATGGCGCCGGGACGCGCTACGGATACGATGACTGGGCGCTGCATGCGCGGATGCTCGAACTCGGCTTCGGTCTTCACCGCTACGACCCGTCGTCGAGGACGCTGAGCCCCACCGAAGAAATCATCGGCGGTAACAATCTCTACCTGAGGGATCTGGAAACACTGAGTGAACGGGTCAGAACAGCGCCCGTGCACGAGGTTCACGGAACCCGGATCTGAAGAAATACCCCGCCACAGGGGCGGAACGACACGTGAACACAGGGGCCTCGCGCGACGCACGATGCCGGTCGATCATTACGAGAATTTTCCCGTTGCTTCCATCCTGCTCCCGAAGGCCCTGCGTCGACCTGTGGAGCTCATCTACCGCTTCGCGCGGGAGGCTGACGATTTCGCCGACGAAGGCGAGTTCCCGCCCGCTGCGCGGCTGGAGGCGCTGGATGCGTTCGGGCACGAGCTGTGCGCGATCCGTGAGGGCCGGGCTCCGGGCATCGCCTGGTTTGGCGAGCTTGCGGAAATCGTGCACGAACATCGCCTGCCGCTCGAGGCTTTCGAAGACTTGCTTTCGGCGTTTCGCCAGGATGTCACGAAACACCGCTATGCTACGTTCGACGAGGTGCTCGATTACTGCCGCCGGTCTGCCGATCCCGTGGGACGGCTGCTGCTCGCGCTCTACGCGGTGCGCGACGGGCGAGCCGCGGCCTGGTCGGATGCGATTTGTTCGAGCCTTCAGTTGATCAACTTCGCGCAGGACATGGGGATCGACTACGCGAAGGGCCGCGTGTATTTTCCTCTCGATGAAATCGCCCGTTTCGGCCTCACCGAACAGGACATCGCCGAGGGGAAGACCGGACCGCGCTGGGAAGCTTTCATGCGTTTTCAGACCGGCCGCGCGCGCGCGATGCTTCTCTCGGGTCGACCGCTCGGGCGCCTGCTCACGGGGCGTCTTGGGCTCGAGATGAGAATGATCATTGCGGGCGGCGCGCGCATCCTCGAAAAGATCGAGCGGGTTCAGGGCGACGTTTTCACGCGGCGACCCGTGCTGCGACTGCCCGACTGGCCGCTCATGTTCGCGCGCGCGCTTCGCACGTGACCGCGACAGTCAGCCTGCTCCGCAGGCCTGCCGCCCTTTGTGCGGCGACAGCCTCTCCGAGGCGCGCCGCTCACCGAGCTGGGGTGGTTCTAGCCTAATGACTCCGCACCAGGTACCGCGAGTCGAGAGCGATCCAGAGCGGCTCGAGCTTCTATTACAGCTTCCTGTTCCTGCCGCCGGATCGGCGTCGCGCCATTACGGCCCTGTACGCGTTCTGTCGCGAAGTGGACGACGCCGTCGACGAAGTGCGCGAGCCGAGCGTCGCCCGCACGAAGCTCGCGTGGTGGCGCGAAGAGGTCGCGAACATTTTCCACGGGCGACCGCAGCATCCCGTCGCGCTCGCGCTTTCCGACGTCGTCGCTCCGTATGGACTGGAGGAAACACGGCTCGTCGAGATCATCGACGGCATGCAGATGGATCTCGACTACAACGCGTATCCGGATTTCGACGCGCTGAAAGCCTATTGCCATCGCGTCGCGGGCGTCGTGGGTATCCTTTCCGCGCGGATCTTCGGATTCGACGACCCGCGCACGCTCGAGTATGCGGCCGATCTCGGCATCGCTTTTCAACTCACGAACATCATTCGGGACGTGGGCGAGGATGCGCGCCGCAATCGGGTCTATCTCCCCTTGCACGAGCTCGCCGAATTCGGCGTCACCACCGAGGACATCGCACAGGCCCGCCAGACCGAAGCTTTCGAAAAACTCATCGCGTTCCAGATACAGCGTGCGGAACGCTGGTACGAGCAGGCGTTCTCCAAGCTGCCGCCGGTCGATCGCAAAGCACAGCGGCCCGGCATCGTCATGGCGGCGATTTACCGCACGCTGCTCGATGAGATCCGGGGCGATGGCGGTCGAGTGCTCACGCAGCGCACGAGCCTCACGCCCCTGCGTAAATTCTGGATCGCGTGGAAGACGTGGCTGAAAGGGTAGTAGACCAGTGACTCGTGACTGAGTGACTCGTGGCTGGATGGCTGGGCGGCTGCGGCTCCCGTGCTAAGTGGCGGGTGACGGGTGGGGATTGGCGATACGAGACACAGCTCACGACCGATGAGTCACGAGCCACGAGTCACGAGCCACCCAACCGAGGACTATAATTTCCCACTGCTACGGTTCAGGAGCGCTACCATGCAGACCTCCATACCCTGCGTGATCATGCGCGGCGGCACCTCGCGCGGGCCGTTCTTTCTCGCGTCCGATTTGCCGAGCCGACCCGAAAGCGCGCGATGACGTGCTGCTCGCGGCGATGGGTTCCCCGCACGAATACCAGGTGGACGGCATCGGCGGCGCGATGCCGCTCACGAGCAAGGTCGCAATGATTTCCCGATCGAAACGCAGCGACGCGGACGTGGATTACCTCTTCGCTCAGGTGCTCGATCGACGAAGCGATCGTCGACACGAAACCGAACTGCGGCAACATGCTGGTCGGCGTGGGGCCGTTCGCCATCGAGGCCGGGCTCGTGCCGGCGGCCGATCCCGAAACGGTGGTGCGCATTTTCAACGTCAACACGCAGTCGCTCGTCGAAGCGATCGTTCAGACGCCGGACGGCCAGCGTGACCTACGAGGGGACGGCCGCGATCGACGGCGTGCGCGGCACCGCGGCGCCGGTCGGGCTCAATTTCACGAGCGCGATCGGCGCGGTGACCGGAAAGTTGCTGCCCACCGGCAAGCCGCTCGACGTCATCGACGGCATCGACGTGAGCTGCGTCGACGTCGCGATGCCGATCGATCCTCATGCGCGCGGAGCAATTCGGGCAAGACCGGTTACGAAACGGCGGACGAGCTCGACGCGGACAAAGCACTCTTCGAACGCATGGAAGCGATCCGCCGCAAAGCCGGTGTGCTGATGGGCATGGGCGACGTATCGAAAGCCGTCGTGCCGAAGATCGGCCTGCTCGCCACAGCCGCGTAACGGCGGCACCATCAGCGTCGCGCTACTTCGTCCCCGACGACGTGCCACAAGGCCCATGCGGTAACCGGCACGGTGTGCGTCGCTTCCGCATGCGCGATTCCGGGAACGGTCGCATCGCAGATCGCACCGCTGCCCGCGCCTCCGCAAGGCATGATCAGGATCGAGCATCCGTCGGGCATGATCGCGATCGATCTCGATGCCGACTTCCGCGACGGCAAGCAGGAGCTGCGCCGCGCGGCGCTCGTGCGCACGCGCGCGCCGCATCTTCGAAGGCAGCGTGCTGCGTGCCTCGCGCCGTGTGGGCGGGCAAGGGCCGACCCGCAGCCGACCGCGAGGTCGAGCGCGAAGCTGTCAGCCGTCTGAAGCCGCGAACGTCGCAGTCATCGGCGGCGGCTACGCCGGGATGGCTGCGGCGGTCACGCTCGCCGAGGCCGGAGTGTCGGTCACGGTTTACGAGGCGGCGCCGGAGCTCGGGCGGCCGCGCGCCGACGCGTCGTCGCTTAATGGCGTCGCGCTCGACAACGGCCTGCACGTCCTCATCGGCGCCCATCGCGAAACGCTGCGGCTCATGCGCTCGTCGGCGGTTCATCCGAATCCGGATAGCGCGCTCGCGCGCTGCCCGCTCGACTGGCATATCACGATCGCCGGTTCCGGCTCAAGGCGCCGCATCTGCCCGCGCCGCTGCACCTTGCGTGCCGGCGTGCTCGGCGCGCGCGGCGCGCCGTGGCGCGAACGCATCGCGGCCGTCGCGCTTCGTGCAGCGCGATGCGCGCGCGCGAGTTCCGTTTGCCGCAGGACATGCGCGGTCGACGCGCTGCTCGGCGTGCATCGGCCAGGGCGCGCGCGTTCGCGCGCTACTTGTGGCAGCCGCTTTGCTCGCCGCGCTCAATACGCCGCCCGCGCTCGCCTCGGCGCAGGTTTTCCTGAACGTGCTGCGCGACAGCCTCGACGCTCGGCCGCGAAGCGTCGCGACATCGTCTGTTGCCGCGCACCGATCTGACCGCGCTTTTCCCCGAGCCGGCCGGCAGACTACGTCCGGCGCGCGGCGGGACGGTGCTGACCGTGGGCTGCACCGTCACGGCCGCATCGCTGTGCGGACGACGAAATCGCAGGTGCTCCACGCGAAACGACATGGCAGCGCTTCAGACCACGTCATCTGCGCCGTGTCGCCGCACCGGCTCGAACGCCTCGTGTCGGCGCTGCCGCAGCTCGCCCCGGGACCGTCGCGTGCTGGAGCGCTTCCGACTACCAGCCGATCTACTCGGTCTACCTGCAGATCTCGCAGCGAGTGCGACGCTTCCCGCGCCCATGCTTGGGCTTCGACCGGCAATGGCGCACTGGGCTCTTCGATCGCGAGGCGTTATGCGGACAGCGCGGACTGATCGCCGCCGTGATCAGCGGCGAAGGTCATGCACGAGGACATGCCGCAGGAGACGCTTGCGCAGCACGGTGCACGAAGAGATGCAGCACGAAGTGCGGCCCCTTGCCGCCGCTTCTGTGGCACCGGGTCATCGCCGAGAAACGCGCGACGTTCGAGTGCAGCGTCGGCCTCGAGCGACCGGAACCGCCACACCGCTCGAGAACCTGCATCTCGCGGGCGATTACACGGCGAGCGACTACCCGGCGACGCTCGAGGCGGCCGTGCGCAGCGGCATCGCGGCTGCAAAACGCGTGCTAGGCGAGCGTTTCCGCGGACGTGCGCCGGTAACCGGGACGACTGAGCGCTTCGAGCCGTTCGAACGCGTATAATTCATTTCGCATTGGAGGAGAGACCCGTGGCTGAACGCGAATCGATGGAGTATGACGTGGTCGTGGTCGGCGCAGGACCTGCCGGGTCTCGCGGCCGCGATCCGCCTGAAGCAGCTCGCCGCGGAACGCAGCATGGAAATCGGCGTGTGCGTGCTCGAAAAGGGATCCGAAGTCGGCGCGCACATTCTGTCCGGGCGCGGTCATGGATCCGCGGACCATGAACGAGCTCTTTCCCGACTGGCAGGAGCTCGGCGCGCCGCTCAACGCGCCGGTTACGCGAGGACCGTTTCCTGTTCCTCACCGAATCGTCGGCTCGCAAGTGTTCCCGAGCTCATGCTGCCCGCCTGCTTCAAGAATCACGGCAACTACGTGGTCAGCCTCGGCAACGTGTGTCGCTGGCTCGGTCAACAGGCGGAAGCACTCGGCGTGGAGATCTTTCCGGGCTTCCCCGCGGCCGACGTGCTGTATTCGCGAAAGCGGCGCGGTGAAAGGCGTCGTGACGGGCGACATGGGCATCGACAAGGAAGGCCAGCCGACGGACGCGTATCAGCCCGGTATGGAGCTTCACGGCAAGTACACGCTCTTCGCCGAAGGGTGCCGCGGCCATCTGGGGCGGCGGCTTCAGGAACGCTTCCGGCTGCGCGAGGGCGCCGACCCCCAGGTCTATGGAATCGGCCTGAAAGAGCTCTGGGAGCTCCAGCCCGAGGTTCACGAGAAAGGTCTCGTCATGCACACCGCCGGCTGGCCGCTTGCAGCCGACACCTACGGCGGCTCGTTCTTCTATCACATGGAGGACAATCTGGCCGCCGTCGGCTTCGTCGTCGGGCCTGGGCTATAAAAATCCCTATCTCAGCCCTTACGAAGAATTCCAGCGCTACAAGACGCATCCCGCGGTCCGCGCAGTGCTCGAAGGCGGCAAGCGGATCGCATACGGCGCGCGTGCGATTTCCGCAGGCGGCCTGCAGTCGCTTCCGAAGTTCGTGTTTCCAGGCGGTTGCCTGATCGGCGATGACGCGGGCTTTCTCAATGCGTCGCGCATCAAGGGCAGTCACGCCGCGATGAAATCCGGAATGCTCGCGGCCGAGGCGGTATGCGAAGCGTTGCAGGCGGGGCGCGGAGGCGACGAGCTGAATGCGTATCCCGCCGCGTTCCGCTCGAGCTGGCTGCACGAGGAGCTGCATCGCGCGCGCAACTTCAAGCCGTTCATGAGCAAGGGCCTGTACCACGGAACGCTCATGGTGGGCATCGATCAGGTCCTCTTCCGCGGAAAGGCGCCCTGGACGCTGCACCACGATCACGCGGACCACGAGACGCTGCGCCCGAAGACGCGAGGCCCAGCCGATCGTCTATCCGAAGGCCGGACGGCGTGCTCACATTCGACCGCCTTTCCTCCGTGTTCGTTTCGAATACGAACCATAACGAAGAGCAGCCGTGGCACCTCACGCTCAAGGACCCGGCCGTTCCGATCAACATCAACCTCGCGCTCTACGACGCGCCGGAGCAGCGCTACTGCCCGGCGGGCGTGTACGAGATCGTCCGCGAGGCCGATGGGAGCAACCCCCGCCTGCAGATCAACGCGCAGAACTGCGTGCACTGCAAGACGTGCGACATCAAGGATCCCACGCAGAACATCGTCTGGGTCGCGCCGGAGGGCGGCGGCGGGCCGAACTACCCCAGCATGTAGTGGGGATCGATCGAAAGTGGAAACCTGCTTTCCGACCGGTGTCGAATATGCGCAAAGGCTCCGGCTCAGCCCTCGTACACAAGATGTGAATACTAAAAACGCCGGAATGCTTCGTGAGCGGGGACCCCGCGGTCCCGGCCCCCGCGCTTTCTGCTCCAGTCCTCGTACATTCGGATGAGAATACTAACGAGCGTCCGAGAGTTACGTTCGCGGGGACCCCGCGGTCCCCGGCCCCCGCGCTTTCTGCTCCAGTCCTCGTACAATCGGATGAGAATACTAGGGGCTGTTAACAATTACGCCAGCCAGATGTAGGCGGCGGCAAGGTTAAGCATCGATAGGAAATTGCGTGCGAGCTTTTCATAACGTGTGGCGATCCGGCGAAACTGCTTGAGACGACTGAAGAAGCACTCGATGAGATGGCGTTCACGGTAGGCAACGCGATCATAAGGCCGCGCTTGGCGACGGGCTTTGCGTGGCGGGATAACGGCTTGTGCGCCGCTGGCTGCGATGTGAACGACAAATGCATCCGAGTCATAGCCTTTGTCCGCGATCACTTGTTTAGGGTGAATGCCGGCGATAAGCGCCGGCGCTTGGGTGATGTCATGCACCTCACCGCCCGTAAGCAGCCATCGCACGGGATTGCCCAACGCGTCCACAGCCATGTGGATCTTGGTACGCAGTCCTCCGCGCGAGCGCCCGATTGCTTGCGTGCCTTCTTTTTTTGGGCGCCAGCAGCATGCTGGTGGGCACGAACAATGGTGCTATCCAACAACAGCGCCTCCAAGTCGACATCCATACCCACCGCTTCGACCACGCGTTGCCACACGCCGCTCTTGCCCCAGCGCGAGAAGCGCGTATACACGTTATGCCAGTTGCCGAACTGCGGCGGAAGATCTCGCCAGGGACTGCCGGTGCGGGCGATCCATAAAACCGCTTCGACGAACAACCTGTTGTCCTTCGCTGTGACACCCCGATCTGTCGCTTTACCTGGCAGTAAGTGCTCGATACGTTCCCATTGGTCATTCCGCAGCATCTTGCGCATCGCCTCTGGTCCTCGCGGAAAGACCAGAATGGTACCGAGAGCAATCAATTGTGTACAGGCCCTAACGAGCGTCCGAGAGTTACGTTCGGGGGGACTCCGCTGCTCCGCAGCCCCCGCTCTTTCTGCCCCAGCCCCCGTACATTCGGATGAGAATACTAACGGGCGTCCGAGAGTTACGTTCGCGGGGCCCCGCTGCTCCGCAGCCCCCGCTCACCACTTACGAGTACACTTCGAACACTCCGGCAGCCCCCATCCCGGTGCCGATGCACATGGTCACCATCCCGTAGCGCTTCTTGCGGCGCCGCAGGCCGTGCATCAGCGTCGCCGTGCGTATGGCGCCCGTTGCACCGAGCGGATGGCCGAGGGCGATCGCGCCGCCGAGGGGGTTCACCTTCTCGAAGTCGAGACCCAGCTCGCCGATGACCGCCAGGCTCTGCGCGGCGAACGCCTCGTTCAACTCGTACCACTCAATGTCCTGATCGCGTAACCCCGCGCGGGCGAGCGCCTTCGGAATCGCTTTCACGGGGCCGATTCCCATGATGTCCGGCGGCACGCCTGCGACGGCATAGGAAACGAACCGCCCCATCGGCGTCGCGTTGTAGCGCCGGAGCGCCGCCTCACTCATGAGGAGCACCGCGCCTGCGCCATCGGACATCTGCGAGCTGTTGCCTGCCGTGACGCTGCCTTTGGCCGCGAACGCGGGTCTTAACTTCGCCAGCGCCTCGGGTGAGGTCTCCCGCCGTGGGCCTTCGTCGACCGCGGCATCGCGCGTGAGCGTTCGCACCTGATCGGCAGCAAGGTCCGGCACACGATCGATCACCGGATACGGCGCGATCTCGTCTCGAAACTCCCCGATGTCGATCGCATGCACGGCGCGCCGGTGGCTCTCGGCCGCGAACATGTCCTGCGCTTCCCGGCTCACCTTCCATTTCGCCGCGACCTTCTCCGCGGTGATGCCCATGCCGTACGCGATCGCGACGTTCTCGTCCTTCTCGAAGATCGCGGGATTGAAGCTCGGTTTGTTGCCACCCATCGGCACCAGGCTCATGCTTTCGGTGCCGCCGGCGATCATGACGTCCGCGTCGCCGAGTCGGATGCGGTCGGCTGCAAGCGCCACCGCCTGGAGGCCGGAGGAGCAGAAACGGTTGATCGTCATACCGGGAACGCCGTCGGGCAGACCCGAGAGCAGCGAAGCGATGCGCGCAACGTTCAATCCCTGCTCCGCTTCGGGCATCGCGCAGCCGACGATCACGTCCTCGACGGCGTTCCCATGCAGCCCGGGGCAGCGAGCTACGACGACTCTCAGGACGTGCGCGAGCATGTCGTCGGGACGAACGTTCCTGAACATCCCGCGCGGTGCTTTGCCGACCGGTGTGCGCGTCGCTGCGACGATATAGGCGTCTTGAACTTGTTTACTCATGGTTGGGTGACGTATCGTTTCGCATAACAGGGCTGGCCCGGAACGACGCGCGTGAAGCCGTTAGTTCCTCAGCGGCTTGCCCGTCTTCAGCATATGGTCGATGCGCGCCTGCGTCTTGTCCGTGGCGATGAGCTCCATGAAGTGACGCCGCTCGAGCGCGAGCAGCCAGCCCTCGTCCACCAGGCTGCCGCCATCGACGTCTCCCCCGCACAGCACCGTCGCCACCTTCGATCCGATCAGATAGTCGTGCTCGGAGATGTGACCGCCTTCGAGCATGTTGATCATATACGCCTGGATGGTCGCGATCGTGTTGCGGCCCGCGACAGGAATGGCGCGTTCCGGCAGCGGCGGCCGATAGCCTGCCTCGTGGAGCGCGCGGACCTGCGCTTTCGCGACGTGCAGCAATTCGTGCCGGTTCATGACGATCACGTCGGCAGGCCGTAGATAACCGAGCTCGCGCGCATGTTCCGCGCTGCGTCCGACTTCCGCCATCGCGATGGTGCGGAAGTATCTCTGGATGAACGCGCCGAGATCGCCCGTCCTCGCCTCGGCTGCCGCGCGCACTGTAAATTCCTTGCAACCGCCACCGCCGGGAAGCAGCCCCACGCCCACCTCCACGAGGCCGATGTAGCTTTCGAGCGTCGCAACGGCACGGTCGCAATGCATGATGAATTCGCACCCGCCGCCGAGCGCAAGACCTTCCACCGCCGCGACGGTCGGGACGCTCGAGTACTTCAGCGCCTGGGTCGTCTCCTGGAACTGCCCAAGCAACTGCTCCACTTCGGCGAGACGGCCGGCCATCAACTGGTCGGCGACGCCGATCTGCCGCGCCGCCTTGAGCGCGAGCGATTCGGCTTCACGCCTTACCGTCCTCACGAGCCGGCCGAGCGCGGAAGGCGTGCGTCGCTCGCCCGCCTGCGTCTTCTTCAGATTGGCGCCCACTGAAAACGGCGGCTCAGTCTGCCAGATCACGAGGCCGTTATGGTTGCGCTCCGCCTCGTCCAGCGCGCGCTGCACGCCGTCGAGCACGTCGCCGCCGATCGCATGCATGCGCGATTTGAAGCTGACGATGGCGATGTCGTCGCCGGTGTGCCAGCAGCGCACCGCATCGGTTTCGAAGATCGTCTCGCCGTGACGCACCTCTTCTCCAAGGAGCGTCGCAGGAAACGGCTGACGGCGATACACCGGAAGCTGCGCGCGTGCTTGGTAGCCGCCGGTCTCGGCCGAGTACGATCCTTGTCGACCGTGCACGCCGGCCCTGCCGGGATCGAGTGCCCACGCCGGCAGAGGCACGCGCGCCATCGCACGACCCTGCGCGATGTCTTCGGTAATCCAGCGCGCCACGCGCTGCCATCCCGCTGCCTGCCAGAGCTCGAACGGGCCACGGTCCCAGCCGAAGCCCCAGCGGATCGCAAAATCGACATCCCGCGCGGTGTGCGCGATCTCCCCGAGATGCACGGCGCAGTAGTGGAAAGCGTCGCGATAAATCGACCACAGGAACTGCGCGTGGCGGTGATCGCTCGCATGCAGGCGCTCGAAACGGCGTGCGATGTCCTTCTCCCGCAGAACCTCTTCGACCTCGCTGTCGACCGTGCCTGTGGACACGCGATAGCCGCCCGACTGCGTGTCGAGCACATGGATGTCCGGGCCGACTTTGCGGTAGACGCCCCGGCGCGTCTTCTGGCCGAGCGCGCCCTGCTCGATCAGTCGGGTCAGCCATTGGGGAAGCGCATAGTAGGCGTGCCACGGGTCGGCGGGAAGCGTCTCGCGCATCGTGTTCACGACGTGCGCGAACGTGTCCAGACCGACCACGTCCGCTGTCCGGAACGTCGCGCTCTTCGGCCGTCCGATCAGCGTGCCTGTCAGCGCATCGACCGTGTCGAATCCGATGCCCAGACGCTCCGCGTGGTGAATCGTGGCGAGCAGCGAGAAAACGCCGACGCGATTGGCGATGAAATTCGGCGTGTCCTTCGCTCGCACGACGCCCTTGCCGAGCGTGGTCACGAGAAACGCTTCGAGGCCGTCGAGCAGTTCCGGCGCGGTCGCGCTGGCCGGTATGAGCTCGACGAGATGCATGTAGCGCGGCGGGTTGAAGAAGTGCACGCCGCAGAAACGAGAACGGATCCCGGCGGGGAGAGACTCCGCGAGCCGGTTGATCGATAACCCGGACGTGTTGCTGGCAAAGATCGCCTGCTCGCCGAGGTGCGGCGCGATCCTGCGGGTACAGGTCCGTCTTCAAGTCCATGCGCTCGGAGATCGCCTCGATCACGAGGTCGCACTCGCGCAGCAGCGGCAGATGCTCGTCGTAGTTCGCGGGCTGGACGTGCGCCGCGCGCGCCCCGCTCGCAAGAGGCGCCGGCTCGAGCCTGCGCAGGTCGTCGATCGCCCTGCGCGCGGCTGCGTTCGGATCGCCCTCCTTCTGGGCAAGCTCGAACAGCAATGCAGGCACTCCCGCGTTCGCGAGCTGCGCCGCGATCTGGGCGCCCATCACGCCGGCGCCGAGGACGGCCGCTTTGCGAATGAACATTGCTTAGAACGACCCCTGGTCGTGAGCGGGGGCTGCGGAGCAGCAGGGCTCTCGCGAACGAAGCATTCCGGCGTCAGTTAGGATTTCCATCAAGATGTACGAGGCCTCGATCGGAACATGCGGTGGCTATGCAGGTGGCGAGGCCCGAGCCGAAGGCGAACGCCACCCTAGGACGAGTAGCGGACCTGCATGCTCAGGATATTGACGTCGTTCTCGTACGTGCCGACCAGGTTGTTCTTGCCCGCACACGCCGGCGGATTCGCCGCCGCTTGTGCCGCATTGCAGAGATTGCTGGAGCCGTCCTTTACAAACAGATACGCATATCCCGCGTCGAACGCGAGGTTCTTCGACATGCGGTATTGCGCGCCGATGGCGAGCCACGTGCGGTCGCTGTCAGGGATACGCGGCGTGCGGTCGGCATCGGCAACGGGCGACTGGTCATACGCGACGCCGAAACGCAACGACCATGCGTCGTTGTAGTGGTAATTCGCGCCCGCGGAGACGCGCCACGAATCCTTCCATTCCAGCGGCGTCGTCGAGAGCAGCACGCCGTTCGTACGCACGATGTTGACTGTTTTGATCGTGCTCCAGCCCGTCCAGCTCACGTCGGCGAGCACGTCCCATTTCTGATTGAGCTTGTGGAACAGACTCAACGACGCCGTCGCAGGCAACCTCACGTCGGCCGTGATCGGTCCGTCCGGCACCGTGGCGGCGAGCGCGGCAGGCCGGTTGGTAAACGCCGCCCAGCCGTCGATCTTGTATCCCATGCTGGAGCGATAGGCCACACCGATCCGCGTATCCGCGTTTGGCGACCATAGCACGCCTGCGTTCCAGCCCCACGTCGTGTCGTCGCCTTTCACCGTGGCAACGCCCGAGCCGAGCGCCCCGAAATTGGCGGCATTGCTGAGCGTCGCATCCGCCCGCTGGAAGTTCACGCCGGCGCCGATCGACAGCGAGTCGCTCACCTTGAGCGCCATGCTGGGATTTACATTGACCGTCTTCAGTTCAGATTTGATCGCATGAAAGCGCCCCACCCAGTCCGGGTCGTACTCCGTTTTCAGCCCGAATGGCGCGTTCACGCCGACACCCACGAAGATCTTTGGATTCACCTGCCAGGAGTAATAGAGATTGGGCACGGCAGCCCAGCCTCCGCCATCCCCGCCATTGCCCCCGAGCGGAAGCAGCGGGTTGGCATTCGAGGAGCCCGTGTTCGTGAATTCGACCGAAGGCCTGATGAAGTGCAGCGCGCCAACCGCGTTTCTTCCGGGCAACGCTGTCATGCCTGCAGGATTGAAGAAGATCGTGCTGGAGTCCTGGGCCCAGGCAGCCTGTCCGGCATACGCGATACCCAGGCCGCTCGCGTTCTGCTCGAGCAACTGAAAACCCGAGCCCGATGCGTTGGCGCACACGACGGCCAGCACGGCGGCCAGGGCCTGCGATCCAAACGACGGACAGCGACTCCTCACTCGATTCCCCTGATCCAGCTCGTTCACAAGGTGCTCGAGCATTCTAGCCCGGGCGCATTGATGTGAAACGAAAAAGGCGAGGCGCCGCGCATCATTGTTGCGCTGATACAACACGCGGGCTGCCGGTCTTCGTCGACCGCCACGTACGTGAGCACCGCCTCGGTCACTTTTACGGCCCTCGCGGCATTGCTGCGGTGCTGCGCGTAGACCTCGACGCTCACCGTGATCGACGTGCGCCCCACGCGCACGCACGTCGGCATACAGGCTGACGACGTCGCCGACGAACACCGGCTGCTTGAACACGAACGAGTTGACCGCGACCGTGGCGACGCGGCCTTTCGCCATCCGCATCGCCGGCACCGCGCCGGCGAGGTCGACCTGCGCCATGATCCAGCCGCCGAAGATGTCGCCGCTCTGGTTCGCGTCCGCCGGCATCGGAATCACCCGCAGCGTGGGTTCCTTGTCCGGCAACTCTGTCGTCGGCCTCAGGTCGGCCATGAATGTGCTCCCGTCGCGAAAGGCTGTGCGAGCGCGCGAGGCTCGGACGCCCGGATATGTCCCGAAAGGCTTGGCACGGCCTTCATGAGGCGCGGCCCATGTACATCCGATCGATCTCGGCGTTGAATTTCTCCATGACCTCGTGCGCTTCAACTTCATCGTCGGCGTGAGCAGGCCGTTCTCGATCGTCCAGCGGCTCGAGCGTCAGTGCGACGCGACGCACCTGCGCATATCCGGGGAACGGCTTCAACTGCGCTGCGATGCGCTGCAAGACAAAGTCCTGCACCTTCTTCGACGACAAGGCCTGCGCATCTTCCGGGAGCGCGTTTTCCCGCGCGAGAGCGTGGCCAGTGGTCCGCGTCCAGCACCGCGAGAGCAGCTGAGATACGGCCTTGCCCTCGCCGAGCAGCATGACCTGCTCGAACAGCGGATCGCGGAGGATCGCGTTTTCGACATCCACCGGGGGCACCTTCTCCCCGTTCGACATGACGATGATTTCCTTCAGCCGTCCCGTGATGTAGACATGGTTGGCGCGTCGATGCGGGCGGTGTCGCCGGAGTTGAGCCAGCCGTCGCTCGTCATGATCTGGCCGGTCGCGGACGGGTTGTTCCAGTAGCCGAGCATCACGTTCGGCCCTTTCACGAGGAGCGCGTCGTTCTCGCCGATCTTCACCTCCACGCCGGGAAGGGGTGGCCCTACGCTCGCCGGCACGTTGTCGCCCGGAAGGTTCGCGCAGATCGACCGGCGCGCATTCGGTCATGCCGTAGCCCTGGAGCACCGGGAGGCCCAGCCCGATGAATACGCGCGAAATTTCGGGCGGCAGCGCGGCGCCGCCCGAAACGCGGCTCGCAGGCGGCCGCCCAGCCGCGCGAGCACCTTGCCCGCGACCAGTTTGTCGAGCACCGGCCACAGCAGGAAAGACGGCCTTCCACGCAGCCCGCCCCTGCGCGTGCTCGAAGCGCGCGTAACCCACTTCGACCGCGATCTCGAAGAGCTTCTTGCGCAGCGGCGGCCCTTCGTCCAGCTTCGCGCGTGATCGCGCCCCAGACACGCTCGTAGATGCGCGGCACCGACACCAGCACCGTCGGCCGGATCGTCTGCAAGTCATCGGCGAGCTGCTGAACGCTCGCGCGCGTACGCCGTCGTCGAGCCCGCCATCATCGTGAGATAATAGCCGCACGTGCGCTCGAAGGTATGCGAGAGCGGCAGGAACGACAGAAACACGTCTTCGTGCGAGGTCGCCATCACGCCCGCAGACAGGCGTAAGCGTTGGACAGAATGTTGTGGTGCGGAGAGCATCACGCCTTTCGGCCGTCCGGTCGTGCCGGAGGTGTAGACGATCGTCGCGAGCGCATGCGGATCGGGCGTCACGTGGCGCGTGGCGACGCCGACTCGGGCAGCCAATGCGCGAGGCGCATGACTTTCTCGTCCGTCGCGCCGGCGGATCGTCCCGTGCTGTCAGCACTCGTATGAGGTCCGCCGAGCTGGCCGCGCGACGGACTCGAGGCCGCCCACTGCTCGTCGCCTTCGAACAGCAGCACCTTGCAGCTGCGAGTCGTTGAGGATGTAGGCGACGTTGTCCGGCCGGTCCTGCGTGTAGAGGGGCACGACGATGAGGCCGAGCCCGAGCGCGGCGATGTCGCACATCACCCATTCCGGCGAGTTGCGCAGCATGATCGCGACGCGGTCGCCGGCCTTGAGGCCGTCGCGCTTCGAACGCCGCCTGCCAGCGCGCGACATGTTCGCGTCCATCTCGCGACCACGTGTAGTCGCGCCACGTGCCGCTGGCCGTCGTCGAAATACCGATAGGCGACAAGGTCGGGCGTGCGCTTCACGCGCTCGCGGAACAGGCCATCGAGCGTGACCGCCGCTTCGACCGTGATGACATGATCTGCTTCTGCACGCCAAGCGCCTCCTCCATCGCGAGCTGCATTCGCCGCGTGTTCGGCTTCCTGACACGACATCGCCCAACGCCGCGCGCAATTCGTCGGCCGTCACCGGCTGCGGTGGTCTGATAGATCTCGGTCCTGCCGAGGTCCTTCGGAAAATCGTCCACCATGATCGCCTTGCGCCGCAGCGCTGGGCGCGCTCGATCGCCTCGGCATCCGCCTGCGTGATGACGCCTCTGCGACCGCCGCCGCCAGATCTCGGCGCATCGGGCCGCCCGGCGAAAGCCGCATTCGCGTGTCGCCGCCCGCAGCTTGTGTTCGATCGGCTCGGCGGCGATCGCCGCGACGAGCGCCGCCTCGAGCGTCCCGACGGATGCGCCTCCGTTCGCGGCACGAACATGCCCGCCGTGAGGCGCTCGCGCGCAGGGCCCGGGCGAAGGACCGAGTTGCACACGGCCTCGCCGAGCCGGTCGCGGGGCGGCCTGAATTCCCGGCCCAGGGAAACACGACGAACCGCAGCGCGCACGGCAGCAGGCGGCCCGGCAGATTGCCGAAGAGCCCGTAGAACGCGTCCTCGATGCGCGCGAGCGCGTCCTGCACCGACCAGTGCAGGAACGGCAGGTCCTCGGCCGGACGGCCGTCGTCCTCGAAGCGCTTGAGCGCGCACGACGCGAGATAGAGCTGGCTCAGGATGTCGCCGAGCCGCGCCGACAGGCGCTCGCGGCGCTTGAGCGAGCCGCCGAGCACGAACATCGCGACGTCGGCCGCGAAAGCGAACGCGCTGGAGAGCCGCGTGAGCTGCTGGTAGTAGACGCGGGTATTCGCCGTCCCCGGGCGCCCGACGAAGCGCGCGCGCGTGAGCCCCATCCACAGCGCGCGCGCCTTGTTCGACGCGACGAAAGCGACGTGGCCGAAAAAAGCGGCGTCGAATGCGCGAAGCGCGGTGCTCCGGTCGGGCTCGGCGAACGGCCGCGATCTCCTGCAGCACGTACGGATGGCCGCGGATCGCGCCCTGGCCGAAAATGATCATCGAGCGCGTGAGGATGTTCGCGCCTTCGACCGTGATCGCGATCGGCGTCTGCTGGTAGGCGCGGCCGAGATAGTTGCTCGGCCCCATGCAGATGCCTTTGCCGCCGTGCACGTCCATCGCGTCGTTGATCACCTGCCGGCCGCGCTCGGTCAGGTGATATTTGACGATCGCCGAGATGACCGAGGGCTTCTCGCCGAGGTCGACCGCGCCCGCGCGTCATGACGCGCGCCGCGTCCATGATGTAGAGGTTGCCGGCGATGCGCGCGAGCGCCTCTTCGCACGCCTTCGAAGCGTCCGACCGACAGCCGAACTGCTGGCGCACGCGGCCGTACGCGCCGGTCGTGCGCGCGCAGAGCTTTGCACACGCCGACGGCATTCGCCGGCAGCGAGATCGAGCGGCCCGCCGCGAGGCAGTTCATGAGCATTTTCCAGCCCTGTCCCGCGTACTCCACGCCGCCGATGACGCATCCATCGGCACGAAGACGTCCTTGCCCCAGTTCGGCCCGTTCATGAAAGCCGCCGTCGAGCGGCAGGTGGCGGCGCCCGATGTGCACACCCGGGCGGTCGGTCGGAATCAGCGCGAGCGTGATGCCGAGGTGCCGTTCGAGCCCGAGCAGGCGGTCGGGATCGTAGAGCCGGAACGCGAGTCCGAGCAGCGTCGCGATCGGGCCGAGCGTGATGTAGCGCTTCTCCCAGGTGAGCCGGATGCCGAGGACGTCGCTTCTGCCCTGCCACTCGCCGCGGCACACGATGCCGAAATCGGGGATGCTGCCCGCGTCCGATCCCGCTTCGGGGCTCGTGAGCGCGAAGCACGGCATCTCGAGGCCCTTGGCGAGCCGCGGCAGGTAGTGACTCTTCTGCTGCGCGCGTGCCGTAATGCAGCAGGAGCTCGGCGGGGCCGAGCGAATTGGGCACCATCACCGAGACCGCCGCGGTGCCGCTGCGCGTGGTGAGCTTCATGATCACGGCCGAATGCGCGAGCGCGGAGAAGCCGAGGCCGCCGTATTCCTTCGGAATGATCATGCCGAGAAAACCGTGGTCCTTGATGAACTGCCACGACTTCCGGCGGCAGATCGTGGAGCTCGTGCGTGACCTCCCAGTCGTCGACCATGCGGCACAGCTTTTCGACCGGGCCGTCGAGGAACGCGCGCTCTTCGGCGCTGAGCGCAGGCTTCGGGCAGGCGAGCAGCTCGCCCAGTCGGGTCGGCCGCTGAAAAGCTCGCCGTCCCACCAGACCGTGCCGGCTTCGAGCGCCTCCTCTCGGTTCGCGAGAGCGGCGGGAGCATGCCGTTGAAAAGCTCAGCAGCGGGCGCTCACGACCGCGCGTCGCAGGGCGTGGGATTCAGCAGGAGCGCGCCGAGCACGAACACGCTCCAGAGCGGCGGCAGCGGGTCCCGCCGTCCAGCTCGCCCAGCCATGTGAGGAGCGCGAGACCGGTGCCGCGGCGAGCGTCCAGCCGATCGCCGGCACGCGGTGGTACGCGAGCGACCGCATCGCAGCCGCGATGCAGGACGTACCACCGCCAGATAGTGAACTGTGCACCCGGGCGCGCCCGGAAATTGCAGGGGACCGGATGACGTCGGCCTCACCGTGAGGACGAACCGGATCGACGTGATGTGCGTGGCTCGGGATAGCGCTCGTGGTCGCGACGTTCGCCGCGCTGCTCGGCGTGTTCAGCATCATCGGGCCGATGCTCCAGCCGGAAGTGCTGCGCAAAGGCCTGCACATCACCATGGGGCTCACGACGCTCAGTTTCCCGTGGCTTTTCGAACCGGCGTGGCCGGTGATTCTCGTCGTGCTCGCGAGCACCGCGGCCTTCATCGCTCTGCATGCGCTTCTGCCTTTTCTGAAGCGGCTCGCCAAGCGCTGCTGGGCATCAAGCGCGTGTCGGTCGGCGAATACTGCTTCGTCGCGGCCACGTGCGATCGTGTTCGTTCTCGCTTCCGGCGACCCGGTGCTCTATTGCATACCGATGCTGCTGCTGACGCTCGCTGACTCGGCCGCGGCGCTGGTCGGCACTGCGTGGGGCCGTCATCGCTATCTGACGATGGGCGATTACAAGACGCTCGAAGGCAGCGCGGCCTTCTTCGTCGTCGCATTTCGCGTGCATCGCGGTGCCGCTCGCGTGGTTCACGCCGGCTTCGAACCCGTTCGATGCGATGGCCGTCGCGGTGCTCGTCGCGCTTGCGACGACCGTGCTCGAGGCAGCGATCGGCGGCGGCTTCGACAACCTGCTGGTCCCGCTCGGCGCGTTCGCCGCGATCAAGGCGACCGGACTGACCGAGCAGCAACCCGACGCGCTCGAAAGCGGCTCGCCGATGGTCGTCGGAGCGCTCGCGCTCGCTCTCGCGCTCCTCGTGCTGCTCGTCGCCGTGCTCGCCAGATGGAAGCGAGTGGGGGGCGGCGCTCGCCTTCGGCTCGGGCCTCGCCGCCCTGCGGAACAGAGGGACACCGATGGTTTTCCTCCGTAACCTGCCGCGGCAAGATTCCTCCGGCGCACGCGCCCGAGCCGCGGCTCGGTGCGAACAGAGGGACCCGACGCTCCGCTCCATGGTTTCCCTCCGTAACCTCCTTTACTTTGCTACAGGATCAGAATTGCGTTTCGTCGAGCGCGAGCACGCTGGCCGAGCCGTGCAGCACCGCGTCGGCGTGGGCCCGCGCTTGCGGCAGGACATGCTCGCAGAAGAACCGCGCCGTTACGACCTTGGCGGAAAGGAAATCGCGGTCGCTTTCCGGAACTCCGAAGCTTCGCTGCGCGACGACACGCGGCGCGCGCCATGAGCGCAGCCGCCGAGCACCGTGCCCAACAAGCGCGAGATACGGCACGGCAACAGCCGCCGCCGCCTTGGGATCGAGCCCATGGGTTTCGACCAGCCACCGCGTCGCCGCTTCGAGCGCGTCGAGCGCGGCCTCGAGATGGGCGCGTGCGCAGCCGTAGCTCCGTTCCGAGCGAAGCCAGCGGCCCGATGAGCCTCGCGCATTTCGGCGATCGTGGCGAACGCCGTCGCGCCTTTCTCGAACGCGACCTTGCGGCCGACGAGATCGTTCGCCTGGATGCCCGTCGTGCCTTCGTAGATCGTCGTGATGCGCGCATCGCGCAGGTACTGCGCCGCGCCGCGTCTCTTCGACGAAACCCATGCCGCCGTGCACCTGCACGCCGAGTCGAGGCGACCTCGACGCCTGCTCGGTGCACCAGCCTTTTACGATCGGCGTCAGGAGATCGAGCAGCGCCTGACTGCGCCGCTGCTCCGCGGGGTCGGGATGGTGCTGCGCCTTGTCGAGCGCCGCCGCGGCCGTATACGCGAGCGCGCGCATCGCTTCGGTCTGCGCCTTCATCGCTGAGCAGCATGCGCTTGCACGTCGGGATGATGGATGATCGTGACGCGGTCGCCGCTGCGCTGGCCGATTGCGCGGCCCTGCACGCGCGTTCGCGCGTACTCGCAGCGCGTGCTGGTAGCGCGCGCTCGCGATCGCCACGCCCTCGATGCCCGACACCGAGGCGCGCGTGGTTCATCATCGTGAACATGTACTCGAGGCCGCGGTTCTCCTCGCCGACGAGATAGCCGACGGCGCCCTTTTCCTCTCCGTACGACGAGCACGCAGGTCGGGCTCGCGTGGATGCCCATCTTGTGCTCGATCGACACGCACTTCACGTCGTTGCGCTCGCCCGGCGTGCCGTCGGGATCGGCGAAGAAACTTCGGCACGATGAAAAGCGAGATGCCTTTGACGCCTTCCGGCGCGTCGGGCGTGCGCGCGAGCACGAGATGAACGATGTTCTCGGCCATGTCGTGCTCGCCCCAGGTGATGAAGATCTTCGTGCCGCGCAGCCGGTAGTGGTCGCCTTCGGGGACGGCGCGCGTGCGCACGGCGGAAAGATCGGAGCCCGCCTGCGGCTCGGTGAGGTTCATCGTGCCCGTCCACTCGCCGGCCGTGAGCTTCGGCAGGAACGACTGCCTGTTGCTCGGGCGTGCGTGGCGCTTGAACGCTTCGAGCACGCCGGAGGTGAGCATCGGCGCGAGGCAGAACGCCATGTTCGCGCTGTTCCACATTTCCTGCACCGCGGTGGAGACGAGCGTGCGGCAGGCCCTGCCCGCCGTGTTCCGGATCGCCGGTGAGGCCGTTCCAGCCGGCGTCGACGAACTGGCCGTACGCCTCGGCGTAGCCTTGGGGCGGGGTGACTTTGCCGTCCGCGAACCGCGCGCCCTCGCGGTCGCCGACGCGGTTGAGCGGATCGAGCACGTCGCGTGCGAAGCTCGCCGCCGCTTCGAGCACCGCGTCGACGAGCTCCGGCGTCACCTCGTGCAAGCCGGAAGCGCCAGTCACCTCCTCCAGCCCCGCGAGCTCGCGCAGGACGAAGTGCATGTCTTTGAGAGGCGCGGCGTAGGCGGACATGCTGCTGCACCGCTGCTACTTACCGCGTCACTTGAGGACGACAGCTCTTTCGTGAGCTCCGGCACCGCCTTGAAAAGATCGTCGACCAGCCAGTAGTCCGCCACCGAGAAGATCGGCGCTTCGGCGTCCTTGTTGATCGCGACGATCACCTTGCTGTCTTTCATGCCCGCGAGGTGCTGGATCGCGCCGGAGATGCCGACCGCGATGTAGAGCTCGGGCGCGACGATCTTGCCGGTCTGGCCGACCTGGTACTCGTTCGGCATGAAGCCCGAATCGACCGCGGCGCGCGAAGCGCCGACGGCGGCGCCGAGCTTGTCGGCGAGCTCTTCGAGGATCTTGAAGTTCTCGGCGCTGCCCATGCCGCGGCCGCCGGAGACGATGATGCGCGCGGCGGTGAGCTCGGGACGCTCGGACTTCGAGAGCTCCGCGCCCTTGAACTGCGTGAGACCGACGTCGGGGCCGGGCGCGAGGTTCTCGACCGGCGCGCGCTGCCGCTCGCCCGCGGGATCGAAAGCGGTCGCCCGCACGGTGATGACCTTGATCGGATCGCTCGACTGCACCGTCGCCATGCGCGTTGCCGGCATAAGTCGGGCGCACGAACGTGTCGGCGCTTTCCACGCCGCTGATATCCGAGATCTGCTGCACGTCGAGCAGCGCGGCGACGCGCGGCGCGAAGTTCTTGCCGTAGGCGGATGCCGGCGCGAGGATGTGGCTGTACTCCTTGCCGATGCCCACCACGAGCGCCGCGATGTTCTCCGCCGCCGAGCCTTCGTAATGCGGCGCTTCGCACAGCAGCACTTTCTTCACGCCGGCCACTTTCGCAGCGGCTTGCGGCAGCGCCGCCACAGTCCTTGCCCACGACGAGCACGGTCACGTCGCCGAGCTTCGCGGCAGCGGTGATCGTGTTGGTGACGCCGGGCTTCAGTTGCTTGCCGTCGTGTTCGGCGATGACCAGGACAGCCATCAGATCACCCTCGCTTCGTTCTTGAGCTTCGCGACAAGCTCCTTCACGTCCGCGACTTTCACGCCGGCGCTGCGCTTCGGCGGCTCCTCGACCTTCAGCGTCTTCAGCCGCGGCGTCACGTCGACGCCGAGCGCTTCGGGCTTCACGACTTCCAGCGGCTTCTTCTTCGCCTTCATGATGTTCGGCAGCGTGACGTAGCGCGGCTCGTTCAGGCGCAGATCGGTCGTGACGACCGCCGGCAGCTTGATCGTGAGCTTCTCCAGGCCGCCGTCGATCTCGCGCGTCGACGTCGGCCGTATCGCCCGTTCACGGTGATGTTCGAGATGAAAGTCGCCTGCGGCCAGCACGAGCGCGCGCGAGCATCTGCCCGGTCTGGTTCGAATCGTCGTCGATCGCCTGCTTGCCGGTGATGACGAGCTTCGGCTGTTCCTTCTCGATCATCGCTTTCAGCAGCTTCGCGACTGCGAGCGGCTGCACGTCGGCCGTCGTCTCGACCAGGATGCCGCGGTCGGCGCCCATCGCCATCGCCGTGCGCAGCGTCTCCTGCCATTGCGGCGCGCCGATCGACACGACGACGATCTCCGTGACGACTCCCGCTTCCTTCATGCGCACCGCCTGCTCGACCGCGATCTCGCAGAACGGATTCATCGTCATCTTGATGTTGGCGGTCTCGACCCCGGTGCCGTCCGACTTCACGCGGACTTTCACATACGGGTCGATCACGCGCTTGACCGTGACCAGGACTTTCATTGATTTACCTCGTGGATGGGTGCGGAAACTGCGGAAAAGCCTTGCATTTTAGCCGAACGGGCCAGTCGGATAAACCCGGAACGGGGACGGCGCTCGCCTTCGACTCGGGTCTCGCCGTCCTACGGAACAGAGGAAAACCCAGGTTTTCCCCCCGTAACCTCCTTTCCTTTCGGGGCGTGTCGGGATGAAGTCCGACACGCTGCTACAGCGGCTTTTTCAGCCAGCGCGCGAGCTCGCCGACGATGCCCCGGCGGAACGCGAGCACGCACAGGACGAAAATCGCGCCCTGCACGATGGTGACCCATGCGCCGAGCTGCGCGAGATAGTTCTCCATGGCCAGGACCGCGAGCGCCCCGACGACGGGGCCGAAGACCGTGCCGAGGCCGCCGACCAGGGTCATGAGCACGACTTCGCCGGACATCGTCCAGTGCACCGCGTTCAGCGCCGCGAGCTGGAAAACGAGCGCGTTGGTCGCGCCGGCCAGCCCCGCGAGCGTGGCCGACAGCACGAAGGCGAGCAGCTTGTAGCGGTCGGTGTCGTAGCCGAGCGAGATCGCGCGGCGCTCGTTCTCGCGGATCGCCTTCAGCACCTGTCCGAAGGGCGAGTGGATGATGCGATAGACGAGCAGGAAACCGCCGACGAAGATCGCGAAGACGGTCACGTACATCGCCGTCACGTCGGAGAGATCGAGCAGGCCGAAGAGCTTCCCGCGCGGCACCGCCTGGATGCCGTCCTCGCCGTGCGTGAACGGCGCCTGCAGGCAGAAGAAATAGACCATCTGCGCCAGCGCGAGCGTGATCATCGCGAAGTAGATGCCCTGGCGGCGGATCGCGAGCAGGCCGGAAACGAGCCCGAGCACGCAGGATGCAAACGTTCCGAGCAGGATCGCGAGTTCCGGCGTGAGGCCCCACACCTTCGCCGCGTGCGCGGCCGTATAGCCCGCGATGCCGAGGAACATCGCGTGGCCGAACGACAGCAGCCCGACATAGCCCAGCAGCAGGTTGAAAGCGGACGCGAAAAGCGCGAAGCACATCACCTTCATCAGGAATACCGGATAGATCGCGACAGGCGCGATGGCGAAGAAGGCAACCATGATCGCGAACGCGATGCGGCGATCGCGAGAACCGCCGCGCGCCCGGCGAAGGTCGGCCGCGATCGCTTCGGAGCTCATCGCTCGCGGCCGAAAAGTCCCGCGGGCCTCGCGATGAGGACGATCGCCATGATGATGAAGATGACGGTGTTCGACGCCTCCGGATAGAACACTTTGGTGAGCCCCTCCATGAGTCCCAGCACGAAGCCGGTCACGATCGATCCCATGATCGAGCCCATGCCGCCGATCACCACCACCGCGAAAACCACGATGATCAGATCGGCGCCCATCAGCGGGCTCACGCTGTAGATCGGCGCGGCCATGACACCCGCGAAGGCCGCGAGCGCCACGCCGAAGCCGTACGTGAGCGTGATCATGCGCGGCACGTTGATCCCGAACGCCTGGACGAGCTGCGGGTTTTCCGTCGCCGCCCGCAGATACGAGCCGAGCTTCGTCTTCTCGATCATGAACCACGTCCCGAGGCAAACCGTCAGCGAAGCGACAATCACCCAGGCACGGTAATTCGGAAGGAACATGAATCCGAGGTTCTGCCCGCCTTCGAGCGCCTTCGGTATCGCGTACGGCAGCCCGGTCGAGCCGAACTGCTGGCGGAACAATCCCTGGATGACGAGCGCGAGTCCGAACGTCAGCAGCAGCCCGTAGAGATGATCGAGGTTATAGAGCCGCGAGATCATCAGGCGCTCGATGACGAGGCCGGTGGCGCCCACGATCAGCGGCACGAGCAGGAGCGCCCACCAGTAAGACAGGCCGAACTTGTTCAGCAGCCACCACGCGCAGAACGCGCCCATCATGTACTGGGCGCCGTGCGCGAAGTTGATGATGTTGAGCATGCCGAAAATGACCGCGAGCCCGAGCGAGAGCAGCGCGTAGAACGAGCCGTTGATGAGCCCGATCAGGAGCTGCCCGAAGAGGGCCTGGGTGGGGATGCCGAAGATCTCGGTCATCACTTCACCAGCGGACATCCCCCTTCGTTCATCGGCCGGAACGCCTGGTCCGCCGGGATCGTGTGACGCAGATGGTAGTAGTCCCAGGGACCCTTCGATTCACCGGGCTTCTTCACTTCGAAGAGATACATCGGATGGATCTTGCGGCCGTCCTGCCGCACGCTGCCTTTGCCGAAGACCGGATCGTCGGTCGGCAGCTCTTTCATCTTCGCCACGACCTTCGCGCCATCGGCGTCGCTTTTCAGAGCCTCGACCGCTTTGAGATAGTGCAGCACGGCGGAATACACGCCCGCCTGCCCCATCGTCGGCATCGCGCCCTTGTGGAGCTTCGCGAAGCGCCGCGAAAACTCGCGTGTCTGGTCGTTCAAGTCCCAGTAGAACGATTCGGTGAGCAGGAGCCCCTGCGCCTTGTCGAGCCCGAGCGCGTGAACGTCGGTGAGAAACACGAGCAGGCCCGCGAACTGCTGGCCGCTCTTGACGATGCCGAACTCCGCGCCCTGTTTGATCGCGCTGATCGTGTCGGCGCCGGCGTTCGCGAGCCCGATGATCTTCGCTTTCGACGCCTGCGCCTGCAGGAGGAACGACGAGAAGTCCGCGGAGGGGAACGGATGGCGGACCTTGCCCAGCACTTTCCCGCCGTTCTTCACGACCACCGCTTCGGTATCGCGCTCGAGCGCGTGTCCGAAAGCGTAGTCGGCCGTCAGGAAGAACCACGTGTTGCCGCCTGTTTTCACCACCGCCGTCCCGGTGCCGTTCGCGAGCGACCACGTGTCGTAGGTCCAGTGAACGGAGTTCGGCGTGCAGGACTTGCCGTAGAGATCCGAAGTGGCGCCCGTGGAGACGAGCAGCACCTTGTTTTTCTCCCGCGCGATCTGATTCACCGCGAGCACGACGGACGAGGTCGGCACGTCGACGACCACGTCGACCTTGTCGACGTCGAACCATTGGCGCGCGATGCTCGAGCCGACTTCCGGCTTGTTCTGATGGTCCGCAACGACCACTTCCACCTTCATGCCTTTCTTTGCCGCTCCGAAATCGTCGATCGCCATGCGCGCGGCAACGACCGACCCCGGTCCCGCCAAATCGGCGTACGTGCCGGACTGGTCGTTCATCACGCCGATCCGGATGGCTCCATCGGAGTACCTGTGCATGCGCACCGGCCGCGGAAAGTGCGAAAACGGCCGCTGTAAACAACTGACGCTTCATCTTCATGACTGTCTATCTCCTCTTTTCGTAAGGCATTCGATGGCAGCTCACACGCCCAGATACTCGTGGATCTTCCCCATGCTCGAATCGAACTCGGCGTTCGGGATCATGTCGAGCACCCGCCCGTTCTCCATCACGTAATGGCGGTCCGCAACGGTCTGTGCGAACCGGAAGTTCTGTTCGACGAGCACGAGCGTGAGTCCCTGCCGCTTCAGCCTTTCCAGGGTCCTGCCGATCTGCTGCACGATCACCGGCGCGAGGCCTTCGGTCGGCTCGTCCAGCAGGAGCAACGTAGCCCCGGTGCGCAGTATGCGTGCGATCGCGAGCATCTGCTGCTCGCCGCCGGAAAGCTTGGTGCCGGGACTTCCCGTGCGCTCGCGCAGGTTCGGAAACAGCTCGTAGACGGCCGCGACATCGAACGCGCCTGGCTTGACCACGGGCGGCAGCATGAGATTTTCGAGCACGGTGAGACTCGAGAATATGCCGCGTTCCTCGGGACAGATGGCGATCCCGAGCCGCGCGATCGCATTGGAGGAGAGCGCGATCGTCTCCGTGCCTTCGAACGCCACGGAGCCCTCGCGGCGCCGGATCATGCCCATGAGCGACTTCAGCGTCGTCGTCTTGCCCGCGCCGTTGCGGCCGAGCAGCGTCACGACTTCTCCGCGGCGCACGTCGAACGTAACGCCATGAAGGACATGCGACTCGCCATACCACGCCTGGAGGTCCCGCACGGCGAGAAGCGGTGTCGGTCCCGTCGACTCAGGCATGAGCCTGCCCGAGATACGCCTGCACGACCCGCGGATCTGCGCGCGACGGTCGCGTAATCGCCCTCGGCGATGATCTCGCCGCGTTCGAGCACGGTGATCGTGCTGGCTCAGGTTGGCGACGACCGCCAGATTGTGTTCGACCATGACGACGGTGCGGTCCCGTGCCGCATGGCGGATGAGCGCGGTGATGCGCTCGACGTCCTCGTGCGTCATGCCGGCGGTCGGCTCGTCGAGCAACATGACCTCCGGATCGAGCGCGAGCGTCGTCGCGATCTCGAGCGCACGTTTGCGGCCATACGGCAGTTCCACCGCGGGCATCTGTTCGAATGCGCTGAGACCCACCGCCTCGATCAACTCGCGCGCGCGCTGGCGAAGTCCGTCCAGCACCCGCTCCGAGCGCCAGAAATCGAAGGAGGCGCCGCGCTTGCGCTGCAAGGCGACCCGCACGTTCTCCAGCACCGTGAGATGCGGGAAAACGGCGGAAATCTGGAACGAACGCACGATGCCCATGCGCGCGATCGCCGCGGGCTTGAGCCCCGTGATCTCCTGGCCGTTGTAGAAGATCCGGCCGCTCGTGGGCGTCAGGAAGTGCGTGAGCAGGTTGAAGCACGTCGTCTTGCCGGCGCCGTTCGGGCCGATCAGCGCGTGGATCGAACCGCGCCTCACTCTCAAGCTCACGTCCTTGACCGCGACGAACCCCTTGAAATCCTTCGTGAGCCCGCGCGTCTCGATCACGTAATCGGCTGCGTCACCGTTCACTTTTCACACTCACGTTCCACCCCCTCCCCCTTCTCCTCGCCCTCACGTATCGATCGCCCGCGCCGAGCTGCTCTTCTCGCGCAGCACGAACTTCTGGATCTTCCCGGTCGAGGTCTTCGGCAACGGTCCGAACAGAACCTGCTTCGGCGCCTTGAAATGAGCCAGGCGCTCGCGGCAATGCGCGATGATTTCGGCCTCGGTTGCGACCGCGCCCTCCTTCAACTCGACGAACGCGCACGGCACCTCGCCCCAAGTCGCATCGGGCTTCGCGACCACGGCCGCGGCCATCACCGCGGGATGCCTGTAGAGCGCGTCTTCGACTTCGAGCGAAGAGATGTTCTCCCCGCCGGAGATGATCACGTCCTTCGACCGGTCCTTGATCTTCACGTAGCCGTCCGGCTGGAGCACGCCAAGATCGCCCGTGTGAAACCAGCCGCCCGCGAACGAGGCGCGCGTCGCCTGCGGGTTCTTCAGATAGCCTTTCATCGTGATATTGCCGCGGAACATCACTTCGCCGATCGTCCGCCCGTCGCGCGGGACTTCGTTCATCGTGAGCGGATCGATGACCGTCATGCGTTCCTGCGTGTGATAAGCGACGCCTTGCCTGCCGTTCAGTTCGACGCGCTCGGGGAGCGGCAGCGCCGTCCCATTCCTCGTGCTTCGCGCACACGGCGGCAGGGCCGTATGTCTCCGTGAGTCCGTAGACGTGCGTGATGTCGAAGCCCATCTTCTGCATGCCCTCGAGAATCGCGGCCGGCGGGGCCGCGGCGGCAACGAGGCACGAAACGGTGTGCTCGATGCCGCGCTTCCATTCGTCGGGCGCATTGATGAGCAGGCTGTGCACGATCGGCGCACCGCAATAATGCGTGACGCGATGGCGCCGGATGAGATCGAAGATGCGCTGCGGCTCCACTTTGCGCAGGCAGACGTTCGTCCCCGCCACGGCCGCGAGGGTCCACGGGAAACACCAGCCGTTACAGTGAAACATCGGCAGGGTCCAGAGATACACCGGATGCGGCGGCATGCCCCAGCTCAGGATGTTCGAGACGGCGTTGAGATACGCACCGCGGTGGTGATAGACGACCCCTTTGGGATCGCCCGTCGTGCCGGAGGTGTAGTTGAGCGAAATCGCATCCCATTCGTCGGCCGGATGTCGCCACTCGAATTCGGGATCGCCGCCGCTCAGGAAGTCCTCGTATCCGACCGAGCCGACCCGCTTGCCGCCTGCGAGCGCGGCGTCTTCGACGTCGATCACGAGCGGCGGTGTCCCGAGGCGGCCGAGCGCGTCTTCCACCGTTCCACTGAATTCAGGATCGGTGAGCAGCACCTTCGCTTCGGCATGCTCCAGCATGAATGCGATCGATGCGGCATCGAGCCGCGTGTTGAGCGTGTTGAGCACCGCGCCCGCCATCGCGACGCCGAAATGCGCTTCGTACATCGCCGGCACGTTGGGAAGCATCGTAGCGACGGTATCGCCTGCCCCGATGCCCCGCTGCGCGAGCGCAGAAGCAAGCCGCCGGCAGCGCGCATAGACTTCCGCCCACGTGAGCGTGCGTTCGTCGCACACGACCGCAGGCCGATTCGGATAGACATAGGCGCTGCGCGCGATGAGCGACAGCGGCGTGAGCGGCGTGTAGTTCGCCGCGTTTTTCTCGAGGCCCACGTCGAACGCGGAACTCATGCACTCCTCCATTGGGCTGCTGCGCAGCCCCACTCACATCGTTCTGCCTCAGCCCTCGTACTGATGATGAGAATACTAAATGGGCACCGGAATGTTTCGTTCGCGGGGACCCCGCTGCTCCGCAGCCCCCGCTCACCGGCAAGGGGTGGTTCTCAGAGCCCTACCGTACCTGCGCAAACGCTTCCTCCACACGCTCGATCGCCGTCACTTCCATGCCGGCGATCGCCTGCCGCGGCCGGTTCGCCTTCGGAATGATCGCCTGCGTGAAGCCGAGCTTGGCCGCCTCGCGCAGTCGTTCCTGCCCGCGTTGAACCGCGCGCACCTCACCGGCAAGGCCCACCTCGCCGAATGCGATGAGTTTCGCCGGCAACGGTTTGTTCCTGAGAGACGAAACGATCGCGAGCAGCACCGGGAGGTCCGCCGCCGGCTCGCTGACACGCACGCCGCCGACCGCGTTCACGAACACGTCCTGGTCGAAGACGCCCACGCCCACGTGACGGTGCAGCACGGCGAGCAGCAGCGCAAGCCGGTTCTGTTCGAGTCCGACGCTCAACCGCCGCGGATTGGGCGCATGCGCTTCGTCCACCAGCGCCTGGATCTCGACGAGCATCGGGCGCGTGCCTTCCTGCGTGACCATGACGCACGAGCCGGCCACCTCGGCGCCATGCTGCGACAGAAACAAGGCGGACGGATTCGACACGCCCTTCAGGCCCTTGTCGGTCATCGCGAACACGCCGAGCTCGTTGACGGCGCCATACCGGTTCTTGAACGCACGGATGAGGCGAAAGCTCGAATGCGTGTCGCCTTCGAAGTAGAGCACGGTGTCGACCATGTGCTCGAGCACGCGCGGGCCGGCGAGCGCGCCTTCCTTCGTCACGTGGCCGACGAAGATCACCGACGTCGCGCCTGCCTTCGCGATGCGGGTGAGCTGCGCCGCGCATTCGCGCACCTGCGCGACCGAGCCGGGCGCCGATTGGAGCGCGCCCGAATACAGCGTCTGAATCGAATCGATGACCGCGACCGCCGGTCTTTCGGCCTGGATCGTCGCCTGGATCTTCTCGAGGTTGATCTCGGCAAGGACGTGCACGTGGCGCACATCGGCGCCGAGCCTGCGCGCCCGCAGCGCGATCTGCTGCGGCGATTCTTCGCCGCTCACGTAGAGCACCTTGCGCGCGGCGCCCATGACGGCGAGAGACTGGAGCAGCAGCGTCGATTTACCGATGCCGGGATCGCCGCCGATCAGCACGACACCGCCCGGGACGAGGCCGCCGCCGAGCACCCGATCGAACTCGTTGATGCCGGAAGAAAGGCGCTCTTCCTCGCGCGCCTCGACTTCGGAAAGCCGCTGAAGCTTGCCGGCCTCCGCGATCAGCGCGAAGCGGTTGGCTGAAGGCGAAGCTTCAGCGACCGTTTCCTCGAGCGTGTTCCAGGCCTGGCAATGCGGACACTGGCCCTGCCACTTGAGTGCCTGGCCGCCGCACTCGGTGCACGCGTAGAGCGTCTTTGCTTTAGCCACGCGGATGCCCGTTCACGGCAGCTCGATCGAGCGCACGCGCGGCGCGAGCGCGCACAGCAGCTCGTAGCCGACGGTTCCCGCCGCCTCGGCGACCTTTTCCACAGGATTGCCTTCGCCCCACAGCACGGCTCGCGTCCCCACGTGCGCATCTTCGATATCGCTCACGTCCACGCACAGCATGTCCATCGAAACGCGGCCGACCGTCGCGGTCAGTCTACCACCCACGAGAACGGGCGTTCCGCTCGGCGCGTGGCGCGGATAACCGTCCGCGTAGCCGCAGGCGACGACCCCGACGCGCAGCCGCCGGTCCGCGATGAACGTTGCGCCGTAGCCCACCGCATCGCCGGGTGCGAGCTCGCGCACCGAGATCAACTCGCTTGCGAGCGTCATCGCGGGCTTCAGATGGAGCTCCGCCCCCACCGACTCGGCAAAAGGCGAGCAGCCGTAGAGCACAATACCGGGCCGGACCCAGTCCGCGTGCGATTCAGGGTATCTCAGCACGGCCGCGGAGTTCGCCAGCGTGCGCGGCAGAGCGAGCCGGCTCGTCAGGCGCTCGAAGGTCCGAAGCGGCTCAGCGATGCCCGCGGCGCTGTCGGCGTTCGCGAAATGCGTCATGAGCGTGATGCTGGAGACATGCGCACTCGACTGAAGCCGTTCCAGCGCCGCGTCGAAATCGGCGGGCTGAAAGCCGAGGCGGTTCATGCCCGTGTTCACTTTGAGCAGCACGTCGAGCTTCGTGTGGGCGGGCGCAGCTTCGAGCATGTCGATCTGCTCGAACGTGTGAATCGCCGGCATGAGCCGATGCTGTGCGAACACCGGAAGCTCGCGCGATTCGAATGAGCCCTCGAGCAGCGCGATAGCCTGGCCGTAACCGGCTTCGCGCAGCCGCACCGCCGAGTCGAGCTCGACCACGGCGAAGCCGTCTGCCCCGGCGAAGGCACGGGCGGCGCGTAGCAAGCCATGGCCGTATGCATTCGCCTTCAGCACCGCGAAGACTTTGGAGCGCGATGCGTGCCGCCGCATCACGCCCAGGTTGTGCCGGAGCGCGGAGAGGTCGATCGTCGCCGTCAGCGGCCGCACTGCCGCACGACTCCCGGACGGGGTGCCTTGGCCGCGGCGCGCGCCTTCGCGGATCGCGACCTCATAACCGAGCAGCGATTTCCCGCATGCGGGCCATCGCGAATTCGACGAACGTGGTGACGAGCCGCGAGCGGAACTTCTCTTTGGGATGCACGAGCGAAAGCGTGCGGATGAGGCGAGGCGAGAGCGGGATCGCGACGAGCGAGCCGAGTTTGAGCTCCTTCGCGATCGTCGCCCGGGACACCACCGCGATGGCACTGCCCGTTTCGACCGCGCCTTTCATCGCTTCGGGACTGCCGAGCTCCATGATGACGTCGAGGTCCTCCGGCGCAAGACCGCACTCCCGGATGTAATTGTCGGTGAACTCGCGCGTGCCCGAACCCGGTTCGCGCCGCACCCACGCCACCGCAGCGAGATCCTGCGCGCGAACCGTCGTGCGATTCGCGAGCGGATGCCCCGGCGCGCAGATCACGACCAGCTCGTCATCGCAGCACACCTCGTTCTGGAGGCTCGGGAGATAGGACGGCGATTCGATCAGCCCGAGGTCGATGGTGTGGTCGGCGACGCGATTCACGATCATCTCGGAATTGCCGACCATCATGTGCGCCTGGACCTCCGGATGCGCCGCTTTGAATTCGCCGAGTATCTGGGGGAGCATGTACTCCGCGATCGTGGTGCTCGCCCCGAGGAGCAATGCGCCACTCACGGCGCCCGTGAGGTCGCGCACCCGTGTCTCCATCTCTTCCGACAGGGCGAGGATGCGCTCGGCGTAACCCAGCACGAGCTCGCCGGCCGCGGTGAGCGCGATCCGGCCATGACTCCGCTCGAAAAGACGCGTGTTGAAATGCTCCTCCAGTTGCTTCACCTGGAACGTCACCGCGGGCTGGGTCATGAAGAGCTGTTCCGCGGCCTTGGTGAAGCTCAACTGCTTCGCAACGGTGTAGAAGACCTGCAGACGTCTGTCGGCCATTTTTACCGAGTTGCGAAAGTGAGTGACACATGCACCTACGTCACGAATGTCGCCTCGCCGTGTGGCTCGCCAGGGAGCAGAGAAGCGGAGCCGAGCGGTGGAGGAGGAAATTCAACGCGGACGCCGCCAGGAAAGCTCGATAGTTTACGTAAACCCGGAGCAGCACGGCGAGGACACGTGTCGGATGGAGGCTCGCGAAGCATCGAAGCCCCATCGGTCGTCGCGCGCCGGCGTCGCTCGACGGCATGGTTGGCGCATCGAGTATGGTATAAACGCGCGGTCGCTGCGCCGGGCTCCCCCGTAATTTCCCGCTTACCGCCGCTGATGCCCTTCGGCTTTTACATCATCATGGCGGCGCAGTTCTTCTCGTCGCTCGCGGACAATGCGCTGCTCGTCGCCGCCATCGCGCTGCTGCTCCAGATGCAGACGCCGGAATGGATGACGCCGCTGCTCAAGTTCTTCTTCACGGTGTCCTACGTGGTGTTCGCGGCTTTCGTCGGCGCTTTCGCGGACTCGATGCCCAAAGGGCGGGTGATGTTCATCACCAACATGGTGAAGATCGCCGGCTGCCTCATGATGTTTTTCCACCAGGGGCTCGCGATCCCCGCCGTCGCCCCGTATGTCGTCGTGCTGCTCGCGTACAGCGTCGTCGGGCTCGGGGCGGCGGCCTATTCACCGGCCAAATACGGCATCCTCACGGAGTACCTGCCGCACCAGAAGCTCGTCGTCGCGAACGGCTGGATCGAGGGTCTCACGGTCGCTTCGATCATCCTCGGAACGCTTCTCGGCGGCGTGCTCGTGAGCCAGGCGGTCTCGGCGCTGCTGCTCGAGATCGATCTTCCGGGCATCAGCACCGGCATCGACACGCCCTCCGAAGCGGCGATCGCGATGATCATGGTCTTCTACCTGATCGCCGCGATCTTCAATCTCTACATACCCGATACCGGTGTCGATCACCGCGCGCCGAGCCGCAATCCGCTTTTTCTCGTCCGCGAGTTCGCGCACTGCGTGAAGCTCCTCTGGCGCGACAAGCTGGGACAGATGTCGCTCGCGACGACGACGCTCTTCTGGGGCGCGGGCGCTACGCTTCAGTTCATCGTGCTGAAGTGGGCGGACGTGGCGCTCGGCTATTCGCTGTCGCAGGCGACCGTGCTGCAGGGCGTGTGCGCCGTCGGCATCGCCATGGGCTCGGTGGTGGCCGCGCGTTTCGTGCCGCTGCGGCGCGCCGTCGACGTCGTGCCGGTCGGGATCGCGATGGGCATCATCGTCATCGCCATGAACTTCGCGCAGACGGTGGCGGTCGCGATTCCGCTCATGATCCTGATCGGCGCGCTGGCCGGCTTCTTCGTCGTGCCGATGAACGCGCTGCTGCAGCACCGCGGCCACATCCTGATGGGCGCGGGGCACTCGATCGCGGTGCAGAACTTCAACGAGAACCTTTCGATCCTCGTCATGCTCTCGACGTACGCGTTCCTGATGTGGCTCGATTTCTCGATCTACGTCGTGATCGTGCTGTTCGGGCTGTTCGTTTCGGGCACGATGGTGCTGGTGCGCCGGCACCACCTGCGCAACGTGCAGCGCGGCGGGCTGCCGGTGATCCCGTCGGATGCGCACCACTGAACAGGTCCCCTCACCCCGACCCTGTCTCCCCGCACGCGGGGGCGAGGGAGAGTTTCCGGCTCCCTCCGCCCTCCTCCCGCCGCAGTTCAAACAGCCTCGAACTTGAGCCGCTTCACGCTCTCCATGTTCGTGCCTTCGATGCGGATGAGCCGGGTCGAGTCGACGCGGCTCGGCGAGTGCAGGTCGCCTTCGTTGTAGACGTGCGCGACCCCGGGCGTGAGCTTGTACTGGCGCATCTTGCGCACCTTGCCCGGCTTCTCGGGCGTCGCGGGCTCGAGCAGTTCCCAGTCGTTCATCGACGTCTCGCCGCGCGCCTGCCCGTAGATCGCCCACGACGGGCCGTGATCGTGCGGCGCGCTCTCCTTCGGCCCCATGTAGTTGTGCGCGAGGATGCAGAACCCCAGGTCGGGATCCTCGTACAGGATCTTGCGCTCGGGCGTGTTGTCCGGGATGTTCTGCGCGACGAAATCCTCGTCCTTCAGTGCTTCCTGCAGCAGCGCGCAGACTTTGGTGCGGCCGGCGGGATTGTTTTCAGCCAGCAGAATCTTGCGGCATTGCGCCGCGAAACCGTCGAGCGTCTGGGCCATGGTCTCTCTCCTTTGGTCGGATGCCGTGCCGCACCTTCACCGCCACGACACCACAGCTGCTGGCCCGCGACCGCGAGGGAGCCCAGGAGCGAGTTACGAGCGGGACTGCCCTCTGTTCATTCACCGGAGAGCCCGAGCGTAGCGAGGGGACCTGGGATCCCGTCTTGTGATTGGAAATCGTGTCACGGCACAATGCCGTGACGCTACCGCCGCAGCCGGAAATAGATCTCCGGCAGCTTGTTCGGCAGGCTGTTGATGTGGTCCAGCACGAGGTAATGGCCCTTGCCGAAGATCTGCGGCAGGTACTGGTTCGCCATCGTGTCGACCGTGATGCAGAACGGATGCACGCCCTTCGACACGGCTTCCTTCACCGCCATGCGCGTGTCTTCGTGGAGGTAGCGCCGGTCGCCGCCGTCGTCGTAATCCTCGGGGCGGCCGTCCGAAAGAATGAGCAGTAACCGCCGCCGGCTCTCGATCCCTTCGAACGATGCGGTCGCGTGCCGGATCGCCGCGCCCATGCGTGTCGCGAGCCGACCCGACATGCCGCCGATCTGGCTGCGCACCTCCTGCGAGAACGGCTCGTCGAAGTCCTTGATCATGTAGTAGCTGACGTTGTCGCGATACTTCGAGCAGAAACCCGCGATCGAGTAGCTGTCGCCCACTTCCTCGATGCTCTCCGCGAAGAGCAGCACGCCCGCGCGCACGCGATCGACCAGCCGCCCGCCGCCTTCCGGCAGATGCTGCATGATCGAAGTGGACATGTCGGCGAGCAGCGTCACCGAGATCTCGCGCTGGCGCATCTCCCGCCGCTTGTAGATGTCGGCCTTCGGCGAGCGTCCCGCAACCTTTTCCGCGACGTAACTCACGACGGCGTTCAGATCCATGTCGTCGCCGTCGAGCTGCCGCAACTTGGGCGCCATGCGCGTCGGCTTCTGCGACTGGATCGCTTTCTTCAGCCGCTTGAGCGCGTTCGAATACTGATTCATGAGCCGGCTCGTCTCGGCCATGTTCGATTCGGCAAGACGCTTCTCCTGCACCCAGCTCCAGTTGCGCTTGTAGCGCGCCTCGCGGTAATCCCACTCCGGATAGGGAATGCCCTTGTCGCTCGTCGCCTGCGTCCCGCGCTCGCCCTCCGCCTTGGCAGCGGACTGGTTTGCCGTTCCGCTGCTTTCGCCGTAACCGGCGACCTCTTCGCGTTTTCCCGTGTCCTGCTGATCGCCCTGCTCGGCGTTCTGCGGCGCCTCGCTCTCTTCGCCGCCTTCCTCCTGCTGGTCCGCGCGCTGCTCGGCGCCCGACTGAGTCTGCTGGTCCTCGTCATCCTGTTCCTGCGGATGCGCAAGGCGCGTCGCATTCGGTCCGCGGCCGGGCAGATAGGCCGCCTGCATGGCCTCGAGGTCGGTCACGCGGGGCAGCGTCTTGTCCTCGAAGAGCTTCTTCGCGATGCGGTAGGCGTCGGCGACGGTCGCACCCGGCGCAAAGAGCCGTGCGAAACGCTCGTCCGGCGCCGCTTGCGACCGCCAGACCTGCAGCGCGTTCTGCACCGTGGCGAGCGCGAGATCGAAGTAGGCGGCGCTCACCGCGTTCCGCGCTCCGGTCGCACGCGCCGTCGCCGCGAGACGCTGAAGATAGTTCGGCACGGTGCGTTGAATGCGCACATCGACGCGCAAGTCTTCGCACAGATCGAAGATGAGCTGGAAGCGCAGCGCGTCCTCGCCGTAGCGCATGAAGAGCGGCGCCCAGGAAACCGGGCCCGCCTCCGCGAACTCGAGCTTCTCTGCGGCGAAGATCTGTCTCATCGCGCCGCGTTCGAACGTGCCGTGCCGCATATGACCCGCGGCCTGCAACACCGCGAGAATCGCTTCGTCGCGATTTCCCATGACGGCGGGCACGTAGAGGCTGCGTCCGTCGGTCTCGACGAACGGACGCCCTTTCTCGGGCGACCAGCTCGACTCCTTGATGTCGAACATGCCGCCGAACCACACGTCGAGAAGCATCGCGAGCAGGCGGTTGCGATCGCCGAGCCGGAATCCGGGCAGATGCTCGAGGAGCAGCGCGAGGCTCTCCTCGGACTCGAGCTTGAAGTACGATTCGCCGCGCGCGCGTCCCGACTGGAGGATATCCGCGCCGCGCAGCGCCCACGGCAGGATCGCCTGTGCGCCGAGCAGATTGCGCACGCGGATCGCGCCCGGCAGATACGTCGCAAGCATGAGCTTGCGCGATTCGAAGAGCTCTTCGGCCGGCGTGCTGAGTTGCTCGATGCCGGAAATGCCCTGCCGGCCGGAAAGGTCCGTCACCGGCGTTGCGAAATACGCGCAGCCGCTGTCGATCTGTCGCGCGCACCAGACGAAGCCGATTTCCGCCCAGCGCCGCTCGCCCGCATGGCCGAGCGAACCGAACGCGCGCGGCAGGTTCGCCATGAAGCCTTCGAGCGCCCGCCACGAGCCGCGCCAGCGCATGAACTCGAGCGCCTGCTGCGTCCACGGGAGGACCGTTTCGGAGATGCGCTCGGCTTCCACGCTGCCGCGGATGAAAGAACGCCCGGCTTCGCGATCGAAATCGGAGAGCGCCCGGCACGCCTTCAACCACGCGAGGATGACTTCTTCGCCGTGAGGCTCGATGGCCGAAATCGCCTGCTCGATATCCTTGTGCGCGGCCGGGCTCTGGTCTCGGATGCCGTTCAGAAGATCGCGGACGGCGGCCGTCCTGACCGCGTTCACGTCGAGAAATGCGCCTGGACGATTTCCATCAACGCTTCGGCGAGCTCGATGTCGTCGGTGATCGGGTTGATCATCGCGACCTGGCAGGCCGCGATCGGATCGAGTCCCGCGTTCATCATGTTCGCGGCGTAGACGAGCGCGCGCGTGGATGTCGCCTCTTCGAGTCCGTGGTCCTTGAGCATCCGCGCCTTGCGGCCCGCCGCGACGAGCTGATGAACGATCTCGGGCGAGATGCCCGCCGCCTCCTGGAGCACGATCTTGCGCTCGACATCTTCGGGCGGAAAATCGAAATTGATCGCGACGAAGCGCTGCTTGGTCGAAGGCTTGAGATCCTTCAGCACCGTCTGATAGCCGGGGTTATAGGAGATCACGAGCATGAAGTCCTCGTGCGCCTCGATCTCCTGCCCTTTCTTCTCGATCGTCAGCTTGCGCCGGTGATCGGTGAGCGAGTGGATCACGACGGTCGAATCGGTGCGCGCTTCGACGATCTCGTCGAGATAGCAGATCGCGCCCGCCTTCACCGCCCGCGTGAGCGGTCCGTCCTGCCACACGGTTTCCGCGCCTTCGAGCAGGAAGCGACCGACGAGATCGGAGCTCGTCAGGTCCTCGTGGCACGACACGGTTACGAGCGGTCTCTGCAACTGAAACGCCATGTGTTCGAGGAAGCGGGTCTTGCCGCAGCCCGTCGGTCCCTTGAGCATGACCGGAAGCCGCTTCTTGTACGCCGCTTCGAAAATCGCCACCTCGTTCTTCTGCGGCTCGTAATAGGGCGCGGCCTCCTCGATCTGCGGCATCTGGACGATGTCGCGCTCGACGCCCCGCACACGGTTTACTGCTGTTTTCATCGATACCCCGAGAGGAATTGGAACGGGCGCGATTGCGCCCTGCCCCATATTAATACACTCGACAGGTTCCCGCGATTCAGAGCGCGGTCGGGCGGTCCGGCAGCTCGTCGACGTTCTGCCCTGTCGCCGGAAAGTGCCGTGCAAGGAGATCACTCACTTCCGCGATGCCCGCAAGAACACCCTCTTCGTAGCGTGCGGCCCCGAACGCGGCCTCCATGCGCCGGCAGATGGCTTCCCACGCGCTGCTCTCGATCAGGTGGGCGATCCCGCGGTCGGCCACGATCTCGATGTCGCGGTCGACGAGCTGCAAATAGAGGAGCACGCCCGTGTTCTCCTCGGTATCCCACACCCGCAGCACCGAGAATACGTGCACCGCCCGCTCGCGCGGCGTCAGACCGCGAACGACCGATACGAAGTCGAGCGCGCCTTCGACCACGAAACGGATTTCCCCGCGATGACGCTGTTCGGACGCGGCGATCGCCGCCTCGATGCGCCCGAAGGCCGCGTCGCCGAATGCGCGGCGCACGACCCATGCCGGCGAGAAGAGATGCTTTAAAGCGCGCTGGAGGTTCATGCGGCGACGACGTGGGTCATTGCATGTCCGAAGTCCACACCGCGGACGCTCGCTACCATCGGCCCGACGCGCCTCCTCCGCCGAATCCGCCGCCTCCGCCGCCCCAGCTTCCGCCACCTCCGCCACCCCAGCTTCCGCCGCCGCTACCGCCCCAGCCGCCCATTCCACCGCCCCAGCCGGCCGGATGGAAGCCACCGCGCCGCCCTCGGCCCGCACCGTTCATGAGGCTGAGCACCAGGGCGGCGAGACCCACGCCGATTCCGGCGATGAGCGAGCCCAGCATGAGCCAGCCGGCGAAACCGGCGATACCTCCGATGAGAGACGAACCGAAGAAGCGTCCGAACATCGCGCGCAGCACACCGCCCACGACGAACACCAGCATGAAGCCGATGAAGAGCAGTTCATAGAGTCCGAAGCCATCTCCGCCGCCCGAACGCGCTCCCGGCGCCGCGCTCGTCGGCGGCGGCAGCGGCTCGCCTTCGATCACCGACATCATGCGCGTGACGCCCGCATCGATGCCGCCGAAAAAATCGCCTGCCTTGAACCGCGGAACGATGTAGTCCTCGATGATGCGTTTCGCGCGGGCGTCCGGCAGCGCGCCTTCAAGACCGTAGCCTACCTCGATGCGCAGCGTCCGATCTTTCAACGCGACCACGAGAAGCGCGCCATCATCGACGCCCTTGCGTCCGATCTTCCACGCCTCGGCTGCGCGAATGCCGAACTGCTCGATCGCCTCGGGCTGCGTCGTCGGCACCATCAGCACCGCGATCTGGGTGCCCTTGCGCGCTTCGAATGCCGCGAGCCGTTCTTCCAGGGCAGCGCGTTGCTGCGGCGTGAGCGTTCCAGTGAGATCGGTGACGCGCGCCGTCAGCGGCGGCACCGGCACCTGTGCGAGCCCCGCGCAGATGAAGAAGAGCAGCGCTGCGGCGGGCGCGACCCGCCGCAGAAGAAGCTGCCGCATCGCCTACTTGCCCGGGGCCGGAGACGGCGCCGCCGCCCGCCGGCGGCGCGTCCGGCCGCGGCGAGGTCGCGCGATCGCGCGAGGGCGGCGAGCCGAAATCGACTGTCGGCGGCTTCGCGATCTCGCGTTCGTTCTCCACCGTGAACTGCGGCTTCTCCTTGTGCCCGAAGACCATCGCAGTGAGATTGGTCGGGAACGAGCGCACCGTCACGTTGTATTCCTGAACGGCCTTGATGAAGCGATTTCGCGCGACGGTAATCCGGTTCTCGGTGCCTTCGAGCTGCGCCTGGAGATCGCGGAAGTTCGCGTCGGACTTCAGCTGCGGATAGTTCTCCGCGACGACGAGCAGCCGCGAGAGTGCGCCGCCCAGTTCCGCCTGCGCGGCCTGGAATTGCTGAAACGCCTGCGGATTGTCGACCAGTTCCGGCGTCGCCTGGATGCTTCCGACCTTCGCGCGCGCGTTCGTCACGCCGAGCAGGACGTCCTTCTCCTGCTGCGCGAATCCCTTCACCGTGTTGACGAGATTCGGAATGAGATCGGCTCGGCGTTGATACTGGTTCACCACTTCGGACCACGCCGCCTTCACCTGCTGGTCCTGCGACTGGAGCGTGTTGTAGCCGCAGCCGGAGGTGAGCAGCGTCGCAGCGATTGCGAGCACAACGTAAAGGCGTCGGAGCATGGCGATGTCCTGTCGTGGTCTATCGAAAAGCGTCAGGCCCTCATGTGGGGACCGCCGCCGCGCTTTGCAAGCGCTCCATCGTGCTCACCGCGAAACACAGGTCTTCCCAGGCTTTCGCCTTGTCGGCCAGAGTGCGCAGCAGATAAGCAGGATGATAGGTCACGATCAGCGGACGGCCATTGTAGTCGTGCACTCGCCCGCGCAGGCTGGCGATGCTCGCGTCTCGTGAGAGCAGGTTCTGTGCCGCGATGCGCCCGAGCGCGACGATGAGCTTCGGCTGGAGCAGCTCGATCTGACGCTGCAGAAAGGGCTCGCATTTCTGCATCTCCTGCGGTTCGGGATTGCGGTTCCCCGGCGGGCGACACTTCACCACGTTGCAGATGTACACGTTCTCGCCGCGCTTCAGCCGCACCGAAGCGAGCATGCTGTCGAGCAGCTTGCCGGCCTGGCCGACGAACGGATCGCCGAGCGCGTCCTCATCCGCGCCCGGGCCTTCGCCGACGAACACCCAGTCCGCATTCTCGTCGCCGACGCCGAACACCGTGTTCGTGCGTTTCGCATGCAGAGGGCATTCGCGGCAGCTCGGCGACGGCCGCTTTGAGCGCCGTCCAGTCCATTCGCATGATCGCGGCGCGGCGATCGTCGAACACCCCCTCGCCCCGAATCGGGGAGCGGGTGGGGGTGAGGGAACACGAGTGAGTCTTCGACGCCCCCTCGCCCCGAGTCGGGGAGAGGATTGGGGTGAGGGGAAGCGATTGAAAACCCAAGCCCGCGCGCAGACGCCACTGCGGCGTAAGCCCCATCTCCTCGAGCATCAGATCCCGGCGCGACTTCATTCGAGATTCACCTGCATGACGACAGCGTCCTCACGGCCTTCACCATCGGGATAGTAATCCCGCCGGCGGCCGATCTCCGCAAATCCACTGCGGGAGTACAGAGCGCGGGCCGCGGCATTGGAGGGCCTCACTTCCAGGAACATCACTCGCGCTCCATGGTCGCGCGCAAGCTTCGCCAGAAATCGCGTCATGTGCAAACCGAGCCCGCGTCGCTGCCATTCCCGCGCAACACTCAGGTTCAGCAGATGCGCTTCGCCCGCCGCCACGGTGACGATGCCATACGCCACGATGTCGGACTGATGCTCGACGATCCAGCAATGATGACCGCCATCGACCGAGTCGGCGAAATTGCCGCGGGTCCACGGATGCGCGTGCACGTCGCACTCGATCGCGACGACGGCATCGAGATCGGCCTGCGTCATGCGGCGATAGAGCGCGGGCACTACCTCAACCTGCTCGACTGCTCGTCGATGCGTAATGCCACCTTCTCTCTCAGATAAACCGGTGCCGCGGCTTCAGGCGCCATCGTCACGCCCGCGGTAAATCTCGGGACGGCGAGAGCCGCGATGTCGCGTGCGTGGGGATACCGATCGGGTTCGATTGCCTGAAGGTACCCTGCATAGCGTTGCTCGAGCGCCTCGCGGTACACCCTGAACGCCGAACCGATGGCAAACCATCCTCCATCCGGAAGATCCGGAGCGGCCTCGGGTGCGCACAGCGAAGGTTCGTGCACAGTGCGCCAGACACCCGCGCTGCGCTCGTACGCCGCGTGATAGATTTCCCGAACGCGGGCGTCGAGACAGCACACGACGCGCTCCGCGCCGCTGCCCGCAGCCATCGCGAGAAGCGTTCCGACGCCGACGACCGGGAGGTCCGCGCCGAAAGCAAGTCCCTGCACGACGCCGCACGCGATGCGAAGCCCCGTGAACGAACCTGGCCCTTCACCGAACGCGATGCCGTCGAGATCGCGCACCGCGAGCGTATGCGCGCCGAGCAACTCGTCCACCATGCCGAGGAGCAGATTCGAATGCGTCTGGCCCGCGAGCGTCTCGCGCTCGTCGATCGCGCCGTCGAGCCAGAGTGCAGCCGAGCAGAATTCGGTGGAGGTGTCGAGCGCGAGGATGTTCAACGAAGAGCCCGATCGAAACATGGCGCCCATTCTAGTCCACCGTCTCATCGACTGTTCCTGGCGGCGAAGCCCGAACCGAAGGCGAGCGCCGCCCTTACCGCGTGTCGCGATTCTAAAGCGACACGCAACGAAGGAAGGGAGGTTACGGAGGGACATCCTTGCTTAGAACCGCCCCTTATCGGTGAGCGGGGGCTGCGGAGCAGTGGGGTCCCCGCGAACGAAACACTCCGGGCGTCAGTCAGTATTTCCATCAAGATATACGAGACCTTGACAGAACGTGCGAGGCCCGAGCCTTTAGGCGAGCCACACGTTACTCCACCTTCGCCCCCGACTCGCGCACGGCTTTATCCCACTTGGCGATCTCCGCCTTGATGAATGCGGCGAACTGCTCGGGTGTGTTGGGCGTCGCGTCTCCGCCTTCGGCATCGAAGCGCTGCTGGACGTCCGGCTGCTTCAACGCTTTCACCACGTCGCCATGAATGCGGCCGAGAAGGTCCTTCGGTACGCCGGCCGGCGCCATGACGCCATACCAGTTCGTGACCTCGTAGCCGGGAAGTCCGCTTTCAGCGATCGTCGGCACGCCGGGCAGTGTGCGGATGCGCTCTGCGCCGCTCACGCCGAGCGCGCGAACGCGACCCGCCTTCATCATCGGAATCGCCGGCTGGATGCTGCTCATATACACCGCGATCTCGCCGCCGAGGAGACCCGTGAACGCCGGAACCGCGCCTTTGTACGGGATGTGCGTCATCTTCACTTTGCCGGCGCTCTTGATGAGCTCGGTGCCAAGATGGCCGGTGGTGCCGTTTCCGGGCGAACCGAACGTAATCGAATCGGGCTTGGCGCGCGCGAGCGCGATCAGCTCCTTCACGTTCTTCGCGGGAACCGAAGGATGCACGACGAGGATGAGCGGCGACTTCAGCGCGAGACTGATCGGCGTGAAGTCTTTCACGGGATCATACTGAAGCTTGGGGTAGAGCGCCGGCGCGATCGCCACGTTCGCGAGTTGCCCGAGCACGAGGTTGTAACCGTCGGGCGGAAGCTTCGCCGCGATCGCCATCCCGATCGTACCGCCCGAGCCGGGACGGTTGTCCGAGATCACCTGGTGTCCCCATATCTCAGTGAGTTTCTGCGAGAGCGTGCGTGAGATCGTGTCCGTGCCGCCGCCGGGCGGGAACGGAATGACCCAGCGCACCGGCTTCGTCGGGAACGTCTGCGCCCCGACACTCGCGCACAGGGCCGGCAATGCAACACACGTCAGGACCACACAGGCACGTGAAAACTTCATGAACGTTCCTCGGATGCGTTGGATGAGCGAGCGCGACACATGGGCGTTTAGCGCGCTCCCGGATGCGCGGCGGCGTAATGGCGCCGAGCATTGTCAATCAGTCCTTCCTTCATGACAATGTGCGATGCCTTTGAACACTTACCGGGAGGATCCGTGAGCGAGCCAATCAAGCGTCATCATGCAGGCCCGAGTCTTTCGCGACTCGTCGAGTTCGGCAATCTCGTATTCGTCGCCGGCACGACCGCCGACGACAAGTCGCTCTCGTGCAAAGGCCAGACCCAACAGGTGCTTCAGAAAATGGAGCGACTTCTCACTGAAGGCGGCAGCAACAAATCGCGGATCCTCTGGGCCAACGTCTGGATCACCGACATGCGCGAGAAGGACCAGATGGACGCGGCCTGGCAGGAGTGGGTCGATCCCGACAACAAGCCGACACGCGCCACGGTCGAGTCGCGGCTCGGCACACCGGACACGCGTGTGGAAATCATGATGATCGCGGCGAAGGCGGGATAGCCCTGCTCGCGTCCCCAGCGTGGACCCGCAGAGCGGTGGACACCGTCGTAGCCGCTGCAGACGGCGATGGAGACCCACATGAATGACATCAAGCGGCACAACCCGATGCAGAAGCTCTGCGACGCGGTCGAACACAACGGCGTCGCGTATCTCGCGGGCCAGGTGGCGGAAAACCTCGACTGCGGAATGAAGGAGCAGACCGAGGACGTGCTGCGTCAGATCGACGCGCTGCTCGCGAAGTGCGGCACGAGCAAATCGCGCATCCTGTCCGCGACCGTCTACGTGAAAGACATGAAGTTAAAGCCCGAGATGGACGAGGCGTGGCTCGCGTGGGTCGATCCGGAGAACCTGCCGGCCCGCGCCACCGTGCAGGCCGAGCTCGGCTCGTCGGACACGCTGGTCGAGATCATGTGCTGCATCGCGAAGGGGGACTGAAGCGTCGGCTCGACATCGCTGGTCACGTTAGCGACCTCCTCCGTCGTCGCCGCTTCCTCCCCTGAATCCGTCTCCCACCGCGAGAGCAGACTTTTCCGCCGGATGCGTTACTCGCGGGCTTTGGCGGGCACCCGTATCTCGATCCCTGCCCACTTCGCGAGATCACGGTGGATGCGTGCGACGCGCTCGATCTGGCCTTTCGCCGGGAAGCGCTCGTAGAAGCCGTCCGCCGCGGAAGCTCCGCACCTGTTCCTGCCACGGCGCGAGCCGCTCCTCCCACCGTTTCACCCGCCCCTCCGCCGGGTCGCCATCCGCCGCGGGCGAGATCCGCGCACACCCGCACCATCGCCTTGATCGTGACCGGCTTGGTGACCATGTAGCCCTCGTTGCCCCACGTGTCTCCCCAGACGCGTTCGGCCGCCTTGAAGAAGTCGCGGATGATGTTGTAGTAGCGCTCGCCTTCGCGATAGGTGTTGGTGACCTGCCGGATCTTCTTCCAATCCTGTGCCACCCAGCGGTGGAGCTCGTTGAAGAGCTCCGCCTGCAGGATCCACTTGTCGTGCTGGCTGCGCCCGCCGAGCCGGTTGATGCGGTACTGGAGCGGACTGTCGTCTTCCTTGTACAGGTCCTCGACGAGCCGCGCGGCGAAGCGCCGATCCGGATCGGCCCAGGATACGCGCTCGTAGAGGTCGACCAGGTGGCTCTTGTTGATGCGCGTCGGGGTGGAGTTGATGATGACGAACATCTCGGCGGCGAAGTCTTCGCTGCGGCCGTCGAAGATCACGCAGGGCACGTTGATGGTCGCCGCCTCGGCCGGGTGCTCCTTCAGATAGAAGCGCAGTGCAGCAAGCCGGTGCTGGCCGTCGATGATCAGATAGCGGGAGCTCGGCTCCTGGAGGTTCCCGACCGTGTCGCCATTGGTTGCGGCGAAGCGCAGCGTTTCGGCCGTGAACAGCAGGATCGTCCCGGGAATCGGCGGCTGGCTGACCGCCATCTCGTAGAAGTTGCGGAGCGCCCGGACCTTGGCCCGGGAAAGCTGACGCTGGAAGGCCTCGTCGGTGCGCTCGATACGGGCGATGAACTGGGCGATCTCGTCGTTCTGGGGAACCGTATGCGGCGTGATTTCTTCGCCTTCGCCATAAAAGCGGCTGATAAACCGCACCTTATCAAGGACGTCCTTCGCCGGGTAGCTGACGAAATAGAAGAGTCCGTCCTTCTGCCTGATGCGCGTGGCTAGCATGGTTCCTGTCTCCCGCTTCTTTCTTATGCCTGCGACATTCGGCGCGCGCCGCTTGGCCGACATTCTAGCGGTGGGCGCTCCGGAAGGCGAGAAAAAAGCCCGAGGATGGACAGCTAGCTAACGGATTTGTATGCCGTTTGGTCTACGCCGAATCCCGGATCTAACGCTTCACGCGCGCAGGACTTCGAGAGGCGCGTAAGCGGCCATTCAGCGCGGGCGCCGGATCGAGGCTCCACCACCTGCGGAGAACCGTTGCATAGAGCTGGCGGAAGTCGACGACAGACCGCAGGTTGCCCGCGCCGTCGAGTCGATCGAGCGCCGGCGCCGTCCCATAGAGTCCGCCCCGCACCCCGCCGCCGACCACGAAATGGGCGCTGGCCGTCCCGTGATCGGTGCCGTTACTCTGATTTTCGCGGGGTCGCCGGCCGAACTCGGCGTAGGTCATGACGAGCGTCGAGCGCCACCTTCCGAGCTCTACCAGGGCACTCTTGAGGGTGACGAGGCCCTCGGCGAGGTCCTTCAGCAGCCGGGCGTGAACCGCTGGCTGCCCGCTGTGGGTATCGAAGCCGTTCAGCGAAAGCTTGATGACCGCGACCCCCGCCCTGCTCGCGACGACCTGCATGGCCGTACGCGTTGCGTTGCCGAAGGGCGTGGCAGGAAATTCCGTCTGGAAAGGGAAGTCGGACGTGAGATTCCCGGCAGCCTGAAGGATGTCCGCCTCCACACGCAGGATGTGGTTCAAAGCCCCTGGCCGTGGCGCGCCCGATGCGTTGGCGAGTCGCGCCTGCCTCAGGAACTGCTCGGTGTTGGTCAGCGCGACGGCACGCGTGCCGGCGCCAGCGAGCGGACCGAGCGCTGCGCCGCCGACCACGACGCCGTCAGCCGCAAACTCGCGGGGGACCGGAGCGCGCGCGAACGCGCGGGTGAGCCAACCATCGGGAAGGTATTCCGCGCTGCCGGAGGCCGTCTCCCAGATCTCGATCGAGCGGAAGTGCGAGAGGTTGGGCTCCGGGTAGCCGACGCCTTGGACAACCGCGAGCTCCCGATCCTGCCACAGGCGCATCAGCGGCTCCAATGCAGGGTGCAGACCGCTGGCTGGGTCGAGTTGCAGCACCTGATCGCGCGGAATCCGATCCGCGGCCGGAGCGCGTAGTACTCGCCCGCCGCGTAAGGCACGACCGTATTCAGGCCGTCGTTGCCACCCTTCAACTCGATCAGGATCAGCAGGTTGCCGTAGCCAGGCTGCATGGCCGCCCACAGGCGCCCCGGCATGAGCGCACACACGCTCGCCGCACCGACGCCAGCCAGGAACGCCCTCCGTCCCACGCACGTCGTGCTCGTGAGCGCGCTTCCATCGCCGAAGCGGGCGGTCGGGACGAGTCGGGCGTGAGAGGCTTTCATTTCAGTTGATAGACCGCGTCCTGAGTCAGCGCGCGCAGGATATCGATGCCCTGAAGGTCCGCCGGCACCGCACTCGCGGGCGCCGCCGCCAGCACGACACGCTGCACCGCGGGCGTATCCGCGTTCGGCAATTGCGCAAACCAGCCCGACGCGTCGAACCGCACCTCCGCCATCGCCCGGGCGGCGCGTAACCGCGCATTGTCCATGTTCGGAGCAATGGAAGCCGTCTGCATGGCGCCGCCGGCCATCGGACGCGCGTCCTCGTCCCTGAAGAGCCGCTCCAGGAGCTGCTTGCGCGCGAGCAGGGTCGTCGTGTTGATCCAGGCCTCGCCGCCAGGCCAGCCCTTCACGTTGGGCGGCGCAAACAGGTTCTGCCCGAGTTGGGCGAGCGTGAAGGCGAACGGGAGCATGTCTCCGGTCGCAAAGCGGAACTGCCGCAGGGTGCCGACGACGAGCTCGACGGGCGACTTGATCAGCGATGCGCGGTTCGCGGGCGCATAGAAGGCATCGGACGTGAGCAGCGCCCGAAGCGTGACGGCCGTGTCGTAGCCGACTGTCGCGGTAGAGACGCGCGACACGTCGCACTTCCGCGGGATCGGGACTCGGCGACACGAATTCGCGCCACAGCTTCTCGACCACGTGCTCGGCCGTGCGCGGATGCGCGAGCAGGATGTCCAGCACGTCCTCTCCGCGCAGGTTGCCCTGACGACCGAGCACGCCCTTCACACCGTCGTCGTGCTGACCTCTGCGGAACATGAATTCACCGGTCTCCGGATCGATGCTCCAGCCGGTAAAGGCGCGCGCCGCCTCTTTGATGTCCTGCTCGGTGTAGTGCCCTTCCCCCAGCGTGAAGAGCTCCATCACCTCGCGCGCGAAGTTCTCGTTCGGCTGTGCCTTGCGATTGGAGGCGCTGTCGAGATAGATGACCATCGCCGGGTCTCGCGCGACTGCGTGGAGCAGCGTCCCGAAGCCGCCCAGCGCATGCTGCCGCAGGAGGCGGTTCTGGCGATCCATGAGCTGCGGCGAGCGCACCTTCTGCTCGGCGGAGACGAAGTGGTTGTGCCAGAACAGCGTCATCCTCTCGGTGAGCGGCGAGGGTGTGACGCGCATCTCCTCGATCCACCAGCCTTTCAGCTCCAGCGCTTTTTCGCGCCGCTCGCGTTGCAGCGCCAGTCGCTCCTCGGGTGTCATGTCCCGGATGCGTCGCAGCGACTGGAACGGTTCCTGGGTCCACTGCGGCGGTGTCGTGACGCTCTCTTTGCGGGTGGACTCGAGCAGCCGCTGGACGGCCTGTTCCCGTGTGAGCCTCGCGAACGCTCGATCTCGGCGGGAGACGCCCCGAAGCCCGTGCGATTGAGCAGATGACGCGCGTCGTCGAACCCGAGGACAGCCGATGCGCTCAGCGCGGGTAAAGGAACCCCGAGGATCAGCGCGACTACCATAGCGGCGTCGCGAATTGCACGGCTGGCAATCACACCGAACATGGCCTACTGCGAACGCCTGCGGTAAATCTCCCGGTTCGCTTTGTCGAGGTCGCGATGAAGGGCACGGCGGTCGTCGTCGCTCATGCGATCCCGCCGCTCGTCACGCTCCGCGCGCCGGTCTTGCTGCGGCGCCGGAGCATCGCGGCGGGATTCGCCGCGGTCGCGGTCGCGGCCACCGCCGCCACCGCCACCCTGCCCTCTGCCGCCGCCGGATTGCGCGTCCGGAATCAGGTGCGAGTAAGGCCACGACGCCGCTGCCGCCGGAACCGCGAGGCCGACGGCAGCAATCAACGCCAACACGACTTTCATCATCTCGATCGGGTCTCACCCCTGTGTGCGCCATGCCCCGGCCCGTTTTTCTCCGAAGGCTTGGGCATGACGGGAACTTCTGATGTAAGCAGACCTGTTCTCCGGCGCGCTATCGCTCGTAATGTCTGCCCGGATACGCCGGTGCATTATAAGACCCGTAGCGCCGATCGACGTCGTGGCGCTGCACCTCCACGGCGCGCGCGAGATGACCGAGGCGTGCATGCAGATGGTCTCGTTCACGCACCGACAAGCGTCCATCGGCGACGAAGTGATGCTCGTCGCGTGCGATATCGCGCAGCTCCTGTCGCAGGCGGCGATACTCCGGCGGGCTGAGTTCCCCCGAGCGCCAGCCGCGCTCGATGCGCTGGGCAAGACGTTCCTGACGCTGATCGATGCCGGGATCGGACCAGGTGGGGTTGGCCATCACAGGGGCGGCCAGGGACAGCAGTGCGGCGATACTCAGACCAAGCAAAGCTTTCATGTGTTTCTCCTTGGGAAAAGGATGCATGCGGTGAGTTCGGTCGCGGTTCTCTCGGACGCGTTGCTTCTTGCCAAGCGCCACGATCGACTTCACATTTCGGCACGTCTGCATCGTATGGGATTCGACGCACGAGCCGGTCGTTCGGCCGACGTTTTTTGTAACATTTTGTTTCGGGGTCTCGCGGGGCAATAATGTTTTACAAACGGCTGGAAGCCTCCGCCGCAAGCCGCTAGGATTGCGGCCATGTCAGAGAGCAAAACCAAGCTTCTCGTCGTCGACGACGACGCGCGCTTGCGAGACCTGCTCAATCGCTACCTCGGCGAGCAGGGCTACGCGTGCGCACCGTCTCGAACGCGACCGAGATGAATCGGCAGCTCGCACGCGAGCGCTACGACCTCATGATCCTCGACCTCATGCTGCCGGGCGAAGACGGGCTCTCCATCTGCCGTCGGCTGCGCGGCGGCAACGAAGACATGCCGATCATCATGCTCACCGCGAAGGGCGACGACGTCGATCGGATCGTCGGTCTCGAGGTCGGCGCCGACGACTACCTCGCGAAACCGTTCAATCCGCGCGAGCTCGTCGCGCGCATCCAGGCCGTTTTGCGGCGCCGGCCGCGCCCCGCGCCACCCGGCGCGCCGAGCACGGAAGCCCAGATCGTCGCGTTCGGCGACTTCAAGCTGAATCTCGCGACGCGCAATCTCACGAAGAACGGAGAGGACGTCGCGCTCACCACGGGCGAGTTCGCGCTGCTCAAAGTGCTCGTGCAGCATCCGCGGGAGCCGCTCTCGCGCGACAAGCTGATGGAGCTCGCGCGCGGCCGCGAGTTCGGCGCATTCGATCGCAGCATCGACGTGCAGATCTCGCGGCTGCGCAGGCTGATCGAGCCCGACGCATCGAAGCCTGCCTTCATCCAGACCGTGTGGGGCTTCGGTTACGTGTTCATCCCGGACGACAAACCGGCTGAATAAGGCAGATGAGACTCTGGCCACGCTCGCTCCTGTGGCGCAGCGTCGTTCTGATCGCGCTTCTGCTCGTCATCGCGAATCTCGCATGGGTGCAGATCTTTCGCGTGAGCGAGCGCACGCCGCGCGCGCGGCAGACGGCTCAGCAGATCGCGAGCGTGGTGAACATCACGCGCTGGGCGCTCATCACGGCCGATGCCGCGAAGCGCTTCGAGCTGCTGGAGGAGCTCTCGCAGACCGAGGCGATCCAGGTGTATGTCGCCTCGCCTGACGAGCGCGTCGCTCCGCTGCCCGACCGGCCTTTCGTGCAGGAAGTGGCCGGGGAGCTCAAACGCCAGCTCGGGCCCGAGACACAGGTCACCCTCACCCTCTCGGACGTTCCGGGCGTGTGGGTGAGCTTCCGCATCGACGGCGAGCCCTACTGGGTCTACCTGCCGCGCTCGCGTATCGAGCGCAACGAACCGCTGCGCTGGATCGGCTGGGGCCTGATCGTGCTGATCCTGGCCGGCGGCGGCGCCTACTTCATGGTGTCATTCATCAACCGGCCGCTGCGTGAGTTGACGCGTGCTACGGCCCAGATGGCACGCGGAAGAACGCCGCAGGCCGGTGACCGAAAAGGGCCCGACGGAGATCAGTTCGCTCGCCCGGGCTTTCAACCATCTTGCCGACGACTTGAAGCGCCTGGACGACGAGCGCGCGCTCCTGCTTGCAGGCGTGTCCCACGATCTGCGCACGCCGCTCTCGCGCATCCGGCTCGGCATCGAGATGATGGACGACAAGGGCGACCCCAGCCTGCGCAACGGGCTCGTCCAGGACGTCGAGGAGATCGATGCGTCGATCGGGCAGTTCCTCGATTTCGCACGGCTGCGGGACGCGGAAGCCGCCGTGCCCCGATCGGACTTGAACGCGCTGGTCGAACACGTCGTCACCCGCTACGCGCAGGCTGGCAAGGCGGTGCGCTCCGCTCTCGCACCGGTTCCTCCGACGCCACTGCGGCCCCGCGCGATGCAGCGCCTGCTCGGCAACCTCATCGACAACGCGCTGCGCTATGGCAACGGCGAGGTCGAGGTCGCAACGGGACACGAACAGGCCACGGCCTTCATCGAAGTGCGCGACCGCGGACCCGGCATACCGCGGGAGGAGGCCGAGCGGATGCTCCAGCCCTTTACCCGGCTCGACGCGGCCCGCGGCGGCAGCGGGACCGGCCTGGGACTCGCGATCGTGGATCGCGTCGCGACGCTGCATGGCGGCAAAGTGAGCCTCCTCCCGCGCGAGGGAGGCGGCTTGCGCGCGCGCGTGGAACTGCCGATCCCGCCCGACTAATCGATCCTCCATCGCTCGAGTATTTCGTACGCTGACGCGCGCGCCGCTCGCGTCGATTCCACCAGCACGAAATCGTGAGCGTTCCAGATGACGGGGTCTAAGGGACGCCTGCGGGCTTGCGGGCCGCCTCGCGCGCGAGCGTGATGTGCGGGACATACAGGCCGGTCCTCGCCTTCGATGCCCTCCGCGGCGAGGCTCTTGGTGAGCTGCGCGACCACGGATGCAAGCGCCGGCGGACAGGCGGCACCGGCCCAGGCGATCCGCGCGCGACGGAAGTAGCCCAGGCGATCGATCACGAGCTCGAAAGACGCACTTCGCACTGCGGCCGCGGCTGCCAGCAAACCGGCAATTCGACTGCGCTCCACCTCTCCGACGAAAAACAGCGTCAGGTGGATCTTTTCGGCCTTCGTCGCGCGCCCGCCGCATTCCGTCTGCAGCGTCGCGCGCCAGCGCGCCAAGCGCTTCCCTCACCTCGGCGGTCGGCCAGAGCGCGAAGAAAACGCGTGCGAGATCTCTCTTGGCGACAGGACTCAATCGCGGTCGCGGCGCTCCGGGCGCGGCCGTTCGATCAGCGCGACGGCCTCGCGCTGCGATGCCTTCCTGCGGCCGAGCGCGCCGAGGCGCTCCGACGTTTTCGCCTTGACGTTGACATCGCCGATGTCGATCTGGAGATCCGCGGCGATGTTGGCACGCATCGCGTCGATGTACGGCGCCATCTTCGGACTCTCGGCGAGGATCGTCGAATCGACGTTCACGACGCGCAAGCTCTGCCCGTGCAGAAGGCCCACCACCTCGCGGAGAAGATGCCGGCTGTCGATCCCCTTGTAGCGCGGATCGGTATCGGAGAAGTGCCGTCCGATGTCCCCGAGACCTGCCGCACCGATCAGCGCGTCGCAGATCGCGTGCAGAAGCACGTCGGCGTCGGAATGTCCGGCGAGCCCCAGGGCGTACGGGATCTCGACGCCGCCGATCACCAGCCTGCGGCCGGGGACGAGCGCGTGCACGTCGAAGCCCTGTCCAATTCTCATCTGTCCGCTTCGAAGCAAGGAGGCGCCTGCGGCCCGCGATGAAACCTCATCGGTCCGCCTCCAGCAGGCGCGCGGCGAGCGCAAGGTCTTCGGGGTAAGTCACTTTCAGGTTGCGAAGCTCGCCCATCACGAGCCTGGGCTTGAGTCCGATGCGCTCCACGGCGCCGGCCTCGTCTGTGACCGCATCCGGACCACAGCGGCGGAGCGCCTCGACGAGGAACCCGTAGCGGAACATCTGCGGCGTCTGTGCCTGCCAGAGCGCTTCGCGGCGCTCGGTCGAAATTACCCGCGACTCGCCATCGGCGCGCTTGAGCGTATCCGCGAGCGGCACCGCCAGCAGGCCTCCGGCGTCGTCATCGCCCACCTCCTCGATCAGGCGGTCGATGGCGGCGGCACTCACGCACGGGCGTGCCGCGTCGTGGACGAGAACCCAGTCATCGCCGCCCAGCGCGTCGCGCGCGGCGAGGAGCCCGTTGTAGACGCTCGCCGAGCGGGTCTCCCCGCCGCAATAAAGCGGCTGGACCGCTGCGCCGAACTCGACCGCGCACTCCAACCGAAAGAGCGCATCCCCCGGCGAGAGCACGACGAACACCTGCGAAATCTGCGGATGGCCTGCAAGCTGCCGCAAGGCGTAGTGCAACAAGGGATGTCCGCCGACCCTCAGGGTACTGCTTGGGCGTGTGGCCGCCGATGCGGGAGCCGCCGCCTGCGGCCGGAACGAGCGCTGAGTAGCGAGGCACGGAAATTTCGAGTGCGTTAGACGAGCGTCGGATTCTAGCAGCGGTACCGATAATGCTCTTGAATATCAACGGGAACACCTCACATCGCTCTTTCAGCGTTGCGGCTTGCGCCGCGATGCCTGCGGGCGCCAAGGCCCCCCTTATGCGCTTGAAAAACCTTACACCGCTGCTTCGGCCGGCTCACCGGCCTCGCGGCGCTAGCTGAGCACCTTATGAGCTACCCTCATCCATACGCCGTCCGTCAGCCGGCCGTTGCCGGCCTCTTCTACCCTGCTGACGCCGCGCGTCTGGGGCAAACGGTCTCCGATCTGCTGGCCGGCGTGAGCGCCCCGGCTGGGGCTGTCCCGAAAGCAGTCATCGCCCCTCACGCCGGATACGTGTATTCCGGGCCCATCGCGGCACACGCCTATGCTTTGCTCGCGCCGGCTCGCGGCACGATCCAGCGCGTCGTCCTTCTCGGGCCCACCCACCGAGTGGCGGTTCGCGGCGTGGCGGTACCCGGATGTCGGGGCATTCGCGACTCCGCTCGGCGCGATCGAGCTCGATGCGGCCGCGATCGATGCGATCAAGGCAATGCCCCAGGTCGTCGTGAGCGACGAGGCGCATGCGCTCGAACATTCGCTCGAAGTGCATCTGCCATTCCTACAGAGCGTGCTCGGCGACTTCAAGCTCGTGCCGCTCGCAGTCGGTTACGCGGAGCCGCGCGAGGTCGCGGAAGTCATCGAAGCTTTGTGGGGCGGCCCCGAAACGCTCATCGTCGTGAGCTCGGACCTCTCGCACTACCTGGGATACGCGGACGCAAACGCGATCGATCGCCAGACGTGCGAAGCGGTGCTTGCCTTGAGAACCGATATCGACCACGAGCAAGCGTGCGGCGCGATACCCGTAGCCGGCCTTGCGTTGGCCGCGCGGCGCCGGAAGCTCGAGGCCCCAACTGCTGGATCTGCCGCAACTCCGGCGACACGGCGGGGGACAAGCATCGCGTCGTCGGCTATGCCTCGTTCGCTTTCTATGAACGTTAGCGACGATCGCGGCGAAATCCTGCTCGCGATCGCACGCGCGGCCATCGCGCGCGAGCTCGGCTGCGAAGCGCGCTCGCCGCAGGACGCGCCGTGGCTGCACGAACCGGGCGCCACGTTCGTGACGCTGCGTCCAGGCGGCGATCTGCGCGGCTGCATCGGGAGCCTCGAGCCACGCCGGCCGCTCGTGGAGGACGTGGAGGCGAACGCCGTGAGCGCCGCGTTCCGCGATCCGCGCTTTCGCCCGCTTCACCTCGCCGAGCTCGACAGGACGCACGTCGAAGTCTCGCTTCTCTCGCCGCTCGAGCCGATCGCGTTTCAGGACGAACAGCAGGCGCTGGCGCAGATCGACCCGGGCGTGCACGGGGTCACGTTCGAATACGGCTATCACAAGAGCACGTTCCTGCCGCAAGTCTGGGAAGACGCTGCCGGATCGCCACGAGTTCATCGCGCATCTCAAACAGAAAGCGGGGCTGCCTCCCGACTTCTGGGATCCTGAAGTGAAGCTCGCCCGTTACACGGTCGCGAAATGGAGCGAGCGATAGGCGGCGCCCGCCTCCGGCTCGGGCCTTTCCGTTCTCCTCTGGGGCCTCGTACATCTTGATTGAAATACTGACTAACGCCGGAATGTTTCGTTCGCGGGGACCCTGCTGCTCAGCAGCCCCCGCTCACCGAAAAGGGTAGTCCTACGCAAAGTTTCCCCTCCGACCTCCTTTCCTTTGACCGGGGATCGAATATCGAGTGCGACATGCGCCGAACCACGAACGCGCGCGAGGGTCCTACTAGCTTGAGATCATGATGAGTCAAGGCGCGATGGCCGACCAACACTATCCAGGCCGCTGGTATCACCTTCTCGAAGACGGGCGCATGCAATGCGATCTGTGCCCGCGCGACTGCCGCCTGCACGAAGGCCAGCGCGGCGCCTGCTTCGTGCGCCAGCGCATCGGCGACGAGATGGTGCTCACCACCTACGGCCGCTCGTCGGGCTTCTGCATCGACCCGGTGGAAAAGAAGCCGCTCAATCACTTCTACCCCGGATCGAGCATCCTGTCGTTCGGCACGGCGGGCTGTAACCTCGCGTGCAAGTTCTGCCAGAACTGGGACATCAGCAAGTCCCGCGACATGGATCGACTGGCGGACCAGGCGACGCCGGAAGCGATCGCGATCGCCGCGAAGCAATACGGCTGCAAGTCCGTCGCATTCACCTACAACGATCCGGTGATCTTCGCCGAGTATGCGATGGACATCGCCGACGCGTGCCGCGAGCAGGGCGTGCAGGCGGTCGCCGTGACGGCCGGCTACATCCACGCGGAGCCGCGTCGCGAGTTCTACGCGAAGATGGACGCGGCGAACGTCGATCTGAAGGCGTTCACCGACGAGTTCTACGTCAAGCTCTGCGGCGCGCACCTCGCGCCGGTGCTCGATACGCTCGCGTATCTGAAGCACGAGACGAACGTGTGGTTCGAGATCACGACGCTGCTCATTCCGGGCAAGAACGACAGCGACGAAGAGTTGACCGCAGAGTGTCGCTGGATCATGAAAAGAGCTCGGTCCCGACGTGCCGGTGCATTTCACGGCGTTCCACCCGGATCACAAGATGACCGACATCTCCGCGACGCCCGCCGCGACGCTCACGCGCGCCCGCCGCATCGCGATCGAGGAAGGCCTGCACTACGTCTACACCGGCAACGTGCACGACAAAGCGGGCGGCTCGACGTACTGCTCCGGATGCAGCCGGCCGTTGATCGTGCGCGACTGGTATCGGATCGAAGACTATCGGTTGACAGCCTCGGGCGCCTGCCCCGATTGCGGGACGGTGGTTCCGGGTCGCTTCGAGAGCTTCAGCCGGCAGCTCGGAAGGCGCCGGATTCCGGTGGTCGTCTGAAAGACCTTGTGCCGCTCCTCCGGCGTGGCAACTGGCAGCCGGCGTGGCCTGCGGGCGCAACGACACCCCTTACGCGCGGTGAGTGCGGCGCGGAAACACCTTACGCCGCTCCTCCGGCGTTGCGGCTTCTGCCGCGTTGCCTGCGGGCGCAACGACACCCCTTATGCGCCTTGCGGCGCTACTTTATACAATTAGTGGATGAACGACATCATCACTGAGGCCCGGCGCCCGGCCGCCGGGCACCGCTCACGTACTTCGCGCCTGCATGGCTCGAGCGACGCGCTCGCGGTCGCGAAGCTCGCGCGCGAGCGCGGCCGCTGCTGGTCGTGACCGAGACGGCGTGGCACGCGCAGCGCCTGCTCGAAGAGATCCCCTTCTTCGACCCCGAGCTGAAGGTTCACCTGTTCCCGGACTGGGAGACGCTGCCCTACGACCATTTCTCGCCGCATCACGACCTCGTCTCCGAGCGCCTCGCGACGCTCTATCAGATGATGCACGGCGAGTTCGACGTCGCGATCGTCGCGGTGACCACCGCGCTCTGCCGGCTGCCGCCGGTCGAGTATCTGGCGGGCCACACGTTCTTCTTCAAGCAAGGCGAGAAGCTCGAAGCACACGAGCTCAGAAGACAGCTGACGCTCGCCGGCTACACGCACGTGACACAGGTCGTCGCGCCGGGCGAATACAGCTTCCGCGGCGGTCTCATCGATCTTTTTCCGATGGGCAGCGCGGTGCCCTATCGCATCGACCTCTTCGACGAGGAGATCGACAGCATTCGCAGCTTCGACGTCGACACCCAGCGCAGCATCTACAAGGTGAACGAGGTTCGGCTGCTGCCCGCGCGCGAATTCCCGATGGACGAAGCGGCGCAGACCCGCTTTCGGAAGGCTTTCCGGGAAACGTTCGAGGGCGATCCTTCGAAGTCGCGCATCTACAAGGACGTTTCCAAAGGCATCCCGACCGCGGGCATCGAATATTACCTGCCGCTTTTCTTCGAGCGCACGGCGAGTCTCACCGACTACCTGCCGGAAGCGACGACCGTGTGCGTCTATCCCGGGCTCGAGCCCGCGATGCAGGCGTTCTGGGACGAGGCGAACAGCCGCCACGGCGTGCTGCGGGGAGATCTCGCGAATCCGGTGCTTTCGCCGCAGGCGCTCTTCCTCACCATGGATCAGCTCTTCGGCGCGCTCAAATCGTATCCGCGCGTCGAGCTCGATGCGGGAGGCGAGAGCCGAGAGACGGCGAGCGGGAGACGGGAGGTGGGAGGCGATGCCGATGCGGCGGGAGGCGAGAGGCGTGAGGTGGGAGGCGCTGCAGAGGGTGAGGAAGACGCGATACGGAAGGCTGAATCGCCCCCTCTCCCCGCGCCTGGGGAGAGGGTTGGGGTGAGGGGGACTTCGACAACGCAAGGCACCGCATCGACTGTTTCTACCACGCCTCTTCCACCCCTCGCCGTCGAGCGCCGCGCCGATGATCCGCTGCATCGCATCCGCGCGTTCGTCGAGCACTTCGACGGCCGCGTGCTGCTCGTGGCCGAGAGTCCCGGCAGGCGCGAGACGATGCTCGAGTACTTCGCCGAGTACGCGCTGCGGCCCGTGCCCGTCAGCAGCTATCGTGACTTCCTCGCCGCGCCCGAGCGCCTGATGCTCACCGTGGGGCCGCTGCACGGCGGATTCGTACTCGAACGCAACCGCTTCGCTCTCGTCACGGAGGACGAGCTCTACGCGACCCAGGTGCGCACCCGCACGCAACGCGAAACACGCCGCGCAACCAGCGAATACATGCTGCGGGACCTCTCCGAAGTCAAGGTCGGAGACCCCGTCGTGCACGAGCAGCACGGCATCGGCCGCTATCTCGGCCTCCAGAGCATGAACCTCGGCGAGGGCGAAACCGAGTTCCTGACGCTCGAATACGCCGGGAACGACAAGCTCTACGTGCCGGTGTCGAACCTGCATCTCATCAGCCGCTACAGCGGTGCCGCGCCGGACCAGGCGCCGCTCCACACGCTCGGGCAGCGGACAATGGGAGAAGGCGAAGCGCAAAGCCGCCGAACAGGTGCGCGACACCGCCGCGGAGCTCCTCAATCTTTACGCCCAGCGTGCCTTGCGCAAGGGGCACGCGTTCGGGCTGAAGCAGCACGACTACGAAGCGTTCAGCGAGAGCTTCCCCTTCGAAGAGACAGCCGATCAGGCCGCGGCGATCAATGCGACGCTGGAGGATCTGAAGAGCGGCAAGCCGATGGACCGGCTCGTGTGCGGCGACGTCGGTTTCGGCAAGACAGAAGTCGCATTGCGCGCGGCTTTTGTCGCGGTCGCGGACGGCAAACAGGTCGCGGTGCTCGTGCCGACAACGCTGCTCGCGGAGCAGCACTTCAACACGTTTTCCGACCGCTTCGCGGACTGGCCGGTGAAGATCGCGGAGCTCTCGCGCTTTCGCTCGGCGCAGGAACAAGGCGAAGCGCTGAAAGGCATCGCGGAAGGACGCATCGACATTGCGATCGGCACGCACAAGCTCGTTCAGGGGAACGTTCAGCTTCAAGAACCTGGGCCTGGTCATCATCGACGAGGAACACCGCTTCGGCGTGCGGCAGAAGGAGCGGCTGAAAGCGCTGCGCGCGGAAGTCGACGTGCTGACGCTCACTGCGACGCCGATCCCGCGCACGCTCGCGATGTCGCTCGAAGGGCTGCGCGACTTCTCCGTGATCGCCACGGCGCCGCAACGCCGGCTCGCGATCAAGACGTTCGTCTCGCGCTACAGCAAAGCGCTCATCCGCGAAGCGGTGCTGCGCGAGTTGAAGCGCGGCGGGCTCGTCTACTTCCTGCACAACGAAGTCGATTCGATCGGGCAGATGGAGGAGATGCTGACGAAGCTCGTGCCCGAAGCGCGCATGCGCGTCGCGCACGGCCAGATGCGCGAGCGCGAGCTCGAGCACGTCATGCGCGACTTCTACCAGCAGCGCTTCAACGTGCTGCTCTGCACGACGATCATCGAGACCGGCATCGACGTGCCGACGGCGAACACCATCATCATCAATCGCGCCGACCGCTTCGGCCTCGCGCAGCTCCATCAGCTCCGTGGCCGGGTCGGGCGCTCGCACCATCAGGCCTACGCCTATCTGCTGCTGCCCGAGGAAGGCAACATCACGGCGCAGGCGAAGAAGCGCCTGGAAGCGATTCAGATGATGGAGGAGCTCGGCTCCGGCTTCTTCCTCGCCATGCACGACCTCGAAATCCGCGGCGCGGGCGAAGTGCTCGGCGAATCGCAGAGCGGTGAAATGCAGGAGGTCGGTTTCAATCTCTATTGCTCGATGCTGGATGCCGCCGTGAAGTCGCTCAAGCTCGGGCAAGGAGCCCGATCTTGCCGCGCCGCTCGGCGTCACGACCGAAATCAACCTGCACTTCCCGGCACTGCTTCCTTCGGACTACGTGACCGACGTGCACGAGCGACTCGTCCTCTACAAGCGCCTGGCGAACTGCGATGACGAGGAAGCGCTCACGCTGCTGCGTGAAGAGATGGTCGACCGTTTCGGCCCGGTGCCCGAACAGACCCGCGCGCTTCTGGAGACGCCACCGTCTGCGTATTCTGGGCAAGCCGCTGGGGGTCGCCCGCATCGACGCGACGGACAGCGCTGTTCAACTGCAATTCATACCGAACCCGCCGATCGAGCCGATGAAAGTGTTGAAGCTCGTGCAGAGCCGCCGCAACTACCGGCTCGCAGGTCCGGACCGCATGCGCATCGAAGCGAAATTACCCGACGTGCAGACGCGCGTTGCCGCAGTGAGACAGGTGTTTCGCGAACTGGGCTCGTGAGGTACGGCGTTTGCCGCACCGCAACGCGGCTGACGCGAAAGATCCGCGCAAGCTAAAGCAGGAACAAGCGCAACCGGCGTTCGGCCGGTCGCGCTTCGAGCTTGCTTTACTTGCTCGACGAAGAAGCCGACCCGCTCGGGCTGCTGGACGATGCCGCTCCACCGCTGGGTGCGCTGCTCGATGCGGCTCCGGACGTGCCACCCGCGCCCGGGCTGCTCGTCGCCGCCCGTTCCGCTCGAGCTCGCCGCACCCGGGCTGGAGCTTGAGCCGGACCCCGGCGCTCCCGGCGTAGCGGTCGTAGTCGAGGAAGACGAAGACGATCCGCCCGGCATGACGACAGTTTCCTTCTCCTTCGTCGTGGAGGCTGAAGGGCTCGCTCCGCCCGGCACGACAGTCGTGGTTTCCTTGCTTTCGCATGCCTGAAAGCGCCAGAGCGCCGACGATCAACAACAGATAGCCGCTACGTTTCATGTCCACGCTTCTCTCCTCTAGGTTCGTTTCGAATGCACCGGACGGCGAGCAACCAGCGTGCCGCGCCGAATCACCTTGTAGGGTGTGGCGCGCGGTCCGCGAAGGTTGCCAATGCCCGCGTCCTTCATCTGCTGAGAACGGATGCGGCAAGGCGCATGCCCGGCGTCGAGCGGGGGCCCAGTCGGAACGCCGCGCGGCCACCGTATAATCGCGCCCTTCCACGGACGGCACCATGGACCTCGTCATACAAGGCTGCGACGTCGAAACGCACGACTCAAGGAGATCGCGAAGCTCACGCGCGCGAGCGGCATCGAGCGGCTCGCCGATACGGCATTCGCTCTGAAGGATGCGAAACACCACGACGATCTCGGCAGCGCCTGCGAACGGGCGCATCTCGATTTCGCTTACGTGCCGGAAGACCGGAGGCTCGACGACTTTCGCCTGCTCGTGATGGACATGGATTCGACGCTCATCACGATCGAGACGATCGACGAGCTCGCCGACCTGGTAGGCTTCAAGGCAGAGGTCGCGGCGATCACGGAATCCGCGATGCGCGGCGAGATCGAATACAACGAAAGCCTGCGGCGGCGCGTGGCCGTGCTGAAAGACCTGGATGCCGACGCCCTGCGGCGTGTATACGACGAGCGCGTGAGACTCACGCCGGGCGCTGACAAGCTCCTCGCGCGAGTGCGGAGCAGCGGCTTGAAAACCCTGCTCGTGTCCGGCGGCTTTACCTACGTGACGGACCGTCTCCAGCAGCGCCTTGGACTCGATTACACCCGTTCGAACTGCCTCGAGATCGTCGACGGCAGACTGACGGGCCGACTCATCGGAGACATCGTGAACGCGGACGGCAAGCGCGACGCGTTATTGGAGATACGCGAACGGCTCGGGATCCCGAAAGACAAGGTGATCGGCATCGGCGACGGCGCGAACGATCTCAAGTTCATGGCCGAATGCGGCGTGAGCATCGCCTATCACGCAAAGCCGATCGTGCGCGGGCAGACCACGCATGCGATCAACCACGTCGACCTCGCCGGCGTAGCACATCTATTTCGTTAGTGCCTAATACACGAGCATCCTGTCCTCATCGACGAGCTGATACGGCTGCCATCTGCCACCCGACTCGCGGCACATCCCGTAGCGAAACGGCGTAGCACCGCGCCCCGGCGTGAGGAATCGCAAATCGTGAAACCAAACGCACTCGTGGGGATTGCCACGATCCACTTTCAGCAGAGCCGGGTACGCCGCGAACCAGCGGAAGAAGCGAAACGCCGGCTGCTCGAATGCTTCGCGCGCGAGCGCCGCGTCGCCTTCCGTCATGCCGAACCGACGCGCTTCCAGCCACTGCGCGTCAGCGAGCGGGCGGTAGGCGGCGTCGAGCCGCGCGACGAAGCCGGTCTCCTCAGTCGGTTGCGGACGCGCGGTGTCGCGGACGAGATTCACGTGCGCGTAGCTAAAGCCTGACGCGCTCTCGACGAACACGGTCCAGTTGAACGGCGACACCGGTCTGGGCTGCGCCGTTACGCGCGCGGCCTCGAGGCCGTTCGCGCGCGCGTAGCTTTCGCCGAAATCGATCGCACGCTGCTGAAGCGCTGACTGCAACCCGACGTAGAGCACGAGCGCAGCGAGAGCACCGGTCGCGCACGCGCGCGTCCGCCGCCAGACCGCGCTCGCGACGAGCCCGAGGAGAATGATGCCGCTGAGCCACAGGTCGATGATGAACGTCGTGCCGATGCCATAGCGCGCATCCGACAGCGGGGCGAAGATCATCGTGCCGAATGAAGTGATCAGGTCGCCCAGGATATGGGTCGTTACGCCGAGGGCCGCGATGCCGAAATAGGCGCGCCAACCGGGCTTCCATCGCCACAACGCGGCGAATAGGAAAGCGAGCAGCGCCGCCCATAATGGCAGGAGCAGAAGCGAATGCGTGACTCCGCGATGCTGATACAGGTATGAGAGCGGTGAGAGATGGCGGACGATGAAATCGACGTCCGGGAACGCCGCCGCCACGAATCCCACGAACATGCGGCGACCGATGGGAAGCTCGTCCGGTCCCGCGTGCGGACCGGCCCGTCGCGCCACCGATCAGTGCGCCGGAAAGCGCATGCGTCAGCGTGTCCACTGTGTGATGCAGAGCTGAGTCATATGGCGTCATTCCGGCGAAGGCCGGAATCAAGAACAACTTTGATGTCGAGGTGAGAGGCGCCTGGACCCTCGGCCTGGCGCCCTCGGCCTGGCGCCGGCGTGCCGAACTGCTGGATGCCTAATCCCAACGGTCGTCGCGGACCTGGACGTTTCCCCTTTCGATCCTCACCGGAAATTTCGCGGTCGGCTCGTAGGCGGGCGCGGTCAACGCCTCTCCGGTCCGGATGCAGAAACGCGCGCCGTGCCGCGGACAGACGATTTCGTCGCCTTCCATGTGCCCGCCGGTCAGCTGGCCGCCGTCGTGGGTGCACACGTCCTCGATCGCGTGGAACTCGCCGTCGAGATTGAACACCACGATCTGCGCTTCGTCCGCTTCCACCACGCGCCACTCGCCCGGACGAATCTCGTCAGCGGGCGCACGGTGATCCAGTCGCTCATGTCCTATGTAAAGAAGTGGGGACGAAGGAGTGAAGGCGTTTACGCTTCACCTACACCGCGACGACTTCCATATCGGGCTCGATCTGCCGCACCAGGCTCTCGATCCCGGCCAGCGTGCCGGAGAGCGAGCTCGGGCAACTTCCGCACGCGCCCTGGTAGTGCACGGTCAGGGTGTTGCCCTCGAGCCCGAGCACGTAGAGGTCGCCGCCGTCGCCCTGCAGGTACGGCCGCACCTGCTCGTCGAGCATCTCGTTGATCTTGTCGAGCCGCTCGCGGTCGGCTTCGCTCATCTCCGCCATCTCGGGCATCGCCGCCTGCTCGGCGAAGCGCGCGGACTGGTCGTCTGCCGCCGGCGCTTCGCGTATGGGCTTCGCGAGCTTGCGCAGCAGCGTCTGCCAGTCGGCCCTGCCGTCCTGTGTCACGGTGATCCAGTGATCGACGTAGAAGACGTTGGTGACGTGCTCGATATCGAAGAGCTGCGCCGCGAGCGGATCGTCCTTCGCCTGCGCAGCGTTGTCGTACGAGCGCGTGATCCCCCAGGTGAGCGGCTCCTTGAGGATGAACTTCATCGCGTTCGGATTCGGCGTCGGTTCTATTTCTGCGATCTTGGGCATTTCAACAGTTCGGATTCAGTTGGCGCGTTCAAGCGACCCCGCCCGGTGCCGGCTCGTGCATCGGGTCGTCATCCGCTTCGGTCGAGGTGCTGCGCCATCGAATTCAACGCCGCGTGCAGCGTATGCCACGGCAGGATCGCGCACTTCACGCGGGTCGGCAGGTCGCGCACGCCGGAGAACACCGTGAGCCGGCCCAGGTGGTGCGCGTCTTTGGCCGTGTCGAGCTTGCCGGTGGCCATGTCGCGAAATTCCTGAATCAGTTGCTCGGCTTCCGCGCGCGGCCTTGCCTTTCACGGCACTCGTCATCATCGACGCCGAGCCTTGCAGATCGCGCACGACTCGCCTTCGAAGGCGATCGCCTCGATCGCGTCGCCCGTCGAGCTTCACCGCCAAGCTGGAGGCGGTCGCCGCACAGCGGATTCACGCCTTCCGCCCGATGCGTCGCGTCCGCGAGCGCGCCCCAGTTCCGCGGCTTGCGGTTGTGGTCGAGGATCACTTCCTGGTAGAGCTGTTTTGAGTCGGCCACTAGCCCCTCATCCTGACCCGTCGCCCCAACTGGGGCGAGGGCTTTGCTGTTTCTCATCACTCCTTCACTCTTCACGCCCTCACCCGAAGACCTTCTGCACCTTCCTGATCGCCGCAACCAGCGCGTCGACTTCCGCCATGCGTATTGTAGAACGCGAACGAGGCGCGGCACGTGGCCGGCACTTTGAAGCGCTGCATGACCGGCTGGGCGCAGTGGTGCCCGGTGCGGATCGCGACGCCTTCTTCGTTCAGCAGCGTGCCGACGTCGTGCGGATGCACGCCGTCCACCGCGAACGACAGCACCGCGGCCTTGCGTTCCGCGGTGCCGATGATGCGCACCCCGCCGATCCGGTTCACCTGCTCGGGTCGCGTAGTCGAGCAGGTCGGTTTCGTGCGCGGCGATCGCGTCGATGCCGATGCCGGTCAGATAATCGACGCCGCACCGAGGCCGATCGCGGCCGCGATCGGCGGCGTGCCCGCTTCGAATTTGTGCGGGATCGTGTTGTAGGTGGTCTTCTCGAACGTGACGGAGAGAATCATGTCGCCGCCGCCTTTGAACGGCTGCATCTTCTCGAGCAGCGCCGCCTTGCCGTACAGGATGCCGATGCCCGTGGGCCCGCACAGCTTGTGGCCCGAGAACGCATAGAAATCGCAATCGAGGTCCTGCACGTCCACGGCAAGATGCGGCGCGGCCTGCGCGCCGTCCACCAGCACCGGCACGCCGTGCTCGTGCGCGAACGCGATCATCTCCTTGACCGGGTTGATCGTGCCGAGCGCGTTCGACACGTGCGACAGCCCGACGAACTTCGTCCGGCGCGTTGAAGAGCTTCCGATACTCGTCGACCATCAGCTCGCCGCGGTCGTTGATCGGCACGACGCGGATCTTCGCGCCCTTTTCTTCCGCGAGCATCTGCCACGGCACGATGTTCGAGTGGTGCTCGAGCGTCGTCAGGATGATCTCGTCGCCTTCGCCGATGAACTTGCGCCCGTAGCCATGCGCGACGAGATTGATGGCGTCCGTCGTGCCGCTGGTGAAGATGACCTCGCGATCCTCGCGCGCGTTGATGAACGCCTGGACCTTGCGGCGCGCCGCTTCGTATTCGGCGGTCGCTTTTTCGGAGAGGTAGTGCACGGCGCGGTGGATGTTCGCGTGCTCGCTCGTCTGGTAGCGCACGAGCCGGTCGATCACCGGCTGCGGCATCTGGCTCGAAGCAGCGTTGTCGAGAAACACGAGCGGCTTGCCGTTCACCTGAGACCCAGGATCGGGAAATCGGCGCGTATCCGCTCGACGTCGAACGCACCCGGACGCTCGAGCACGGAAGTGTGCATTGCCGTCATCGTCATTGCTCGTCCTCAGACCGTAGCGCCGGTCTGCGCCATCACGGCGCGCTCGCAGGCGCTCGACGACCGAGCGCACCGGAATGCGCTCGATCACCGCGGCGCCGAATGCATAGGTCAGGAGGTTGCGGGCCGCTCGATCGGGCAGGCCGCGGCTTCTCAGATAGAAAAGCTGCTCCGGCGTCGAGCTGGCCGACGGTCGCGCCGTGCGCGCACTTCACGTCGTCGGCGAAGATCTCGAGCTGCGGCTTGGTGTCGACCGCGCGCGTTGTCGGACAGGAGCAGATTCCGGCTCTGCTGCGACGAGTCGGTCAGCTGCGCGCCCCGGCCGCACGAGGATCTTGCCGTTGAACACCGCGTGCGCGGCGCCGCCGACGATCGTCTTGTGCAGTTGCGCGCTCCGGCCGTTCGGCTTCGCGTGGTCGATCGGCGTGTGCGTGTCCGCAAGCTGCCGGCTCGCTGATGAGCGCGAGCCCGTCGATCTGCGCAAACGCGCCTTCGCCGTCGAGCGCGACGTTGAGATCATAGCGCGAGAGCCGCGCGCCGAGGCTGATCGTCTGCGACGTGTAGATCGCGTCTTTCGCGACGACGCACCGCGCACGTCCGCGATGTGGAAAGGCGCGCCCGCTTTCGCGTTGCACCTTCGATGTGGCGCATCCGCGCGTTCGCTGCGACCGCGATCTCGGTCACCGCATTGCGTGAGATAGGCCTCGGACGTGAGCGCCGAGTACTCCTCGATCACGGTGCACTCCGCGCCCCTTTCCGCGACCACGAGGCAGCGCGGATAGGCCGCGATGTCCGGTTGCGTCGCGAGATGCAGGAGATGCACCGGCTGATCGCAAGCGGCATTCTGCGGCACGATGACACGGCGGCGTCCCGCAGATGGGCCGTATTGAGCGCGGCGAACACACTGCGTTCGAACGCCGCAGAGCTGCGCGAGATGCGGCTCGAGTGTCTGCGTCGTGCTTGCGCCAGCTGTCGCCGAGCGCACCGACACGTACGCCGCATTCGGCAGTGACCTCCGAGAGCGCCGGCGAAAACACGCCGTCGACGAAAACAAGCCGCGCACCCGCTTCGGGAACGAAATACGGCCGTGCGACATCGATCGCGACATCGGAGCGCTTCTCGACGCCGCGCAACTGCAGGCGCGTGAGCGGCGTGAGATCGGTGAAGCGCCATTCCTCGTCGCGCGTCGTCGGCACGGACAGCGCGTTCGCGCGCTCGAGCGCCGCGCCGCGGCGTTCGTTGAGCCACGCATGCGGCGGACTTGGGCAGCTCGCGCGTGCCGCGTCAGCAGCGCCTCGATGTACGGATGGACGGCCGTGGTCATGGCTTCACCACCGCGGCGTCGGGCTCCGCGCTCGCCTGCGAATTCGTCCACGACCCAGTCGTAGCCGCGGCTCTCGAGCTCGAGCGCGAGCTCCTTGCCGCCGGTCTTGATGATGCGGCCGCCTTCCATCACGTGCACGTAGTCGGGCACGATGTAGTTGAGCAGGCGCTGGTAGTGCGTGACCAGCACGAAAGCGTTGTCCGGCCCGCGGAGGCTGATTCACGCCGTTCGCCACGACGCGCAGCGCATCGATGTCGAGCCCGGAATCGGTCTCGTCGAGGATCGCGAGCTTCGGCTCGAGCAGCGCGAGCTGGAGGATCTCGTTGCGCTTCTTCTCGCCGCCGGAGAAGCCTTCGTTCACGCTGCGGTCGAGGAACGCGGGATCCATGTCGAGGAGCTTCAGCTTCTCGCGGATGAAATCGTCGAACTCGAGCGGATCGAGCTCGTCCTTGCCACGCGCGCCCTGCACCGTGTTGTAGGCGAGGCGCAGGAAGGCGCTGTTCGTGACGCCCGGAATCTCGACGGGATACTGGAAGCCGAGGAAGAGCCCCGCCCGCGCGCGCGCCTCCGCCTCCATCGAGAAGAGGTCCTGCCCTCGAACAGCACGGTGCCGCCGGTCACTTCATACGCCGGATGGCCCGCGAGCACTTTCGCGAACGTGCTCTTGCCCGAGCCGTTCGGTCCCATGATCGCGTGCATCTCGCCTTCGCGCACCGTGAGATCGATGCCTTTCAGGATCTGCGACGCCGGCGACGTTCGCGGTGAGCCCGCGCACTTCGAGCAGGATCCTGCTGCTTTCGGCTTTCTCATCCCACGCTGCCTTCGAGCTTCAGCCCCAGGAGCTTCGTCGCCTCGACCGCGAACTCCATCGGCAGCTGCTGGAACACGTCTTTGCAGAAGCCGTTGATGATCATCGACACCGCTTCTTCGGCGCCGATGCCGCGCTGCGGAAATAGAAGAGCTGGTCCTCGCCGATCTTCGACGTCGTCGCCTCGTGCTCGACCGGCGCCGGCGTTCTGCACCTGGATGTACGGGAACGTGTTCGCCGCAGCACTTCTGGCCGATCAGCATCGAATCGCACTGCGAATAGTTGCGCGCGCCGGCCGCTTTCGGGCCCGATCTTCACGAGCCCGCGATAGCTGTTGTTCGAGTGTCCGGCCGAGATGCCCTTGCTGACGATCGTGCTGCGCGTGTTCTTCCCGATGTGGATCATCTTGGTGCCGGTGTCGGCCTGCTGATGGTGGTTGGTCAGCGCGACCGAATAGAACTCGCCGATCGAGTTGTCGCCGAGCAGCACGCAGGACGGATATTTCCAGGTGATCGCGGAGCCGGTCTCGACCTGCGTCCAGGAGATCTTCGAGTTCACGCCCTTGCACAGGCCGCGCTTGGTGACGAAATTGTAGATGCCGCCCACGCCGTTCTCGTCGCCGGCGTACCAGTTCTGCACGGTCGAATACTTGATGTCCGCGTTGTCGAGCGCCACCAGCTCGACGACCGCCGCGTGCAGCTGGTTGGTGTCGAACTTGGGCGCCGTGCAGCCTTCGAGGTACGACACCGACGCGCCTTCCTCGGCGACGATCAGCGTGCGCTCGAACTGCCCCGACGATCTCGGTGTTGATGCGGAAATACGTCGACAGCTCCATCGGGCACTTCACGCCCTTCGGGATGAAGCAGAACGAGCCGTCGGTGAACACCGCCGAGTTGAGCGCCGCGTAGATAGTTGTCCGCCGGCGGCACGACGCTGCCGATGATATTTGCGCACGAGCTCCGGATGGTCGCGCACGGCTTCCGAGATCGAGCAGAAGATGATGCCGACCTTGGCGAGCTTTTCCTTGTAGGTCGTCGCGACCGACACCGAATCGAAGATCACGTCGACCGCGACGCCCGCGAGCTTCGCGCGCTCGTTCATCGGCACGCCGAGCTTCTCGAACGTGCGCAGAAGCTCGGGATCGACTTCGTCCATGCTCTTCAGCTTCTTGCGGCTTGGGCGCCGAGTAGTAGATGATGTCCTGGAAGTCGATCTTCGGGTAGTGTCACGTTCGGCCACGTGCGGCTCTGCCATCGTGAGCCAGTGCCGGTACGCCTTCAGCCTGAACTCGAGCAGCCACTCCGGCTCGTTCTTCTTCGCCGAAATCAGCCGGATCGTGTCTTCGCTCAGACCCTTGGGCGCGGTCTCCGACTCGATGTCGGTACGAAGCCGTGCTCGTAAGGCTTGTTGACGAGTTGCTCGAGAACGCTGCTCATGACGTTCCCCCTTCACGCTGAAGCTCTCGCCGCAGCCGCACGTGGCGTCGACGTTCGGATTCTCGAACTTGAACGCCTGCTTCAAGCCCTTCCTTGACGAAATCGAGCGTCGAGCCTTCAGGAAATCGAGGCTCTTCGCATCGACCACCACCTTGGTGCCGTGCGCTTCGAACAGCCGATCGTCCGCGCGCACCTCGTCCGCATAGTCGTAGGTGTAGGCGAAGCCCGAGCAGCCGACTTTCTTCACGCCCACGCGCAGCCCGAGGCCGTGGCCGCGCTTCGCGAGCTGCGTCTGTATCTGTCTTCGCCGCGTTTTCCGTCAGTTGTATCGCCATTCCAGTTCCGTTGAACGCTTAACCTTCCTCGACGCCTTCAAACCGCCATCGCCGTCATGCCTTTCAGGCGCTTGACCAGCCCCTGCGAGTGCCTGCACGAAACGTTCGATGTCCTGTCGGTGTTCCCGCGCCGAGGCTAAGACGCACCGCGCCGCGCGCAAGCTCCGCGGTCGACGCCCATCGCGATCAGCGTCGCCGAAGGCTCGGTGCTCGCGCTCGAGCACGCCGCGCCGGCCGCGACCGCATATCCCAGCTTGTCGAGCTCGATCACCAGCGTCTCGCCGTCGATGTGATGGAAGCGCGAAATAGGTCGTATTCGGAATACGCGGCGCGCGCTTCGCCGAAAATGACCGCGCCGAGCGATCGAGCGCCGGCTCCGAGCTGCGCGCGCAGCGCTTCGAGGCGCTCGGCCAGCTCGAGCCTGCGCCGCGGCCGCGAGCTCCGCCGCCGCGCCGAAGCCGACGATGGCCGGCACGTTCTCGGTGCCCGAGCGCATGCCCTGCTCGTGGCCGCCGCCGTGCGATGAGCGGCCGCAACTCGATGCGCTTGTCGACGACCAGCGCGCCGGCACCTTTCGGGCCGTAGATCTTGTGCGCCGACAACGTCATGGCGTGCACGTTGAGCGCTCGCGAAATCGACGTCGATCTTGCCCAGCGCCTGCACGGCGTCGGTATGCATCCACGCGCGCGCCTGCGCGCGCGCTCGCCGATCGCCGGCACGTCCTGGACGACGCCCGTCTCGTTGTTGGCAAGCATCACCGAAACGATGCCGGTCGGCTCCTGCAGCGCGGCCTCGACATCGTCGAGATCGATCTCGCCCTCCGCCGTCGACGGCAAGCTTGCGCACTTTCCAGCCCGCGCGCGCAAGCTCCTGCGCCGGCTTCGCGACGCAGGGATGCTCGATCGCGCTCACGGCGATCTGCGACGGTTTCAGATAACCCGCGGCGCCTTTGATGAACAGGTTGTTCGCTTCGGTGCCGCCGGAGACGAAGACGACCTGCGGACGGCTGCACGTCCGACGAGCGCGGCAACCTGCTCGCGCGCGGCGTTCACGGCCTGCCGCGCACGCGTGCCGAGCTCGTGGCGGCTCGACGCGTTGCCGTACTGCTCCCGCAGGAACGGCAGCATCGCTTCCAGCACGCGCTCGTCGAGCGGGCGTCGTCGCGTTGTGGTCGAAATAAACGTGTGTCACGTTCGAATGCCTTCGGAGCCGGATGCCGCGCCTTAGCGTTTACGCCGATACCGTCGCGCCCGGCTTGCAGCTTTCGCGCATGTCGTGAACGGTGTTCACGCCGGCTTCCTTCGCACGTTGATTGTCGACGAGCTGCCGCAGGGTCACCGAGCCCAGATAGTCGAAGATGCGCTGTGTTGAGCGTCGCCCACAGGTCGTGCGTGAGGCACTTCTGCTCGTCCCGGCAGTTCTCCTTGCCGCCGCACTGGGTCGCGTCGATCGGCTCATCGACCGCGAGGATGATTTCCGCGACCGTAATCTGCGACATGTCCTTGCCAAGGCGATAACCGCCGCCCGGGCCGCGCACGCTGTCCACGAGCTCGCGACGGCGCAGCTTCCCGAACAGCTGCTCCAGATAGGACAGCGAGATCTTCTGCCGGGAGCTGATTTCGGCGAGCGTCACCGGGCCGCTGCCGTGCCGCAGCGCGAGGTCCACCATCGCGGTCACCGCGAAACGTCCTTTGGTCGTCAGTCTCATGCGCTCACCTCTTTAGTCCTGAAAATCAAGGTGCTCACTCGAATTCCCGTAATAGCCAGACTAATTTGCTCAAGTTTAGGTTTCCCGACAAATTTAGTCAACAATTCGCTTCAGATAGTTCGGGTCAAATCGTGAAGTGCCCCGGTCGTTCCGCATCGCCGCCCAGCCGCTGGAGCTCCGCGAGAATCTGCTCGATGCGCTGGTCGGTCTCGGCGCTGTGGTCGATCAGCTCGTGCAATGCCTGCGCCACGGGATCATTGGCGTCGCGCGACGACGGCGTACGCAGCGAAACGCCCTGCCGTTTTCCTGCGATTCGACGATGCGCGCGGGAATGCCGATCGCGGTGGCGCCCGCCGGCACGTCCTTCACCACGACCGCATTGGAGCCGATCTTCGCGCCGTCGCCGATTTCGATCGGGCCCAGGATCTTGGCCCCCGCGCCGACGACGACGCCCTTGCCCAGCGTCGGATGGCGCTTGCCCTTGTTCCACGACGTGCCGCCGAGCGTGACGCCGTGATAGAGCGTGCAGTCGTCGCCGATCTCGGCGGTCTCGCCGATCACGACCCCCATGCCGTGATCGATGAAAAAACGGCGGCCGATCTGCGCGCCGGGATGGATTTCGATCCCCGTCAGCCAGCGCCCGAGGTGCGAAACGAAGCGCGCCAGCCACTTGAAGCCGGCCTGCCACAGCCGGTGCGAGGCGCGATGCACCAGGATCGCGTGAAAGCCGGGATAGCAGGTGATCACTTCCCAGGCGTTGCGCGCCGCCGGATCGCGCTCGAAAACGACGGCGATTTCTTCTTTGAGGCGAGCGAACATGCGCGTTTCGTCGATCAAAGCCGAGTATTTTAATCAGGTATGGCGCGTGCCGGAAGCGGCCGCAAAAACCGTCCGGGGCAACGCGAGCGACACTTGCGAGCGGTCCGCCGCTGCCTTCCCGCTTCGCCCCGCCAGCGTGGTGCCCAGACCTTGCTTATCCTGCCGCGGCCGGGAAAGCGCCTTCAGGATGCCGCGCAGGATGTTCACCTCTTCCGGTTCGAGCCCGCTCCGCGCGAACAGCCGGCGCAGCCGCGGCATGAGCTTTTTCGGAAGCTCCGGGTTCATGAACCCCGTATCGCACATGACGGTCTCGAGCTGCGCGTAGAAGCCTTCGATCTCCTCATGGGTCGCGAGCCGCGGCGCAGGCGCTCGGGTGGGCGTCGCAGGCGGCGCACATGCGCAGCTCGTAAGCGAAGACCTGAACTGCGGCAGCGAGGTTGAGCGAGGAGTAGGCCGGATTCGCCGGAATCGACGCGAGCAGCTTGCATCTGTTGACGTCCTCGGTGGTGAGTCCCGACGCTTCGTTTCCGAACACGAGTGCGACGCGTTGCGTGCGCGCGACTTCGATCACGCGCGATGGCGGCCTGGCGACAGTCGAGCGCCGGCACCGCGATGTCGCGCGTGCGCGCGGAACACGCAACCGAAAACGCGACATCCGCCAGCGCTTCGTCGAGCGTGGCGTGCACCGCTCGCCTGCTCCAGCACGTCCGCTGCGCGGGCCGCCCGCCATACTGCCTGCGGATCGGGAAAGCGCTGCGGCCGCACGAGATGCAGATCCGCGAGTCCCATCGTCTTCATCGCACGCGCCGCGGCGCCGATGTTGCCCGGATGGCTCGTGTCGCAGAGGACGACGCTTATGTTCGTCAGGAGATCGAGCGAAAGCATGGGCTACAATACGCGCCGCTCAACGCCCCGAAAACGGGTCTGACCCGTTTTTCGCCCCGTCATGCATCCGATGCTCAACACCGCGGTGAAAGCCGCGCGCCGCGCCGGCAACATCATCATCCGCGCGAGCCGCAACCTCGACATCCTGTCGGTCAGGGAGAAGGCCGCGAACGATTTCGTTTCGGAGGTCGACCGCGAAGCGGAGCAGGCGATCATCTCGACGCTGCACGAAGCCTATCCCGGACACGCGATTCTGGCAGAGGAAAGCGGCGCGTCCGGCGCGTCCGAGTATCAATGGATCATCGATCCGCTGGACGGCACGACCAACTTTCTGCACGGCTTTCCGCAGTACTGCGTTGCGATCGCGCTCGAGCACCGCCACGTCGTCACCCAGGCCGTGATCTACGACCCGTCGCGCAACGATCTCTTCACCGCGAGCCGCGGGCGCGGCGCGTATCTCAACGAGACGCGCCTCCGCGTGAGCAAGCGCGCGCAGATGAAGCTCGGCCTGATCGGCACCGGCTTCCCATTCAAAGAGCTCGCGCACATGGAGTCCTACATGGCCATGCTGCGCGAAGTCATGAAGTCGACGAGCGGCGTGCGACGCGCGGGCTCGGCCGCGCTCGATCTCGCCTACGTCGCCGCAGGCCGGCTCGATGCGTTCTGGCAGATCGGGCTCTCGCCCTGGGACATCGCCGCCGGGTCGCTGCTCATCACCGAAGCGGGCGGCTATGTGGGCGACCTCGAGGGGAACGAAGGCTTCATGCAGAGCGGCAACGTTGTCGCGGCGAATCCGAAACTTTTCGTCGAAATGCTCAAGTTGATCGCGCCGCATCTCACTCCGGCGCTCAAGTCGAACCGCCAGCAAGCCGCCACGTCACCGTGACGCGCCGGACCAGAACGCCGGATTGGTGCTGAAGATCTTCTTCGGGATCGCGCCGTAGATCACGCGCACGTGGTTCACGGTTTCCGAAATGCCGAAGTTCGTCGCGATACTCGATAGCGCATAGGCATCGGCCGCAGAAAGGTTGCGCTGTTGCTGGAGGAAATTCACCGATTCCTGTGCGGCTTCACGCATCGCGATGTTCAGATCGACATCCATTCCCATCACGTAGTAGTTCGATGCGTCCTCGGCGCGCGGCCACTTCATCGACTTGCCGGCGCCCTTGTGGACGATGAATTGCAGCACGGGCGTAAGCGATGTCTCGACGGCGGTGCCGTTCACTTCGCCGTCCCCCTGCACCGCGTGCGCATCACCGGTGTAGAAGAGCGCGCCGGGCTGGAACACGGGGAGGTAGAGGCTCGCGCCTTTCGTCAAGCGGGCCATGTCCAGATTGCCGCCGTAAATGCCCGGCGGACGGCTGCTCACGAGACGGCCCTCCGGCGGCGTCACGATCATGATGCCCATGAATGGATTGAGCGGCACTTCGATGCCCGGCGCGAACAATGCGACGCCTCGCTCGAGATCGAAGGGGATCACCTTCGGCGCAGGCTTGCTGTGCAGATCCGGCAGCGCGCCCGCACCCTTGTTGCTGTTGTTCACGCCGTAGGGAAGGCGAAAATCGATGTGCAGAATGCGCACCTCCAGCATGTCGCCGGGCGCCGCACCTTCGACGTAGATGGGTCCCGTGAGGACGTGGGCGCCCGCGTCCTTCGGCCGCTGCACCTTCTGAAATACCGCGAGCACTTCCTCCAGTACGCGATTCGCTCCAAAGCCCGCGGCAGCGAAAAACTCCACGGGATTCACCCCGGCGGAGATCGGCTGGTGAGAGAGCGTATCGACGCGCACGATCTGGCCCGGACGCACGTGCAGCACCGGCTTGCGGCCCGGCGGGATGTAGCCCCAGACCACGTTCTCGGTCGTGGAAGCCAAGTACACGTCGTGCTGGGGTGCCTGTTGGCTCGTCGCGCAGGAAGCCAGCGCAAGTGCAGCCATGAGGACGATCGTCAGGCGTTCGAGTATCCGTTTCATGCTTTCTCCTCGAGCCGTGGGTGCGCTCCGAAGAGTCTAACACCCGCACCGGTCCGATAAGGCCTGGCGTCGTGCTGACATACAATCGCACCGACGCCGCAGGCGATGCGAGAACGTCGCCGGCATCTGCCGCTGCCAAGCAGCGCCGCCAATCACTCTTCCAGGAAAAGCGAAATGGGTTCACCGAACGATCGCCCCACTCCTACCCGCGGTCAATCTGAGGCCGCACCCAAAGACGGCGCCGGGCTGATCGCCGATTACCTCATCGCACGAGAAAGTGCCGTACGTGTTCGGCCTGTGCGGCCACGGCAACATCGGTTTTCTCGACGCGCTGTACGCGCGCTCGGAGAAGATCAAGACGATTTCGGTGCGCCACGAGAGCATCGCCGGCTTCATGGCCGACGTGTACTACCGCGTCTCGGGCCAGCCGATCGCGACGCTCACCTCGTGCGGGCCGGGTTCGGCGAACCTGCCGATCGCGCTCGCGAACGCGTTCTTCGACTCCGTCCCGTTCTACGCGATCACGGGCAACGTCCCGACGAGCCAGTTCAATCGCGGCGCATTCCAGGAAACCTATCGCCACTACCAGGCCGACTTCCCGTCGACCGTGCGCGCCTACTGCAAGCGCGTCTACCAGCCGACGACCGCGGCGCAGCTGCCGATCGCGGTGCGCCTCGCGTGGAAGACGATGGTGACCGGCCGGCCCGGGCCCGTGGTGCTCGACGTGCCCTTCGACATGTTCAACGAGCCGATGACCGAGGACACGCCGCGCCCCGAGGACTGGAACGCGAACATCTCGTGCCGCTGCGGCGCCGATCCCGAAGGCGTTTCGCAAGGCGGCCGACATGCTGCTCCGCGCGGAGCGGCCGGTGATCCTCGTCGGACAGGGCGTGCGCTACGCGCGAGCGACGAAACAATTGCTTCGGCTCGCGGAGCGCCTGCGCATTCCGGTGGCGTGCTCGGCGAGCGGACTCGGCGCGATCGATTCGACGCACCCGCTCTCGCTCGGACTGGTCGCGCGCAACGGCACCTACCAGGCGAATCACGCTGCGCGCCAGGCCGACGTGCTGCTCGCGCTCGGCGTGCGCTTCGACGACCGCACGTCGAGCTCGTGGATACCGGGTTACTCGTTCACGATCCCGCCGACGCGGCTGATCCACGTCGACATCGATCCCGGAAGAGATCGGCCGCAACTATCCCGGTCGCGCTGGGCCTCATGGCCGACGTGAGCACGTTCCTCAGGCAACTTCTGGCGGAGCTCGACGCGCGCAAGGCGCGCGGCGAGATGCCGGCCGAGCGCGCGCCGTGGCTCGACGCGATCGCCGGCTATCGCAAGGAGTGGGAGGACTTCATCGCGCCCGGCTTCAAGCTCGACACGACGCCGATCAATCCGCAGCGCGCTGCGCGCGAGATCGACCAGGTGATGCCGGAGGACGGGATACTCGTGAGCGACATCGGCGTGCACCATAACTGGCTCAACCAGTTCTGCGCGCCGCGGCGTCCGGACTCGCTGATCGGCTCGATGGGTTTCGGCCCGATGGGCTTCGGCGTCGGCGGCGCGCTGGGCGCGAAGCTCGCGGCGCCCGACCGGCCGGTCGTCGCGGTCGTCGGTGACGGCGCGTTCTTGATGCACGCGAACGTGCTCGCCACCGCCTACGAGTACCAGATCCCCGTCGTCTACGTGGTGTGGAACAACTACGCGTATGCCTCGATCCGCGGCCTTCAGCGCGGCTACCTCGACGGCCGCGAGCTCGCGACGGATTTCAAGCGATCCCGCCACGCAGGCGCCTTACAACCCGGATTTCGCCGCGCTCGCGCGATCGGCCGGGATCGACGGCGTGAGCGTCGACAAGGCAGCCGATCTCGGCGGATGCGGTGCGGGCCGGCCTCGCGGCGGACAAGCCTTGCGTCATCGACGCGAACATCGGCGGCGACCTGAACCCGGGCGGCGCCGGCGTGTGGGAGCTGCCGGGCCTCGGGCGCAGCAAAGCCCGCGATCGGCGGGCAGTACAAGCCGCGCTGATCAGAAAACAACGCAGGTTTATCGGGAGGAGACATGAGCAAAGCGAAGAGCTTCGTGTTTGCAGCGCTGGCGCTCGCCGGCAGCCGGGTGTTTCGCTCAAGGCGCGCCGGCTTACCCAGCCAAGCCGGTGCGGATGCTGATCGGTTTCACCGCGGGCAGCGAGCTCGACGTCGTGGCGCGTCTCGTGTCGCACGAGATGTCGGAGAAGTGGGGGCACAAGATCGTGATCGAGAACCGCACCGGTGCGGGCGGCACCGTCGCCGGCGCGGTCGCGGCCAAGTCGCCCGCGGACGGCTATACGCTCTACTTCAATTCGGTGTCGCACACCGCGAGCTCGGCGCTCTATCCGACGCTTCCCTACAACCCGATACAGGACTTCGCGGGCGTGTCGCAGGCGACCAGCGCGCCCAACGTGCTGCTCGTCGGGACCGGGACGAGCGCGAAGTCGCTGAAGGAATTGATGGCGCTCGCGCGCGCCAAGCCGGGGCAGATCAACTTCGGCTCGGCCGGCGTTGGCAGCGGCACCCACATCGCCGGAGAGATGTTGCGGTTGCGTGCCGCGATCTCAGTGTCGCACGTGCCTTACAAGGGCGTCCCGGAGGTCGTGGCCGACACGGTCGCGGGCCGCATTCACTACTCGTTCGCGCCGATCGGCAACGTGCTGCCGTTCGTCGCCGAGAAACGCGTGACGCCGCTTGCCGTGACGACGCTCGCGCGTTCGCCGTCGCTGCCCGACGTGCCCACCGTGGCCGAAGCCGCATCGCTGCCGGGCTATGACTGGGACCAGTGGTACGGACTCTTCGCTCCGGCAAAGACGCCGCGGCCGATCGTCGAGCAGCTTTCGAAAGAGATGGCGCGCGTGCTCGCAATCAACGACATCAAGGAGAAGCTCGCCACCCGCGGGTCGGTCGCCAAGGCATCGACGCCCGAGGCGTTCGACCGATTCGTCCGCGCCGAAACCGAAAAAGTGACCAAAGTGATCAAAGATGGCGGCATCAAGCTCGAGTAGCGACGCGCGAAACGGGCGGCGCGAAACGGGCAGCGCGAAATGGCAGATCGCATGAAAAGCGAAGCGCTCGGGATCGCTGCGCACACGCCGATGATGCAGCGGGGTTTGTGCAGAGTGACAATATCGGTACTTTTCACAAACGTTTCGCAATGCGTTTCTCAGGTCGAAACGCTGGGCGATCAACGTCGTGGCTACTACCTCATGCACATCTTCTGTGACGAGTCGGGAAACACCGGAACAGACTTGCTCAACACCGAGCAGCCCATAATTGCACTCGCATCTACCTGCCTGAAGCAGCTGAATGCAAGGCGCTAATCGCACCGCTGCTACGGCAGAGACAGGCCGAAGCCAAGTACTCGCGCCTCAAAGGAACAGCCAAAGGCCAACAAGCAATCCTGAACTTCTTTTCGTCACCGTCAATCGATGCCTCGGTAGCAAAAGCGACGGTTGCTGACAAGCGCTACTACCTCATAACCCATATCGTGGACAAGCTGATTGAACCGCCGTTACACGAGATGGGAGCGGACCTCTACGCGGGCGACGGCCACGTCGGCTTAGTCAACGTCTGGTACTTCGCAGGCAAGACAATTTTGCGAAACGGGCACTGGGATCGCGTCCTCCGCGCCTCCCTTAAAGCGATGCGCGAGCGTAGCGCCGCCGCGTATCAGAACTTCGATCGGGTAATCCTCGCAGCGGCGAACGCCGCAACGCCAGAGGACCGAGATTTCGCCACTGGATTGCTGCTTGCTCGTGGCAGGCTGAGCGAATTCATTGGGGTGTTCGACCGCTATCTCGGCCACTATCCGGTCTTTGACCCAGCAGTCGATCTGTTCATCAATCTCATCAATGAATGGATGGCGCAGCATCCCGGTCAACTACACGTAACGCATGATCGATCAAAGCCGCTCAAACTTAGCGAATCACATTTGAGAAAAATGATGACCCCGGCGGCACCCCGAAAGATCGGCTATGGGAATCGCCAAGCTGAGTTACCCCTGCGTGTTTCGGAGCTCGACTTCGGCGATTCTGCAGCGCTGCCACAACTGCAAGTAGCGGATTTAATCGCGGGGGCTTCCGTTGACTGCTTGCTCGCATGGTCCGGTCGGCGTCCAGCGTCTAGCTTTCACGCAGCGATGCGCCAGACAAATCTCATCGAAATTATTCGTGGCGGAATGCTGCCGACGCCAGATGTCGAACGAGAGAATGAACCACAGCCTGGTCAGCGTAACCTCGTCGATGGTTCTACAGATTTCTTGGACGAGATTGGGTTCTTCAATGAGTAACGCTGAACTCGAAAGGACGATCCGGTTTTTGTTTGTGCACCAAGGGCGCGTGGTTATCATTTGACCGTATTCGTCGCCCCCCGCATCTCCCGCACCACCGCCCTCACAATCTCGCTAACATCCGCCTGCGCAAAAACCTGCGGCGCCCCCAGCCCACGAATAATCTCCCCCTGCCGCGGGCTCCCGACCTGCCCATAGCTCAGAAACGTCGTCAGCACCTTGTCGTGCCCGAGGTTCTGGCTCCACGCCTTGAACTCCTCGGGAGTCTGGCAGACAGTCTGCCCTAGCCGGACGAGCGTGTTCCTTAAGCTGTGTGGGTTGAAGTACGGCAGGCCGGCGCTGGCGAAGGCGTCTTGAAAGATGATGCGGATGCGCGCGGCGCTGCTCCAGTGTGCCCTTTCCAGCCCCGCCGCTTCAAACTGGCGAGAATCTCCCAGCGCGATGCGCGTCGCCGGAAACAGTGGATCGTCGTTGCCCCACAGCATCTCTTCGCGCAGAAACGCCACCCACTCCGCCACGATCAGGCGAATCTCCTCGCCGACCGGAAAGAAGTACGTGGTAAAGGTCTTGCTGAACTTGGTCTGGACCTCGCGGGCATCCTGCTCGACGCAGCCGGCGGCGAGGTTGACGTGTTTCAGTTTCATCGAGGCAATAGCGCTGTCCCGCGCGCCGGTCAGCAACGTGAACGCGATGAGGGCGCGGTCGCGGCGCTGAATGGCGCTCTCGGCCGGCATGAGGGCGATAACGTGCTTCACCTGTTCCACGGTCGGCCCCACCTGCTCGCGCCTGGCCGTGGCCACACGCGCGTCTTTTTCCGACAGGTTGAAATAGTCCGCGTCGGAATACTGCAGGCGCGACTTGTAGCCAGGCCGCCATGCAAGCCATTGAAAGAACCGCTTGCAGTGCGCCAGCGTCGCGTTCAAGGTCGCCTTGCTCAGCCTCTCCCCGGACCGCTGCCCTTTTTGCTCGGCCAGGTGCTTCTTGAAGGCGATGGCCTGCTCGAAGTGAAATGCCTTGAAGTCGCGGGGCTTCCCTTTGTTGTCGGCGGTGTCGGCCTCGAAGCGCGCCAGCGCCTTTGCCACCGCGTCCACCGTGGGCTCGCTGTGGCGTTTGGCTTCCTTCAGATAGGCGAAGTAGCGGCGCTTGATCCGTTCGTTGTCGGCGTTGTGGTTGGCACTGTGCGTTGCGATGGTCTTGTGCTCCCTATCCCAAGTCACTGTTCACGGAGGGCTCGGCGCTCTCGTCTATGTGTGGCAGTGCCTGCGGCAGCGTGATGTCCAATTTCCCGCGAACCTGCTCAATGCGGGCCAGGCTGACGCGCCGGTACATCATCGCTTCGCACGCCAAACAGATCGCGATCAGGTTCCCCAGCGTCGCGGTCACGGGCAGATAGTCCGCCATGTCGCCGGCCGGCGTCCGCGTCGCGCGGCAGCGCACGCAATACATTTCCCCCGGCTGGCAGGTGCGCATGTTCTTCACCCGCCGCGCCCGCAGGAAGGCAACAAGGTCGGCCCCGAGGATCGCATCGGGCGCCGGTCGTCGCTGGTCATAGTCCCGCTTGACCCACATCCGCACGGTGTTGCGGTGAACGCCAAACACGCTGGCGACTTCTTCCACGGTGTAGTTCCGGTGGATC
>CAWEHH010000034.1:0-183495 GCA_963808765.1 uncultured beta proteobacterium
CGGCGTTTGGGAGTTCACTCATATTCGGCCGCTCGCGCAACATCGCAACATCTCGGTTACTACTCATTGAGGTCAGCCGTGTCCGGGTAACGCAACACCGTTTCGCATTCGCGTTCTGGATTGCGGTCAGGCCAGCGCGTCGCGCAGGCGGGCCGCGATCTCGGCGTTGTATGCCGGCGCCTCGCGGCCGATCCCGACCATGTTGAAGAAGCCGTGCACCATCGACGGGTAGCGCTTCAGCTCCACCTCGACGCCATTCTCGGCCAGCAGCCGTGCGTAGGCCTCGCCCTCGTCGCGCAGTGGGTCAAACCCGGCTGTCACCACGTGGGCGGGCGCGACCTGCTCCGGGAAGTCGGTGCGGCGCAGCGCCGAGGCATCCGGATTGGCCTTGTCGGCCTCGGGAGCGAAGTACGCCTCCTCCGCGCGGGTCATGAACAGCTCGGTCAGGATGAAGCCCTCTCCGAACAACTTCCGGCTCCGCGTACGCTCGAGCCAGTCGGTCCCGGGATAGATGAGGAGCTGGAAGTGCAGGGGCAGACCTGCTCGGCGGCCCAGACTGCGGTCGAGGCGGACAGGGCGCCACCGGCCGAGTCACCGCCGACGGCCAGACGCTCCGGGTCGGCGTTCACCTCCTCGGCATGCTCGACCAGCCAGCGGTACGCCGCCCGGCAGTCCTCCACCGCGGCGGGGAACTTGTGCTCCGGTGAGAGCCGGTAGTCGATCGCCAGCACCTGCACGCCCGAGTTCTCGGCGAGGAACCGGCAGGGGGCGTCGTGGCTCTCGAGGTCGCCGTACATCCACCCACCGCCGTGGATGAAGAGCATCGTCGGCGCCGGGTCGGCGCCGAGGCGCTCGGTCGGCGTGTAGAGACGCGCGAGCATCTGGCCCTCCGCACCGTCGACCTTCAGATCGCGCACCGCTCCGACGTGCTGGTGGCCGCCGGCCATCTGCTGCTGGCGCAACAGCTCGGCACGGGCCTCGGCCAGCGGCAGCTTCTCCGCCTGCGGGATGCGTGCGATCTTCTCCATCGCCAGCAACAGCTGCAGCTCCGTGGAGAGCGCCTGGCCGTCGAGCACGACCGGGCGCCGCACGAGGGCGCGTTGCACCTTGGGCGGGAGGCCCATCACCAGCCTGAGCAGCTTGGACTCGAGGCGGAAACGAAGGTGTGACACAGGCGTCAACCTACGACAGTCCCGCGCCGTTCACCTTGCGGTGTCGACTTCGGCCATGTCCACCGAAGGTTTCCAGCCCGCTGCGGGGTCCGGCGCAGACGAGGGTCCTGTCGACCCGAGCCTGCGGGTCGTCCCGGCTGACATCTTCGACGTCGACCCGCCGTACGACCCGGAGGACGTCGAGTTCGCGCCGGAGAGTACGAGGACCGGTTCCTGGACCGCAGCTGTCCTGGCTGCGGTTCAACCAGCGGGTGCTGCAATTCGCCGAGGACGAGACGATCCCCTTGCTGGAGCGGACCCGGTTCCTCGCCATCTTCACCAGCAACCTCGACGAGTTCTTCATGGTCCGCGTCGCCGGCCTCAAGCGGAGGATCGCAGCGGGTGTGGCCGTGCGCGCCGCCTCTGGCCTGATGCCGCGCGAGGTGCTGGACCAGATCTGGGACAAGTCCGCTGACCTGATGTCCCGGCACGCCCGGGTCTTCTCCGAGGAGATCATCCCCGCGCTGAAGCAGGAGCACATCGTCGACAAGATGGGCGAGCAGGAGGACCTGCGCGAGCAGGCGGTCGCCAACGACTTCGATGACTTCCTCCGTGGCAAGGAGAACATCATCATCGGGGCCACGATGGAGACGCAGGACGAGACGACCGCGACCAACTACTTCCTGCAGAAGCTTCTCGACGACCCGCTCGCTCGAGAGCACGCGACCAGGCTCGTGATGCGGAGCCTGTACGACCGCTACGTCGGCGAGGCGGCGGCGTAGTCACTCTTCCGTTCGACCTGGCATATTCTCGTGCGCTATCCAGGCGGGAGGAGATTCTGGCCTTGGCTCTGCCGACCGACCTCGCCAGTCGCACCGCCCTACCGGGACCAGCCGTAGCGCTGAGCGGGGCGGTGACGAAGGTCGCACTGCGGCCGCCATCACCTCCCGCTCCTCTCGACCAGGATTCTGGCTACTCGAAGGGAGGCTCGATGAGCGAGCTACCGCCGGCACCGCCGCTGCATCGGATGTACCTCATGACCGCCGGTGACCGAGCTGCGGTCGAGCAGATGTGCCTCGACGGCGGGATTCGGGCTCGGCTGGGGCTATCACTGGGGCAGCGAGCCGCCTCCGGATGCCATCGCCTGGGAACGGTACATCGGCTGGGCCGAGGAGCAGTGGCCGGGCCCTGACGCCGCGCGCAGACGGGGGCACGCTGCATCATCGACGACTGGCGGCCCGAACCGCGCGACCTCCGCTGCCTCGCCTACGAATATCGCGTTCCGCCGGGGAGCCAGGCGTTGTAGGACACCGAACTCTGTCAGCCATCCGCGCGTCGGCGCCGCTGGCGTGCAAGGAACTCCGCCTTGATCTGTGCCTGCCTCTTCTGCTGGCCGTTGCCGCGCGTCGTCGCGGTGCGAGCGTCTCGCGCCGGCGGCGGCTTGGCATCGTTCCGGGTGTCGCTCTGCCAGAACCCTGCTCGCGAGGGCGCCGTCGACTGACCTGGCTGCGCGGGCTCGGCCACGAGTCCAGCCTCATGGAGGAAGCGGCTCGGGCGCCCCGCGGTGTAGAGGATCGAGAGTTCCTGCTGGGCGCGGGTGAAGGCGACGTAGGCGATCCGGCGCTCGGCTTCGACTCCCTCGCCGGCCGACGTTCTTCGGCGGCTCGCCTGCAGCGCGTGGCGGTGCGGCAGGATGCCCTCGTCGCACGCCGACCAGGACCACGCGTGGCCACTGCCGGCCCTTGGCGCGATGGACTGTCGTCAGCTCGATGCCGTCGCGGTCGTCGCGCGCGCCTGCAGCGAGCGGGATCGCTCGGCCAGCGAGCGCGGCGTACTCGGCGACGGTACGGCCCGCGGCCTCGCGCTCGGCCTCGTCGAGGACCGTGGAGGTCGTCGCGGTCGGGGCGGGCCGAGGCGCGCGCGGCGTCGTCGAAGTGCTCGTCGAGCCCGTCGCGCGCGCAGCCGCGCGATCAGCGCCGCCGCGTCTCGATGCCGGCCAGCGCCGAGAAGCCTCGGCGGCACTCACGACCCGCCATGCTCGCTCCGGCGCACCGGGAGCGCTCGACGCCTCGGCGAGCGACACGCCGGCAGCCAGCGCCCGTAGACTGCTCGGCGCGTCGCGGCCCAGCGACCGCGCGACGGCCGGCGGAGCATCACGCGGACGTCGGTCTTCCGTCGCGTGGCGGGAGTCGCTCAAACCGAGAAGTAGGCCTCGAGCGTCTCCTGCGCGCCCGCCGCGTCGAAGAGCTCGTCGGGCCCGAGATCGCACGCCGGCGCGGCGGCGGCCAGCGCGTACGGCCGCAGCGCGTTGACGTGCGGCCGAGCACCGCGATGTCCGCGCGCGGTCGTAGGCCGCGAGCTTGCGCGCCAGCAGCCGCGCGCCCTCGTCGAGCTCCGCTCCTCGTAGCGCGCGAGGCGGATGGCGCGCGCGCCGCCGGGCTCGCGACCGGGCGCGGCGTTGATCGCCTTCGGGAAGCGCAGCCGGTTGTGGGCGATCAGCGCCGCGCTCGCGGCACGACCTCCGGGGTGCAGCGGTAGTTGTGCTCGAGCGCGACGCGCGCGCAGCGCGGGATAGGCGGCGTCGAGATCGATGCATGCGGTGCACGCTCGCGCGCCGCCAGCCGTACAGCGTCTGGTCCTCGTCGCCGACGACGAAGAGGTCGTCGTGCGGTGCGGCGAGCATCCGCACCAGCAGCTCCTGCGCCGGCTCGATGTCCTGGTACTCGTCGACGAGGACGTGGTCGAACGCCGACTGCCAACGCTCGCGGGCCCGGCGATCGGTGCGCAGCAGCCGCACGGCCAGCACGATCATGTCGTCGAAGTCGTAGAGCCGCCGGCGCTCCTTCTCGGCCTCGACGAGCGAGTAGACGCGGGCGATGCACCGGCTGCGCGTCGTCGCGCGGGCAGTTCGCGCTCCCACTCCTCCGCCTGGCGAGCTCGCCGAGGCGGATCGCGGCGACTCGTTCGGCAGCTCGGTCGCCTCCGGCGCCTGGACACCGAGCTGCTCCGCCGCCTGACGGGCGAAGCGGGCCCATTGCGCGACCGTCCAGCCCTCGGCGTGCAGCTCGCGGCCGTCGACGAGACCGTGGCCTGCGGATGATCTGGTGCCCGACGGAGTGGAACGTGCGCGCGGCGACGCCCTGCGCGCCGGCGACGTCGAGCCGTTCGCGCAGCTCGGCCGCGGCCGCGTCGTTGAAGGTCATGCAGAGGACGCGCTCCGGCTCGGCGCCGCGCGCCAGCAGCTCGCCGACGCGCTCGACCAGGACCGTGGTCTTGCCCGAACCCGCCGGGGCGATCACCTGCACCACGCCGCCCGGCGCGTGGGCCGCGGCGAGCTGCGTGTGGTCGAGCGGGCGCTGCCGACTCCGCACCTCGGCGACCGGCGGGAACGCGACGTCGCCGGCCCGCGCCCGCGCACTCAGCCAGCGCGCCCGCTCGAGGGTCGCGGGGTGTTCGAAGCCGGCTCCAGGAAGCGCTGTCATCGAGCTCGTCCGGCGTGGTCGCGCACTCGATCAGCAGCGGTACGCCCGCGCGCAGCACGGGAACCATCAGGGTCTCGTGCAGGCAGCGCAGGTCGTCCAGCGAGGCGAGCTCGACACCGAGGACGGCGACGGCATCGCTGCCGCGAAGTCGGTCGAGCTGCCGCGCCGCGGGTGGTGCGAGTTCGTGGCGTGGGCCCGCGTGGTTCCTCGCTCAGCCAGGCGCCGGCCCTGTCGCGCCAGACCCCCAGCGCAGCACCCGCACGCCGCGCGCCTCGAGCTGCGCGACTGGGCGGGGCGACGGGGCCCCAGAGCAGGAGTCCGGCAGGCGGGCTGTCGGGGAAGCGGCGGGCATCGGCGCTGCGACATCCTCCGTGATCCGCCAGACGCCCGGGCCGGTGCGCGTGACCGTGCCCGCTCGGCTGAGTTCCGACAGCGCCCAGCTGAGCTGGTAGTCGACCATCCGCGGGTACTGGGGGCGCTCTGGACGGCGGTCCGGGGAGCGCGAGCTGGGCCGCGGTAAAGCCAGCCATGACCAGGACATGGCGCATGAGCGCCGCTCGGGTCACCGTGCCGCCGAACGGTGGGCAGCGGCGAGAGCACGATCTGCTCGAGCACTTCGCAGTCGGGCAGCGTGGCGGTGGGTATCGCGGCGCAGGCATGGAGGCGGAGCTCATGGGGGAGCGAGCTTCGCGGCGCGTGCGGCCTGGTCGGGGAGGACCAGCGCGGCACGGCGGTGCGAGCTCATGACGGCGCTCCGCGGGAATTGGCGTGGGCCGCCGGCATTGGCGCCTGAGGGGTGCGGTAGGCCGGGCAGGCAGCGATCAGGGTGGATCCGGTTCTCGGCTTCGGCCCGACGACCTGGTCACCGCCAGTCTGCCGCGACGCCTATCGATCATTGGGCGCTCGGAGCTGCCGTTTCGCCCACGCCGGGGCATCCCCACGCGAAATGCAGGACTGCGTTCGCCCGGGAGGCCTCGGACGTGGGGCTGGACCCACGTCTCGCCGGGGCGGAGCCTGATGCCGACCGCGGCGGCGTTGCGTTCGGCGTCGACGCTGTGGGAATGCCCGGGCTGGAGCTGCCGAGGGTGGCCGGCGACGTAGGACGCGAGGTACCGGGCGGTCTCGGCCCCGAGCGCGGAACGCCGGCGGCAGGGCGACCGAGCCGCCGGACGGGCGCGCGGCGACGCGGCGACGGTCCCGCGCGCCCGCGGCCTCGCGACGCACCCCGCCCGCGCGCCGGTGGCTGGCTCGGCGGTCGCGGCTGGGCGGCCCGCCGTGGCGGGCACGTCAGCTCGGCGTAGGCGGAGAGCGCGAGGGTCCACGCGAGCGCGGAGCGTCTCTGGGGTGCGGAGCCCTGGTGCCAGACGCACGGCAGCGGGAATGTCCACGCCGCGGAGCCTCAGCGCGCCCTCGAAGCGTGACCTGGCCGCGCTCGAGCGCGAAGGGGACCTCGAGCGGCGCCGGCGGCGTGGTCAGCGGCGAGACGACCAGTGAGACGTCGTGCACGTCGACGCGCAGCTCGTGGGCGAAGACGAGCGCGCGCTCGTCAGCCTGAGCCGGCGGCTGGCCGCGGCCGCGGCCTCGCTGCCAGTCGGCGCTCACGGTGTCGGGCAGCTGTCGGTGCACGCCCTTGACGGGCGACCGGCGCTCCGTGGAGGTCCCGCTCCTCGAGCGCCTGCGCGAGCTGCGCGAAATGGGGCCCGGCGACGAAGAAGTTCGCCGTCGATCGGCGGGGCACCGTCGACGGTGGCGCGCGTCGCGGTGATCCTGCGCCACGCGCGCACTCCGCCGGTCGATGACCCAGACGGCATCGTCGTCGTGCGTGAGCTCGACACGCAGGCGCGCGGTGGGGAGGCGGAGGAAGATCCTGTCGAGGAGGCCGCTCGGCGAGCTGCTCGGCAACGAAGGCGTCCAGCCATGCTCTCCGCGACTCAGCGGTTCGCGCATCGCCGATGCGGGCGGCTCTGAAGTCGGCCGACCCGATGCTCAGCCTGCTGGCCGGCCGTCACGTCGACCGCGACTGCCGGACGTGCGCAGGAGCTCGGCGACGTCGGCGAGCGAGTCGAGTTGCGGCTCGGCGACCTCGGACCCCAGACTGCCCATTGACGGCTCCTCGGATGGCCGGTCGATGCGCCAGGTGGAGGCTCCGGCGTATCGCGGAGCCGGTAGCCGGCATGGCCTGTGATCGACGGCGGGACCGTGAACGTCACGTTCACGCTGACCACGCCCGCGTGCCCGATCGGGCCGCAGGTGTCCGAGCAGATGCAGGAGTTCGTCGGCGAGCTCCCGGGCGTGGAGGAGGTCATCCCCACCATGGTCTTCTCGCCACCGTGGACCCCGGACAAGATGTCCGAGGACGCGAAGTTCGCGCTCGGCTACTGAGCGACCGCTGACCGCCGCGCCCGCCGCTTGCGCGCGGGCTTGCCGTTCGTCGCGGCCGCGACGAGCTCCGCGAGCGACTCGCGCAGAGCGTCGCCGAGGTCCTCGATGTCGGTCATCGCGTCGTAGTCGGCGAGCAGGCCGAAGTCCATGCGGCCGTTGTAGGACATGACCGCGACGGCCAGCGCCTGGTTCTCGGGCAGGAAGGCGACGGGGAACAGGTCCTCGAGCTCGCGGCCGAGCACGTAGAGGGGGAACTGCGGGCCGGGCACGTTGGTCACGAGCAGGTTGAAGAGCCGCGTCGAGAACTGCAGGCGCGAGGCCTGGGCGAGGATCGTCGGGGGCGCGAAGGAGTCCAGTCCCGTGATCACCTCGGCCCCGACGGCCTGCTTTGAGTCCTTCAGGCCGTCCATCGCCTGGCGGACGACGCGCAGGCGCGCCACCGGGTCCTCGACGTAGACGGGCAGCGGCCCGCGCATCACGACGATCCGGTTGCCGAGGTCGCCGCGCTGGGCGGAGGAGCGGACCGAAACCGGGACGAGGGCACGCAGCTCCAGCCCCTCCGTGCGCACGCCGCGCGAGCGCAGCCAGCGGCGCAGGCCGCCGGCGACGACGGTCAGCACGACGTCGTTGACCGTGCCGCCGAGCGCGTCCTTGACGGTCTTGAAGTCCGACAGGTCGTTGCGCACGAACGAGAGCCGGCGGTGCGGGCCGATCGGGACGTTGAGCGGCGTCGACGGCGCGGGGTTCAGCCCCGCCCAGGCGACCTCGCCGACGCCCTCGAGGCCCTCCTTGAGCTTCTCCAGCGACTCGGCCGGATGCGTCGCGGCGGCGACCGCGCCGCCCGTGAGCTCGAACGGCAGCCGCGCAAGACCCTTGATCCCGCGCGCGGCGAGCTGCAGCCCGCTCGGTTCGGGCGCCGCGGTCCACGGCTCGCCTTCGTGCGGCGCCTGCTGGGGGACCGGCGTCGCGTCGAAGAGCACGGTCATCAGGTCGACGCCCGAGATGCCGTCGACGAGCGCGTGGTGGGACTTCGAGATCAGCGCGAAGCGGCCGCGCTCGAGGCCCTGGACGAGCCACGTCTCCCACAGCGGCTTCGCGCGGTCCAGCCGCTGCGAGTGGATGCGCGCGGCGAGCGCGCGCAGCTGATCCTCCGAGCCGGGCTGCGGCAGCGCGGTGTGCCGGACGTGGTACTCGAGGTTGAAGCTCGGGTCGTCGATCCAGATCGGGCGCCCCGTCTCGAGCGGCGGGAAGGCGAGCTTGTGGCGGTAGCGCGGCACGAGGTGCAGCCGCGATCGCGTGTGGTTGAGGAAGTCCTCGTAGGCCGGCGCCGGACCCTCGAAGATCAGCACCGCGCCGACGTGCATGTGGCTGTTCGCCCGCTCCTGCGCCAGGAACGAGGCGTCGACGGCTGAAAGCCGGTCTCCGTGCGCCTGGGCCATCTGCGGCCAAGCCTAACGGTTCAGGCCACCGCCCCGATCAGCCCGACCACGACCGCCACGAGCAGCACGCCGGTCAGCACGGGCTCGTAGCGCCCGCCGGTCGCGAGCCGTGAAAAAGCGCGCCGGCCGACGAGATGCGCGAGCGCCACCGCCGGGACGAGCGTGGCCAGCAGCGCGGCGTCGGGGAGCTCCGGGTCGCCGGTGAAGAAAGAGGGCCGCCGCGCCGATCGGGGCGAGCCCGAGGAAGCACACCGTGAGCGTGTCGCGCACCTGCTCGGGCGTCGCGCCGCGCCCGAGCAGATGCAGCAGCAGCGGCGGGCCGTTGGTCGACGTGGTTGTGCTCAGCGCGCCCGCCGCGAGCCCGGCCGCCCACGCGGGCACGTGCGCGCGCCGCACCCGCCGCGCGGCGAGCGTGCCGGCCACGCCGAGCGTCACGGCCACCTGCAGGGCGACCGGGGGAGCGAGCGGAGCACCGCGACGCCGGCGAGCGCCCCGGCACAGACCACGCGAGCATCACCGCGGTCGCCCGCCACAGCGGTCGCGGGCGCCGGCCCTCGGTGGCCAGCGTGAGGAGGTTGACCTCGACGCCCAAGGCGAGCAGCGCCACGACGGCCGGCTCGGGGCCGATCGCGGCGAACAGCAGCGGCGCGGCGACGAGCGAGAAGCCGAAGCCGGTCGCGGCCTGAAGCATCGCGCCGGCCACGACGCCGGCACAGGCGGCGGCGAGAAGCACGCCTTACATGGTGATCAGCCGCGGATGTAGCGCGAGGCGCGGCGCTCGCGCTCGCGGCGCTCGATCGCCGGATGCACGGAGTCGCGCCAGTTGTGGAACGCCTTGGCGCGTGCGGCCTGCGGGGTCAGCCGGGCGGGCGGAGCCGGCCGCGCGACGAAGGCCGGCGCCGGCTCGGTCTCGTCGTCCTCGCGCGCGCTCGCGACGTGCACGATCCCCAGCAGGGGACCGCCGACGACGACGAACGCGGCGATGCCGAGCGTCCCCGAATTCGCGGGCCACAGCTCGAAGATCCAGCCGGCAACTGCGGCGACCATGAAGACGGGGCTCGCGAACGCGGCGAGCAGGGCGAGCGCGCGGGATGTCACAGAATCTGGATCGGCGGCAGCCCGCGCGAGCTTGAGGGCCGGCCGTGCCATGATCGACGCATGGCATGGGACTTCTCCACCGACCCTGAGTTCCAGGAGCAGCTGGACTGGATGCGCGACCTCGTGCGCGAGGAGGTCTGGCCGATCGAGACCGTCTTCGACGAGCTCGGGGAGGAGGGGTTCCGGCGCGCGATCGCGCCGCTGCAGGAGCGCGTGAAGGAGCGCGGGCTGTGGGCGGCGCACCTGCCGCCCGACCTCGGCGGCCAGGGGTTCGGGCAGGTCAAGCTGGGGCTGATGCACGAGATCCTCGGCACGTCGCCGTTCGCGCCCGCCGTGTTCGGCAACGCGGCGCCGGACTCGGGCAACTCGGAGATCCTCGCCCTCGCGGGCACGCCGGACCAGAAGGAGCGCTACCTGCACCCGCTGCTGGCCGGCGACCTGCGCAGCGCCTTCTCGATGACCGAGCCCGAGACGGCCGGGTCCGACCCCACGCTGCTGCAGACACGCGCCGTGCGCGACGGCGACGACTGGGTCATCAACGGCCACAAGTGGTTCTCGACGAATGGAAGCGTCGCCGACTTCCTGATCGTGATGGCGGTGACCGATCCCGACGCGCGGCCGCACCAGCGCGCGTCGATGCTGATCGTGCCGGCCGACACGCCGGGCGTGAACATCGTCCGCGACATCCCGACGATGGAGCACCCGCAGGAGCACTTCGGCCGCTACGGCGGCCACGCCGAGATCTACTACGAGGACGTGCGGGTGCCGGCCGACGCGCTGCTCGGCGGCGAGGGCGAGGGCTTCCTGATCGCCCAGCACCGGCTCGGCCCCGGACGCATCCACCACTGCATGCGCTGGCTCGGCGTCTCGCGGCGGGCCTACGACATGCTGTGCGAGCGCGCGGTGTCGCGCTACGCGTTCGGCTCCGTGCTGGCCGACAAGCAGACCGTGCAGAACTGGATCGCGGACTCGCTGGCGCAGATGCCGGCCGCGCGCCTGATGACGCTGCACGCGGCCTGGAAGATGGACAACGAGGGTGCGTCGGCGGCGCGCACGGAGATCTCGCTGATCAAGTTCTACGGCGCCAACGTGCTGTTCGACGTCGTCGACCGCGCGCTGCAGATTCATGGCGCGCTGGGCTACTCGACCGACCTACCCTTGGAAGCCATGTACCGCTACGCGCGCGCCGCCCGCCTCTACGACGGCGCCGACGAGGTCCACCGCCAATCCGTCGCGCGGCGCGTGCTGCGCGGCTACGAGGCGCCCGCAGATGGCGTGCCGTCCGAGCACGTCCCGACACGCCGCGCCGCCGCGCGCGAGCGCTTCGCGGACCTGCTCGAGGCGGTGACCTCAAACGACTAGGCGCGTGATCGCCGCCCTGACGTGTGCGCTCGCGCTCGCCGCCTGCGGCGGCGGGTCGGATCCGGCGCCGCCGCGCCCGGCGGCGACGGAGGCCGTGACCGCCGAGGCGACGGCCACGGTCGCCGCGAAGGTCGATCGCTTCGACGAGGACCGCGCCTGGGCGATGCTCGAGTACCAGGTCAAGCTCGGCCCGCGGCCGGCGGGCTCGGCGACCTCGCGCAAGCTCGCCGCGTACATCAAGGCGCGGCTTCCCCGCGGGCGCTACGAGAACCTGCCCGGCGGCCTGCGCAACGTCGTGGGGGAGATCCGCGGCAAGGGCAAGCCGATCCTGCTCGCCGCGCACTACGACACCAAGGACCTGCCCGGCTTCGTGGGCGCGAACGACGGCGCCGGCGGCACCGCCGCGCTGCTCGAGCTGGCGCGCGGGCTCCAGCGCGTCAAGCGGCCGAAGGACGCGCCGCCGATCCGCTTCATCGCCTTCGACGGCGAGGAGGCCACGGATGACAACGACTTCTACGGCACCGGCCTGCGCGGCTCCAAGCCGTACGCGCGCAAGCACGCGAAGTCGCTGCGCGAGGTCGTGCTGCTGGACTTCATCGCCGACAAGGACCTCGTGATTCCGCGCGAGCAGTCCTCGGACGCGGAGATGTGGGCGGACCTGCGCTCCGCTGCCGCGCGCGTCGGCGCGAGCGCCGCCTTCCCGGACCAGGTGCAGGGCACCGTCCAGGACGATCACACGCCGTTCGTGCGCCGCGGCGTGCCTCGATCGACCTGATCGACTTCACGTTCCCCTGCTGGCACCAGACCTGCGACGACATGAGCGCCGTGTCCAAGCGCTCGCTGAACCTGAGCGGGGAGACCGTGTTCGGGTTCCTCACGCAGGCGCTCGGTGAGCGCGCGCGAGGATCGAGCGCGCGGACCGCTCCACGTCCTCGGACGTCGACCACCCCGACACCGAGATCCGCATCGCCGGCCGCCCGCGCCAGACCGTGCCCCCGACCCAGCACGTCCCGTCGGCCTGCACCCGCGCGATCGCCGACGGCTCGCACGCGACCAGCACTTGGTTCAAAGCGACCTCGTTGAGCACCTCCGCGCCGCCCTCGGACAGCAGCCGGGCGAACAGCGCCGCATGCTCGCAGCAGCGGTCGACGAGCTCCGCCAGCCCTCGCCGGCCCAGCGAGCGCAGGGCGGCGTAGACCGCGAACCCGCGCGCGCGGCGCGAGGCCTCGGGCGTGTAGTGGTAGTTCTCGCGGAAGTCGCTCTCGATCAGGTACGCGGCGGCGACGCCCATCGCGCGCTGGTGCGCCTCGCGGTCGCGGACGATCGCCAGCCCGCAGTCGTAGGGGACGTTGAGCCATTTGTGGGCGTCGGTGGCCCACGAGTCGGCGAGGCCGGCGCCGGCGACGAGCGCCCGCCGCGAAGGGCTGGCAGCGGCCCACAGCCCGAACGCGCCGTCGACGTGCAGCCACGCCCCCGCCTCGCGGCACGCCTCCGCGATCGGCTCGAGCGGATCGAACGCTCCCGAGTTGACGTTGCCGGCCTGGGCGCAGACGATCGCCGGCCCGTCGAGCTCACGCGCGAGCGCCCGCGGGTCCATCGCGCCCTGGGCGTCGACCGCGACGAGTCGCGGGGACCCGGCCCCGAGCCCGATGAGCCGCAGCGCGGTGAAGATCGTCGCGTGCGCCTCCTCGCCGGCGAGCACCGTGAGCGGCGGCGCGCCGATCAGCCCGTCGCGCGCCGCGTCCCAGCCGGCCCGCTGCAGCAGGTCGTCGCGCGCCGCCGCCAGGCACGTCGCGTTGGCCATCTGCGCCCCCGTCACGAACCCGACGCTCGCCTCCGCGGGGAGCCCGAGCAGGTCGAGCACCCAGCCCTCGGCGACCTCCTCGACCACCGAGGCGGCGGGCGAGGAGACATAGCTGAAGCCGTTCTGGTCCCAGGCCGCGGTCAGCCACTCGGCGGCCAGCGCGGCCGGCAGCGCGCCGCCGGTGACGAAGCCGAAGTAGCGCGGGCCGGGGCTCGCCACCAGACCCGGGTCGACTGCGGCCACGAGCTCGTCGATGACCTGCTCGGGCGGGACGCCGTCGTCGGGCAACTGGCATCGCCAGCGCCGCACGCAGCTCGTCCGGGTCCACGGGCACGCCCGACCGGGCGCTCGGGCAGCGAGGCCAGGAACGCCTCGGCGTGGCGCAAGACGCGTTCGAGCATGGCGGCGTCTACCATACGACCGGAAGCTGCACGCTCCCGAGAAGCTCCTGCTCGCCGCGCCGCGCGGTTACTGCGCGGGCGTCGACCGCGCGGTCCAGACCGTCGAGCGGGCGCTCGAGCTCCACGGCGCGCCGGTTTACGTGCGCAAGGAGATCGTCCACAACAAGCACGTCGTCGAGACGCTGCGCGCCCGCGGCGCCATCTTCGTCGACGAGCTCGAGGACACGATCCCCGAGGGCGCCCTCACGGTCTTCTCCGCCCACGGCGTCTCGCCGGCGGTCCACGCCGACGCCGAGCGCCGGCAGCTGCGAACGATCGACGCCACGTGCCCGCTGGTGACCAAGGTCCACCGCGAGGCGCTGAAGTTCGCCGCCGAGGGCTACACGATCGTGCTGATCGGTCACGCCGGCCACGAGGAGGTCGAGGGCACGATGGGCGAGGCGCCCGACAGCATCGTGCTCGTGCAGTCCGAGGAGGACGTCGCCGTCCTCGAGGTCGAGGACGAGCGCAAGCTCGCCTACATCTCCCAGACCACGCTGTCGGTCGACGAGACGGGCTCGATCATCGCCCGCCTGCGCGAGCGCTTCCCGCACATCGTCGGGCCGCGCACGGACGACATCTGTTACGCGACCACCAACCGCCAGGCGGCGGTCAAGCAGATGGCCGCGCACTGCGACCTCGTGCTCGTGATCGGCTCCAAGAACTCCTCGAACTCCAACCGCCTCGTGGACGTGGCGCGCGACCACGGCGCCGCCGCGCACCTCATCGACGGCGCGGATCAGGTCCGCGAGGAGTGGCTCGAGGGTGCCCGCGTCGTGGGCATCTCCTCGGGCGCGAGCGCGCCCGAGGAGTTGGTGCAAGCGCTGGTCGACTACTTCCGCGCGCGCGGGACCACGGACGTCGAGGAGTTCGAGGTCATGCGCGAGGACGTCCGGTTCATGCTGCCGAAGCAGATCCGGCAAGCGATGACTGCCGCCGCCGCCGAGGGCTGATCGCGCCGGCGGCCATCGTGCCGCCGCCGCCGACGATCCCCACGATTCCGGCGATCAGGAACGCCGTGGCGAGGTCGCCGACGATCGGCGCGTCGGCGCCGACGCTGATCGCGGTGGACACGCCCGGGGAGCCGTCGGCGTTCATCACGACGACCGACCAGTCGCCGTCCTCGACCTCCCAGGTCAGCGTCTGGGTCCCGCTGCCGTTCGCGGACGTCTCCCAGATCGGCTGGGAGGCCGGAGCCGCCGGCCGCCGGTCGCCCCCGCTCGTGCGGTAGTCGGCGCGGAAGGGGTCGACCTCGAGGTCGGTGAGCGTCGCGTGGGCCGAGGCGCCGAGGTAGCGATCGACGTCGCCGGAGCGCGCGATGCCGACGAAGACGGGCGCGCCGCCGTCGGAGCGGACCTTGAAGCGGACCTTGCCGTACGGGTCGTTGCCGCCGGGCACGCCGTCGTCGATGTCGAGGTTCTCCGTCGCGAGTGCATAGGTTCCGGTCGCGAAGCGCTCGCTGTCGGTGGTGAAGTAGCCGTCGGCGTCCTTCTTGCCGTCGATCCAGGAGAAGGCGGCGCCGGAGACGAGCGCCATCATGCCCAGCGTGGCGATCGTGGCGCCGACGATGATCGCCGTGAGCCGGCCGCCGGTGAGAGTCGAAGTCGAAGTCGGAGTCATGGCAGTCAGGCTGTCACCGCGACGCCCGGCGCGCGGGGGCGTCAGCAGGCGTCCGACCATGGGGTTCGCCCTCCGCGCGACTACGGTTTCCGGTACCTACGGGCTCGTCCTCGCCCAGCTCAGCGATCCCACGACTAGTTCTGCAGCCAGCTCCGGAGATCGCCGCCGTGCTCGTCCAGGCGCGGCGGCGGCCGGCGGATCGGCGGGCGTGCCCCGTCGATCCGCAGCGGCGGCCGGATGAGCGGGAGGCCGTCGAGCTCCTCGACGGGCTCCATGCCGAGCTCCTCCGCGAGCCCGAAGGCCTCGTCGACCTCGTTGATCGGGCCGGCGGGGACCTTGGCCTCGCGCAGGATCGCCAGCCAGTGCTCGGCGGCTCGCGTCGCGCAGCACCGCCTCGAACGCCTCGGCGAGCTCGTCGGCGTGCGCGACGCGCGCCTCGTTGGACGCGAAGCGCTCGTCGCCGGGCAGCCGACCGAGGCCGAGCGCGTCGCACAGCCGCGCGAAGATGCGCTCGTTGCCGACCGCGATCGCCAGCGGGCGGTCGGCGGTCTCGTACGTCTCGTAGGGCACGATGCTCGGGTGGCGGTTGCCGCGCCGGCTGGCCGTGCACGCCCGCGGCGACCCACGCCGTGCCCTGGTTGAGCAGGCAGCGTCAGCGCCGAGTCCATCAGCGAGACCTCGACGTGGCGGCCCGCGCCCGTCCGCGCGCGCTCGACCAGCGCGGCCTGGATGCCGTTGGCCGCCAGCAGCCCGCAGACGAGGTCGACGACGGCCGTCCCGGCCTTCAGCGGGCGGCCGTCGGGCTCGCCGGTGACCGACATCAGCCCGCCCATGGCCTGCAGGAGGAAGTCGTAGCCGGGCAGGCCGGCGCGCGGCCTCGGAGCTCCCGAACGCCGTCACCGAGCAGGAGACCAGGCCGGGGTTGACCGCGCGCAGCGTGTCGCCGTCGAGGCCGAACGAGCCGATCAGCCCGGGCCGGAAGGACTCGATCAGCACGTCGGCGCGCTCGGCCAGCGTGCGCGCCAGGGCGCGGTCGTCCTCGTCCTTGAGGTCGAGCGCGATCGAGCGCTTGTTGCGGTTCAGGCCGAGGTAGTAGGTGGTCTCGCCGTCGCGCCACGGCGGCCCCCAGGCGCGCGTGTCGTCGCCGCCGTCGGGCCGCTCGACCTTGATGACGTCGGCGCCGAGGTCGCCGAGCAGCATCGCCGCCAGCGGGCCGGCGAGCACGCGCGAGAAGTCGGCGACGAGGATCCCGTCCAGCGGCGGCATGGCCGGGCAGACTAGGCGCGCGATGCGGACGCTCGTCATCTCGGACCTGCACCTCGGCAAGGCGGAGGGGAACGACCTTCTGCGCCGAGCCGACCTGCGCGAGCCGCTGCTCGAGGCGCTCGACGGCGTCGACCGCCTGGTGATCCTCGGCGACGGGCTCGAGCTGCGCGAGGCCGCGCACCGCGACGCGGTCGAGATCGCGACGCCGTTCTTCGCCGAGATCGGCCGCGTGCTCGGTGCCGACCGCGAGCTGATCGTCCTCTCGGGCAACCACGACCACGGGCTCGCCGCGGGCTGGATCGACGCTCGCCTGCAGAGCGAGCCGGTCGGCTTCCTCGGGCTCGAGCAGCGCTTCCCGCCCGCCGACGCGGGGCCGCTCGCGCGTCGGCTCGCCGAGGCCGCTCAGCCCGCGCGGGTGGAGCTCGCCTACCCGGGATCTGGCTGCGCGACGACGTCTACGCGATCCACGGGCATTACTCCGACGTCCACGCCACCGTCCCGACGTTCGAGCGGATCGCCGCCGGGGCGATGGCCCGCTGGGTCGGCGCGGCTGCCCGAGCGCGGCGCGACCCCCGACGACTACGAGGCGGTGCTCTCGCCGCTCTACGCCTGGCTGCACGCGCTCACGCAGCGCTCGGGCCACACGCTGATCAGCAAGGGCGGCGGCGCGTCGTCGCGGTCCTACCGAGCGCTCACCTCGGGGCGCTCGCCGCGCTCGCTGGCGCTGCACACGGGCTACCGGGCGGCGGTCGCCGCGCTCAACGCGCCGGGCTCGGCCCGCTGCAGCCGAGCCTGTCGCCGGCGGCGCTGCGCCGCGGCTACCTGCAGGGCTTCCGCGAGGTGCTCGCGCGGCTCGACCTGCATGCCGGGCACGTGATCTGGGGCCACTCGCACCGCTCGGGCCCGTGGCCGAACGACGACCCGCAAGAGTGGACGGCGTCGACCGGCGCGCGGATCGTCAACACGGGCTCCTGGACCTACCAGCCGCACTTCCTCACGCCCCAGCCGAACGGCTCGCCGTACTGGCCCGGGCACCGCGGTGATCGTCGAGGACACAGGCCCGCCGCGGCTCGTGCGCCTGCTCGGCGACCGCGGCCACGACGAACTTAAAGGGGCCAGGCCCCTTTAGGAAGCGACGCCCGGCGTGAAGCAGGTGGCGTGCACGACGACGCCCGGGCCGGGCTCGAGCGTGAGCTCCGCGGCCGTGTGGCGGCCGTGCTCGACGAGCGCCACGCAGCCGGGCTCGGTGACCTCGAGCGCGCGGCCGTTGACACGCAGCTCGCCCGCGCCGTCGACCACCGCCCACACCGCCCCCGCCTCGTACGGTCCGCTGTAGGGCCCCATGACGTCCTGGGTCTGGGCGGCGATCAGCGCGTCCGGCGCGTCCTCCGGGCGCAGCGGCGGCAGCGGCTCGCGCTCGACGTCGAGCAGCGCCTGGATCTCGCGTTCGGTCTCCTCGTAGGCGCCCTCGCCGTAGTGCATCGAGTAGAGCGACAGATCGGGATCCCAGAGGTAGCGCGCCGGCCAGCCCTTGTTGCCGTAGATGTCCCAGACCTCGAGATCGGTGTCGATCGCCACCGGCCACGGGATCTCCAGCCGCTCCACCGCGCGCCGCACGTTCGCCTCGACGCGGGCGGGCTCGAAGCCGCCGGTGTGCACGCCGACGATCCGCAGGCCGGCGTCCGCGTAGCGCTCATGCCACGCCTTCAGGTACGGCAGCGTGCGCAGCGAGTTGACCCGGCAGAAGTCCCAGAATTCGACGAGCACGGCCCTTCCGCGCTGCTGGTCCATACGTAATGTGGCCACGTTGACCCACGGTAGGTTGCGCGGGAACGGCGGAGCGGAGATGCTGGGGCTGCCGGCACGCATCGGCGAACCGCGACGCTAGCAGCGAAACCTTTTGGCTCTTGACGTGTTGTTGGTAGCAGTCCCGCGGCGCGGTGCGGCTCGCTTGCGCCCCACGTCCAGAATCAAGCCTCATACAGGAGACAGTCCTTGCGTAAGACCTTCCTCGTCGCCGGTGTGGCGACGCTCGCCCTCAGCACTGCCACCGTCGCTCATGCCCAGACGCCCGCTCCGTCCGTCGACGCGACGGCGACTGTCTCGCCGACCAAGGCCGGCACGAAGTCCAAGCCGAAGTCCGAGAAGCTCAAGCTCGTCGTCAAGAGCGACAGGGCGGCCAAGGCGACCGCGAGCAAGATCACGATCACGTTCCCGAGCTCGCTCAAGCTCAGCCTCAGCGGCCTGACGCAGTGCACGGCGACCGACGACGCTCTGATCAACGACGTGAACGTCTGCAAGTCCTCGATCGCCGGCACGGGCGAGGCCCACGCCGACCTCAACCCGTTCTCGCCGACCCCGGCGCCGCTGACGTTCAAGGTCGTTCCGGTGATCAGCAAGGGCGAGATGCGCTTCGTCCTCTCGGGGTCGGCGAACGCGGTGCTCCACGGCAAGATCAGCGGCCGCAAGATGACGATCGAGATCCCGGACCGCGAGCCCGGCAGCCAACCTGCAGCTGCCCGCTGGCACGTACTCGTCGCTCACCGACCTGACGGCGACGCTGTCGAAGAAGAAGGGCTCGAAGGCGCTGGTCTCGTCCAACGCCTGCAAGTCCAAGAAGCACGCGATCGGCGTGAAGGTCGACTATGTCGGCAATCCGAACCCGCCGGCGGCTCTCTCGGCGTCGGACACGGCCGACGCCAAGTGCTCCTAGAGTCCCTAGCGTGCACCTGAGTCCGAACGGCCCCGCGGCAGCGGGGCCGTTCTCGTTTCTAGACTCGGCGCGTGCTTCTCTTCGCGCACGGGATCGTCGGGCGCGCCGACCTTCCCATCCCCGAAACGCTGTTCGCGGCCGCCGCGGCGGCCGTGCTCGTCGTGTCGTTCGTCGCGCTGGCGCTCGGCTGGTCGCGCCCGCGGCTCGCCGCGCTTCCCCAGCGCACGCTGTTCCCGTTCCCGCGTGTGCTCGAGGTGCTGTGCGGGGCGATCGGCGTGTTCGTCGTTCTTCGTCGTCGTCTACGCCGGCCTCTTCGGCACCGGCGCGCAGAGCCAGAACCTCGCGCCGACCGCGGTCTACGTCGGCGTCTGGGTCGGCGTGCCGGTCGCGTCGCTGCTGCTCGGGGACGTGTTCCGGCTCTTCAACCCGTGGCGGGCGATCGGGCGCGCGGCCGGCTGGGTGGCGGCGCGCACGGCGCGCGACGCGCTGCCGGAGCCGATCGAGTACCCGGAGCGCCTCGGCCGGCTGCCCGCCGCCGCCGGCCTGTTCGCGTTCGCGATCTGCGAGCTCGCCTGGGCCAAGGGCACCGATCCCGGGCCGCTCGCCATCCTGATGCTCGTCTACCTGGTCGTGATGCTGGTCGGCATGAGCCTGTACGGCGTCGAGCCGTGGGTGCGCAACGCGGACGCCTTCGGGGTCCTGTTCGGGCTGATCGGCTCGCTCGCCCCGCTGGGCCGCGGCGACGACGGCCGCGTCGTGTGCGCGTTCCGGGCACGGGCGCGGCGCGGCTTGCGCCCGTCGCGGGCACCGTCGTGCTGCTCGTCATCTCGGTCGGCTCGACCGCGTTCGACGGGGCGAAGGAGGGTGCGCTGTTCAACGACATCGCGCGCGAGCTGCAGAGTGCGTTCCGCTCGCTCGGCCTTCCGATCGGCTCGGCGCTGGAGCTGGCATTCGTGATCGGGCTCGTCGGCGCGATCGCGATCGTGGGAGCGATCTGGGCGCTGGGGATGGTGGGCATGGGCCGGCCGCCGGAGATGCCGAGCCGGCGCGGCCTTGCGCGCGCGTTCGCGCACACGCTGATCCCGATCGCGGCGGGCTACCTCGTCGCCCACTACTTCTCGCTGCTCGCCTACAACGGCCAGGACCTGTGGCGGCTCGCCAGCGATCCGCTCGGGAACGGATCGGACCTGTTCGGCGGCGCGGGCAGCGGCATCGACTACGGCATCGTCTCGGCCACCGCGATCTGGTACGTGCAGGTCGGCGCGCTCGTCGTCGGCCACGTCGGGGCGCTCGTGCTGGCCCACGACCGCTCGCTCGAGGTCTACGGGTCCGCGGGGGCGGCGATCCGCTCCCAGGTTGTCATGCTGGTGGTGATGGTGATCTTCACGTGCCTCGGCCTGCTGCTGCTGTCGGCGGCATTGGACGCATGACGGGATTCGCGCACGCCGGTCACTGGGTGTTCCAGCTGCTCTATCTCGCGCCGATCGTGGCGCTTGTCGGTGCGCTCGCGTGGGCCAAGCTCAAGGAGCGCCGGGATGAGGAGCACGGGCCCGACGTTTGAGGTCGGCACGGCGTGGGAAGTTCGCCCGTGCAGATGCCTGGTCGGCTGGAGGAGCTGTTCGTGCTGTGGAGCGCCGCGCGCGCCGAGGCGAACCTCGCCTACGACGCCTGGTGCTCCGCGCCCGGTCGCGACGCGTACGCGGTCTTCCTGGCCGCCGAGGACCGCTCGAACGCCGCCGAGGCCGAGTTGGCCGACGCCACGGCCGGCCTGCCCATGTTCGCCTGAGTGACGGCTCGGTCCGAATGACAACCAGATGCGCGTCCGGCGCGTAGTTGAGGGTGTCATCACTGTCCGAACGGGAATCCCTTTCCCGCGCCATGAGCATCAGCGACCTGAAAATCCTCCTCGACGACGTGCCCGACACGTTCGAGATCGTGCTCCGCCGCGAGCCGGAGTGGAGTCCGGTGCTCGAGGCGTGGCGCGACGCGGCCGAGGAGGCGGCGGCGGCGCTGGCGGCGTGGCGCGCGGCACCGGGGCCCGACGCTTACGGGGCGTATCGCGCAGCGCAGGACCGCGAGGACGCGGCCCAGGACGCGCTGATCCAGACCGCCGCGCGTAGCGCCTCACACCCACACGTCGCGCACGACCGTCTCGTAACCGCCGTCGGCCGAGGCCGCCTCGGCGCGCGCCTCGCGGCCCTCTTCGCTGCGCTGCGTGAAGACGAGCCGCCCCGGGCCGAGATGCCGCCGCCAGGCGCGCGCGAACGCCTCGGCGCGCTCCTTGCGCCGCGCGAGGTCGGCGGGCACGGGGTGCAGGCGCTCGTCGAACGGCGGGCGCCGCGTGAGCACGCGCCCGAGCAGCCCGAGCGCGCCGCGCCGCGGGTCGGCGAGCGGGCGCGACACCAGGTAGCGCGGCGCGTCGGAGACGCTCACGAGCTCGTCGAGCGCGGCCGCGAAGCGCCGCCCTTCCTCCGGCGTCGCCGCCGCCAGCTCACAGCGCAGGTAGCCCGCGGCGCGCGGTTCGATCCGCAGGGAGGCGGCCGCCTCGTCGGACATCTCGCCGAGTTCGCGGTAGGCCTCGAGGACGGCGCGCGCGGCGGCGTGGAGCGGGAGGACGAGTGGCATCCGCCGCTTCGCCGAGCCAGCCGCACGGCGGCCCACGCGAGGCCCGCGGGCGCGAGCGCGAGCCCGGCGAGCAGCGGCGGCGCGCCCGTCGCGAGGCCGGCCGCGCCGAACGCGGCCGCGCCGCCCAGCCCACCGGCCAGCGGCACGCGTTCAAATGGCGGTGTGTGTGTGTGTGTGTGTGTGTGTGTGTGTGTGTGTGTGTGTGTGTGTGTGTGTGTGTGTGTGTGTGTGTGTGTGTGTGTGTGGGGGGATTGTTATGCATCGTTAACCTACTTTGAACAAGTACGTATTGCTGTAGTGAAAGAGCAGCAGCCGGTTTATCATCAAACCAGCACACACAGCCGGCAAATCAAGGACCGGGGAAGCTGTCAGCGGGACTGGTTCACACTACAACCCCTCTGACGAAGGTTGAGGGGAGCCGAGCGGGCGCGTCATCGTGCGCGATCTCGCCGCCGACCCGGTGCCGCATCTGACCGCGGAGCGCTTCGGCGCCTTTCTCTCCAAGCCCGAGGCGCGCACGGCGGAGCAGCAAGCCGTCATCGATTATTCGGACGCGCTGGTGCGGGAACTCAAAGAGGCCGACGTGATTGCGCTCGGACTGCCGTTCTACAACTTCGGCATGCCTTCGACGCTCAAAGCCTATTTCGACCACGTGGCGCGCGCGGGTGTGACGTTCCGCTACATGCCGCAGGGTGCGGTCGGCCTCCTGACGGGCAAGAAGACTTACGTCTTCGCGGCACGCGGCGGCCAGTACGCGGGCACGGCGCTGGATAGTCAGACTCCATATGTCCGCCAGTTCCTCGCATTCCTCGGCTTGACGGACGTCGAGTTCGTGTATGCGGAAGGTCTCGCGATCAGCGCGGAGACAAAGGCGGCGTCGCTTGCACGCGCCCGCCGGGCCGTCGAAAACCTCGTGCGAGAACCGCTCGCGATCGCCGCCTGAGCGCGGCGCGACTTCACTGGAGAGCATCATGACGACACGCACATTGAAGCAAGTGATCCGCTCGGTGCCGACATCCGATGGCGCTGGCGTGAAGCTGCGCCGCAGTCTCGGCAGCGGCGTGGGCCTGCGGCACGATCCGTTCCTCATGCTGGATGAGTTCTCGTCGGAGAACCCCGGCGATTACATCGCGGGCTTCCCGGCGCATCCGCATCGCGGCTTCGAGACGGTCACGTATCTGCTCGACGGCCATATGCTGCATGAGGACCATCTCGGTCATCGCGGCGACTTGAAGAGCGGCGGCGTGCAGTGGATGACGGCCGGGCGCGGCATCATCCATTCCGAGATGCCGCAGCAGCTCGAAGGTCGCATGCGCGGTTTCCAGCTCTGGATCAACCTGCCCGCGAAGGAGAAGATGAAGCCCGCGAGCTATCGCGACATCGATCCTTCGGAGATCCCGGCGCTCGAACTGCAGGACGGCGGCCGCGTGAAGGTGATCGCAGGCACGGCGCGCGGGAATGGCGCGGAGGTCGCCGGACCGATCGGCGGGCTCACGACGGATCCGCTGTATCTCGACGTCGAGTTGCCGGCAGGCGCGGCATTCGGGCAGACGGTGGATGCGAACCACAACGCGTTCGTGTACGTGTTCGAAGGCGATGTCGTGGTCGGGCCGGCGGGTGCGGAACGCGCGCTTGCCACCCACAGTGCCGGGCTGCTTTCGGCGGGCGACGAGATTCGCGTGAAAGCCGGAGGAGAAGGGCGGGCGTTTTCTCCTGCTGGCCGGCAAATCGATCGGCGAGCCGGTCGTCCAGTACGGACCGTTCGTCATGAACACCCGCGAGGAAATCGAGCAAGCGATCCGCGACTACCAGAACGGCGCGCTCGCCGCGTAAGAGGTCGGGTCAGTGTAAGTCGATCGAGGCGAGAAGTTACACTGGCCCTGTTTTGTCTTCGGGGGAACCCCATGCGTGCGCTCTTCATCGTTTTCGCTGTGCTCCTCGCGGGCTCCGTTTTCGCGCAGACCTATCCGGCGAGGCCGATTCGCCTCATCGTCCCCTATCCGGCGGGCGGTCCGACGGATTTCGTCGGACGGCTCGTCGGACAGAAACTCTCGGCGAACGTCGGCCAGCAGGTCGTCGTCGACAACCGGCCCGGTGCCGGCACGATCATCGGCAGTGAGTTGATCGCGCGCGCGGCGCCCGACGGCTACTCGATTCTGTTCGGCACCGGCGGCGGTACGTTTCTCGCGCCGCTCATCCTGCCCAAGGTGCCGTACGATCCGCTGAAGGATTTCGCACCGGTCGCGATGCTCGTGCAGAGCCCGCAGGTGCTGGTTGTGCATCCGTCGGTGCCGGCGAACAACGTGCGCGAGCTCGTCGCGCTCGCGAAGGCGAAGCCGGGATCGCTCAACTTCGCGTCCGTCGGGACGGGGACATCGCCGCATCTGGGCGGCGAGCTTCTGCAGGCGCTCTCGGGCACGAAGATCGTGCATGTGCCGTATAAAGGCACGGCGCCCGCGATGACCGATCTCATTGCCGGCCAGGTGCACCTCATGTTCAGCAGCATGCCGACGGTGCTCGCGCACGTGAAAGCGGGGCGCCTGCGACTTGTCGGCACCGGCGGCACGAAGCGCTCGGCCGTGATCCCGGACACGCCCGTCATCGCCGAGACGGTGCCCGGCTTCGAGCTCATCACCTGGTATGGCCTGTTTGCGCCCGCGCGCACGCCGTCCGCGATCATCAAGCGCCTCAACGGCGAGGTCGAAAAGGTGCTGAAGGATGCCGATACGCGCGAAAAGCTCGAAGCGCAGGGCCTCGAGCCGACGATCATGACGCCCGAGGAATTGAAGCGCTACACCGAGGAGGACGTAAGCCGCTGGGCGAAGTTGATCAAGAGCGCGGGAATCAAGGCGAACTAGTTTAGGAAGAACCACCCCGTGTCGGTGAGCGGCGCGCCTGGAACAGGCTGTCGCCGCGAACGTAAATTTCAGGCGCCGATTAGTATTTCCATCCGAGCGTACGAGGCTTAGTGCAGAAACAAGCCGCGAGGCCCGAGCCTTCAGGCGAGCGCCGTCCCCTTCAGTCGCCCGCGTAGACGTCCGTCACATTGCGCAGCCCCTTGAACTCGACGGCGTTGCCACAGCCGTCGCGGCACGTCATGAGCATCTGCTCGCGCACCGTGCCCGCCTGTCGCGTCTCGGGCTTCATGATGAACTCGGCACCGGCCTCGGTGAGCCGCTTCGCCGCCGCCTCGAATTTCTCCAGCGGCAAGACGACGCCGAAGTGACGCAGCGGCGTGCCGCCGCCTGCATGCGAGCTTCGAGCCTTTCTCCCCCACGACATCATCCGGCGAGAGATGCGCGACGATGTGGTGGCCGAAGAAATTGAAGTCCGCGCGCCCCGGGAGCTTCCGGCCTTCGGGACAGCCGAGCAACTCTCCGTAAAACCGCCGCGCGCGTTCGAGGTCGCTCACCGCGAACGAGAAATGAAAGAGCGTGTCGATTGTGTTCGCTGCCATTGATCTTCCTCCTCGCTTCACCAGCCGATTGGACGTCGAGCTCTTAACCGTAAGGATCGGCCCGAAGCCGAATCCGGTCGCGTATGTTATCGCCGCGGCTGCGGCGCCACAACGCAGTGCAATTGCGGCCCGTCGTCTCGAATTCCGCGCTTGCGAGGCACGTGCCGTTCGCGGGTTGAGGCCGGCACACGCCGTCCTGAAAAGTGCGCGGCGCGTTGCGGAGCGTGCGAACGCTCTGCTACATATCGCCCATGAGCGTGTCTCTTCTGAGGAACAGTTCGTTCAGGCGATACTGGCTGGGGGAGACCGCCACCGTCGTCGCTTACCAGATGCTCGTCGTGGCCGTGTCGTGGCAGATGTACCAGCTCACCGACAGCGCGCTCAATCTGGGCCTGATCGGGCTGGTGCAGGTGACGCCGTACTTCCTGTTCGTGCTCCTTGCCGGTCACGTCGCCGATGTGTACGACCGGCGTCGTGTCGCTCTCGTCGCGCAGGCCATTCAGCTCGCTGTCGCGGCGGGCTATGCCGTTGCGAGCATCACCGGCACGCTCACGCCCCTCCTCATCTACGCGGGATCGTTCTGCATCGGTACGGCGCAGGCCTTCCAGTCGCCGAGCGTGCGCGCACTCCTTCCCTCACTGGTCGGTCGCGACATGCTCGCGCAGGCGCTCGCCTGGTCAAACGCGTCCAAGAAGGCCGGCGTGATCGGCGGTCCCGCGATCGGGGGACTCGTCTACATTCTGGGTCCCGGATACGTGTACGGGATTTCGGCCGTGCTCTTCATCGTGGCGGGCGTGCTGTTCACGCTGGTACGCACACCGGCGCCGACGGTCCACCGCGAGCCGCCGCGCCTGTCGACCATGTTCGCCGGCATGGCCTACATCCGTCGCACACCCGACGTGCTAGGCGCGATTTCGCTGGACCTTTTCGCGACGCTGATCGGCGGCGCAACCGCGCTGCTCCCGATCTATGCGCGCGACATCCTGCACATGGGCCCGGACGGCCTCGGCATATTGCGCTCCGCACCCGCCGTTGGTGCCCTGATCGCGTCGGTCATACTCATCTGGATGCCGCTGCGGCGTCATGTCGGCCGCACGATGTTCATCTCCGTCGCGGTATTCGGAGCCGCGACGACCGTGTTCGGCGTCTCGACGTGGTTTCCGCTGTCGCTCGTCGCGCTGATCGTCATGGGCGCGGCGGACATGGTGAGCGTCGTGATCCGCGTATCGCTCGCGCAGCTCGATACGCCCGACGAGATGCGCGGGCGGGTGAGCGCTGTATTCTCGCTGTCGACGAGCACGTCGAATCAGCTCGGGCAGTTTCAGTCGGGCGTGACCGCGGCATTGATCGGCACGGTGCCCGCGGTCGTGGTCGGCGGCTTGGGCACGCTGCTGATCGTCGCGTGGTGGAAGCGCCTGTTCCCGGCGCTCTATCAGCGGCAGACCCTGGCGGGGGAATAGGGAAATAGGGGGAAGGACCGGTAGGGGAGGGAGCCGGGAAACGGCTACCGACCCCGTTTTTGCGTTCGCCTGAACAGCGCGTTCTCGCCGAGAAGAACGTGGCCCGTCCCCTTTTTTGTTCACTGTTCAGTCGGCATCCCGTTGCGCAGGAGATCGCGCGCGATGAACCAGCGATGCACTTCGCTCGGTCCTTCGAAGATGCGCCAGACGCGACAGGCGCGCGCCATGTATTCGAGCGGCAGATCCTTGCTGACACCCATCCCGCCGAAAAGCTGGATCGCACGATCGACGATGCGGCCGACCATTTCGCTTCCCTGCAGCTTCACCATGGCCGCATCGCGCCGCCAGTCGGTCGCACCGCTATCCATCTTCCACGCGAGCCGCCAGGTGATCCAGCGCACCATCTCCATCTCCTGGAAGCTGTCCGCAAGCCACCACTGCACCTGCTGGCGATCGGCGAGCGGCACGCCGAAGGTCTTGCGCTCCCGCGCCTGCGGGATCATGAGATCCATGCAGCGGCGCGCGTAGCCCAGGGCGCGGCACGCGATCTCCATGCGCCGCACGCCGAGCCGGTTCTGCATGGGTGCGAATCCGCCGCCGATCTCGCCGAGCACTTGGCTCTCGGCCAACTCGACGTTGTCCAGATACACCGCATACGGCGCGTGCTCGCCCATCGTGTTGAAGACGGACGGCATCGTGACGCCCGCCGTCCCTTTGTCGATGAGGAACGCCGTGATGCCGCCGCGTGCGCGCTTCGCGCGATCGGTCACGGCCATCAGGATCATGAAGTCCGCGGAGCGCGCGCCGCTGATGAAGATCTTCTGCCCGTTGAGGATCCATTTGCCGTTCCGGTACTCGGCGCGCGTCTGGATGTTGGCGGGGTCCGATCCGGCGGAGGGCTCGGTGATGGCGATCGCGCTTTTCTTCTCGCCGTTCGCGTACGGGATCAGGTACTTCGCGATCTGCTCGCCTTTGCACGTCTCCTTGAGCATCCACAGATTCGGACTGTCGGGCGGCAGGATGAACGGGACGATGCTGTACTTCAGCTCCTCGATCACGACCGCCTTCGCGAGCATGCCGAGATCCTGGCCGCCGTACTCCTCCGGGCACATCGATTCCGTAGAGACCGATCTCCTTCGCTTTGCGGGCGAGCTTTTCCTCCGCTTCGGGCGGAATGAGCGGCGCATCCGTGAGCCCGCGCTCGGCTTCGCGCCGGATGACCGTCGGCTCGAGCGGGATCAGCTCTTCGCGCACGAAGCGCGCGACGGTATCGCGCAGCATGCGCAGTTCTTCGGGAAGGGTGAAGTCCATCGTGTGCGTCTCGGGCTATGTGCAGTGATGACGAACGTCAGGGTTGTGCGCAAGACAGGTCACACCACGAACAGACGTGCTAGGTCTGCGATCCTGACGCGACGGCGAGGTTATCGCCGGAGCCGCGGACGGTATCGGACCCTGCTCAGCGGGCAGGGGATAGCCGGCCGTACGCAGGCGTATCGCAGATAGCGCGCGTCGTATCGAAATACACCTGCCAGTAATGATTCGTGTGCGTGTATGCGCGCACGGCAAGCTGGGGCCCGCGCGTGGTGATCTCGACGACTTCGACTTCGGGCGGCGGCGTCGTCTGCACGTTCGGAATGCGCGCGATCGCATCCTTCAGGCGCGTGATCGCATCGTTGATATCGACGGTGTGCGCGATCTGGGCGGTGCGGTCGACACGGCGGTACGGATGCACGGAGAAGTTCTGGATGTTGTCGGCGAAGATCTTGTTGTTCCCGACGAAGGCCGTCACATGGTCGGGCATCATGATCGTCGTCGCGAAAAGGCCGATCTCCTTGACAGTGCCCTCGACGCCCGCGGCCCTGATATGGTCGCCCACCCTGAAAGGCCGCAGCACGACCAGGAACGCGCCGGCGGCAAAGTTTGCGAGCAAACCCGCCCAGGCGGCGCCGATCGCCACGCCGAGGCCGGCGACGAGCGCGGCAAACGACGTCGTCTCGAAGCCGAAATAACCCATCAACGCAATGACGAGCGCGATGGTGAGTCCCACGTTCACTACGTTGCCGGCGTAGCGGGTGATCGTCGGGTCGAGCCGCTGCCGCCCCATCGCGGCCGCAAGCAGCCGCACGGCGAGCTTGATGAAGTAGCGCACGACGATCCACGCGGCGATCGCGCCCAGGATCTTCAGGCCGAACGCGGTGAGCAGCGTCGTGGCGGTGCCGAGAACGTTTTCGAAATCCATCAAGGCTCTCCATGTGAACGCGACGCATTGTACGACCTCGGATCGCAGCAGGCTCCTTCGGGCACTGCTATTGCAGTTGCTGAGTTGTCACAGCGCGGCAACCGTCGCGTCTCGTATCGCTCCCGGAGGGGCTCACTATGAGTAACCGTGCCACAGAAGAACGCTTCATCGGTCTTACTGTCGAGGCCCTGTTGCGGCCCTGCGAGATTTATCCCGTTTCGAGCGGCAGCGAAAACGGCTTCATATGGGAGTGGTCGGCCCTGGGTGAAACCGGGAAGTCGAAGCGATGTTTCGAGCTATTTTTCGATTGCCTGGACGATGCGCGCAAGCACGGCTACGAGCCGCACTTCCTCGATCGGGCGATGGCGAATATCGCGCTGGTGCCCGTTAATTAGAACCACCCCTCATTGGTGAGCGGGGGCTGCGGAGCAGCGGGGCCCCCGCGAACGAAGAATTCCGGCGACGTTTAGCACTCTCGTCAAGCTGTACGAGGCTCAGAGCAGAACGAGGGGGGCTGCGGAGCAGCGGGCTTGTACGACGTTAAGACAGAAGGTGGGGGTAGGGGAGGCGGGCCGCGTCGCGCCTTACACCCGGCTGAAGCGCCCGTCGGCATCGAGGGCGGACAGCGCATCGCTTTCTACCGCAGTGAGTTGCGGCGTGATCTGCACGTCCGCGTGATCGAAGGCGAAACCGGTCCGCTGCACGATTTCGTTCACCTCGACCACTGGATTTCGCGATTCCAGACGAAAACGGCTGCCCGCCGCCGTGTCGCGCTGAAAGACAGCGAGCGGCGTCACGAGCGTGGCCAGGTTTCCCGACGCGGTGACGAAGTCCAGCTTGTCCACCAACGTGCGCGGCGAGTGTTCGGTCCTCCACGTTACGACGCGCTTCGCGGTCGGCATCATGACCGCCGCACCGCCGCCGCCCGGCAGACGCACCTTCGGCTGCGTCCATGGCCCGATGGTCGAGACGTTCGTGCGACCTTCGGCGTCGATTTGTGCGCAGCCGAGATAGACCACGTCGAGCCCCCCGCGGGTGCACAAGTCATAGAAGTCCGGATTGGCGAAGATCGCCGGCGAGCCTGCCACGATCGCGGGATCGCTGCTCGAGAGTGGAACGGTCGTGGGCTGCGGTTCCACGCCGCCCGCCACGTTGATGTAGGTGAACGCGAAGTCGTAGGCCCGCTTCGCGAGCAGACACGCGAGCATCGGGAGCGTCGAATTCACGCCGCTGAATACGACCTCGCCGGGACGAATCTGGCGTGCGAGATTGACGACGATGTAGGAGAAGGGCGTCCAGGACATCCGTGGCGCGTGCAGCCGAGTTCTAATCTAACGCATCCGCGCGTCGTGACGAAAGGCCATGCTCATGCGCTCCGCACACACGCATCGCCCGCCATCTCGGGCGCCGCGGCAAGATGGGCGTCCAGGACGCCCGGCTCGTCTTTCATGTAGGCCTCCACGGCCGGGTAATCGATCTCGTAGTACGGATGCATGGAGCCCGGCCATCCACCGCGCGGAACGATCGCGAGCGCCTCGACCATGAATCCCGGCACGAGCGTGAGTTCCGGCTGCGCGCGCAACACGTCCGTCGGCACCAGCCGTTCCGCCGTGACGAGAACGCGTTTCGCGGCGCGCGTGAGCGGATGGTCCCAGAACGGTGAGCCGTAGACGCGGGCATTACCGTCTTCATCCGCTTCCGCCACGTGAATGACGGCGACGTCGGGCGCGATCGCGGGAATCACGTAGACGTCCTTCCCTGAGCCATACGGATCTCGCACGGTGTGCCACCCATTGAGTTGCGCGAGATCGCTTCCGTGCACGCCGCCCACCGGCTGGAAGGGAACTCCGTAAGAGGCTGCACGCAGCCCCGCGACGAGTGTCATTCAGGCGTGCTCTTCGAGCGCCGCCTCGCCCTGCTCGATGGCTTTGCGATACCAGCGCGCGAGCCCGAAGTTGCCTTCCATCGCGACGATGCCCGCACGCACGCGGCGCACGGCGCCCGCTCTGCACAGCAAATCGAGGTCGTAGCCGGGAGACGGTTTGATGATCTCGAGATCGCGACGTTTCTGTCTCGCGAGCTCGCGCACGAGCGCGAACGGACCGCGATGCAGGAACACGCCGCCTAAACCCAGTGCGGCTCCGTCCTGAATCCGTGCGGCGAGCGCCGAAAGAGTGCAGACCTTCGACATGGCCCGAAAATTCTACGTGGCTTGGTGCTGCGCAGCCATGTGCCCTCGAAAGCTTGCGCAGGCTCGTATGGTTCATGCTTGTAACGGCTTCGGCGCTCTTCCGCTCGGCTACGGGAGAATGCGATAATCGGGGCGCGCGATCGAATGCGGGAGCGGCATGCATGCGCAGGACACCGGGTGTCAAAGTCGGAGGCGAAAAGACGTGGCCGCGCGTCTATCAGCGCGCGCTCGGGCTCGTCATCGCCTGGTGGGTGTTGCTGCTGCTGATGTCGCTTGCCGCGGCACAGACGCCGCCGGCCCGAGCACCGTCCGACTATCCGGCGAAGCCCGTGCGCATGATCATCGGCTATCCGCCCGGAGGCCCCACCGATCTCACCGCGCGGCTCGCGGGACAGCATCTCTCCGAAGCATTCGGCCAGCAATTCGTGATGGACAACCGACCCGGCGCCGGAGCGACGCTCGGTGCGACGCTGCTCTCCCGCGCGGAGCCCGACGGCTACACGCTCATGCTCGCAGCGAACGGCGAGATGGCCATCTCACCGAACATCCGCGCGAAGCTGCCTTACGATCCGACCAAGGATTTCGCACCGATCAGCCGGATCGGCGCGAGTCAGCTCGTTCTCGTCATTCATCCGAGCGTCGCGGCGAAGTCGGTCGCGGATCTCGTGGCGCTCGCGAAAGCAAAGCCGGGCGGCGTTAATTTCGCGTCCGCGGGGACGGGCTCCACCGCCCATCTTGCAGGCGAGCTCTTCAAGCACCTCGCCGCGATCGACATCGTGCACGTGCCTTACAAGGGCGCGGGTCCCGCGATGACCGATCTCATGGGCGGTCAGGTGCAGATGCTGATCACCGGGTATTCCGCGGCGTCGGCTCACGTGAAGGCGGGCAAGCTGCGGGCGCTCGGCGTAACGGGGGCGAAGCGTCTGAAGGGCGTGCCGGACCTGCCGACGATCGGTGAAGCCGTGAAGGGCTACGAAGTCACATCGTGGTATGGCATCCTCGCGCCGGCGCGCACATCTCGCGCGATCGTCGAGCGATTGCACGCGGAACTCGCGGCAATGGCGCGCAAGGCGGACATGATCGAGCGGTTCACCGTCCTGGGGATCGAGCCCGAAGGCAACAGCCCGCAGGAATTTGCACGCCAGATACGAGAAGAAATTGATAAATGGGGACGCATCGTGAAGCTCGCGAACGTGGCGGTCGAGTAGCTGCTGCCGATGCTTTCAACTGCAGATCGAGAAGCTTGTACGGCGCCTGGATTCCGTCTTCGCGACGGGATGACGATGAATAACTGGCAGCCGTCTGCGTGGCGTCATCCCGGGCGTGCCAAAGGCACACGGACCCGGGATCCAGAACAAAGCCCGAGGGCGCCTGGATTTCACCCTCGCGAGGGATGACGGTGAGTATGTTGCGTCTACGACAAGCTGCGCTGCGCCTGCTGCGCACTCATGAAGAGCGAGAGCGCCAAGTGGGCGAAGGTGATCAAAGCGGCCAACCTTCGCATCGAGTGATGCCCTTCATGACGACAGTGATGCGCTCGACCACGCCCCGAGCGCTACGACACCGGGGGTCTCCACCCTCACTCCGGACCTCGCGCCCGAAGACAGACAAGAGGCTCGTCCGATGCCTCGCGCTCGCGGCGCTGGTGCTCTGCACGGGGACCGCTCTGGCGCAGGAGAAGTATCCGACCCGTGCCGTGCGCCTCATCGTGCCGTTTGCGCCGGGCGGCGGCGCCGACATTTCCGCGCGCGCCATCGCAGCGAAGCTCACGGAGCGCTTTCGAGAACAGGTCGTCGCGGACAATCGACCTGGCGCGGGTGGGAATCTCGGCGTCGAGCTCGCATCGAAGGCATTGCCCGACGGCTATACCCTGCTGCTCGTCTCCAGCAGCTACGGGGCAAACCCGAGCCTCTACAAGCTTTCGTTCGATCCGGTGAACGGGTTCGAGCCGATTACGCTGGTCTCGCAGCAGCCGTTCATCCTGGTCGTACACCCGTCGTTGCCGGCGCGCAACGTGAAGGAACTGATTGGGCTCGCAAGAGCGAAACCGGGGTCGCTCAATTACGCTTCGTCCGGCGCGGGCGGCATCGTCCATCTCGGCACCGAATACTTCAAGAGCGTGGCCGGCGTCGACATCGTGCACATTCCCTACAAGGGCGGAAATACCGCGCACAGCGATCTCATCGCCGGCTTCGTTCAGGTCTATTTCGGAACCATCCTTTCAACGCTGTCGGTTGTGAAATCGGGCAAGCTGCGCGCGCTCGGCGTCAGCACGGACAAGCGCAACACGGCGCTGCCGGACGTGCCGACGGTCGCCGAAGCGGGCGTTCCGGGCTTCTCCTTCAGCGGATGGTACGCGGTGCTCGCGCCGGCGAAAACGCCGAAGGAGATCACGACGCTCCTCAACCGGGAGATCGTGGCGCTCCTTCAGTCGCCGGAGATCCGGGATCGCCTCGCGGCGGAGGGCAGCACGGTCGTCGCGAGCACACCCGGTGAGTTGCGCGATCATCTCCAGCGCGACATCGTGAAGTGGCAGAAGGTCGTGAAAGCCGCCAACATAAGGCTGGACGCGTCGCAATAGGCAGGCCGTTCCAGGGCAGGGTGGCTCTCGCGGGACGAAACGATCAACATGGAGGAGAGAGGCATGAGCAAGTCGAAGGGCATCAAGGAGATCGCATACGTCGACGTGACCCCCGCGGGCGGAATGAAACCGGGCGCGAAGGCGGCGCCGGCACCGGTGTCGTGGTTCGATTGCGCGGGCGGTGGACAGGTCGTCGTCGAGAAAGGCATCGCCTACATCGGCAACATGCGCAATCCCGACGGCACGATGATCATCGATGTGAAGGACCCGAAGCATCCGAAGCTTCTCTCGAAAGTCACCATGCCGCCGGGCACCCACTCGCACAAGGTGCGGGCGAAAGACGGGATCATGGTGACGAATCGGGAGATCCTCGCGGCGCGCGGATTGAAAGGCGAAGTGCCGCCCGACGATTTCCAGGGCGGGCTCGGCATCTACGACGTCTCGGATCCGTCGAAACCCAGGCTCATCACGAACTGGGAGACCACGGACAAGCCGGGCGTCAATTACGCGCGCGGCGTGCATCGCTTCGATTTCGACGGACGCTACGCCTACATCTCGCCGACGATGGACGGCTATCTCGGCAACATCATGATGATCCTCGACCTCAAGGATCCGGCAAAGCCCGAAGAAGTCGGACGCTGGTGGGCGCCCGGACAATGGACCGCGGGCGGGGAGACGCCGGCATGGAAAGGCGCGGAGCACCGCTGCCATCATCCGCTGCGCTACGGGAACCGCCTCTACACGAGCTACTGGCACGGCGGGTTCCATATCCTCGATATCGACGACATGACGAAGCCGAAGTGCGTGTCGAGCCTGAACTACCATCCGCCGATCCCGTGGCCCACGCACACCTGCCTGCGCATGCCGTTCAAGATCGAGAACCGAGACATCATGGTCGTCACGGACGAAGACGTGACGCGGCTCGAGGACTGCCCGCCGTATCCTTCCGCCTTCCTGTGGATCGTCGATATCACGGACGAGAAGCATCCCACGCCGATCTCCTCGTTCCAGCTCGAGAACATCCCGCCGGAGGAGCAGCCCTTCATGACCGGATGTCACCAGCCGAGCGAGCAGATTCGCATGGGCACCGAGATCCCCGTCGCGTGGTTCGCTCACGGACTTCGCATCATCGACATCGCGAGGCCGCACGCGCCGAAGGAAGTCGCCTGGTTCATGCCGGACGTGCCGCCGGGCTCGACCCGGGTGCAGAGCAACGACGTCACGGTGGACGAGCGCGGACTCATCTTCCTGCTGGATCGCGTGCGGGGGTTGCACATCCTCGAACGAGTCGGTTGACGCGGGCGTGTGATGAGCGTGTTCGATCCTGCTTGAACGTCTGCACGAGATAGGCGACCGGGTCGGCGCGCTCCTGCGCGTCCGGCAAACCGGAGTAGGGTATGCGATTGCCCGGCACGACCTGCTGCGGATCCGCGATGAACGCGTCGAGCGATCCGGGATATGATCCACGTTTCATCCGCGCGGGTCTCTCGCGCTGCTCACGGAGACGTTTCATGGCATCCGGCGTATTCGACGACGCGCTCATCCGGCATCTGTTCAGCACGGACGAGCTGCGCGCCATCTTCAACGACCGCAATCGTGTGCAGAAGTGGTACGACGTCGAAACCGCGCTCGCGCTCGAACAGGCCGAGCTTGGCATCATCCCGCACGACGCGGCGCGGGAAATCGCGGCCAACGCCAAAGTCGATCAGGTCGACATCGAGGAGATCGCCGCCGGGATTCGTCGCATCAAGCATCCGCTCGTCCCTGCGCTGAAGGCGGTCCAGGAGCGCTGCAAGGGGGATCTCGGCGAGTACATCCACTTCGGCCCCACGACGCAGGACATTCTCGACACATCCACGGTGCTCCAGATCAAGGATGCGCACGCAGTGTTCCTGCGCGACATGAAAGCGATCGGGCAGGGTCTTGCGAAGCTCGCCGATGCACACAAGGCGACGCCGATGGCGGGCCGCTCGCATGGCGTGCAGGCGCTGCCGATCACGTTCGGACACAAGGCCGCGATCTGGCTCTCCGAGATGGGCCGCAACTACGAACGCATGCGCGAGCTCGAGAAGCGCGTGTTCGTGGGCGGCATGGTCGGCGCCGTCGGCACGCAGGCGTCCTTCGGCCCACAGGCGCCCGAGCTCGAAGCGCGCGTGATGAAGCGCCTTGGTCTCGGTCTTGCGGACATCAATTGGCAGCCCGCACGGGATCGCTTCGCGGAGTATGTGTGCGTGCTCGGTGTCGCGTCGGGAACGCTCGGCAAGATCGCGAACGAGATCATCAATCTGGAGCACACCGAAATAGGCGAGGTCTACGAGCCCTTCAGCGAAGGCAAGGTGGGCTCCTCAACCATGCCGCACAAGCGCAATCCGTCGACCTGTGAAGCGGCGGTCGCGGTGAGCCGCGCGATTCGCTACAACGTCGCGCTGGAGCTGGAATGCATGGTCGTCGAGCACGAGCGCGACGGCTCGTCATGGCGCGGCGAATGGAAAGCCGTGCCGGAATCGTGTCTCCTGATGGGCGGGCTGCTCGGGATGATGAGATACGTGGTCGAAGGGCTTCACGTCGAAGCGAAGAGCATGCGGGAGAATCTGGATCGGCTCGGCGGCTTCCTCCTGTCCGAGCGCGTCATGTTCGCCCTCTCGGACAAGATCGGGAAGCAGACCGCGCATGAGGTCGTCTACGAGGCATCGATGCACGGCCTCGAGCGAGGCACCACGTTCGAACGCGCTCTGATGGAGAACGGCCGTGTGCGTAACGTGATGAGTGCAGACGAGCTTCGCGCCGCGCTCGATCCGACGACCTACATCGGCCATGCGGAGCAGATCGTGGAGCGGGTGCTCTCGGAACAGAAGCGCTCGGGCTGGCTGGAGTAAGAAGCGTGCGGGAATCGCCATTTCCGTCGTTCCGGCGAAGGCCGGAATCCAGCACACCGCGATCTTCGAGGCAAGCACTGCCTGGACCCCGGCCTACGCCGGGGTGACGAATCGTTTTGCATCGAGCTGCCGAGCTACCACCCCTTCACTCTTCACTCTCCTTCACTGACTCAAGATGAAAATTACCGTCCTCGACGACTACCAGAACATCGTTCGGTCCCTCGACGCGTTCAGGAAACTCGAAGGCCACGACGTAACGATCTGGAACGATCACACGAAAGACACCGACACGCTGGCCGAGCGCCTGAAGGACACCGAAGCGCTCGTGTTGATCCGCGAGCGCACGCCGATCCGGGAGCCGCTGATCGAACGGCTCTCGAAGCTGAAGCTGATCAGTCAGCGCAGTGTCTACCCGCACATCGACGTGGATGCGCTCACGAAGAAAGGCATCCTGCTGTGCTCGGACATGCATCCCGGCAAACCCTCGTTCGCGACGGCGGAGCTCACGTGGGGCCTCGTGATCGCGGCGATGCGCCGCATTCCGCAGGAGATGGCACGACTGAAAGCGGGTCATTGGCAATCCTCGGTCGGAACAGGTTTGCGGGGACGCACATCTCGGGATCCTCGGCTTCGGCCGCATCGGCGGCGCGGTCGCAGGGTACGGACGCGCGTTCGGCATGAACGTGACCGCATGGGGCCGCGAATTCTCGCTCCAGCGCGCACGCTCGGAAGGCTATGCCGTCGCGCCGTCGCGTGAAGCGTTCTTCGAGCACTCGGACGTAATCTCACTCCACGTGCGTCTTACGCCCGAAACACGCGGCCTCGTCACTGCGGACGACCTCGCGCGCATGAAGCCCACCGCGCTCATCGTCAACACGAGCCGCGCCGGGCTGATCGCGCCCGGCGCGCTGGTCGAAGCGCTCGAACGCGGCAGGCCTGGCATGGCGGCGGTGGACGTATACGAGGAGGAGCCCGTGCTCGGCGCGAACCATCCGCTGCTGCACATGGACAACGTCGTCTGCACGCCGCACCTGGGCTACGTCGAACGCGACGGCTACGAGTCGCAGTTCTCCAGCACGTTCGGCCAGATTCTTGCCTTCGCCGCGGGCAAGCCGATCAACGTGGTGAACCCGGAAGCGTTGCGGTAGACTGCCCCGCCGCCCAAAAGCACTCGAGGAGAGTTCGTGTACCGGAGCGTTGCGCGGAGCGCCGCCGTGGCGGCTGCCATGCTCGCGAGCATCGCGGCGTTCGCGGGCGATTCACCGGGCGAGCTACCCCATGCGGCCGGTGCGCTGGGTCGTGCCGTTCACGCCCGGCGCATCGAACGACATCATCGCGCGTCTCGTCGGGCAGAAGCTGGGCGAAGCCTGGGGACAGCAGTTCGTGATCGATAATCGCCCCGGCGCGGGCGGCTCGGTCGGCGCGGAGACGGTTGCGAAGGCGGAGCCGGACGGCTACACGCTGCTCCTCGCGAATCCCGGGCCCGAGCGTGAACACGCCGCTCATGCTGAAGCGCCCGCTCTACAAGGTCGACGAGTTCACGAACATCGTCTTCATCGGCTACGCGCCGCTCATCATCCTCGCCAACCCGAAGTTTCCGCCGAACAATCCGAAAGAGCTGCTCGCGTATCGCGAAGAGCGAATCCCGGAAAGGTGACCTGGGGCTCGTCCGGCAACGGCAGCAGCCTGCACATCGGGCTCGCGCTGTTCCAGGCGGCGACCGGAGCCGACGTCGTGCACGTCCCTTACAAAGGCTCCGCCCCCGCGATCACGGACACCATGAGCGGGCAGATCAACGTCATGCACACGACGACCGTGAGCGCCGAAGCGCAGATCAAGGCGGGGCGCGTCAAAGTGGTCGGCATCGCAAGCGCAAAGCGGAGCCCGCTGCTGCCGGACGTGCCGACACTCGCCGAATCCGGCATCAAGGACGCCGAGGCGATCGTCTGGTTCGGCATGGCCGGCCCGCCGAAGCTGCCGCGCGCGATCGTCGATAAGCTGAACGCGCAGGTGAACAAGACGCTCGCGCTGCCGGACGTGAAGCAGCGGCTCGACCAGCTCGGCCTCGAAGTCGCCGGCGGCAAACCCGAAGAGTTCGACGCCTTCGTGAAGAAAGAGGCCGCGAAAGTGCAGCGGCTGATCAAAGCAGGCCTGATCAAAGTGGAATGAGAGGAGAACCCATGCATAACGCAGTTCGTGTTTCCGTGGCTTTTGCGGCCCTGGCTGTCATGACGACGGCCGTCGCTGCGGCTGAGAAAGCAGCGGAGAAGAACTATCCGACGAAGCCGATCCGGCTGATCGTCGCATTCCCGCCCGGCGGGTCGACCGACATCATCGCGCGGCTCGTCGGTCAGAGGCTGTCCGAGGCGCTCGGCCAGCAGGTGATCATCGACAACCGCGGCGGCGCCGGCGGCACGGTCGGCACCGAGATCGCCGCGCGGGCCGACCCCTGACGGCTATACGCTCACGATGGGCACGACCAGCACGCACGTGATCGCGCCGGCGGCGTACTCGAAGCTCAAATACGATCCGATCAAGGATTTCGCGCCGATCACGCTCGTTGCGTCGACGCCCTATCTGCTCGTGCTGAATCCCGGCGTGAAAGCGGCGAATCTGAAGGAGTTCGTCGCGCTTGCGAAAGCGCAGGCCGGGCAAGCTCAACTACGCCTCCGCGGGAACCGGCTCGACCACGCATCTCGCGATGGAGATGCTGAAGCACGCCGCGGGGATGGACATCGTGCACGTGCCCTACAACGGCAACGGTCCCGCCGGTACCGCGGTGCTGGGCGGCCAGGTCCAGGCGCTGTTCGGCAGCATGCCGGCCGTGCTGCCGCACGCGCAATCCGGAAAGGTCCGCCCGATCGCGGTCGGCACGGCGAAACGCTCGCCGGCGCTGCCCGACGTGCCGACGGTGGCGGAGTCGGGCTACCCCGGATTCGAAGTGTCGTTGTGGCTCGGGTTCTTCGCGCCGAGGGGCACGCCCATTCCCATCCTCAATCGGCTGCACAGCGAGCTCGTGAGGGCCGCACTCTCGCCGGAAATGAAAGCGCAGTTCGAACGTAACGGAGCGGAAGCGATGACGAACGCGTCGTCGATCGAGCTCGAGCGGCTGGTGAAAGGCGAGATCGACAAGTACTCGAAGGTGATCAAGGCGGCGAACATCAAGCTCGACTGAGGGCCCCCATTCGTTCTGCCCTGGCCCTCGTACACTCGGACGAGAGTCCTAACCGGCGCTGGAATGTTTCGTTCGCGGGGCCCCGCTGCTCCGCAGCCCCCATTCGTTCTGCCCTGGCCCTGGTACACTTCGGACGGAGGTACTAACCGGCGCTGGAATGTTTCGTTCGCGGGGCCCCGCTGCTCCGCAGCCCCCGCTCACCGATAGGCGGTGGTCCTCGCAAGGGCACATGCCTTGCACCCGGCCGGCTTATGTCCAGACGGAGACATCATGCGGCCGGATAGTCATCCCCACGGCAGCGCCTTCGCCCTCGCCGCCGCGGACCGGATCGGACCTGCCTGGGGCAAGCTGATCCTGATCGCGCTCATCATCGCGGGCCTGACCGCGGCGTGGCGTTACACGCCGCTCGCGCACTACGTTGCGCCCGAACGGATCATCGACTGGGCGCATCGCATCGGCGAAGCGCGCTGGGCGCCGCTGGTCGTCATGGCAGCGTACACCCCGGCGGCATTTACCATGTTTCCGCGGCCGCTCATCACGCTGTTCGCGGTCATCGCGTTCGGCCCGGTGCTCGGTTTTGTCTACGGGCTCGCCGGCATCCTCGGCGCGGCGCTGGCGACCTACTACGCCGGCCGTGTGCTGCCGCCTCAGACCGTGCGCAATCTCGTGGGCGACAAGTTGAACGACATGACGGTCGTGCTGCGCCGCCGAGGGCTGCTCGCTTGCTTCGCGATGCGCATCGTTCCGGCCGCGCCCTTCGCGATCGAAGGGATTGCCGCGGGCGCGGTGCGCATCAAGCTCTGGCACTTCTCTCTCGGGACCATCCTCGGGATGATTCCCGGCACGCTGACGACGAGCATCTTCGGCGACCAGATCCAGACGGCGCTGGAGGATCCTTCGCGGATCAACTACTGGCTCATTGCCGGGGTCGTGGTGTTCTTTGCGGTTCTCATCGTGATCGTTCGGCGCTGGTTCCTGAAGCAGCAGCGCATTGCCCATCGGGCGGCCGCGCATGGCCCTGGCGCGGTCTGATCAAATCCTGCGGCAAAAAAATAGCCGGGTGCGACCCGGCTATGAATCCATGGCACAGCTTTGTGGTTAGACCTTTCGTACTGCGCCACCGTACCTGCTATCTGTAATTCTCCTGCTTCTCCCTGCGCCGCGCCTTTCCCCGAGGTTCTGCGCAACCGCATCACCCGATGCGTGTCGCTGGTGAGCACAGTAAATAACAGCCTCTCAATTGTCGACATAAATGCTTCATTCAGCACCCTCCATCGCCCTTTTTGTTGCATCCGCGCAACAAAACCAGCGAGGCACGGTGCTTGCCACCGGTGCCGAAGACAGGCGGACGTCCGCGCGAATGTCTTGGTCGCACCGCGGGCGTCAAGGATTTCTGACGACAGGAGGCGCGAACGTGGCCAAGTTACAGCCGGAAAGCCAGTTCCAAAGTCAAACGCGCGATGCACGAGCGCAAACGCGGAACGCTGAAAAGTGGGCGCTCAGGGAAGAAGGTGACGAGCAAGAAGCAGGCGATCGCGATCGGTCTCGCGGAGGCGCGCCGCGAAGGCGCCAAGGTTCCCGCGAAAAAATCGTCCCGGAAGTCGAGCCGCAAATCAACCCGCAAGTCGACGAAGCGCAAGTCGTCGAAGAAGTAGGTAGCTGAGGCTGGGCCCTCAGCTATCGAGGGTACGCTCAGGTTCAGCAGCACTTTCGAGCCCGCCGCCGGGCGGCTCGATGGGCGCGCTGCCCAGCGCGGGATTGCCTTATACCTCCGGCGTCGGCTGAGGTTCCCGGGTCATTGACCCTCGCTGCACCGCGTCAGCGTCCGAGCCGCCGGTGGTCGACCATGAGGCACCGGTTCTGTACCACCTTGATGCCCGCCCGAGCGAAACGTTCGGCTGCATCGTCGTTACGGATACCGAGCTGCATCCAGACGGACCTCGGCTTTTTCGCGAGGATGTCCTCGACGTGCGGCGGCACGTCCTCGGAGCGGCGAAACACGTTCACCATGTCCACGTCCTCCGGGATGTCCGCGACCTTGCGGTACACGCCGCGTCCGAGGATCCGCTCGACCTCAGGGTAATACACCGGCACGGGGATCACGTCGAACCCCGCGTTCTTCATGTATTGCGCGACATAGAACGCCGGCTGGCCGCTCTGCGCCTCGGTCTTGATGCCCAGGACGGCGATCGTCCGCGTCGAACGAAGAAGCTCCGCGATCCCGGCTTCATCGCTGATGATGTTGGCTTTCCAGTCAGTGTCCATTCGTGATGCGACTCGCGTCGTCGCTCATGCTGTTTGTCTCACCGTCCGTCCAGCAAGGTTCCCGCCTGCTGGCGGACGCTCAATCGAAGGGGGGCGCTCGCATCGCTCATGCCGGGCACGAAGTACGCGAGGTGGTCGAGCGTGATCGCGCCCGGTGGCGGCACCTGCGAAGCGGCGGAGTCGGCGAAGGTCGGGAACATCAGTATCCAAGGCGGGGATCGACGACGTTCGCAAGCGGCCGCTTCGCGAGCAGGCGCCCGAAATTTTCGAACCAGCGATCGAGCAGCCGGTCCGCGTAGCCCGGTGTGTCGCAGGAGACGTGCGGCAACACGAGCACGTTCGGCGTCCTCCACCACGGCGATTCCGGTGGAAGAGGCTCCTCGTCGAACACGTCGAGCACTGCGCCGGCGAGCACGTTGCGCTCCAGCATGTCGCGCAGGGCGTCGTAATCCACGATGGCCGCGCGCGCGATGTTCACGACGCCTGCGCCCGGTTTCAGCAGACCGAGCCGGCGACGATCGATGAGCCCGCGCGTCGCGGGAAGCAGCGGCGCCGCGATCACCAGGAAGTCCGCGAGCGGGAGCACGTCATCGAGCGCGCCGAGGGCGCGCACGTCGTCGGCGGCTGCGGATGGCTGTCCCGTACGCGTGACCGCGATCACCCGCAGGCCGAGCTTGCGCGCAGCACGTCCGGCGGCCTGGCCGAGATCGCCGAACCCCAGCACGACCGCGGTGGCGCCGGCGATGGGTGCCGTGATGTGCTCTCGCCATACGCGTTGCCGCTGCTGTGCCACGAATGCCGGAACGCGCATTTGTAATGCGAGCAGGGCGAACGCCACCGAGTCTTCGGCCTTGTGCCCATGCGCGCCGCGGTTGTTCGTGAGCGTGACGCCGTCCGGCAGCCAGTCGAGCGGCAGGATCGCATCGAGTCCGGCGCCCGTGGTCTGGATCCAAGCGAGCCGCGGCGCGCGCTCGCGCAGCCGTCTCGCGGGGCGGGTTCCAGTTGATCATGAAGTCGGCCGTGCGCAGCGCCTCGTCGAGGATGTCCCCGTCCCATCCGATGGTCACGCGCACCTTCGCAGCCAGCTCCGGATGGCGCTTCGCCGCCGCGGCCCAGGTTTCCTCCGTGACCGACAAGTGCTGCGGCCGAGCGCGCTGGGACTCGATGTGGAGGTGGTAGCTACTCACTCCTGGCTCGTGATTCCGTGACTCGTAACTGGTAACCCGTGACTCGTAACTGGTGACCCGTGACTCGTTACTCATCGTCATTCCGGCGCGAGGCCGGAATCCAGGCGAAGATCCTCTGGCGTCGCCGTTCCGTCACCCTTCACTTGATCTGCTTCGATTTCTGGAACGGCTCGGTGACGAACGCGCTGTCGGGCGGGTCTTTTTTCACGGCGCCGGCGGCCTTGGCGATCTGATGGAGGCGCTTGAGCGACGCGACATCGCTGTCCTCGAACGAGGCCATGTAGGCGCCCTCCCACTGGCTGGCGTAGGCGAGCGCATCGTCGGATTTCATGTTCGCGCTCTTCTGAAGGATCTCGGCGACGCGCTCCCGGTTCTTCGCGCCGAACTCGAGCGCCTTGCGCACCGCGGCGATGAACTGCGCGACGGCCTGCGGGTTCTTCGCCAGATAGTCGTTGTGCACGATCGTCACGGCGAGGATCGGCACGGCGCTCGATTTCGTGAGCTTCTTCCACTCGTCGACGATGCTCGCGAGGCGCCGTGGTTTCGTCTCGTCGATCTGCGCGATCGTCACCGAGCGGATCGCCGCGGCATCGATCTCCTTCTGCACGAGGAACTGCGCGAGGCGGCCCTCGTTTCCCGGAACGACGCTGTAGTCGGCGCTCTTCAGTCCGAAGTTGTTCTCGAGGATCGCGCTCGTGATCGCGTGCGTCGCGCTGCCGGGCGGAGACATGCCGATCTTTTTACCTTTCAGCTCCTGTGCCGATTTCAACGGCGAGTTCGGCAGCACGACGATCTGTCCTTCCAGAATCTGCGTAGCGAGCACGATCTTGATCGGCACGCCGTCGCCGGCGATCTGCATCGACGCGGTGGACGGCGCGGCGAACGCGATGTCGATGCCGTGCGAGACGATGGCGCGCGTGGGACCGTTCACCTCCGCGAACTTGCTCCACTCGACGTCGAGCCCCTGCTGCTCGGCGAACTTCATCTGCTCCATGACGGCGCCGAAGCCGAGGCTGAAGCCGCTCGTCCAGTAGCCGATTCGGGCTTTCTGGGCGAAGGCGGGGGAGAGGGCCATCGCACCCGAGACGAACGCGACGATCACGACTTTCCGCACAAAATTGTTCACATGAGCTCCTGATTACGTCCCTGCCTGACTGTTCGAAGAAACACTTTTGTGTTCATTGCTCGCCCGTTTCCCCTCACCCGGCCCCTCTCCTCGTGCGCACCGTGTGCGGGGAGAGGGTCTGTTCTTCACGTGGATATCAGCGCCCGCAGCCGCTGGATGTAATGCGTCACCGCAGGCTCGGTCGAATCGCGGGGCCGCTCGAGCTCGATCGGCACCTCCTCGCGCACGCGCCCGGGACGCGGCGCCATGACGACGACGCGATCGGCGAGCACGACCGATTCCTCGACGTCGTGCGTCACGAACACGATCGTCATGTTCTTCAGCGCGTGGATGCGCAGGAGCTCGGCGTGCATGAGCGATCGCGTCTGCGCGTCGAGCCGTGAGAAAGGCTCGTCCATGAGAAGGATGCAGGGCTCGAGAACGAGGCTCCGCGCGAGCGCAACGCGGCTTCGCATGCCGCCGGAGAGCTGGAACGGAAAGGCGTCTCGAAGCCGCGCAGGCCCACGAGGTCGAGCGCCTCGCTCGCGCGCCGCTTGCGTTCTGCGCGGCGCATCGAGCCCGCTTCGAGCGCGAACTCCACGTTCGCTGCCGCCGATGCGCCAGGGCAGCAGACGGTCTTCCTGGAACACGTAGCTCACTTGCGCCAGTTCTGAAACGCTTCCGAGGGCACGCCGTTCAGGCACACGCGACCCTGATCGGGCTTCACGATCCCGGAGATGATGTTGAGCAGCGTGCTCTTGCCGCAGCCCGAGGCGCCGAGGATCGCGACGATCTCGTGCTGTGCGACGGTGAGCTCGATATCGTGCAGCACGTGCAAGCGCTCCCTCCGCCGAGGGAAACCACTTGCTGACGTGCGCGACGGTGATCGCGGCCGCAGTTTCCGGCCGGCGCTTCCGTGGATTCGGAGGCGACGAGCTCCATCAACCGGCAGTGGGCGGCTTCGCCGCGTGAACCGAATTGCGCACACACAGGCGGCCGCGCGGGTCCTGCCACAGCTTCTCGTCCGCGTGCAGCTTCCCGAGCGCGCGGGCGATGACCGGGAACGCATGCTCGCTCAACTTCTCGGCGATGTCGGAATAGTAAAGCGGCGTCTTCTCGATGAGTGCGAGGATTCTCGGCAGAGGCGCGTGCGACCGTTCGTTCGTCGCTCGTCGCATTCGCGTGCGAGCCGTCGGCCTTGCCCGCGAGGTAGTCGTCGATCTTCGCGCGGTCGGCATAGGCATAGGCGATGCGCTCGAAGCGCTCGTGCGGCACGCCTTCGGGGATCGTCGCGTCGATGCCGACCTTCGCGCCGACCGGGACGATGCCCGGCGGCGTCACGGGGAGGCTCGGATCGAGCGGCTTCGCCCGTGCGCCCGGAATCACGATGACGTCGCGATCGGCCTGCACGCGCGTGGCGATGGCCCATTCGACGTCCATCGGGTTGTTCACGTCGATGTCGTCGTCGACGATCACGACGTGTTTCAGGTCCATCACCGACAGCGCCGCGAGCAGCGCATTCTTGCCTTCGCCCGGCTGCTTGCGGATCGAGACGACCGCGTGCCAGAACGCGCAGCCGCCGAGCGTCACGTTGATGTCCTTCACCTGCACGCCGGCGTTCTTGAGCGCCGCGCGAATGGCCGCGTAGCGCGTCGGCGCCGCGAGCCAGGTGTTCTCCCACGGCATGTGCAGTGCGTAATACACCGCGTCCTCGCGCATCGTGATCGCCTTCACGCGCACCAGCGGATTCCAGTGCAGCCCGCCCATCAGCCGCGTGAATTCGCCGAAGCGTCCCTCGGGATGCGTCCAGCCGGTCGGGAGAATCTCGGCTTCGAGCACGATCTCGGCATCGGCGATGCACGGCAGATCGATGGTCTCGCACTGCGCGAGCTCGACCGGCTGCACCGCGCAGGCCCCCGGCGATCGCCATCTCGTCCACGCCGATCGGCGCGCGAAAACCGGCGCCCATGATCTCGATCGGGTGCGTGCCGATGGAAATCGAGATGGGGCAGGGCCGGCCGGCCGCGTACGCCCGTTGCGCGTAGAGCCGCATGTTGTTCGGCGTGACGATGTCGATGCCGGTGAGATTGCTCTCCTTCACCATGAAGCGGTAGATCCCGGAGTTGAGCCCATATTCGGGATCCTTCGCGATCACGACGCCCGCGGTGATCATCGGCCCGCCGTCGTAGATCGAGGACATCGGGATCGGCAGCGAGAAGAGGTCTACGTCGTCGCCGGTGCGTACGACTTCCTTGTGGCGTGCCTTCTCGACATAGCGCGGCGCGATCGGGTTGTCGATCGCATGACGCAGGCGGTGCTCGATCTCGCCGTAGTCGCTGCACCCCATCCCCATGATCGAGCGCTCGCGCGTGCGGATGATCCCGGACACGACCGGCACGTCGTAGCCGATCACGTCGTGGAAGAAGAGCGCCTTGTCGGACTGATCGACGAGCGTCGCGATGTGGCGGATATCGACGGGCTGCCGGATGTCGAGCATCTCGCCGCCCGCGCGCAGGCGCTCGAGGAATTCGCGGAAGCTCTCTTTCATCGCCATTTGTTCTACCTGACAAAAAGGTCCCCTCGCCCCCGTTTCGGGGGGAGAGGGTTAGGCGACGCCCCGGAGATGCAGCTGATCCGGGGGTGAGGGGGCATGTTGTTGCGCACTCTTAATCTTCCTTCAATACATCGTTCTTGATGCCCTGCCAGCGTGCGATCGAGGTGTTCCGGATGCCGAAGAGATCGAGCATGCGGCCCACGCTGTGGTTGACCAGCTCGTCGATGCTGGTCGCGCCGCTGTAGAACGCCGGCACGGGTGGAAAGATGATGCCGCCCATTTCGGTCACGGCCACCATGTTGCGCAGGTGAGCGAGGTTGAGCGGTGCCTCACGCGTGACGAGCACCAGACGGCGGCGCTCCTTCAGCACGACGTCGGCGGCGCGCGCGATCAGATTGTCCGAGAACGCGTGCGCGACCGCGGCGAGCGTTTTCATCGAGCACGGTGCGACGACCATGCCTTCGGTGATGAACGAGCCGCTCGCGATCGATGCGCCGACGTCACGCACGTTATGTACGACGTCGGCGCGCTCCTGAACCTCCTTGCGCGAGAGGCGATACTCCTGCCACAGGTTGAGCATGCCCGCGTCCGAGACGATGAGATGCGTCTCCCATTCTCCGCTCGCCCGCAGTGCTTCCAGGATGCGCAGCCCGTAGATGGAGCCCGTCGCGCCGGTCATACCGACGATCAGGCGCTTTTTCGACTGTTCGGGCCGGGGCTCGGCCATCACGCGCTCTCCGCTTCCTTTTTCCACCGGAACAGATGGTTCTCGAGGGGCCGCAGCACGCCCATCTCCAGCACGGCCATCATGACGACCAGCGCAGCCGTCCACGCGAAGACCTGATCGGTCTGGATGAGATCCGCGGCCTGGCGCAGCCGGTATCCTACACCGCTCGACGAGCCGAGCGTCTCCGCGACCAGAGAGACCCGCCAGCCGAAGCCGAAGGCGAGCCGCGCGCCCGAGAAAAAGTGCGGCAGGATGGTCGGCAGGTAGATCTTCGACATCACCTTGTGCTGCGGCATGCGCAGCGTGTGCGCGAGCTCGATGAAGTCCGCATTGACGGTGCGCGTGCCCTGCCACACGTTGGTGACGATGAGCGGCATTGCCGTCATGAAGACGACGAAGACCGTCGTCGCGTTCGACACGCCGAACCAGATGATCGCGAAGATCGCCCAGATCGCCGAGGAGACGGTGTTCATCACGGGAATCACGGGCTCGAAGAATTCCCCAATGCGCTTGTTCGCGCCGAGCACGATGCCGAGCGGTAGACCGATCACCGTCGCGAGAACGAAGCCCGCCGCCACGCGGCCGAGCGTGATCGCGAGGTTCGCCCACAGGTCGCCGTTTGCGGAGATGAGCGCGAGTGCTTCGAACACGCGCGGCGGCCCCGGCAGCACGAAGTGCGGCAAGGGAAGCGAGGCAATCCACCAGACGGCGACGAGCAGCGCGACGAGACCGATGCGTTGCGCAACGAGATCCACGCGCCACTTGCGCGGCGCGCTCGGGGCGTAAATGCGTTCTTCGAGCGTGGTGTTTCGCAAGTTTGCGGGCATCGGAAGTTCCGCACACGTCATCCCGGCGCCAGGCCGGGATCCAGGCGAGCAGCGCCTGGATTCCGGATCACGCGCGTGAGCGCGCTGTCCGGAATGACGACTGCGTGTGGCAACACTAGGCGATCACGCCTTCGGCACAGCCGTGAAGTAAGTGCCACGGCCGCTCGCGACGAGTGCGCCGTCCTTGTCGTACACGTACGCTTCCGCTGTCGAGTATTGACTGCCGATGCGAACGACTCGTGCGCGCGCCGTCAGGTCACCGGGCATCGCCGCCTTGTGGTAATCGACGCGCAGATCGATCGTGGGGAATGGCCTGCCGAGCTCCGCGGCAAGCGCATAGTCGGCCGCCGTGTCGACGATCGCGGCAAGGATCCCGCCGTGCGTATAGCGCCGGTCGGGATTGACGACCCACTCCTCCCGCCAGGCGGCGCGCAGCTCGAGACCTTCGCCATCCGCTTTCACGATCGTGAAATTCAGCCACTGGTTGAACGGGCCGCGGGTGATGAGCTGCTGAAGCTGGGTCGTGTCGATGCGCGTATTGCTCATGCCGGAGTCCTCGTGTTTTTCGGGGTCGCTTCGAGTGTGCCGTCTTCGACCCATTGCCGCAGCAGCGCGCGATCGATCTTGTTCGTCCCGGCGAGCGGAAGATGGTCGAGGAAGAAGACGCGCCGCGGATGCTGGTACGCCGGGCCGTTCGCGAGCGCGAACTGCCTGAGCTCTTCCTCTGTCGTGCCGGCGGAAGACCTCTGCACGACGAACGCGTAAGGCACCTCGCCTTTCAGCTCGTGCGCGAAGGGCATGACGAAGGCCTGGTGGACGGCGGGATGGCGCTCGAGCATCGATTCGACTTCGATGGGAAAGATGTTCTCGCCGCCGCAGACGAACATGTCGTCGTTGCGGCCGACGAAATAGTAGAAGCCCTCCGTGTCGCGCCGGCACACGTCGCCCGTGTGATACCAGCCGTCGCGGATGCGCCGCGCGCTCTCCTCGGGCAGGTTGTGGTAGCCGACGAGAATGCCGGGGTTGCGCACGATCAACTCGCCTTCATGCTCGTTCGGACCGCCGACGAGCCGCGCCTCCGTGCCCGCATACGGTACACCGATGGAGCCTTGCGGCCGCGGCTTGCCCTCCGGATGCGGGCCGAGCGGCACGGGACCGCCTTCCGTCACGCCGTAGACGACGAGCGCCTCCGCGTTCGGAAATGCGGACTTCAGTTGCTCGATCAACCGCGGCGAGGACGGCGCCGATCCCATCATCACGGTGCGCACCGAAGCCGTATCGATGCGGGAGAGCAGCTCGGAGCGCGCGAGCACCATCGACATCATCGTCGGCACGCCGGAGATGACCGTGGCGCGATAACGGCCGATCGCGTCGATGTAGCGCTCCACGCTGAACTGCGGCAGCAAGACCAGCGTGGCGCCTGCGGTGAGGCCCTGCTTGATCGCATTCAGCGCGTTCTTGTGATAGAGCGGCGCCGCGACGAGGATCACGTCGCGCCCGGTCGTGCCGCGGGTATGCGCGAGGATGCGGCGGCTCCAGTTCTGACCGAAATGCGTGAGGAGGACGCCCTTGGGACGCCCCGTCGAGCCAGACGTATAGGGCTGGATCGCCACCGATTCCGCCGTGGGCTCGAACGCCTCGAATGACCCTTCGTCGATGAAGCGGACGAACGCGGCGGGCCCGTTGCCCCCGAGCTCGACCACGCGCATGTCCGGTGGAACCAGGTGACGCGATTGGGTTTCGCAGAACATGATCTTCGCGCCGGCATCCTCGACGATGTAGCGCACGCTTTCCACCGCGAGCTTGACGTTGATCGGAACCGGCACGACGCCGGCGCGCATTGCGCCGAGCAGCGTCGCGACGAATTCGTGTCGATTCAGCGACAGAATGGCGATCCGATCGCCCGCTGTGAGTCCCGCCCGCGCAAGGCCGCGCGCAACGCCGTCCGCGAGGCGGTCGAGCTCGTGGAAGCTCACTTCGCGCGGCGCGGTGGCCTCACGCAGATCGACGATCGCGGTGCGGGTCTCGTGTGCGCGCTCGGCGAAGAGTTTGCCGAGATTGCCGGGATAGCCGCGCGGCTCGGGGAGCGGAACCGTCATCAGGATTCGGATGAATACGAATCAGCAGGTTCGCCCTCATCCCTACCCTTCTCCCGAAGGGAGAAGGGCTCTTCTCCCCTCTCCCCGTGAGAGAGGGGTACAGGGTGAGGGCAAACTCGGTTCCTCGAGAGGGTGAGAGAGGCAGCCATTCTCACGGCGTGACCACGACCTTCCCGAACACTTCACGGTTCTCGATGAGCCTCAGGCCTTCGACCGCCCGCTCGAGCGGCAGGACTTCGTCGATCACCGGCTTCATGCGTCCCTCGCCGATCATGTCCATGAGCGCCGTTGAGATTTTCGTCGTAGAAGCTGTTCGAGCCGATCACTTTCAGCTCGAAGCTCCAGATGTAGCGCAGGTCCTCTTTCGGATCGTAGCCGGCGGTCGCGCCGCAGACGAGGATCTTTCCGCCGCGTTTCACGCACCGCAGTGTCGGCGCCCAGGTGTCGCCGCCCGTGAAGTTGATCACCGCATCGACGCCGCCTTCGTAGCTGCGCCGCTGGGGCTTCCCGTATTTCTCGAGCACCCATCTGGAGAAATCGACGTCCTTGTAGTTGATGACGTGATCCGCGCCGAGCGCTTTCAGCAGCTCGATCTTGTCCGCGCTCGATGCACAGGCGATGACTTCGGCGCCGCGCATCTTCGCGAGCAGCACGCATCCCGTGCCCACGCCGCCGCTCGCGCCGAGCACCACCACCTTATCGCCTTCGTGAATGGTGTCGTGCGTGAAGATCATGCGGTGCGCCGTGCCGTAGGCGACGGGAAGCGAGGCCGCTTCCTCGAACGAGACTGCATCGGGCATGCGCAAGAGCTGGTGCTCGGCAACGAGGCACTTCTCGGCGAGGCCGCCGTGCATCATTTCGCCCATCAGGCCTTTGTTGCGGTTCACCGGATTGACGAGCACGCGATCGCCGGGCTTCCAGCCGCTCACTCCGGCGCCGACTTCGAAGATCTCGCCCGCAAGGTCCAGGCCGATGATCATCGGCATCGGCACCTTGATCCCCGGCATGCCGCGTACGGTGAATACATCGTGATAGTTGAAGGAGGTCGCACGAACGCGCAGCACGACGTGGCCTTCGGTCACTGCGGGATCCGGAAAATCCTCCACGTACTCGAGCTTCTCGAGGCTGCCATGTTCACGCAGGACGACTGCCTTCATGTGTTTCTCCGACGTACGGGAACGGCGGCGCTGCCGCCCATGACTGAAAGTTACACTGACCCCATTGATGAAATTGTAAAGCCTCCCGCGCTTGCCCAAGCGACGAACGCTCACTTACTCTTCGGCGCGAGCCATGACTGAAGCACCCCATCAACCCGCGGGGTTCCCGCGATCGACCGTGATTGCCGTTCTCGTCGCGACGACGGCCGCGCAGGTCGCGTGCGTGATGGGCATCGCCGTGTTTCCATCGATCGCGCCGAAGTTGGCTGCCGAAATGAATGTCGCGCCGGCGACGATCGGTTATCAGATGAGCCTGATCTACGGCGCGGCGGCGTTGACCTCGCCGCTCATGAGCTTCGCCGTTCACGCGCTGGGGAGCGACCCGCACGAGCCAGAGCGGCCTTGCGTTGTGCGTGCTCGCCATGCTGCTCGCGCTCACCGCCTCGCTGCCGGCGCTCGCCCTCACCTCGATCCTCCTCGGTGTGGCCATGACCCTGCTCACGCCCGCGGCCGCCCATCTTCTGTTTCGCTTCAGTGCGCCGAAGAATCGCAATTTCATCTTCTCGCTGAAGCAGACCGGCGTGCCGCTCGCCTGGACGATTGCCGCTCTGGCGGCACCCGGTATCACCCTCGCGTTCGGATGGCGATGGGCGATTGCGGCCGTGCTGATTGCCTCGCTCGCGTGTCTGATCGCGCTCCAACGTGTGCGCAGCCGCTGGGACGACGATCGCCGGTCCGACGCAGGCGTGCGGGTGAACCCGTTCGCGGGCCTGGTCGAGATATGGGGCTATCCGGTCTTGCGCTGGCTTTCCATCGCCTCGCTCTGCCTCGCCTTCGTCCAACTGTGCATTGCCACGTTCCTCGTGACGATGCTCGTGGAAGAGGCGGACTACAGCCTCGTCGCAGCCGGCGTGATGCTCTCGCTCGTCAACGCCGCGGGTGTCGGGGGACGTGTGCTGTGGGGCTGGCTCGCCGATCGCACCGGCGACAGCCTCGGGCTCCTTCGCAAGATCTCGATGGGTACGGCGGTGGGCTGTTTCCTGGCCGCTTTCCTCGGACCCTCGTGGCCGGCAACGATCGTCGCGCTGTTCTTCATCGTGCTCGGCACCGCGGCGGTCGGCTGGAACGGCCTTTTCCTCGCCGAGGTCGCGCGCTGGAGCCCGCGCGGCAAAGTGAGTATCGCAACGAGCGCCGCGATGACGTGGAACTACGCGGGCATCCTGATCGGTCCTGCGCTTTTTGCGACCGTATTCAAAGCCGTCGGGAGCTACACCGTGACCTACGGCGCGCTCGCCCTCGTCGCGTTGATCGCAGTGGCCGCGTTCGGCCGCTGCGCGGCGGCAGCGAAGCGCGGCGCCACGCGCTCCTGATCACGATGTCGCTCGGATTGACGATGCTCGAGTTCGCGTGGATTGCGCTCGCGATCTTCGGCGCTTACATCGTGCGCGGCATGTCCGGCTTTGGCGCCGGCCTGATCGCTACACCGCTCCTCGCCTACGTCCTGCCGATACACGTGGTCGTGCCGCTCTGCGGGCTGCTCGTCTTCCTGCTCTTCATCTTCCTGACGATACGGGATCGCCGCGACGTGAACTGGGAGGAGCTGAAGCTGCTCGCACCGCCAACGATCGTGGGGGTCGTGGCCGGCCTTTTCCTGTTTCGGCTGCTGGATAACCAGCTCCTGCTGGTCCTGCTCGGCACTTTCCTTATCCTGTATTCGACCTATATGCTCGCGGTGAACGCGCTGGGACTGCCCGCGTTTCAATGTTCGCGCCGTTGGGCATTCCCACTCGGTTTCACGGGCGCCTTCGTCGACACGCTGTTCGGCGGGGGCGGCGGCACGCTGGTCGTCATCTACATGCACGCGCGCGGCGTCGGCCGGGTCGCTTTCCGCGCGACGGTCGCCACGTTGTGGTTCATCGAGATGATCGCGCGCATCTCCGGCTACGCTCTCGCGGGTTACTACACGCGCGAAGTGCTGATCCTGTTCGCCGTGCTGCTTCCGGTGACGTGGGCGGGCACGTGGGTGGGCGAGCGCCTCGGCAACCGCGTGAGCCAGGAGACGTTCTCGCGCATACTGGCGGTTTTGCTCATGCTGAGCGGTATCAGCCTGTGGGTGAAGAGCTGAGTAGGGGAGTGTATGGGTGTGATTTTGGCGTTGGACCAGGGGACGACCAGCTCGCGGGCGGTCGTGTTCGATGAGCGGGGCGTGGTGCTGGCGCTCGCACAGAGAGAGATCAGACAGATCTTTCCGCAGCCGGGCTGGGTCGAGCACGACCCGAACGAGATCTGGGCGACGCAAATCGCGGTCGCAACCGAGGCGCTGGCGCGCGGGGGATTCAATGCGGCCGACATCGCCGCCATCGGGATTACGAATCAGCGCGAGACCACGCTCGTGTGGGATCGCGCGACCGGCACCCCGATTCACAACGCGATCGTGTGGCAGGACCGTCGCACGGCGGGCGCCTGCGACGCGCTCGAGGCGGGCGGCCACGGCCCCGTGATCGCGGCCAGGACGGGGCTTGTCATCGATGCGTACTTCAGCGGCACGAAGCTGAAGTGGCTGCTCGACAAGGTGCCCGGCGCGCGGGCGCGCGCCGAAGCGGGCGAGTTGGCGTTCGGCACCGTCGATAGCTGGCTCGTCTGGAAGCTGACGGGTGGACGCATACACGCGACCGATCTCACCAACGCTTCGCGCACGCTCTTCTTCGACATCCACCGGCGCGAGTGGGATGACGCACTGCTGGAGCTCTTCACGGTGCCGCGCTCGATGCTTCCGCAGGTGCATGAGTCGAGCGCCGTCATAGGGGAAACCGCGGCGCATCTGTTCGCCCGCGCGATCCCGATCGCGGGCATCGCCGGAGACCAGCAGGCCGCGCTGTTCGGCCAGCGCTGCATCGCGCCGGGCATGGTGAAGAACACCTACGGCACGGGTTGCTTCATGTTGATGCATACCGGACGCACACCCATGGTCTCCCGCAACCGGCTGATTGCGACGCCGGCCTGTTCCACCGAAGGCCGGCCCCAGTTCGCGCTCGAAGGCAGCGTGTTCGTCACGGGCGCGGCCGTTCAGTGGCTGCGCGACGGTTTGGGGCTCATCAAGACGTCCGCCGATGTCGAACGCCTCGCCGCCGAGGTGGACGACAACGGGGGCGTCTACATCGTGCCGGCGTTCGCGGGCCTTGGCGCTCCGCACTGGGATGCTTACGCGCGCGGCACCATCGTCGGTCTGACTCGCGGGGCGACCGCGGGCCATCTCGCACGCGCGACGCTCGAGAGCATCGCCTACCAGACGGCGGACGTGCTGCGGGCGATGGAAGACGATGCCCCCGTGCGGCTCGTCGAACTGCGCGTGGACGGGGGCGCCACGCGTAACAATCTGCTGATGCAGTTCCAGGCCGATCTCCTCGGCGTGCCCGTGGTGCGCTCGAAAGTCCAGGAGACGACGGCACTCGGCGCGGCTTATCTGGCAGGCCTCGCCGTCGGCTACTGGAAAGGCGCTGCGGAAATCGACGGTCAATGGCAGGCGGAACGGACCTTCGAGCCGAAAATGAGCCGCGACCAGGCTGCCACCCTGCGTGCGGGCTGGCAGAAAGCGGTCGGGCGCGCAAGAGCTTGGGCATAAACCACCCCTCTCCAGTGAGCGGGGGCCGAAGGGGGCCGAAGGCGGGGCCCCGCGAACGTAGCATTCCGGCGCCAAATAGCACTCAGTTCGATTGTCCGAGGGCCAGTGCGGAACGATGTGAGCGGGGCTCGAGGGCGGGCGCGCTGAAGCCCGCTTCCGGGGCGCCCCGACCGCTCCGCTACCAGCGCGTCACGCGGCAGGCACTGCTCCGCCGTCCGCGGGCTCCCGCGAACGAAGCCTCCAGGCACTGATCGTACGAGGCTTAGTGCGGCACGGGGCCCCCTCCAGGCCCCGTTCGACGAGGATGGTTCCCCCGACCACTTTGCGGTATAAATGCGGCGGCGCATTTATTGATGCATGTCAAGGAAATGGCCGGGGACGGGCGAGCGGCGCGCGTCCCATCGTCGGGTATCAGCGGAGGGGAAATGAATCGAACACTTACGCATGGGATCTGGCTCGCGGTCGCAGTGCTGGGTGCAGCCGCGCTCGGTGTGCTCGCCCTGAATCGCGGGGAAACCGTCAACGCGGCCTGGATGGTGATTGCCGCGATCTGCGTCTACCTCATCGCTTATCGCTTCTACAGTCTCTTCATAGCGAGGACGGTCCTGCAGCTCGACCCGACCCGCATGACGCCGGCGGTGAAGTACAACGACGGGCTCGACTACGTCCCGACGAACAAATACGTGCTCTTCGGGCACCACTTTGCGGCCATCGCCGGCGCGGGACCGCTGGTCGGCCCCGTGCTCGCGGCGCAGATGGGCTATCTGCCCGGCATGCTCTGGATCCTGGCCGGGGTCGTCTTCGCGGGCGCCGTCCAGGACTTCATGGTGCTGTTCATCTCAACGCGGCGTGACGGCCGTTCGCTCGGGGATCTCGTGAAGTCCGAGCTGGGCCCGGTACCCGGCGTGATCGCGCTCTTCGGCGCGTTCGGCATCATGGTGATCATCCTTGCGGTGCTTGCGCTGATCGTAGTGAAGGCGCTCGCCGAGTCGCCCTGGGGCATGTTCACGGTGGCGGCGACGATTCCGATCGCCATCGCGATGGGCGTCTACATGCGCTATGTGCGTCCGGGCCGCATCGGTGAAGCTTCGATCGGCGGTTTCGTGCTGCTGATGGCCGCGGTCATTTTCGGCGGGACGGTCGCCGCCGACCCGGTCTGGGGCCCGCGCTTCACCTTCACCGGCGTTCAGCTCACGTGGCTGCTGATCGGTTACGGCTTCGTCGCTTCCGTGCTCCCGGTGTGGCTGCTGCTCGCGCCGCGGGACTATCTCTCCACCTTTCTCAAGATCGGCACGATCCTGGGGCTCGCGATCGGTATCCTGATCGTTCTGCCCGAGCTGAAGATGCCGGCTGTGACGCGATTCATCGACGGGAGCGGGCCCGTATGGTCCGGAAGCCTCTTCCCGTTCCTCTTCATCACGATCGCCTGCGGGGCCGTGTCCGGCTTCCACTCGCTCATCTCGTCGGGCACCACGCCCAAGATGCTCGAGAACGAGACGCAGGCGCGCTTCATCGGCTATGGCGGCATGCTGATGGAATCCTTCGTGGCGATCATGGCGCTCGTCGCGGCCGCCGTCATCGATCCGGGCGTGTACTTCGCCATGAACAGCCCGGCGGCCGTGATCGGGACGACGGCGGCGTCCGCGGCGCAGACCATCTCGGAATGGGGCTTCGTCGTGACGCCGGAGATGCTCACGCAGACGGCGGCGGCGGTCGGCGAGAACACGATCATCTCGCGTGCGGGCGGCGCACCGACACTCGCGGTCGGCATGGCGCAGATCCTGTCCAACGTCATGGGCGGGGCCGGAATGATGGCGTTCTGGTATCACTTCGCGATCCTGTTCGAGGCGCTCTTCATCCTGACGGCCGTCGACGCCGGGACGCGCGCGGGCCGCTTCATGCTGCAGGATCTCCTCGGCACGTTCGTGCCGAGTCTGAAGCAGACGGAATCGCTGGTTGCCAATCTGCTCGGCAGCGCGTTGTGCGTGGCCGGCTGGGGCTTCATCCTCTACCAGGGGGTGGTGGACCCGTTCGGCGGCATCAACTCGCTGTGGCCGCTCTTCGGCATCTCCAATCAGATGCTGGCAGGCATCGCCCTCATCCTGGCGAGCGTCGTGCTCATCAAGATGAAGCGCGAGCGCTACGTCTGGGTGACGCTCGTGCCGAGCGTGTGGCTGCTCATCTGCACGCTCACGGCAGGCATCGAGAAGGTGTTCCATCCCGATCCGAAGATCGGCTTCCTCGCGCACGCGGAGCGTTTCTCGGACGCGATCGCGAGCGGCAAGGTGCTGGCGCCGGCGAAATCGATGGAGACGATGGAGCGCATCGTCTTCAACGACTATCTCAATGCGTCGCTCGCCTGCATCTTCATGCTCGTCGTCGTATCGGTGCTCGTGTTCGGCGTGCGCATCGCGATGCAGGCGTGGCGCGCCGACAGGCCGACCGCGCGCGAGACGCCTTATGAGCCTCAGCCGGCTGCGGTGTGATCGGAGGCGACGATGGAAGTCAGCGTGAGAGACGAGGGCGTGTCTTCCATCCCGCGGTCCATGGCCCTGGTCGTGGCCGGGCCGCGGGTGTCGTCGCCGATCCGCGAGGGCGCGGCGGCAGTGGCGAGAGCGTGGAAGCAGCTCGCGCGCTGCGCGCGCCTCATGGTCGGCCAGCCGGACTACGACGCATACGTGGAGCACATGCGGCGCGTGCATCCCGAGAAACCGATCATGAGCTTCGCCGAGTTCTTCCGCGATCGGCAGGACGCGCGCTACGGCGGGAAGGGGGGCGCGGGGCGCTGCTGCTGAGGCTGAAGCGCGCTAGGCGAACCAGGTCTGAACCGTGCTCGACAACGACCGGATACGCTCTGCCGTCCACTGAAGCGTCGCGTCATCGACCGGGTGGCGGATGACGCATGCGGGCGCGAGCAGAAGTCCGCGTCCCTGCGTCTCCTGCATCGCGCGGCCGATGTCTGCGCCGATGCCGGCCGTATCGCGCTGCGTGATGTGCGCGCGTTGCAGTCCGCCGACGATGGGTTTCGTGCCGTCGCGCCGATACTCCGCGATCGACGGCGGCGTCTCGCCGATGTGCCAGTTGAGCGCGGTCGCGTTGTAGTCCTTCAGCACGTCGAAGAGGATATCCTCGCCGTGGATGTGCACGGCGTTGAACCAGCCTCCGTTCGCTTCGGCTGCGGCGAGCACGCGTCTGTCGTAAGCGCTCGCCGAAACGGCGATAGGCGTCCTCGTCGAAGGCGCTCCGTGTCGCCTCCTGAACGGCGAAGAAGACGCCCGCGCAGCCGGCCTCCAGCGCGTGGCGCGTGAAGTCGCACGTCACGTCCGTAATCGCTTCGAGTCCCTCGATAACGCGTCGGGGATCGCGTTCGATGTGCTCGCGCGACGCGCCGTTCGATAGCTTGCCGGCGATGGTCAGAGGCGAGAATACGGTCGCGAGCACGGGGACGCTCCGCGCCGACATGGCCGACGAGCCGCCGCAGGTGCTCGAGCTCGCGCCCGAAGGAGCCGCGCGTCACGTCGACGCGGCCGAGCGCTGACCAGCCGGCTGCGTCGACAACCGCGGGTTTGACGACCTTCGCCACGCCGCCGCGCGGGATGTCGCTGTAGTCGCACACGCAGCCCCAGTCTTCGACCGGATAGAGGCCGTTCGACATCGCCTTGACGAAGTCGAGGTCGTAGCGCGCGCAGAACGCGGCGGTTTCGTCCGCAAGACGTGCGGGTCGAGGTCGATCCCGGGAAGGTGTGTCCAGAAGGAGTAGGGCGGGCGGTCGGGCGCTTCGCCGCGCAGCGCGGCGCGCACCCGGTCGATTTTGCTTGAGGACGCGCGCGTGGGACACATCACGAAGCTTCGTCCCTCATCCTCAGCCATTCCATCGCCGACGGGGAGAAGGCGCTAAATCTCCCTCTCCCCTTCGGGACGGGGATCGAGGGTGAGGGCGGCGCTCTCGGCTTGAGGGTGGCTCAGCCCGAGCGCGTCCGCAGAGTCGTAAGGCTGGCTCTCCCGGAATCAGGTCACCGCCGCCGCGTGCGACGAGAACGACACCGTGCCGGCGCGGGCCGTATCGTCCGTCTTCACGTTGACCAGCGCGACCATGCCTTCGTCGACTTTCTTCTGCGCACGCACGAGCGCCGGGCCGATCTCTTCCGGCTTCTCGACCATCTCGCCGTAGCAGCCGAGCGCTTCGGCCATCTTGTCGTAGCGCGTGTAGCCGAGGTTGCGGCCGATCTTTTCCTTCTTCGGATCCGCCGTCCAGCCGCCGTTCAGGCTGATAACGACGAGCACCGGCATCTTGTGACGCACCGCCGTGTCGAGCTCCATCGCGTTCAGGCCGAACGAGCCGTCGCCGTGCACGCACGATGACCTGCTTGTCCGGGCACGCGACCTTGGCGCCGACGCCGAAAGGCATGCCGACGCCCATCATGCCGAACGGACCGGAATTGAGGCGATGTCCCGGCGCGAAGGTCGGCATCGACTGGCGGCCGAAGTTCAGGATCTCCTGGCCGTCCACGCAGAGGATCGCGTCGCGCTTCATGAAGTTCTTCACTTCCTCGCACAGGCGCAGCGGATGGATCGGCGTCTTGTTCATCGACATGCCGCCGCCCGTTTCCTTGCTCTTCGCGGCTTCGCCTTCGGCGAGCTTCTTGCGCCACGGCGCGAAGTTCTCCGGCTCGATGCGCTTCGGCAGCGCGTCGATCAACTGCTGCAGCACCGCCTTGCAGTCGCCGAGGATCGGGATGTCGATCTTGCGCGGCGCGGTGGCGAGCTCGTCGGCGTCGATATCGATGCGCGCGATCTTCGCGTTGGCGCCGAAGCGCGGCGCCGAGGCGTGGCCGATGATGTAGTTCATGCGCGTGCCGAGGATGAGGATCAGGTCGGCATCCTTGAACGCGGTCGAGCGCATCGTCATGAACGACAGCGGATGATCGTCGGGCACGCACGCCGCGGCCCTGCGGCGTCGTGTAGAAGGGGATGCCCGCCTTCTCGACGAACGTCTGCATCTCGGCCCACGCCTGCGACCAGATGACGCCGCTGCCGCTCACGACGAGCGGCTGCTTCGCTTTCGCGAGCGCATCGATCAGCTCGTCGACGCGCGCCTGCTCGCCCAGCGGCCGCGGATTGAGCAGCGGCCGGCCGGAGAGGCGCCAGTCGACCTGGGCTTCGTCGATCTTCTCGTAGAGGATGTCGGCCGGGAAATCGAGGTACACGGGGCCGGGCTTGCCGCCCATCGCTTTCTGGAACGCGCTGTTCACCATCTCGGGAATGCGCTTCAGGTTGACGACGCGATCCGCCCACTTCGTGCACGGCTTGATGATCGCGAGCTGATCGATCTCCTGGAACGTCTGCCGGCCGAACAGGCCGATCGCGCTCGAGCCGCCGAGTGCCACGACGGGCGCGCAATCGATGAACGCGTTCGCGATGCCGGTCGTGAGATTGATGATGCCCGGGCCGCTCGCGGCCATGCATACGCCGGGCTTCTGCAGAAGGCGGCTGTACGCCTGCGCCGACAGCGCCGCCGCCTGCTCGTGCCGCACGTCGATCATGCGGATCTTTTCCTTGGCGCAGTGCGTCTGGCAGAGCTGCATCGGCCCGCCCATGATGAAGAACAGATCCTTCGTGCCTTCGTTCTTCAGGCACGGGCGAGAATTTCAGAGCCTGTTACTTCCGCCATGATCCGCTCCTTTGAACTAAATGATCTTATCCGATTGCAGTGCGGCAATCTGCTGCTCCTTCATGCCGAGCCAGTCCTTCAGCACCTCAGCGCTGTGCTGCCCGAGAAGCGGGGCGGGTTTTACCGCGGCCGGCTTGCCGTTGAACTTCACCGGCCAGCCCGCCATCTTGAACGGGCCGGTCGGATGCTGGATCGTCTGCATGATCCCGCGATTCTCGAAGTCGGGATCGTTGAGCAGCTCGTGCGTGTCGCGCACGGCGCCGGCGGGAACGGCGGCGCCGATCACGCGCATCGCTTCGTACTTGTCGTGCTTGCTCGTCAATTCGCTGATGATCTCTTCCACCTCCGCTTCATGTTCGACGCGTGCTTCGCGCGTGTCGAAACGCGGATCGCCGATCAGGTCCTTGCGGCCGATCGCTTCGAGCAGCCGCGGCCAGTGCTGGGGATTGGCGCGGCTCGTGTAGACGTAGACGTAATCGTTCGGGCCGCCCGGCGCGCAGGGATAGATGTTGCAGGGCGGATTGCTGCCGTCGAGGGTCTGCGCACCGGCGCGCCGTGCCGGCTTCCCGGTCTTCGTGGTCACAGCGAACGCGTTGCGAATGTAATGCAGCATCGCGTCCTGCATGCCGACCTTGAGATGCACGCCCTTGCCCGTTTCCTTGCGCTTGTAAAGCGAGCCGAGAATGCTGATCAGCATGAGCATGCCGGTGCCCGTATCGCCGAGCGTCGCGCCGGGCTTCGCCGGAGGGCCGTCGGGCTGCCCGGTGATGCTCATCGTGCCGCCGCAGGCCTGCGCGATCATGTCGAACGCGAGATTGTTCGCGTACGGGCTGCCTTCGCCGAAGCCTTTCACCTGTCCGTAGATGATGCCGGGATTGAGCTTGCTCAGGACGTCGTAGCCGAGGCCCAGGCGCTCGATCGCGCCGGGCGCGAAGTTCTCCATGAACACGTCGGCCTTGCGCGCGAGATCCTTACGATCTCGAGCCCGCGCCGGATTTCAGATTGACGGTGATGGAGCGCTTGTTCGAGTTGTAGTTCAGGAAGTAGGGATCGTCGCGATGCGGCTTGGTCGCGCCCGTGCGCCGCCCGGGATCGCCGCCGCCCGGGTTCTCCACTTTCACCACGTCGGCGCCGAGCCAGGCCATGACTTGCGTGCACGACGTGCCGGCTTCGAACTGCGTGAGGTCGAGGACCTTGACGCCCGTAAGGCATCCCAGCGAGACGAGATTCGCATTCGCTTCCATCATCGCTCCTCCAGCAAGTGGAATAGCGGCTCAAACCGAACGCCGCCGTGCAGGCAATGTTACAGCAATGGAGCGTGCGGGCAACGCGGTGCCGACGAGGCCGAGCCGAAGGAAGGGAGGTACCGGAGGGAAACCATGGGTTGCCCTCTGTTCCTGCACCAGTCGCGGCTCAGGCGCTTGCGCCTGGAGGAATCTCGCCGCGACAGGATCAGCTGGTGGGGTCTGTCCGGAGTTGGGTCCTGTACTTTTTCCACAGTTCCACGTATTCGTCGGCATAGCCGTTGTACAGGCGGATTTCGTCTTCGCTCAGCGCGCGCACGATTTTCCCCGGCGAGCCGAGCACGAGCGAACCGTCCGGAATCTTCTTACCCTCGGTGATGAGGCTGTTCGCACCGATCACGCAATTCGCCCGATCTCCGCGCCGTTCAGTATGACGCTCTTGATGCCGATTAGCGTGCCGTCGCCGATCGTGCAGCCGTGCAGCATCGTCATGTGCCCGACACTCACGTTCCTGCCGAGGGTGATGGGAAAGCCGGCATCGACGTGCAGGATGCAGCCGTCCTGAAGCTGCGAATTCTCGCCGATCGTGATCGTGTCGTTGTCGGCGCGCACGACGCAGTTGAACCAGATGCTGGCGTTGTTCTCCATGACGACATCGCCCACGACCGTCGCGTTGTCGGCGATCCAGCAATCGCCGTTGCACGTGACTTTCGAATTCCCCAGCGAATACCTCATAGTCGTTCCTGTCAGCGGAGTTGCCAAAAACAAACGGCCGACGCATCGCCGGCCGTTTGACTTCGTTGCGTGGCCCGTGACTTGTGACTCCTGAATAGGTGGCTCGCCAACCTCAGACAAAAAGCGCCGTCACCCGTCTGCAGTCAACCCGTCACCCGCACGGGTCACGGGTCACGAGTCACCCATTACATCGTCACTGCTCCTTAAAGCAGAGGCACCATCAGCAGCGCCACGATGTTGATGATCTTGATGAGCGGGTTGACCGCCGGGCCCGCGGTGTCCTTGTAGGGATCGCCGACGGTGTCGCCGGTCACGGCCGCCTTGTGCGCGTCGGAGCCTTTGCCGCCGTGGTTGCCGTCCTCGATGTACTTCTTGGCGTTGTCCCACGCGCCGCCGCCGGTCGTCATCGAGATCGCGACGAAGAGCCCGGTGACGATGGTCCCGATCAGCAAGCCGCCGAGCGCCCGCACGCCCGCGCCGGGCCCCATCGCCCAGTTCATGAGCGCGGCGAGCACGATCGGCACGAGCACCGGCAGGAGCGACGGGATGATCATCTCCTTGATCGCGGCCCGGGTGAGCATGTCCACCGCACGCGAGTAATCGGGCTTGGCCGCGCCCGTCATGATGCCGGCGATCTCACGGAACTGACGCCGCACCTCGACGACCACCGCGCCGGCCGCGCGGCCGACGGCTTCCATCGCCATCGCGCCGAAGAGGTAAGGCACCATGCCGCCGATGAAAAGTCCGATGATGACGGCGGGATCGGAGAGCGAAAACTCCTGCAGCTTGCCTTCCGCCCTGAGGTTATGCGTGTAGTCCGCGAAGAGCACGAGCGCCGCGAGGCCCGCCGAACCGATCGCGTAGCCTTTGGTGACGGCTTTGGTCGTATTGCCGACGGCATCGAGAGGGTCGGTCACGGCACGCACCGATTCCGGCAGCTTCGCCATTTCCGCGATGCCGCCTGCGTTATCGGTGATGGGGCCGTAGGCGTCGAGCGCCACGATCATGCCGGTCATCGACAGCATCGCCGTCGCCGCGATGGCGATGCCGTAGAGGCCCGCAAGCTGAAAGGCCGCCCAGATCGAATGCACACCGCAAGCACGGGCAGCGCGGTCGATTTCATCGAGACGCCCAGTCCCGCGATGATGTTGGTCGCGTGACCCGTCGTGGAGGCGGAGGCAACGTGGCGCACAGGACCGTACTCGGTCGCGGTGTAGTACTCGGTGATCGCCACCATGACCGCGGTGAGCACCAGGCCGACCAGCGCAGCGCCGAAAAGCTCGCCGGCGAGCGGGCCCATCATCGCGTCGGTGATGAACCAGAACGCGATCGCGGCGAGCACGCCCGAGACGATGACGCCTTTGTAGAGCGCGCCCATGATCTTTCCGCCTTCGCTCGTCTTCACGAAGAACGTGCCGATGATCGATGCGATGATCGACGCGCCGCCGAGGACGAGCGGATACAACACTGCATTGGTCGCAAGCGCGGAAATCGCGGGATCGGTGCTGCGCGCGAACAGCAGGCCTCCGAGCAGCATGGTGGCGATGATCGTGACGGCGTAGGTCTCGAACAGGTCGGCCGCCATGCCGGCGCAGTCGCCCACGTTGTCGCCCACGTTGTCGGCGATCACGGCGGGATTGCGCGGATCGTCTTCCGGTATGCCCGGCTTCGACTTTGCCGACCAGGTCGGCGCCGACGTCCGCGCCTTTGGTGAAAATGCCGCCGCCCAGACGCGCGAAGATGGAGATCAGCGATCCGCCGAAAGCGAAGCCCGACGAGCGCGTGCAGCGCCTTGTCGGCGCCGTAGACCACGCTCGCGATCCAGTAGTAGCCCGCGACGCCGAGCAGTCCGAAGCCGACGACCAGCATGCCGGTGATGGCGCCGCCGCGAAACGCGATGTTCAGCGCCGCGTTGATGCCGTTACGCGCGGCCTCGGCGGTGCGCACGTTCGCGCGCACCGAGATCCACATGCCCGTATAGCCCGCGAGCCCGGAGAACACGGCGCCGAACAGGAAGCCGTTCGCGGTGGCCCAGTCGAGGGCGAATCCGAGCACGACGAACAGCGCGATGCCGACGATCGCGATCGTCCTGTACTGGCGGTTGAGGTACGCTTTGGCGCCGTGTCTGGATCGCCGCCGCGATCTCGCGCATGCGATCGTTGCCGCTTGGTTGCGCGAGCACCCATTTGATCGAGACAACCCCGTAGAGCAGGGCCGCAACCGCGCAGGCGAGCGCGAAGATGAGATACGACGACATGTTCACTCCCGTGTGTTAGAAACGTTTTCGGCAGGCCGTGGCTGCCGCTGAGGTTTGTTGTTGCCGTGCGCGCATTTCAGGTATCCCGACAGTGGGCCTCGAGCGCGGCGAAAATCCGCTCGCGGATCGTTTCGACCGAGCCCTGTCCCTGGACTGCCACGTAGCGAGGCGCGCGCGGGTCGCCGCTCTCGCCCCACCGAACGTAGTAGCTGACGAGCGGCTTGGTCTGGCTGTGATAGGTCTCGATACGCTTCTGCACCGTCTCTTCGTTGTCATCGGGCCGCTGCACGAGCGGTTCTCCGGTGACGTCGTCCTTGCCCGGAACCTTCGGCGGATTGAATTCGACGTGATAGGTGCGCCCCGAGGCGGGATGCACGCGCCGGCCGCTCATGCGGCGCAGGATCTCGTCGTCATCGACCTGGAGGTCGACCACGTAATCGATATCGACGCCCGCGTCACGCAGCGCCTCGGCCTGCGCGAGGTTGCGCGGAAAGCCGTCGATGATGAAACCCTTCGCGCAGTCGGACTGCTTCACGCGCTCGTTCACGAGCGCGATCACCAGATCGTCGGGAACGAGCTCGCCGCGATCCATGTAGCCCTTCGCCCGCGCGCCAAGCTCGCTGCCGGTCTTGATCGCATCGCGCAGCATGTCCCCCGTCGAGATCTGCGGGATCGCGTATTTCTCCACGAGATACTGGGCCTGTGTGCCTTTTCCCGCGCCCGGCTGGCCAAGCAGAAGTATTCGCATGGACGTGTGGATCGTACGGACGGGATGCGCTAGCCGGGCGGATTTTCGAGCGGGCGACGAGCCCCAGCATCGGAAACCCCCCGCTACTCAAAAAACGCGAAATTATAGCGGCTTTCAGTCGCTTAAGGAACGCGTCGCCGTCGCGCGAGCCGGGCCTTCATTCGCGCGCAGATCGTCCGGTGTGTCGATGCCCGGCGTGGGGCGAACCTCGCGTCACTGCAACGCTGATGCGATAGCCCGCGTGCGAGTGCTCGCAGTTGCTCGAGCGCTTCGAAGCGTTCGATCGCCGGCGGACTTCAGCCGTTTGAAATCGCGCAGGAACGACGCGTCCGATATGCATAGATGCCGAGATGCCGATAAACGGGCAGGCCCGCGCGGGAGCGAGCGTATGCCTTTGGCGAAAGCGTCGCGCGCGTAGGGAATGGGCGCTCGGCTGAAATAGAGCGCATAGCCTGCGCGTCGAGCACGACTTTCACGACGTTCGGGTTGGCGAGCTCCGCCGCGTTTTCGATGCGGATGGCAGGCCGTGGCGATGGCGGCTTGCCTGTGCGCGGCGAGATTTTCGGCGACACGACGGATGAGCGCCGGCGAGATGAGCGGCTCGTCACCCTGGACGTTCACGACGATGCGCTTGCGGCGAAAGCGCGTTTCGCGACGACTTCGGCGAGGCGATCGGTGCCGGAAGCGTGATCGCTGCGGGTCATCGCAACGTCATGCCCGGCCTTCTGTCACGACCTGCGCAATCGACGCATGGTCCGTCGCGACGATGACTTCGGCCGCGCCGCTCCTGCGCGCCTGTTCGGCGACGCGCACGACCATCGGCTTGCCGCCGAGGTCCGCAAGCGGTTTACCCGGGAAACGCGAAGAGGCGTAGCGCGCGGGAATGATGACGACGAAATCGACGGGGACGCGGGAGTCGGGAGGCGGGAGGCGGGAGGCGCGAGGCACGAAGCGAGAGGCGGGAGACGGGAGGCGGGAGGTCGGGACGGCGCGTGGATGAAACGCGGGCCTTCCCCTGCTACGCCACTTCCTCTTCGGGCGGAAGCTTCCGTGCTTCGTCCTCCAGCATGATCGGGATGTCGTCCCGGATCGGATAGCCCAGCCGGCAGGGATTGCACAGGAGCTCGCTCGCCGCCTTGCGATAGACGAGCGGCCCCTTGCAGAGCGGGCACACCAGGATGTCGAGCAGGCGCGGATTCATGCGGATCCTTGTCGCAGTTTGCGAAGCACGAGCTCACCGAGCGCCGGATCGGGAACGGCATCGACACGCAAAGCCCAATAGTCGTCAGAGGCGAACGCGGCGCATTTTACCGCATCCTTTTCAGTCATCAGAACGGCCTCCGCGTCCGCGAATGCAACATCTTGCCGCGTGAACACGTGATGATCTTCGAAACCGTGCGCTTCGAAGTCGATGCCGAGCGCTGCGCAAATGAGAAAAGAATCGCGGCGGATGGCCGATGCCCGCGACCGCGTGCACGCGGCGGTCGCGAAAGTGCTCGGGGCCGACGGCACGATCCGGATCGAGCACGTTGCGAAACGTCGCGCCCTCGAGCCGCATCGCGAACGCTTGATCGTGAGCGTCGCTCGCGCGCCGCTGCCCGTTGATCACGACGGCATCGGCTTCGCGCAGGCGTGAGGCCGGTTCGCGCAGCGGTCCCGCGGGCAGCATCAATCCGTTGCCCAGACCGCGCGTGCCGTCGATCACGAGCGATCTCGACGTCGCGCTGCAAGTCGGTAGTGCTGCAGGCCGTCGTCGCTGATGAGCGCGTCGCACGAGGGGTGCGCCTCGAGGAGCGCCACGGGCGGCGGCAACCCGATCGCGACCGATCCATACCGGACAGCCGCTGCGCCGCGCGAGCAGCACGGGCTCGTCGCCGAAATGGGCCGGATCGCTGCCAGGCGCGACGGCATGCGGTGCTCTGATCGCGCCGCCATATCCGCGGCTCACGATGCCCGGGCGGCGGCCGTTCCGCAAAAGGAATTCCGCGAGCCACAGCACGAGGGGTGTCTTGCCCGTGCCGCCGACGGTGATGTTGCCGACGACGATGACCGGCACGGCAACACGCGTGCTTCTGAAGACGCCTCCCCGGTATGCGGCGCGGCGCACCGACACGATCGCGCGGAAAAGCAGGCTCGCGGGATAGAGCAGCGCGCTCGCCCACGTCATACGCTGCCAGTGCCGCATAGGAGGAAGGAGAGCGCGCTGTTACTTCGTGTTCTGTATCGTGAACGTGATGCGGCCGTAGCCGGCCGTCTGCGCCGCTTCCATCACGCGGATCACCGACTGATGCGAAGCTTCCGCGTCGGCGTTGATCACGATGACCGGTTCCTTCATGCCGGCCGCGGCGCGCTTCAGTTCCTGCATGAGCCTGTCGCGGTCCGCCTGTCCGATCACGTTCTTGTTGACCGAATAGGCGCCTTTGGCATCGACGCCGACGTCGATCTGGTCGAGGCGCTCGGGCGGCTTCGACGCTTCGGCCGTCGGCAGATTGATCTGCAGCTCGGCGAAGCGCGAATACGTGGTCGTGACCATCAGGAAGATCAGGATCACGAGGAGCACGTCGATCAACGGAATGAAGTTGATCTCCGGCTCATCGCGAGCGGAACGATGCCTGAATCTCACGCCTGGCGCTCGCCGTGTACGATTTCCACGAGCTTGATCGCCTGCAGCTCCATGTCGACGAGCATCGCGTCGACTTTCGCCCGGTAGTAGCGGTAGAAGATCATGCTCGGCACGGCGACGACGAGGCCGAAGGCCGTGTTATAAAGCGCGATCGAAATGCCGTGCGCGAGCACGAGCGGGTTGCTGCCCTGCGGGCGTTTGCGAGCCGAAGATCTCGATCATGCCGATGACGGTGCCGAACAGGCCGAGCAGCGGCGCGATCGCCGCGATCGTGCCGAGGCGTCGTGAGGAAGCGCTCGAGCTCGATCGCGACGGCGCGGCCTGCCTCCTCGATCGCCTCCTTCATGACCGCGATGTCGCTTTGCAGATTGCGCAGCCCGGCGGCGAAGATCTGGCCGAGCGGCGACTCGGACGAAAGGCGGGCGAGCATTTCGGGTGTGACGCCGTTCTGGCGGTACTCCTGCAGGACCTGGTTCAGGAGGCCGCGCGGCATGACGGCGGCTTGCCGCAACGACCACATGCGCTCCCCGATGATCGCGAGCGCGATGACGGAGCACAGAATCAGCGGCCAGATCGGCCATCCTGCGGCTTCGATGATGGATAACACGTATCGCTCCGAAAAAGTGGGCCTCACTTTAGTCGGCGCCCGTTCCGTTTCAGCAAGCAAAGCTCAGGTGACGCGTCATCAGAACGAGGCTAAGTGCTTCACGCTACTGAACATTTTTCGTTTTCCACATTGTCTGTGGATAACATCTGTGAGCAATCTGTCGGAAACGCAGGCGTAAGTGGCGCTGCGGTATAGGAAATTCCGTTGGTCGCATTAAAATTTAGACCTCGCGATTTTTCTTATTTATTCATGCACGTTGCGTTACATCTCCGGGGCGTGCTCGCAGGGCGAGTGACAGCGGTCTGTGACAGAACGATGACCGCTGTGGATGAACCACAATGCGCGGCGCATTTCAAGCGCCTTGCGTGAGCCTTGAATCATATGGTATTTTTTTCCGGTAAGCGGCCTTGGCTATCCAATCTTTACCGATCGCGGGACACTTACTCGATGCGTCGAGCTCGTCAGGCTGCCGCAGCGCTTCGGCGGTGCTTTCCGTGGCGGCAGCTCAACCGCCTCGCCCGCGAGGTCGCTCGAGCGCGAGCTGCCGCTCATGTGGGTGGCCGGCGAGATCTCCAACTTCAAGCGCTACGACTCGGGCCACTGCTACTTCACGCTGAAGGACGCAGACGCGCAGGTCGACTGCGTGATGTTCCGGCAGAAGGCGCAGCTGCTCGGCTGGCAGCCCGAGAACGGCATGCAGGTCGAAGTGCGCGCGTGCCCGACGCTCTACGAAGCGCGCGGCAAGTTCCAGTTGAACGTCGAAGTCATGCGCCGCGCCGGGCTCGGCGCGCTCTACGAGGCGTTCGAGCGGCTGAAGGCGAAGCTCGAGCGCGAGGGCCTGTTCGACGCCGAGCCGCAAGCGCGCGCTGCCGCGCTTTCCGCGCAGCGCTCGGCATCGTCACTTCGCCCCAGGCCGCGGCGCTGCGCGACGTCCTGACGACGCTGCGGCGGCGCATGCCGAGTCTGCCGGTCGATCATCTATCCGACGCCGGTGCAGGGCGAGGGCGCCGGGACGCGCATCGCGCGAGCGGTGTCGCATGCCAGTGCGCGCGCGCGAATGCGACGTGCTGATCGTGTGCCGCGGCGGCGGCAGCATCGAAGACCTGTGGGCGTACAACGACGAAGCGCTCGCGCGCGCGATCGCCGCGTGCTGCGATGCCGGTCGTCTCCGGCGTCGGCCACGAGACCGATTTCACGATCGCCGATTTCGTCGCCGACGTGCGCGCGCCGACGCCGACGGCCGCGGCGGAGCTCGTGAGCGCCGAACCGCATCGAAGCTGTGCGAGCAGTTGCGGCAGCTCAGCTCGCGGCTGCGCCGCATCGTGCAGCGCGGCGCTCGAAAACCGCATGCAGCGTCTCGATTACCTGTCGCGAATCGCCTGGTCCATCCGGGCGAGCGCATCCGCAACCAGACGCAGCATCTCACGCATCTCGCCAACCGTCTGTGCGGCGGATGGAACGCTGGCCGGAAGCGCAGGCGTGGGCGGCTTCGCGATGTCGCGCGCGAGCGCTGCGGGGCCGCCGCACCCGACGTCGCGGCGCTCGAGCGCGCACGCACCGAGCTCGCCCGGCAGGCTGCTGCGACGGCGCGCGCACGCGGCGTTGCGACACGCGGCACACGGCTCGCCGCGCTCGAAGCGCACCTGAAGCATCTCGATCCCGACGCGTCGTGCTCGAGCGCGGCTACAGCATCGCGACCGATGCCGCCGGGGCGATCGTGCACGATGCAGCGCAGCTCCGGGCGGGCGATGCGCTCGAGGTCACGTTCGCGCGCGGCTCGGCCGAGGCCGAGGTGAAAAGCACGAAGGCGTGAGGAGGGAGATGAGGCGCGGCAGGGCGCCGTCGTCGAAGCGATGACCGACGCTCCGTCTATCGAGCTGTCGCAGCGCTTCGAGCTCGCGCCTCACGTATTCGAGCACGCGCGTCACGAGCTCCGGCTGAGGCAGTCGAACACCGTGACGTCCGTCATCGAGCGCAGCCACGTGAGCTGGCGCTTGGCGAGCTGGCGCGTCGCCGCGATGCCTTGGCTGCGCAGCGCCTCGAGACTCGAGCTCGCCTCCAGGTGCTGCCAGCGCCTGGCGGTAGCCGACGCAGCGCATCGAGGGCATGCGTCGCATCGAGCCCGTATTCTTCGCGCAGACGCTCGACTTCGGCGATCAGGCCCGCCTCGAGCATCGCGTCGAAGCGCTGCTCGATGCGCTGCGTGCAGGCAGCGCGCGGTCGCCGGGCATCAGCGCGATCTTGATCGGCGAGTACGGGAAATAGACGTAGCGCGGCTTTTGCAGAAGCTCCGCCATCGTCTTGCCGGTGATGTAGTAGATCTCGAGCGCGCGCTGAACGCGCTGCGCGTCGTTCGGGCTCGAGCCGTCGCGGCGGTCGCCGGATCGAGCTCGCTCAGTTTCGCGTGCACCGCCGGCCAGCCCTGCTCCTGCGCCATCGTGTCGATGACGAGGCGGATCATGGGATCGGCTTCGGGAAGCTCGTTCAGGCCTTCGACGAGCGCCTTGAAGTAGAGCATCGTGCCGCCGACGAGCAGCGGGATGCTTCCGCGCTCGGTGATCTCGCGCATCGCGGCGAGCGCGTCGTCGCGAAAGCGCGCGGCGGAATAGGTCTCGTGCGGCTCGATCACGTCGATCAGATGGTGCGGCACGGCGCGCAGCGTCGCCGCGATCGGGCTTGGCGGTGCCGATGTCCATGCCTTTGTAGACCAGCGCGGAATCGACGCTCACGATCTCGCACGGCAGCACGCGCGCAAGCTCGAGCGCGACCGCGGTCTTGCCGCTGGCGGTCGGGCCCATCAGCAGGATCGCGGGCGGGATGTCTATGTACCGTGGCCATGGGCCGTGATCGGCGGAGTCCCCGAGGAACGGAGCGTTACGGAGCGGCAACCTTAGGTTTCCCTCTGATGGTACGAGGCCTGGAGCAGAAGGAGCGCTTGCCGCCCGCGAGCGCGACGTGCCGCGGAATCGCGCGTTAGCGCCCGCGCATGAACAGCTTGTCGAGCTCGCGCGAGCGTGATCTGGTGCCACGTCGGGCGGCCGTGGTTGCATTGCCCCGAGCGCTCGGTGCGCTCCATGTCGCGCAGCAGGGCGTCCATCTCCGGCACGCGTCAGCCGGCGGTTGGCGCGCACCGCGGCATGGCACGCCATGGTGCCGAGGAGCTCGTTGCGCCGCTCGGTCAGCACGCGGCTCGCGCCGAACTCGCTCAGCTCGCGCAGCACGTCGCGGCGAGCTCGCGCGCGTCGGCGTCCTGCAGCATCGCCGGCACGGCGCGCACGACGAGCGTGCTCGGGCGAGGCGGGCGCCGATGTCGAAGCCGAGCTCGCAGCAGCGTCTCGCGCTGGTCCTCGGCGGTCGCGACGTCGAGCGGGTCGGCGTACGAACACGACCGGCACCAGCAGCGGCTGCATCGGGCATGCGCGTTCGCGTCGAGCGCGTGCTTCAGCCGCTCGTACACGATGCGCTCGTGCGCGGCGTGCATGTCGACGATGACGAGCCCCTGCGCGTTCTGCGCGAGCATGTAGATGCCGGCAAGCTGCGCGAGCGCGGAGCCGAGCGGCGTCGCGAGTCGTCGGGCGGCGTCTCGGCTTCCGGCCGTCGGCCGCGGCGCCGCGCCCGAAGAGCGTCTCGTAGAACGCCTGCGCTTTGCGCCAAGCTGCGAGCGCCATCGGCGTGCTGGCCGCCCGGATAGCGCGAACGCGTCCGACGGCGTCCGGTCGCCACGGCGTGCCGCGATCTCGTCGGCTGCGCGCACGCGGCGCTCGCCGCGGGCTTGCGCGCGAGCGCCTTGCTCACCGCATGAAACACGAACTGGTGGATCGCGCGCGAATCGCGAAAGCGCACTTCGATCTTGGTCGGGTGCACGTTCACGTCCACGCCGGCCGGGTCGAGCTCGAGGAACAGCACGTAGGACGGGTGGCGCTCGTGGTGCAGCACGTCTTCATACGCCTGGCGGATCGCGTGCGCGAGCAGGCGGTCGCGCACGAAGCGGCCGTTCACGAAGACGTACTGCGCTTCGCGCGTGCGCGCCGGCGTGCTCGGGCGACGCCGACGCAGCCGTGGAGTCGCACCGGGCCCGCCGCTTTCGTCGAGCGCGATGCGACGCGCGCGCGAACTCGTCGCCGAGCACCGCGGCGATGCGCTCCGCGAGCGGCTGCGGCTTCAGGTGCCAGCGCGCGCGGCCGTTGTGCTGGAGCGAGAACGCGGCGTCGCAGCGCGAGAGCGCGACGCGCTTGAACGCTTCGTCGCAGTGCGCGTATTCGGTCGCTTCGGACTTCAGGAACTTGCGCCGCGCCGGCGTGTTGAAGTAGAGGTCGCGCACTTCGATCGTCGGTGCCGGCGCGCGAGCGTCGCGGGCGCCGGCGCGTGCGACGTGCGGGCCCTTCGGCGCGCGATCGACCACGCGTGCTGGTCGTCGGCGCGGCGGCTCGACGAGCGTGAGGCGCGACGACCGAGGCGATGCTCGCGAGCGCCTCGCCGCGGAAGCCCAGGCTCGCGACGCGCTCGAGGTCGGCGAGCGTCGCGATCTTGCTCGTCGCGTGGCGCGCGAGCGCGAGCGCAAGCTCGTCGCGCGGGATGCCGCAGCCGTCGTCGGTCACCTTGATCGAGCCGCGTGCCGCCGGCCGCGAGCTGCACCGTGATGTCGCGCGCGCCCGCGTCGAGGCTGTTCTCGAGCAGTTCCTTCAGCGCCGAAGCCGGACGATCGACGACTTCGCCGGCGGCGATCTGATTGACGAGGAGATCGGGCAATACTTTGATCGTCGGCATGCCGAATTATAGCGGCCGCCACGTGCTCGAACTCTGGATAATGCACGGCGTGCGCTGTCGATCAGCCGGTTCGCCAGCGTCCAGACATCCAAGCAAAGAGGAAATGCATGTCTCAGGTCATAGGGGTGCCCAAAGAGACGGCGGCGGGCGAGAAACGCGTCGCCACGGTGCCCGAAGTCGTCGAAAAGCTCGTGAAGCTCGGCTTCAGGGTCATCGTGCAGTCCGGCGCCGGCGACGCCGCCAACTTCAGCGACGAAGTCTACCGCGCCGCGGGCGCGGAGATCGCCGACGACGCAGCCGCGCTCTGGGCGGGCGCCGACATCGTCTTCAAGGTGCGCGCGCCGAGCGCGCGACGAAGTCGAGCTCATGCGCGAGGGCCAGACGCTCGTCTCGTTCATCTGGCCGGCGCAGAACCCCGAGCTCATGCAGACGCTCGCCGCGAAGAAGGCGACCGTGCTCGCCATGGACAGCGTGCCGCGCATGTCTCGCGCGCGCAGAAGCTCGACGCGCTCTCGTCGATGGCCAACATCGCGGCTACCGCGCGGTCATCGAAGCCGCCAACACGTTCGGCCGCTTCTTCACCGGCCAGATCACCGCCGCCGGCAAGGTGCCGCCGGCCAAGGTGTTCATCATCGGCGCCGGCGTGGCCGGGCTCGCTGCGATCGGCACCGCCGTCGGCCTGGGCGCCATCGTGCGCGCGAACGACACGCGTCCGGAGGTGGCCGACCAGGTGAAGTCGATGGGCGGCGAATTCGTCGGCGTCGACTACGAGGAAGAAGGCTCGGGCGGCGGCGGCTACGCCAAGGTGATGAGCGAAGGCTTCCAGAAGGCCCAGCGCGAGATGTTCGCGAAGCAGGCGAAGGACGTCGACATCATCATCACCACCGCGCTCATCCCCGGCAAGCCGGCGCCCAGGCTGATCACCGCCGAGATGGTGCAGTCGATGAAGGCCGGGCAGCGTCATCGTCGACATGGCGGCGGAGCAGGGCGGCAACTGCGAGCTGACCGAGCCGGGCAAGGTCGGTGGTCAGGCACGGCGTGACGATCATCGGCTACACCGATCTGCCGAGCCGGCTCGCGAAGCAGTCGAGCACGCTCTACGCGACCAACCTGCTGCGCCTGACCGAGGAGCTGTGCAAGGCGAAGGACGGCGTCGATCAACGTCAACATGGAAGACGAGGTGATCCGCGGCACGACGGTCATCAAGGACGGCGCGATCACGTGGCCGCCGCCTCCGCCCAAGCTCCCGGCTGCACCGGCCGCTCGAAGCCTGCGGCAACGACCGCAGTCGGCGCCGGCGAAGGCGCACGGGCACGGCGCGGCGGGCGCGCCGGCTTCGGCCAAGTCGACCGCGATCGTGTTCCTCGTCGGCGCGCTCGTGTTCTGGTTCATCGGCGCGAACGCGCCCGCGGCGTTCCTCGGCCACTTCACCGTGTTCGTGCTCGCGTGCTTCGTGGGCTACATGGTGATCTGGAACGTGACGCCCGCGCTGCACACGCCGCTCATGAGCGTCACCAATGCGATCAGCAGCATCATCGCGATCGGTGCGCTGGTGCAGGTCGCGCCGCCGATCGCGGAAGCGCGGATCGGCCGGTCGGGTGGATCGTCGGGCTCGCGGTCGTCAGCATCGCCCTCGTCGCGATCAACATGTTCGGCGGTTTCGCCGTGACCCAGCGCATGCTGGACATGTTCCGCAAGTAAAGGAGACCGACCATGTCCGTCAACTCTCGCAACGGTCTCCTACATCGGCGCGATCATCCTCTTCATCCTGAGCCTCGGCGGGCTCTCGCATCCCGAGACGTCGCGGCGCGGCAACCTCTACGGCATGATCGGCATGACGATCGCCGTGCTCGCGACGGTGTTCGGACCGCAGGTCACGACCGGCGGCTACGCCTGGATCATCGGTGCGATCGCGGTCGGCGCGGCAATCGGCCTGTATGCCGCGCGCGTCGTCAAGATGACGCAGATGCCGGAGCTCGTCGCGCTGATGCACAGCCTCGTCGGTCTCGCGGCCGTGCTCGTCGGCTTCGCGAACTACATCGATCCCGCCACGGCGTTCCACATCGTCGACGGCAAGAGCGTCGCGCTCACGCCCGCGGAGAAGACGATCCACGAGATCGAGATCTACATCGGCATCCTGATCGGCGCCGTCACGTTCTCGGGATCGATCATCGCGTTCGGCAAGCTCTCGGGCAAGATCAGCGGCAAGCCCATGCTCCTGCCGGGGCGCCACTGGATCAATCTGACCGGTCTGCTGGTCGTGATCTGGTGCGGGTCGCACTTCATCAACAGCCATTCGATCGGCGAAGGCATGGTCGCCGCTCGTCGATCATGACCGTGATCGCGCTCCTCTTCGGCATCCACATGGTGATGGCGATCGGCGGCGCGGACATGCCGGTCGTCGTCTCGATGCTGAACAGCTACTCGGGATGGGCGGCGGCCGCGACCGGCTTCATGCTGAGCAACGATCTTCTGATCGTCACCGGCGCGCTGGTCGGCTCGAGCGGCGCGATCCTCTCCTACATCATGTGCCGCGCGATGAACCGCAACTTCGTGAGCGTGATCGCGGGCGGCTTCGGCACCGAAGGCGGCGCTGCCGGCGGTAGCGGGTGCCCAGCCCGCCGGGCGAAGTCTCGCCGATCATCGCGGCCGAAACCGCGGAGCTCCTGCGCGACGCGAAGAACGTGATCATCGTTCCGGGCTACGGCATGGCGGTGGCGCAGGCGCAGCACACGGTCTACGAGATCACGAAGTTCCTGCGCGAGAAAGGCGTCAACGTGCGCTTCGGCATCCATCCCGTCGCGGGCCGCATGCCGGGCCACATGAACGTGCTGCTCGCCGAAGCGAAGGTGCCGTACGACATCGTGCTCGAGATGGACGAGATCAACGACGACTTCCCCGATACCGACGTCTCGATGGTGATCGGCGCGAACGACATCGTGAACCCGGCCGCGCAGGACGATCCGACGAGCCCCATCGCGGGCATGCCCGTGCTCGAAGTGTGGAACGCGAAGACCTCGATCGTCATGAAGCGCAGCATGGCCTCGGGCTATGCGGGCGTCGACAACCCGCTCTTCTACAAGGAGAACAACCGCATGCTCTTCGGCGACGCGAAGAAGATGCTGGACGAAGTGCTTGTTGCGCTGAAGGCTGCGTAGGGGGCAGCGCTTGCCTTCGGCTCGGGCCTCGCTGCCCTACGGAACAGAAGGAAACCGATGGCTTCCCTCCGTAACCTCCCTTCCTTTGGTGGCGTGTCGGATGGCAAGTCCGACACGCCGCTGAAGCCCGAGCCCTGTCAGCCAACGGCCGCGTCTCACCCACGACGCGGCCGTTTTCCATCATGCCAACCTTAGCTCATTCCGGAATCGCGTCTGCAGGGCACGAACCGGCTCGCCAAGGGACCGGCGTGTTCGAACGGCGCCGCAGGCCCGCGCTTCAGTGGGGGCTGCTGCTCGCATTTATCACGGGTGCGATGCCGGTGTGGTCCGCCGAGACATTGCGGGACGCCATTGCGGCGTCGGTCGCCCGTTTCCCCGAAATCAGAGCGGCGGGGCACCGGCGCGAAGTGGCCCGGGCGCAGGTCGAACAGGCGCGCGCGGAGTTGTATCCGACGATCGCGGGCTCGTTCGGCGAAGGGCGGGAGTCGAGCCGCAACGTGACCACGCGGCTGACCGGCACTGACGTAACGCTCACGCGCCGCGAAGCCGAAATCTCCGCGACGCAGCTTCTTTACGATGGCGGTGCGGCAGGCGGACAGGTGAAACGGTTCGAGGCGCGTGCCGAAGGGCGCCGCGTTCACGGTGATCAACACGATCGAAGACGTTGCCCTGCGCGCGGGCCAGGCCTTTGTCGACGTGGGCCGGCTGCGCGAACAGCTCGTAATCGCGCGCGAAAACATTGGCGTTCACGAAAAGACGCTGCAGGATGTCAACGCGCTCGCCGAAGCCGGCAGAGGACGGCGCGCCGACGTGGTTCAGGCGGAAGCGCGTCGCGCGCTCGCGGCTTCGTCGGCGGAGCAACTGGCCGGCCAGCTCGCGCAGGCGGAAGACACGTTCAGGTATCTCGTCGGCCGTCCGCCCGGCGCGCTTGCCGCGCCGGACTCGCTCGGCGGGCAATTGCCTTCGGCGTCGGGCGATGCGGTCACGCAGGCGCTCGCGATCCATCCGAGCGTGAAAGGCGCCGAGAAGGAAGTCGAAGCCGCGCAGTACGATCGCGAAAGCGCGCGCTCTCGCCGCGACATGCCCCGCGTCACGATCGAAGCGGGCGCGAGTCGCAACCGCGACATCGATGGCATAGCGGGTCCGAACGAGGACCTCTACGCGATGCTGCGCCTGCGCTACACCTTCTTCCGCGGCTTCGGCGACAGTGCGCGCGTGCGCGAGACCGAGGCCCGTATCGACGAGGCGCTGGCGACGCTCGCCCGTGCACGCGTCGACGTCGAGCGCGACGTAAGGCTCGCGTGGGATGCGCTGATTGCCGACCGGCAGCGCCTGCCGCAGCTCGAGCGATATGCCAGAGCGAGCGCGGATGTCGCCGAGGCTTATCGACTCCAGTTCCAGCTCGGCCAACGCAGTCTCCTCGACGTGCTGAACTCCGAAAACGAGCGGTACAACGCCGTCAGCACCCACGTCGCCGCCCGCGCGGCCGCTGCGACGAACGAATTGCGCCTGCTGGCGAGCCAGGGCCGGCTCGTCGAATCGCTCGGTATCGGCCCGGCAGCCGGCGATTCGAGCAAGGGCCCATGAACCGGGATCCGCTCGTCGAGTGCCTCGTCATCGCCGCGCGTCTGTACGGCGAAACCGCTTCGTCTCAGTCGCTCACCGCCGGTCTTCCGCTGGAGGACGGCTATCTCACACCCGCACTTGCTTTACGCGCAGCCGAGCGCGCCGGACTGCGCGCGCGACTCGTGAGATCGCCTGTTGCGGAGTCTGCAGCCTGCGAGCGGGCCGGCAATCCTGCTGCGCATGGATGGCGGCGCCTGCGTCCTCGTGGAGCGTGACTCCGAGCGCGCCCGCATCATCATGCCGGACTCTCCGGACGCGCCGCGCGACATCGCGCTCGGCGAGCTCGATTCGACGTACACCGGAGAGGCGATCGTGTTCCGGCCGTTGCATCGCTTTACCGCGGGGACCGCGAGCGAGCGCATCGCCGACAAGCACCACTGGTTCTGGGGCACGCTCAGAGCGGAAGTCCCGACCTACGGCGAAGTCGCGCTCGCAACCGTGCTGATCAACGTCTTCGCCCTCGGGTCGCCGCTCTTCTTCATGAACGTGTACGACCGCGTCGTGCCGAACAACGCGACCGAGACGCTATGGGTGCTCACGGTCGGCATCGCGCTGGTCCTTCTCTTCGATCTCGATTCTGAAGATTCTGCGCGGCTACTTCATCGATGTCGTCGGGCGGCGCGCCGATCTCGCGCTCTCCTCCACGCTGTTTGCACGCGTCATGGACCTGAGGCTCGACCAGCCGCGTCAGACGCCCGGCACGCTCGCGAACAATCTGCGCGAGTTCGAGTCGCTGCGCGAGTTCTTCACCTCGGCGACGCTCGCGTCGATCATCGACCTGCCGTTCGTGCTGCTCTTCCTCGCCGTCCTGTTCTGGATCGGCGGCCCGTGGATGTTGGCACCGGTGCTCGTCGCGCTGCCGATCGTCGTCGGGCTCGGCCTTGCGATGCAGCCGGCGTTGCGTGACCACATCCGGCGCAGCTTCGCCGCGACGGAGGCGAAGTACTCGCTCGTCATCGAGACGTCGGCGGCGATCGAGCACGTGAAGCACCTGAACGCCGCCTCGCAGATTCAGCGCAAGTGGGAAAGCCTGGTCGATTTCGTCGCGCGGGAGAGCCTCACGTCGCGCCTGCTCTCGTCGTTCGCGCTCAACTTCACGGGCTGGGTGCAGGCAATGACGGGCGTGATCGTGCTGATCGTCGGCGCCTATCTCGCCGCGGAGGGGAAGCTCACGCTCGGCGGTCTCATCGCGTGCACGATCATCGCCGGCCGTGCGGTCGCGCCGCTCACACAGCTCGCCGCGCTGCTGACACGCTATCACACGGCGACCACCGCGCTATTCGCGCTCAACAAGATCATGGAAGCGCCGGTCGAGCGTGAGCCCGGCCGGACGTTCGTGAACCGTCCGCGACTCGACGGCCGCATCGATTTCCGCGGGGTGACGTTTCGTTACCCGGGGCAGGAAGTGGACGCGCTGCGCGAGTGCTCGTTCTCGATTCCGGCCGGCGCGCGCGTGGGCATCGTCGGGCCGGATGGGTTCGGGCAAGAGCACGATCGCGAAGCTCCTGATCGGCCTCTATCATCCCCAATCCGGCAACGTGCTCATCGACGGCATCGATACGCGCCAGATCGATCCGGCGGATCTGCGCCGCAATGTCGGCTACACGCCGCAGAACGTCGTGCTCTTCTCGGGAACGGTCCGGCAGAACCTGACGATGGGCGCGCTCATGTCGACGACGAGGCGATGCTGCGCGCCGTGCAGCTCGTCGGTCTGGACGAGCACGTGAGCCGCCATCCCCAGGGCTACGACATGCCCGTGGGTGAGCGCGGCGACGGTCTTTCCGGCGGGCAGAAGCAGGCGGTGGCGCTCGCGCGGGCGCTGCTTTCGGATCCGCCGGTGCTGCTCCTGGACGAGCCGACTGCGTCCGTCGATACCGCGACCGAGGAGCAGTTCAAGACGCGGGTTGCGCGCACGCTCGAAGGACGCACGCTCGTCGTCATCACGCACCGTGAATCGATGCTGACAATCGTGGATTATCTGATCGTCATGGACGCGGGCCGCGTGGTTGCGGCCGGTCCGAAGAAAGACGTGCTGCAGGCGCTCTCGCAGGGGCGCGTGCGCAAAGCGGTATGAGCGCCGAAGCCGCAGCCGATCGCGCTCGTTCGGCCACGCTCGCCGGCTGGCTGTCGGATCGCATCCGCGCCGAAGACATGCGCAGCCGGAGGCTCCCGCACGTGCTGCTCGCGGTGATCGCGATCTTCTTCGCGCTCGCCTTCGCGTGGGCCGCGTTCTTCGAGATCGAAGAGGTCGCGCGCGGGGACGGGCGGGTGATCACGCAAAGCCAGGTGCAGGTCATCACGAACCTCGAAGGCGGCATCATCGCGGAGATCCTGGTACGCGAGGGCGATAGGGTGCAGAAAGGCGATCCGCTGATCCGCATCGATCCGACGCGCTTCGACGCCGCGTTCAAGGAAGGCGCGCAGAACGCGCTGTGGCTGAAGGCACGGATCGCGCGGTTGAACGCCGAGGCGAATCGCGCGGCTTTCCGCATGCCGCAGGAGGTGGTGAAGGACAGTCCCACGATCGCGGAGCGCGAGACGGCGCTCTATCCGCGCGCGGCAGAGCGAGCTCACGAACAAAGTGCTGGTGCTGCGGCAGCAGCTCGCACAGCGCGAGAGCGAGCTGAAGGAGCTCCACTCGCGCGCCGAGCGCCTGGCCGAGCAGCTCGTGCTGGTCGAGCGCGAAGTCGCGATCACGGCGCCGCTGGTGAAGCGCGGGGTGGTATCCGAGGTCGAGCTGCTGCGGCTTGAACGCGATCAGTCGCGCACGCGGACCGATCTCGACCAGGCGCGGCTTTCAATGCCGCGTGTGACGGCGGCGATCGACGAAGCGCGCGCGAAGCTCGTGGACGCCGAAGTCGCGTTCCGCGCTCAGGCCGCGGCGGAGCTCGCTCAGGCGCAGGCCGAGCTCGCCAAAGTCGCCGAACAGATCCCGGCGCTCGAGGACCGCGCTGCACGCACGATCGTCCGCGCGCCGATGGACGGCGTCGTGAAAACGATTCCGAACCGCACGATCGGCGGCGTCGTTCAGCCCGGCAGTCCGATGCTCGAGATGGTGCCGAAAGAGGACAGTCTGCTCATCGAGACGCGGCTGAAACCGACGGACATCGCGTTCGTGCAGCTCGGCCAGCGTGCGGTCGTCAAGGTCACGGCTTACGACTACAGCATCTTCGGCGGTCTCGAAGGAAAGATCGAGCACGTGACGGCCGATTCGATCGTGCCGCAGCAGGGCGAGCCGTACTACCTCGCACACGTGCGCACCACGGAGAACGCGATCGATTATCAGGGGAAGAAGCTCTCGATCAGTCCCGGAATGCTCGCATCGGTCGACGTGATCACCGGCAAGCGCTCGGTCTTACACTACCTCACGAAGCCGATTAACAAGGCGCGGCAGCAGGCGTTGACCGAACGCTGAGCGTCAGGTTAGAACGGTCACTCTTTCGGTGAGCGGCGGCCGCTGGGACAGCGTGTCCGCCGCGAAGTGACACTCGAAGACGGTTAGAACTCTCGTCCGATTGTACGAGGGCCAGTGCAGAACGAGCGGCGCGGTCACGTCCGAGCCCGCAAGGGCCAACTAAGGCGCGAGCACAAGACGCTCGCGCGCGAGCGCCGGATTTTTCGCAAAGTAACGCTTGATCCCCTGAAACACCGCCTCGGCGACCTTCGCCTGGTGCGCGTCGCTCTTCAGCTTCGCTTCTTCCTGCGGGTTCGTGATGAAAGCGGTTTCCACGAGGATCGACGGGATGTCCGGCGCTTTGAGCACGGCGAACCCGGCCTGTTCCACTTCCGGCTTGTGCAGGGCGTTGATCTCGCCGAGCTCGGCGAGCACGGCGCGCGCGAGCTTCAGACTGTCGTTGATGGTGGCCGTCAGCGTCAGATCGAGGAGCGTCTGCTTCAGATACCGGTCCTTGACGTCGAGGTTCACGCCGCCGATGAGATCGGCGTCGTTCTCGCGCTTGGCGAGCCAGCGCGCGGCTGCGGAAGTGGCGCCGCGCTCGGACAACGCGAACACGGAGGAGCCGCGCGCGTGCGGCTTGATGAACGCGTCCGCATGGATCGATACGAACAGATCGGCGTTCACGCGCCGCGCCTTCTCCACGCGCATGTGCAGCGGGATGAAGAAGTCGCGGTCGCGCGTGAGCACCGCGCGGAAGTTGGGCTCGCGATCGATGCGCTCCTTCAGCTTGCGCGCGATGGCGAGCGTCACGTGCTTCTCCTGCAGGCCGCGAGGGTCCGAGCGCGCCCGGGTCTTCTCCGCCGTGACCGGCATCGATCGCGATCGTGACGAGCCGGCCCGGCGGCTCCTTTTTCTGCTCGCAATCGATTCGCGCGGCGGAGGCTCGGCGCCGGCGGGCGACCGGGCGAGCTCGGTCGATTGCGATAGCCGCGGCGCTCCGGCGGCCGCATCGCGCTGCGCCTGGTGCTGGTCGAGAAACGCGAGCAGCGGGTCGGGCGGGACCAGCGGGTAGACGTCGATGACGAGGCGGTGGCCGTAGGCACCGACCGGCTGCAGCGCGAATACCTGCGGTTGCACGGTCGACTTCAGGTCGAACACGAGCCTCACCGTGCCCGGCTTGAAGCGGCCGATGCGCACGGCTTTCACGTAAGGATCGCTGTCGCCGCATCTTGTCCGTGAGGGTCGTCAGCGCGGCCGTGAAGTCGACTTCCTCGAGGTCGAGAACCAGCCGGTGCGGGTTGTCGAGCGTGAAGACTTTGTGTTGGAGCGCGGCGCCGGACTCCAGCGTGATGCGCGTGTAGTCGGCCGCGGGCCAGACGCGGCTCGCGGTGACGAGGATCGTGTCCGCGGAAACGTCAAAGCTCGCGAGGGCGGCGATGAAGAACCACGTGCGCAGCCAGAGCGAGTGGAACAGCGACCGGGCGCATGCGCGCGTCAGCATGCCGCGTAGGGTCGTGCGTGCCTGCTCGAGCCGCTCCAGACAAAGACTGCCTGCCTCCGTGCCCGCGCGCAACTCCACCGTCTCTGCCTGTGTCGGACGTGCGCAGATGGACGTCCACGTCGGCGGCAGGCAGCCCGGCGGCTTTCTCGGGCCATTCGATCAGACACAGGGCGTCCTCGCCGAAGTATTCGCGGAAACCGGCGTCCGGCAAGTTCCTGCGGCTCGTTCGAAGCGATAAAAATCAAAGTGATACAAGTATAAACTAGAAAATTTGTAAACTTCAACCAGTGTGAAGGTCGGACTCTTCACGCGGCCGTCGAAGCCGAGGCCCGCAGAATGCCGCGTGCGAGCGTGGTTTGCCCGGCGCCGAGATCGCCCGTCAGGTAGACGACGAGCCCGGGCGCGAGCGCCCGCGCGAGCGTCGCCGCCGAGCGCGAGCGTGTCCGCCTCGGCCGGCAGGAACTCGCAGAGCGGCGGTTTAAGCATCGTGGTTATGGAAGAGCATCGCGCGCAGACGATTGGATTTCGGTGCGCTCGCGCGCGACATCAAGCGCTGGGGCGCGGAGCTCGGATTTCAGCAGATCGGCATCGCCGATTGCGAGCTCGGCGAGGCCGAGACGCGCCTCGCCGAGTGGCTCGCCCGCGGCTGGCACGGCGACATGGATTATATGGCAGCGCACGGCACCAAGCGCTCGCGCCCCGGCGAGCTCGTGCCCGGGCACGGTGCGCGTCATTTCGGCGCGCATGAACTATCTTCCGGCGGCGTCGCGAGCCGGCTGCGGACGTGCTCGCCGATCCCGGCGCGCGCATACGTCTCCCGCTACGCGCTCGGGCGCGATTACCACAAGGTGATGCGCCGGCAGACTGCAGCGGCTGGCCGATCGCATCTCGACCGAGATCGGGCCGTTCCGCTATCGCGCGTTCACCGACAGCGCGCCGGTGATGGAAGTGGAGCTCGCGCAGAAGGCCGGCCTCGGCTGGCGCGGCAAGCACACGCTGCTTCTCAATCGCGAGCGCCGGCTCGTATTTCTTCCTCGGGCGAGATCTACACCGATCTGCCGCTGCCGGTCGATGCGCCGACGCAGGAGCACTGCGGAACTTGCACGCAATGCATCGAGCGCCTGTCCGACGGGGGCGATCGTCGCGCCCTACGAGCTCGACGCGCGGCGCTGCATCTCCTACCTCACGATCGAGCACAAAGGCGCGATCCCGGAGGAGCTGCGTCCGCTCATCGGCAATCGCGTCTACGGCTGCGACGACTGCCAGCTCGCGTGCCCCTGGAACCGCTTCGCGCAGCCGAGCGGGGAAGCCGACTTCAGCGTGCGCAACGGGCTCGACAGCGCCGCGCTGGTCGAGCTGTTCGCGTGGACGCGAAGCGGAGTTCCACGAACGCCTTGCGGGCAGCGCGATCCACCGCATCGGCTACGAGCGCTGGCTGCGCAATCTCGCGGTCGGCATGGGCAACGCGCTACGCAGTCTCGGCGACGACGCACGAGCGCGAGCGATCCAGGAAGCGCTGGAAAGCCGCCGTGATCATCCATCGGCGCTCGTGCGCGAGCATGTGCATGGGCGCTGAAGCAGCAGGTAGAACCACCCCTTCAGTCGTGAGCGGCGCGCCTCGGAGAGGCTGTCGTCGCGAACGTAACATTCCCGCGCCCGTCAGTATTTCCATCAATATCTACGAGGGTCAGTGCAGAAGGAAACCGCCTCGGAGAGGCGGTGAGCCCAAACCGCCCTACGCTCGTCCCGTGGCGGGGTTGTTGGATTTGTCGGGGATGTACGGCGGATGTCGCGCGACATGCGCAGCGCCGTTTCGACGCCGCGGTAGTAGCCGGGGATGTAGGCGCCTTCCTGGAACCCGAGCAGCCGGTAGAACGCGCGCGCGCCGTAGTTGTTGGCGCGCAGCTCGAGCGTGATCGTGGTGATGCCGGCGGTGAGCGCGGATTCTTCGAGCCAGCGCATGAGCGCGCGCCCGATGCCGCAGCGGTGGTGCGAAGGCTTGACGGCGAGGAGACTCAGGTGCGCCTGCACTTCGCCGAATTCCATGATCGCGAAGCCGACGAGGTGCGAGCGCACTTCGGCGACGACGACGAGCGTCGAGCGGGCGCGGATCGCTTTCGCCACGCGCTCAGGCGGCCACGACCAGCCGCGCAGGCCGACCTCGACGAGATAACGCGACATGACCGCGATCTCGTATGCGTCGGCGGGGGTCGCCGAGGCGAAAGACGGGCTCCACGCCAATGAGTATACCGTGCACAGTGCTACGCTGCGAACAGGGCTGAGGCGCGTCTCAGGCGAGCGCGCCTCAGCGCGTCGAGGCGAGCCGATCCGGTGAAAGGCCAGCGGTCGTGCGGATAGAAGAAGTTGCGGTAGGTCGCTCGCATGTGCGATCGCGCGGCGTCGCGCAGCAGCCGCCGCGCAGCACGTATTGGTTGGCCATGAACTTGCCGTTGTATTCGCCGAGCGCGCCTTCGAGCGGCCGGTAGCCCGGATAGGGCGAATAGCGAGGATGAGGTCCATTCCCAGACGTCGCCGAACCATTGCGCAGTCGTCCGGCCGCTGCCGCGGCGCGCGGATGGTACAGGCCCGATCTCGACGAAGTTGCCCTCGATCGGCTCGGCGCCGGCCGCGGCTTCCCATTCGGCTTCGGTCGGCAGGCGCGCGCCGCGCCAGCGCGCATAGGCGTCGGCTTCGTAGTAGCTCACGTGGCACACCGGCTTGCGCGGGGTCGAGCGGGCGCATGCCCGGAGAGCGTCATCTCGTGCCATTCGCCGTCGATGCTCGATCCAGTAGAGCGGCGCGTTCCAGCGCGCGCTCCTGGACCGCGCTCCAGCCGTCGGAGAGCCACAGCTCGGGCCGCGCATAGCCGCTCGTCGCTCGATGAACTCGAGGATACTCGCCGTTGGTGACCGGGCGCGACGCGAGGCGGTAGTCGCGCAGGAAGACCTTGTGCCGCGGCTGCTCGTTGTCGAAGCAGAACGACGCCGCCGCCATGTCCGATCTCGCGGATGCCGCCGGGAAATTCGAGCCAGCGCACGGCCGGCGCCGTCGGCGCCGCGCGGCGGCGCGTTCGGCTGTAGACGGGATACAGCGGGTTCGCGAAGAAGTTGCGCTTGATGTCCATGAGCAGCAGCTCCTGATGCTGCTGCTCGTGATTCAGCCCGAGCGTCAGGCGCTGTCGAGGCTCGCGCGGTCGCGCGTGCGCGCAGGCGGTCGCATCGAGCTCCGACATGTGCCGGTCGACGTGGGCGCGGTAGTCGTAGACCTGCGTCGACGGTCGGCCGCGACAGCGTGTGCCGCTGCGCGCGCGGATGAAACGGGCCGACCGTGTTGTAGTACGAGTTGAAAGATCTGCTCGTAGCGCGGGTCGAGCGGCTGGTAGCCGCGGCAGGAACGGCTTCAGCAGGAAGGTCTCGAAGAACCACGTGACGTGCGCGAGGTGCCATTTGGGCGGGCTCGCGTCGATGACGCTCTGCACCTGGTAATCGTCGGTCTCGAGCGGGCGCGCACAGCGCTTCCGATCTGCTGCCTGACTTCTCGGTAACGCCGGCATCGCGGCTCGGGCAGCGCGCGACGAGCGCAGACAGTGCGTGCATGGTGATCTCCTCCCTTTCCGACGCCAAATGATCGGTGGCAGACCCCAGCGAGCGGTGGGGCCGTCCCACGCACTGCGGCACGATGAGCAGCTGATCGTAGCCACGCGGCGGTCACGCCTTGGCGCTCTTCGGGTATGAACTTGAGCGCGACGCCGTTGTTGCAGTAGCGCAGCCCGGTCGGCTTCGGGCCGTCGTCGAAAATGTGGCCGTGATGCCCGCCGCAGCGCGCGCAGTGATACTCCGTGCGCGGATAGATGAGGTGGTAGTCGTTCTTGGTTTCGAAAACGCCGGGAATGGTCGTGAAGAAGCTCGGCCAGCCGGTGCCGCTGTCGAATTTCATGTCGGAGGTGAAGAGCGGCAGGTCGCAGCCCGCGCAGGCAAAGACGCCGGCGCGTTTTTCGGCGTTGAGCGGGCTCGTGCCCGCGCGCTCGGTGCCTTCTTCGCGCAGGACGTGGTACTGCATCTTGTCGAGGCGCTTGCGCCACTCGTCGTTGGAGAGCTTCACCTTGTCGGCGGGCGAGGGCGGCTGCACGCCCTGCTGCGAGGAGCATGCGCCAGTTCTTCTGCATCGCTTCGATTTCCTTCGACTGCGGCGCTGCGGCGGCGGCCGCCGCTGCCCGACACCGCGCTGCCCGCGGCTGCGGCGAACAATCCCTGTAACCAGGTGCGTCGATTCATGGATCCTCCTGTGACTCGGTCGGAGACCGGTCGCAGGTCTCGGTCGATGTTGCGGCTCGAATCTTACCGAGCGTTACCGGCTCGCTGCAGTCGGCGCGCGGAGCCCGGCGCCTTACACGCTCACAGCGGTCGTTCGGAGCCGAAGATGACGGTGCACTGGCTGGACAGGACGCCGCCGTTGCCGTGCGCCAGGGCGACGTCGCAGTCCGGCACCTGGCGCTCGCCGCATTCGCCGCGCACCTGGCGTATCGCCTCGATCATGACCAGCAGCCCGTACATGCCGGGATGGCAGTAGGACAGCCCGCCGCCGCTCGTGTTGACCGGCAAGCTTGCCGCCGGGCGCGATCGCGCCGTCGGATACGAAGCGGCCGCCTTCGCCTTTCGGGCAGAAGCCGAGGTCTTCGAGGAACAGGATCGGCGTGATCGTGAACGCGTCGTAGAGCGAGAGCATGTCGACGTCCGAAGGCTTCGAGTCCCGCCATCGCGAACGCTTTCGGGCCCGGACTCGGCCGCGGCGGTCACGGTGAGGTCCGGCATGTTGGAAATCGTGATGTGGCTGAGCGCTTCGCCGACGCCGAGCACGTAGACCGGCTTCTTCTTCAGCGTTTTCGCGCGCGCGGCGGACGTGAGGATGATCGCGCCGCCGCCATCGACGACGAGACAGCAGTCGCGCACCGTGAACGGATAGGACACCATGCGCGCATTCAGCACCTGCTCGATCGTGAGCGGCTCCTTCTCCCACGCCTTCGGATTCATGAGCGCCCATTTGCGTGCGGCGACCGCCACTTCGGCGAGCTGCTCGCGCGTCGTGCCGTACTGATGCATGTGGCGCGCCGCCGCCATCGCGTAGGCGCTGATCGGCAGGATCGGGCGATACGGCGATTCGTAGTAGTTGTACTCGCGGGGCGACGCGGCGGCGCGCGAGACCGAGCGCTGCGTGCTGCCGTACGCGATCACCGCGACTTCGCACAGCCCGTGCTCGATCGCGGCCTGCGCGTGCGCGACGTGCGTCATGAACGACGAGCCGCCGATGATCGTGCCGTCGAAGTAGCGCGGCTTGATGCGCAGATATTCCGCCAGCGCCATCGGCGCCAAGCGCACCTGGCTTGCCGCCGCGAAGATGCCCGTCGACGTCGGAGAGCTTCAGTCCCGCGTCGTCGAGCGCGCGCATCGTGCCCTGCGCCATCAGGTCGACCGGGCTCGTGTGCTGGGCGACCAGCCCGAGATCGGATTCGGCGGCGCCGACGACGGCGACGCTGCCCTTTCGAGCCGCTCATTTCGCGCCCTCCGCCGGCGTGAACACGGGATAGGGCGGCTGCTTCTCGTCGCCCGGGATGCGCGCGGAACTTCACGCGCATGCCGATCTTCACCTCCATCGGGATCGATGTCCTCGACGCGGCTCATGAGGCGAAAGCCTTCGTCCATGTCGATCAGCGCGACGTTGAAGCGGCGCTTCGTCCTGTTGTAGATGACGGTGGTCGAATAGACCGTGCCCAGTCCTTTCGACACGCGCCAGTCGAGCGCCGCCGCCCGTGATGGGCGCGACCGCGCGCGGATAGAACACCGGCTTTCCGTCGTCCGTGACCTGATAGGCGAGCTCGTTCTTCTTCAGATGCTCGAGATAGGTTCCGAGCGGCGATCTTTCAGCGAGGTTCTCCATATCCGTTCCATAGTCCTTGAGTTGACGAGCTCGACGGCGTTCGAGCGTTACGCGATCGGGTCGCCCGTGAATTCAGCCAGGCCGTTGTTCAGCACCGTCACGTTGCGTGCCGGCACGGTCGAGCGGAAGCTCACCGTACGACCCTCGACCCACATCTCGGTGCGGATCGTCTCTCCGGGATAAACCGGCGACGAGAAGCGGCCTTCCATGCTTTTGAAGCGCGCTGCGTCGTAGCCGCAGCACGTCTTCAGGAGCGCATGTCCGGCGACACTGAACGTGCAGCGCCCGTGCAGGATCGGCATCTTGAAGCCGGCTTTCTTCGCGTACGCGGGATCGGCGTGCAGCGGGTTGTAGTCGCCCGACAGCCGATAGATGAGCGCGGCCTGCGGCAGCGTCGGCAGCTCGCACGTGAGGTCGGGCGCGCTGTCCGGCAGTGCGTGCGGCTCGCGGACGCGGACCCGACGGCCCGCCGAACCCGCCGTCGGCGCGGCAGAACGACGTGGAGGTGAGCGTGCAGACGATCGCGCCGCTTGCCTTGTCGCGCACGCGTGGTGCGGGTCAGGACCAGCGCGCCCTTGTCCTTGCCCTTGTCGATGACGCTGTTCGATTTCGGTCTGTGCCCACGATCGTCCCTTCGACCGGCAGCGGCGCTCGATCGTGAAGCCCTGCTCGCCGTGAACGACGTGGCTGCGCGTGATGCCGGTGTCCGCCTCGCGCGTGCCACGCGCCGGCGATAGCCGAGAATGATCGCCATCGTAGGCAGCGCGACGAGGTTTTCTTCGTAAACGTACTTGCAGCTGCTGCTCGTCGCAGGGATCGGCGCCGAGGCCGACGCCGAGCGCGTAGAGCATCGTGTCGCGCTGGGTGAAGTGCTGCTCGACGTCGGGAATCTTGCAGTCGACGAGCTTCTGGTAGTCGAGCGGCATGGTGAACGAACGAAGGGTGGCGACGGTCGCCCGCGCATCGCGAGCCGTGCGCGCGCGAAACGCGCCGCCTCGAGCGGCGACGCCAATATTAGCACGCTCGTATGGCTGCCGCGCGCGAGGCGCTCAGCGCCTGCGGCCCGGCTTGCGGAAGATCGCGATGCGGTTCGTGTTCGTGCCCATGCTGGTTGTTGCTGATGCCCCAGATGTTGGCGGTCTTGGTGAACTGCTGCGCGTTGATGAGCACCGCCTCGCATCCGAAGCCCGCGGCCGTGCCGAGCGGCGCGACGATTTCCTCGAGCCGCACCGAGCCGCGGCGCACTTCGCCGACTTCGAACGCCACCCATCCGCCCGGACGCGTGATGCGGTAGAGCTCTGCGAACACCGCGCTGCATCGCCTCTGCCCATTCGTCGACGCTGCGGCTGATCGTCATGCGCCGGCCGATCTCGCTCGCGTCGAGGCCGTTGAACCAGCAGCGCAGCCAGTTGTCTTTCGCGTACTGCACCACGTCGAGGAACGGCGGCGAGGTGACCGTGAGCTGCACGCTGCGTTCGCGTCGATGGCGCGCGTCGTCGCGGCAGGCTCCTTCGAGAAACCGCGCGTGCGCGGCCGCGCGCCGCAGGCGGTCGCGCTCGGCGCCCGTAGCCCGCTCTGGAGCTGAATCGATTTCCGGAGGATGAGCTCGCGCACATTGCGGTAATCGCGGCTTTTGATCGAGCCGCTGGTTGATCTGATCTGGTTCTCGGCGGAGACCGCCTGGTTGGGCGGCAGCGTGTATACCGAGAAAAAACCGGGCGAGTGTCCGGTCAGCCGGTTCGTCGCGACCATGCGGATCCAGCGGTCGATCGCGTCTTCGCTGCGCGAGCGCCGGCGCGCATTCAGGTACGCGCGCAGGTTCAGGAGCTCGCGCTCGGTGTCGCGGATGGAAGAACATCGAGAGATCGACGTGCCGGACGCACCTTGTGCGTCGAGATCGATCGCGTTCAGGCGCGCGTCGACCTCGCTCACGTGCGGCACCTCGAGGCGCGGGCCGCGCGAAAATCGGCCGACAGCGGATTGATGTCGTTCGCGACGACACGTCGTCCGCGCAGCGCCGACTTCGATCGCGGTCGTGCCGCGTCCGCTGAACGGGTCGTAGACGACGTCGCCTTCGTCGCTGAGGCGCTCGATGAAATACGCGGGGAGCTGCGGCTTGAAGCACGCGCGATACGAGACTTCGTGTATCGAGCACGCCTGGCGCTGTTGGCTCGTCCAGAGCTCCTCCTCGTAGACGGGCACGTGCGGGCTGCTCTTCGAGGAAGACGGCGTCGCGTGCGCGGCTCGACGTCGCGCGTCGGTGTACGGCGTCTCCTCGAGCGCTGCCGCCGCGTGAGATGCAAGCATCGGCCTCGCCTCCTGCGCGTGAAGAAGGCGGCGATCGTACGCGCGTTCATCAAAAAGTACAATAGGCTCGACCGGCGCATGCTCTTAGAGAACGCGTGCCGTTGAGTACCGATCGGCGTCAGCGAGCCGGCGCGGCCAGCAGATCGTCGACGAGCTCGATCCAGTGCCGCACCGGGATCGCGTCGCCGCACTGCAGATGCGACTGGCAGCCGATGTTCGCGGTGACGATCTCTTCGGGCCGGCTGCGGGTGAGCGCCGCGAGCTTGTTCTCGCGCAGCCGCGCCGCGAGCTCGGGTTGCAGCAGTGAATACGTGCCGGCCGATCCGCAGCACAGGTGCGCGTCGCGCACCGGCACGAGCTCGACGCCGAGCTCCGCCAGCAGCGCTTCGACCTGACCGCGCATCTTCAGTCCGTGCTGGAGGCTGCACGGCGGATGGAAAGCGACGCGCTTTGCGGGCGAGGCGGGAGCCGGGAGGCGGGAGGAGCGACAGCGAGTTCGGTCGCGCTCCGCGACGATGACTTCGCTCACGTCCTTCGTGAGCTCCGACACGCGGGCCGCCTTTCGGCGTACGCCGGATCGCGGGCGAGATGATGGCCGTAGTCCTTCACCATCGTGCCGCAGCCGCTCGCGGTGACCACGATCGCTTCGACGCCGCGCTTCGATTGCGGCCACCACGCGTCGATGTTCCGGCGCATGAAATCGAGCGCCTCGTCCTGCGCGTCCAGGTGATAGGAAACGGCGCCGCAGCAGCCCGCCGCGGGCGCGGCTTCGAGTGCGATGCCCAGGCGGTCGAGCACGCGCGCCGCAGCGGCGTTCGTCGCCGGCGAGAGATGCGGCTGGACGCAGCCGTCGAGCACGAGCATGCGGCGCGCATGCGCCGCGCTGCACGCGAGCACGCGTTGCGGTGCCGTCTTCAGCGGGCACCTTCGCGCGCAGCGTCGGCAGGCAGCCACGGCCGCATGAGCTGCCCCAGTTTCGAGCAGCGGCCGGAAGAGCGCGGGCCGCGTGACGACCGTTCGCAGGAGCTGGCGCTTGACGCGTCACGGGACCGGGCCGGCTCACGCGCTGCTTCGACGACGCGCCGGCCGATGTCGAGCAGCCGGCCGTAGTGGACGCCCGAAGGGCACGTGGTTTCGCACGCTCGGCACGTCAGGCAGCGGTCGAGATGCAGCTGCGTCGACTGGCGGTGACGGGCTCGCCTTCGAGCGCCTGCTTGATGAGATAGATGCGCCCGCGCGGCCCGTCGAGCTCGTCGCCCAGGAGCTGGTAGGTCGGGCACGTCGCCGTGCAGAAGCCGCAATGCACGCACTTGCGCAGGATCGCGTCGGCTTCACGGCCTTCGGGCGTGTCCTTGATGAAGTCGGCGAGGTTGGTTTGCATCTGCGTTGGGGAGAGTTGTGCGTGAGCGAGGTCGGGCGGGCGCAATCGCGTTACCCGCGTGCGAGGTCACAAATCGGGATAGAGGCGACCCGGATTCAGAATCCCGTGCGGATCGAAAGCGGCTTTGAGCCGCCGGTGCAGGGCGAGCATCGCCGGCGGGCAGCGGATGGAAAACCTGCGCGATCTTCTGCGCCGCGCGAAAAAGCGTCGCATGTCCGCCCGCAGCGCGCCGCGGCGGCACGCAGCTTCGCCGGATCGACATCGCTGGCGATCCAGCGCAGCGCGCCGTTCCATTCGACGAGCTGAGTCCCGGCGAGTTCCAGCGGAGGGGCCGTCGGCCTGATGCGAAAGCGCGCCACAGCGCACCGCTCAGTCCGGAAGAAGATCCAGCCGGTGTTCGCGCAGATCGCGCCAGAACCGCTGCGCATCGGGTACGGGTCTCGCCGCCCAGCTTCGAGCGTGCGGCGTCGACCGCAGGCTCGGCGCCCGAGAGCCGCACGAAGAGCCGTTCCTGCACGTGGCACGTGGCGGTGATCGGCAGGGGTTTGCCGGCCCACGTGTTCATGCGTGCGAATCGCTTCGGCTTGCGGCATGCTCCCGACGCGCGGTCGCCTCGGACGCGGGCAGCGGAAGCGCCTTGAGCGAAACTTCGAGCATCACGCCCAGCGTCCCGAGCGCGCCGACCAGAAAGCCGCGACAGTCGTAGCCCGCGACGTTCTTCATCACCGTCCGCCGAAGCGCAGATCCGTCGCCTGTGCCGTCGAGCATTCGCACGCCGAGCACGAAGTCGCGCACGCTGCCGGCGAAGGGCCGGCGCGGGCCGGACAGACCGGCGGCGAGGCACCCGCCGAAGCGTCGCGTCACTGCCGAAGTGCGGCGGCTCGAACGCGAGCATCTGTCCGCTCTGCGCTGCATTGCGCGCTCGATCTCGGCGAGCGGCGTGCCGCGCGCGCGCGGTCAGCACGAGCTCCGTCGGCTCGTAATCGACGATGCCGCGTATAGGCGCGCGTGTCGAGCACCTCACCGCGCAACGCTGCGCCGTAGAAATCCTTGGTGCCGCCGCCGCGAATGCGCAGCCTGGCCCGCCCGCTGCGGCGCCCCGGATCGTTTCGGTCGAGCTGTCGCCGAGCGCGTCGTCCATCAAAAGCGCGGCAGGTCGGGAAACTTCTCTGCACCGGCGTGCACGTGCATGCGCCCGAATTCCGCGCAGCGATGGAGCGTCGGCACCGCCTTGCCGGGATTGAGCAGCGCCGTGCTCGTCGAACGCGCGCTTCACCGCATGGAACATCTCGAGCTCCGCCGGCGCGAACTGCACGCACATGTGGTTCACCTTCTCGATGCCGACGCCATGCTCGCCGGTGATCGTGCCGCCGACTTCGATCGAGAGCTCGAGAATCTCGCCGCCGAAACGCTTCGGTGCGCTCGAGCTCGCCCGGCTTGTTGGCGTCGTACAGGATGAGCGGATGCAGGTTGCCGTCGCCGGCATGGAACACGTTCGCGCAGCGCAGCCCGTACTTGCGCTCGAGCTCCGCGATCCGGCGCAGCACTTCCGCGAGGCGCTTGCGCGGGATCGTGCCGTCCATGCAGTAGTAGTCCGGCGAGATGCGTCCCACCGCGGGAAACGCCGCTTTGCGGCCGGCCCAGAACCGCAGGCGCTCGGCTTCGTCGCGGGAGATGCGGATCAGCGTCGCGCCGCTTGCCTCCATGATCGCTTCGCACGCGGCGTACCTCGTCGGCGACTTCTTCCTGCGCTGCCGTCGGACTCGCACAGGAGCATGCTCGCGACATCGGTCGGATAGCCCGCGTGCACGAAGTGCTCGACGGCGCGCGTCGCGGCCTGGTCCATCATCTCGAGTCCCGCCGGAATGATGCCTGCCGCGATGATGTTGGCGACGGCCGCGCCGGCTTTCTCGACGTCGTCGAACGCCGCCATCACGACGCGTGCGCACTCGGGTCTCGGCAGCAGCTTCACGGTCACTTCGGTGACGACCGCGAGCATGCCTTCGGAGCCGGTCATGAGCGCGAGCAGATCGTAGCCCGGGCTGTCGAGGCCGTCGCAGCCGATCTCGAGGATCTCGCCTTCGATGGTGATCGCCCGCAGCCTCAGGATGTTGTGCACCGTGAGCCCGTACTTGAGGCAATGCACGCCGCCCGAATTCTCGGCGACGTTGCCGCCGATCGTGCACGCGATCTGACTCGACGGGTCCGGCGCGTAATAGAGGCCGTAGGCGTTCGCGGCTTCGGAAATCGCGAGATTGCGCACGCCGGGCTGAACGCGCGCGGTGCGCGCGAGCGGGTCGATCTCCAGAATGCGCATGAGTTTCGCAAGCGAGAGCAGCACGCCGTTTCCCAGCGGCAGCGCGCCGCCGGAAAGCCCGGTCCCCGCGCCGCGCGCGACGACCGGCACGCGCATCTCGTGACAGGTCCGGAGGATCCGTCGCACCTGGGCCTCATCCTCCGGCAGCGCCACGACCATCGGCAACTGTCGGTAAGCGGAAAGCCCGTCGCATTCGTAGGGCCGAACGTCTTCGCGCTCCCACAGCACGGCGTCCTCCCGCATGAAGGCGCGCAGCGCGGCGGCGACCTCACGCTGGCGCGCGGCATCGACCGGAACGGGCTCGACGATGGCGCTCATGGGGCGCTCGCCGTGTTTTGCGTTCGTCGCGGCACTGTCTTCACGTGGACTTCGCTCATTGCGGTTTGATCCCGGCCGTCCTGATCACCTTGGCCCACTTTTCCATTTCATCGGCGATCAACTTCGCGAAGTGCTCGGGTGTGCTGCCGCGAACCTCGTAGGCGAGCGAGACGAGCCGCTCCCGCATGTCGGGCATCTGCAGGAACCGATTCGTGTGCGCGTTCAACTCGTCGATGATCGGGCGAGGGGTGCCGGCTCGGCCGAGCACGCCGAAGAATTGCGACGATTCATAGCCCGGGAGGCCGGCCTCGGCAATTGTCGGCACTTCGGGCAGCGTGTCCATGCGTTTGTGCGTCGTTACTCCGAGCGGGCGCGCCTTGCCGGCCTTGATGAACCCGCCGAGCGTCGCGAAACTCGAGAACTGCACGGCGATCTCGCCCGAAAGGAGGCTCAGGGACGCCGCGCTCGCGCCTTTGTACTGGACCTGCGGCATGTCCGTCTTCGCCATGATGTTGAAGAGCGCGCCGGCCAGATGCGGCTGCGTGCCCTGTCCCGGAGAACCGATCACGAGCCCGCCCGGCTGCTTGCGCGCGAGGGAGATCAGTTCGCGAACCGTCTTCACCGGCACCGACGGATGAACAACGAGGATGCTGCCCGACCCCACCATCTCGCAGATCGGCGCCATATCCCGAAGCACGTCGTAGGGCATCTTCGGATACATGGAGGGGTTGATCGCGAGAGAGGCCTGGCTCAACAGGAGCGTGTAACCGTCGGGCGCCGAGCGCGCGACGATTTCCGCTCCGATAATGCCGCTTGCGCCTGCCCGGTTCTCGACGATGAACTGCTGTCCCATCGTTTCGCTCAGTTTGCCGGCGAGGAGCCGCGCGAGCGTATCGCTCCCACCACCCGGGGAGGATGCGGCGATCAGTCGGACCGGTTTCGTGGGATACGTTTGCGCCGCAACGCATTGGGAAGCGATGCCCGTGACGATCGTCAGGACCGCGCACACCAGCTTGTTCATGCTCCGCTCCTCCTCGCCCGCCACGGCAGGCAATGTTATCCCGACACGAGCAGCACGACACCCGCGACCGCCAACAGCGCTCCGCCGATCGTGCGCCGGCTCAGGGCTTCGGTCCTGATGAAAACGGCACTGAAGAGCATCGTGAAGAGGGGATAGAGCGCAGCGAGCGGCGCCACGACGGACAAGCGGCCGGTCTGGAGCGCGTGATTGAGCAGCAGCAGCCCCGAGCCGTTCAGCGCACCCGCTGCGGCGAACCACGGGAAGGCTGCCCGCACCCGGGCGGCCGAACCATGCTCGCTTCTGTAGGGCACGGTCCAGATCGCAGCGGCCGACACCGTATAACCGATGAAGGTCGCCGCATAAGGATTCGGCCATAGCGTGAGGCCGAGCTTGCTCAACGCCTGCGCAGCCGCCCGCAGCGCGGCCGAGGAGAGAGGCAACGCGATGGACCAGCCGATCGGAAAGCGCGTTCCCGGCCGCCAGGCCATCATGACGAGCGCTCCAACGACAACGAAACCACCCGCCGCGATTCCCGGCGTCAGGTGTTCACCCAGAAAGGCTACCGCCAGGGCCGTAGCGAAGAGCGGCGTCGTACTCGATATCGCCCCCGTGAGCGTCGGACCGATCAGCCGGTTCGAGCGATACGTCAGAACGGTCACCGCCGCAGGATAGAAAAGGCCCACGAGCGCAAAGATCGCGGCGGCGGCCGCGTGCCACGCGGAGAGATCGAGCAGGACGGGCGCGAGGAGCAACCACAGCAGGGCGGTGGTCGTGAGGCTGATGCGCGCGGCGGTGTGACTCGGAACATGGCGCAGGCCGAAATGAACGACGACGAGCGCGCCGCCAAGGCACGCGGCAGACGAGAGCGCGAGGAGCGCGGGCGGGAGGAGCATCCGGGCGCATCATAGCACCCGTGCATCCGCCGCCCGCGGATGCACGAGACCCGTAAGCTACATGAACGCCTGGGCGCGCTCGATCAGCTCGTCGATCCCCGGTTCGTTCGGATTGCGCGGCTTGCCGGGATGGATGATCGAGACCTGGCAGCTCTCGGCGGCCTCGACAAGCTGGCGGTACGTTCCGGCTCCGACGTCGGCGATGTACGCCTGCTTGTTCGCGTCATAGACGAACATCTTGTTGTTGATCTGCACGCACTCTTCGCACGTCGTGCACCGCGGCGTCTCGATGTAGGGATCGTCCGACGACTTCTCTTCCTCCACCGCGGCTGGAGCCTGAGCAGCCGCGGCGGCAGGCGCTGCGACTGCCTCGGCTGCGCTCGCGGCACCGGTTTGCGGCTTCGCGGTTTGCAATGCCTGCGCGCTCCGCTCTTCCCACGCCGCGCGTTCGCGCGCGAGCAGCCGCTGGGCATGCGAATTGTTGATGCCGCCCAACTCCTGAAGACTTTGCCATACGGTGCGGCAGCGCCGCGCTTCCTCGATGACGCTCGCATCCACGACGACGCGTTGCAGGACGTCGTTTTCGTCGACCATCGTGATGTACGGGACGGCATCGGCAGCGGGCGCAGCGTCGCTTCCGAGCCAGGCCCGCGCGGGCGCCAGGTGGCCATTCACATGCCCGGCGGGCACGCTTGCGAAGTGGGCGGCATAGCGCTCGTCCAGAGCGGCGAAGTCGACCAGTGTGAAATCGACGTCCTCGGCGACGCTCTGATGCTCGCGGTTCTCGTAGGAAAGTGACTGCGCGGGCCAGTCGCGTTCCGGCTGAGGGTTGTCGGCGATGCTGAAGCGTTCGGCCCAGCTCGTGCCGGCCGAAGGATCGTAGGTGAAGGCGGGAAAGACACGCGCTTCCATGGCCGCCGCCGCCCGCAGATACGGGGCGATCGTGGCTTGCGCGGACGCGCCGGAGTAGATGCTGAAGAGCGCCGGACCCTCGTAATCGAGCCCCTTCACGACGCGGCTCTTCGCCCGCACGAGATTCGATGCCGCGCTCTGCAGCACGTATACGCTGCCCAGTCCGATCGCCATGTCCGCGAGCTGCTTGCTGCGCATGCTGAGCGCCACATAGGGTTTCAACTGGGCGCCTTCCTCGAGGAGGTCGTCGAACTGCACGACGGCCTTCACGGGGACATCGGCGCCGAGCAGCGTCATGAGATGCGCGTACTCGTCGAAGGCATTCGAATACAGGCACACGAGATAGCTCGGGAAGCGCGCGAGCTCGTCGCGCGGCAGGCCTCGTTCACCATAGGCCGAGAACAAGGCGTCGTGGCGCAGCTCGTTGTACTCGCCTTTCACCTCGAGCTGCGCGATCGCGAGCGCTTTCGCGAGCTCTCTCACCTTCGGCAGGCGTTCGCGCCATGCGACTTCCACGTCCGTGCAGCTCGAGAACACGAAGGATACGCCTCCTTCGCGCGCGCGGCCGTGGGGAAAAAGCGCTGGTTCTCGAGGACGTTCAATATCGCTTCGATCCTCTGGCGTCGAGCGGGCGAGAGCCCTGCCGGAGCGGCTGCTTTCGCGAGCATCGAGGAGAGCGCGGTGAAATCGAAAGCGCTTTCGAACGACTTGCCGACGGAGGCTTTGAGTGACGCGGGCGCGCGTCCGTCGTCGGAGCGCATGAATTCGGCCCGCAGAATCTCCCAGAGCTTGAACTTGTAGCGGTCGATTTCCGCAACCATCTTGCGGGCGCGGAGATCTTCGGAGAAGCGCCAGGCCCGTACCATGAGCATGGCCGGAAGCGCGCGGTCGCAGTCGACGACCTGACCATCGCAGGCGAGCTTCGATCTCGAGCGCGCGAACGTGTCGGCGAGCGGATTGTCGGACGAGGGCGCGAGCCGTGTCGCCGCGCGTTCCCAGAGCGTCGAGAGCGTTCCGGTGGCGCCGGCGGCGACCATCGAGCGAATCTCCCGCTCGAGCTGCACGAGGTGTTTGCGCGTGCGTGCTTCATCCTCGCCCGCGGAAGCCGACTTCGCCACGAGTTGATCGATGATCGACGCGAGCGATGCGAACGGCTCTTCGGCGCTGTCTTTCAGCAGCACGAGCGGATAGTCGTAACGCAGGCTCGTGAGATCGCGATAGGGAGCGAGCAGGGCAGGCAGCAGGCCCGACTCGTCGATCGCATGCAGCCCCGCGCCCATCACGGCGCCGGTCAAGTGGAATGCCAAATGCGATTGCTGGTCTGTGGTCGTCATCTCGTAACTCGCTCGGAAACGTTTTATCCCGCGCCGACGCTCAAGCCGCCGCGGCGCGTGCTTCGGGCCAGATCGTGAATTTGTCGAACTCGCTCTCGAGCCCCTTTTTGACGTACCCGGGGGTGCGCAGCTTGTTCGAGACGCGCAGGTCTTCGTAGCACGGCACTTCTTCGTTGCGATAGAGGATGCCCACCGGGATGTCGTTATCCAGCGAGGCGATCTCGCGCGCCCGGTGCAGATTCGAAGGATCGTGCTCTTCCTGGTTTTTGTAGACCTTCGCGAGGCTCTCGCTCATCGAGAGCCCGTCTTTGTGGGTCAGCATGCGCAGCCGTTGCGGATCGTGCATCCAGGGATCGAACATGTTCGGCAGCCACTCGGGGCAGCGCTGGAGGATGCGCACGAACGACAGGCCCTTATGGCGGTATGCGGCCGAAACGATGTTGTAGAGAACCTCCGGCACCCAGTCGACCGCCTGCGCGACGAACGAGACGTTCTGCACGCCGAGCGTCACCGTGAGCGGATTGAGCGGCTCCAGGTAGGACCCGCGCGGCGTCGTATTGCTGCGCGTTCCGACCGGCGAAGTGGGCGATGCCTGCTTCTTGGTGAGGCCGTAGATCTGGTTGTCGTGCAGGAACACCGTCATGTTCATGTTGTAGCGGATCGCGTGGATCCAGTGCGCCGCGCCGATGCTGCAGCAGTCGCCGTCACCGGTGTTCACGAACACGTGAAGGTCCGGCCGGGCGAGGCGGATGCCTTCGGCGATCGGCAATGCACGGCCGTGGATGCCGTGAAAGCCGTACGTCTTCATGTAGTGCGGGAAGCGGCTCGAACAGCCGATGCCCGAAACGAACACGGTCTTCTCGGGACGCAGCCCTTCGTCCCGGCACAGCCGCTGTACCGCGGCGAGGATCGCGTTGTCGCCGCAGCCGGTGCACCAGCGCGGAACGCCGCTCTGATAATCCTCGAGCTCGTGGCGCTCGGCGTAGAGGCTAAGCAGGGAATCGGTAACTGCGTTCATGATCAGGCAGCCTCTTCAGTGATGGCGAGTTTGCGCAGGATGACTTCGCGTATGACGCGCGGCGCTTGATCGGCTGGCCGCGCACTTCGCTCCAGCAATCGACGTCGACCAGGAAGCGGGCGCGCAGCAGCATCGCGAGCGCCGAGTAGCGCCGGTTGTTCTCGTCGATCAACGCGTCGTCCGGCCGGTCGCACCAGTTGCCTTCGATCGTGATCACGCTGCTTGAAGCGCTGCATGATCTCCTTGATGCCCGGCGGCATCGGCTGGAGGAACGTGCAGGTGCAGCGACGATACCTTCTGTCCCTCGCCGCGCACGTGCTCGACGGCTTCCTCGATCGCGCCCGTCGTGCTGCCCCAGCCGACCACGAGCAGGTCGCCTTCCGGATCGCCGAATACCGGCGGCGGCTTCAGCGTCTTCTGCAGCGCCGCGAGCTTCAGGCTCCGCATGTGCATGCCCTGCTCGTTGATCTCCGGGTCGTACGCGACGTGGCTCGCGCGATCGTGCGCAAGGCCGGTCAGCGTGTGCATGCCGTTCGGCTGCCCCGGAACGAAGCGCTTGAAAAGGCCGGTCGTCGCGTCCCAGTCGTAGGCTTTCGCACCTTGCCGGAACGGCGCTCTGGTCGATGCGGCGGCGCGAGCCATGCCGCATCGAACTCGGGACGCGGGAACGGCTGTTGCGACGTGGCGAGGCTTGCGTCCGACAGCACCACGACGACCATGTTGAACGTCTCGGCGATCTTGCGCGCGGTGATCACCGAGTAGAAGCAGTCCTCGATCGTGCTCGGGGCCATCACGACCTTCGGCGCGTCGCCATGGCTGCCGAAGATGGCGGTGAGGAGGTCGCCTTGCTCCGCCTTCGTCGGCTGCCCGGTGCTCGGGCCGCCGCGCTGCACGTTGACGACGACGAGCGGGATCTCGCCCATCACGGCCAGCCCGATCGCTTCCTGCTTCAGCGAATAGCCCGGTCCCGAGGTGATGGTCACCGCGCACTTGCCGGCGTAGGACGCGCCGATCGGCGAAGGCGCACGCCGCGATCTCGTCTTCCGCCTGGTGAACGATGCCGCCGACTTTCTCGAACGCCTCGCTCAGGTAATGCGAAGCGGACGTCGCGGGCGTGATGGGATACATCGCGCAGATTTCCATGCCGGACGCGAGCACGCCCAGCGCGAGCGCCGTGTTGCCGTTGACGACGATCTGGGGTTCGGTGCTGCGCTCCGCCGGAATGCGATATTTGAAATCCAGGTTCGCTTCGGCCCAGTTCGCAGCCCGCTTCGAGGAGCGCACGTTGCTGTCGATCACGCGCCGGTCCTTCTTGCCGAAGGTGAGCGCGATCTGCTCGCGGCCGAGCTCGACGTCGAAGCTGTAGATGCTGCACAGCATGCCGAGGGCGAACATGTTCTTGCCGCGGCGCGGGTCGGACACGAGCATGCGGCACTCGCGTTCCATCGGGACTTCGTAGACGCGATAGCCGCCGGCGACGAGCTGCGTCGACGTCTTCACGTAGGACGCGGCGATATCGGCATCGATGTGCTCGCGCCACATGCTCTCGAGCAGGATCGTGCAGCCCGGCTTGAGCTCGCCGGCGCGCACGCGGCCGAGCAGGACCTGCTCGTTGAACGCCACGACGAGGTCGGTTTCGTCGCCGCCGTTCGTGACGCGTTTCGCGCCCATGCGGATGCGGTTGCCGCTCGCGCCGGCGACGCTGCGCGCGGGCGGCTGGATCTCGGCCGGGATGATCTCGACCGTCCAGATGCCGTTGCCCATGCGCGCCGCGATGGCCCCGAGCGACTGGCCGCAGCGCTGCGCGCCCTCGCCCGAGTCGCTGATCACCTCGACGATGTGCCCGGCCAGCGTAACGGCCGGCTTCGCGGCCGCGGGTGCGTCCGTCGTTGCCTGCCGGCTCGAGGGTTCGAGGATGGCGATATCGTTCATGTCGAGCCTTCTAGAGCGCGCGCACGCGCGCGAAGTTGCGTTCACCCTGCACGATGCCGAAGACGAGCGGGGCAGCCTCGTTCGGCTGCGCGTCGTCGCGCATGCCGAGATAGGCTTTCATGCCGCGCGCCGCTTTGCGGCCCGCGCCCATCGCCTCGATCACCGTTGCCGCGCCGGTGACGATGTCGCCGCCGGCGAAGACGCCGGCGATCGAGGTCGCGAGGTTCTCGTCGGTGGCGATGTAGCCGCGCTTGTTCAGCGCGAGCTTCGAGGTCTGGCCGATGATCGGATTGGCGTTCGTGCCGATGGCGAAGACCACCATGTCGGTCTCGATCTCGAACTCGCTGCCCGCTACCGGCACCGGACGGCGGCGGCCCGAATCGTCGGGCTCGCCGAGCTCCATCTTCACGCAGCGCATCGCACGCACGTTGCCCTTGCCGTCGTCGAGGATCTCGACCGGCGCGGTGAGCCAGTGAAACTCGATGCCTTCCTCCTCCGCGTGGTGGAGCTCTTCGGCGCGCGCCGGGCTTTCCTTCTTCGTGCGGCGGTAGATGCAGCTCACTTTTTCCGCGCCGAGGCGCAGCGTGACCCGCAGCGCGTCCATCGCGGTGTTGCCCGCGCCGATCACGGCGACGCGCTTGCCGATCGGCATGCGGCGTGTCGAAATCCGGGAAGTTGCGCGCGCGCATCAGGTTGCAGCGCGTCAGCAGCTCGTTGGCCGACAGCACGCCGTTCAGCGAATCGCCGGGAATGCCGAGAAGCTCGGATAGCCGGCGCCCGTGCCGATGAACACCGCGTGAAAGCCCATCTCGTCGATCATCTGCTCGATCGTGAAGAGGCGCCCGACCAGCGTGTTGCACTCGAACTTCACGCCAAGCTGCCGCAGCTTCTCGATCTCCGCGTCGATCACTTCGTTCGGCAGCCGGAAGTCGGGAATGCCGTACCTCAATACGCCGCCCGGCTGATGAAAGGCCTCGTAGACGGTGACCTCGCAGCCGGCTTTGGCCATGTCGGCGGCGCAGGCCATTCCGGCGGGGCCGGAGCCGACGATGCCGATCCTGAAGCGGTTGGGCTCGATGTACGGAACGTTGGCCCAGCCTTCGCTGATGGCGAGATCGCCGACGAAGCGCTCGAGGCGGCCGATCGCCACCGGCTCCAGCGTCTCGCCGACGGTGCACACGCCTTCGCACTGGTTTTCCTGCGGGCACACGCGGCCGCAGACCGCGGGCAGCAGGTTGGTGGCGGTGATCATGTCGTAGGCGCCGCGAAAGTCCTTCTCCGCGATCTTCTGGATGAAGCCGGGGATGTCGATGCCGACCGGGCAGCCGCGCATGCATTGCTGGTCGGGACACAGCAGGCAGCGCTCGGCTTCGCGCAGCGCGTCCTCGAGCGCGGTAGCCGCAGGCCACTTCCTCGAAGTTGCGCCCGCGCGTCTGCGGCTCCTGCTCGCGCATCGGCGTGCGCGCCTGCGGGATCGTGCGGATCGTTTTCTTCTTCGCCATGCTCAGCCTCCCTGCGTCTCTTCGAACGGATCGGGCAGCACCAGGTCAGCCTCCGCGGCGTTGCGCGGCCAATCCGCGGCGGCCGCATGCGGCAGTCCTTCGACCAGCGTTCGAGTGCCTTGCGTTCGTCTTCGGTTGTAGCGCTTGAGCCGCGCCATCAGATCGTCGAAGTCGACCGCGATGCGCGTCGAAGTCCGGGCCGTCGACGCACGCGAACTTCACGCGCTCGCCGATCTTCACGCGGCAGCCGCCGCACATGCCGGTGCCGTCGACCATGATCGGGATTCAGGCTCACCATCGTCTTGATCTTGTGCGCGCGTGTGGCTTCGGCGCAGCCTTTCATCATGATCGGGCGGGCCGATCGCGACGAGCTCGTCGATGTCCGGATGTCGTGTCGAGCGCGTCGCGGATGCCCTCGGTCACCAGGCCCTTGATGCCGACCGAACCGTCGTCGGTGCAGATCGATCAGCTCGTCGCAGCAGGCGCGGAACTTGTCTTCCCAGAACACGAGCTCCCTGTTCCTGAAGCCGACGACGCCGATGACATAGGCGCCGCTCTGCTTCGCGCGCGCGCGCCTGCGGATAAATCGGCGCGACACCCAGGCCTCCGCCGACGAACACCATTTTCGGCGTGCCCGTGAGGTGGCTCGGCAAGCCCATCGGCCCCGACCAGTGCATACAACCGCGTCCCTGTCAGACACGTCTGCTGCATCTCGCGCGTGGTCTTCCCGACCGCCTGAATTACCAGCGTGATCGGTCTTCCGGTCGGCGTCGAAGTCGGCGATCGTGAGCGGAATGCGCTCGCCGTTCTCGTGCGACATCACGATGACGAACTGGCCGGGCCGCGCCGCCCGGGCCATCATAGGGTGATAGATTTCGAGGGAGTAGGTGACGTCGGAGAATGATCTTCCCGCGCCACGATTTCGAGTTGTTGCGGAGTGCCGCCGTCAGGCATCGTTTACTCCTCCACATGAGTGGTTCGCCCCGCAAGTGCGTCGCGAGTGCAGGGCGGACTGTAGAGGGTGGGAGGGGGTGCTGCTTTGACCTAAGTCAAATCCGGCTGGCGGTCGGAGACGGCTCGATACGGGGGCTTGCCGCGATGACTACTTGTTGATTTATCGCAACAAATGTCGCCTGGTCGGTTGACCGGGGCGGGGATCGCGGGATGCGGCGGTACCGGAACGCTACGTCGTGCTCCAGGCCCCGTCGATCGGTAGATCCGCCCCGTTGATGCTCGAAGCGGCATCGCCGCACAGGAACAATCCGAGTTGCGCGACTTCGCTCGGGAGGATCATACGGCGGCTCGGCTGGCGGATTTGCAGCATGTCGGCCATCGCCTGTTCCCGCGTCGCACCGGCGGCCACCTTCGCCGCGATCTGTCTTTCGCAGTTCGGCGTCAGCACGAGACCGGGGGAGAGGCAGTTGCACGTGACGTTCGTTTGCGCGATTTCCAGCGCAACCGCGCGAGTGAGTCCCACGATGGCGTGCTTCGTCGTGATGTAGTCGACGCGATCTCGAACCACGTTGGTCGCGTGTATGGAAGCCATGTTGATGATGCGTCCCCAGCCACGCGTCTTCATGGCCGGGAGCGCGAGGCGAATCGTGTGAAAAGCGGCGGAGAGATTGACGGCGAGCGCGCGGTCCCACTTGTCGATGGGAAACTCCTCGACAGGCGCGTAATGGCGCGTCACGGCGTTGTTCACCAGGACGTCGATCCCGCCGAAACGCGCGTTCACCGCCTCGATCATCGCCTCGATGTCGTCGGGTTTGCCGACATCGGCTGCGTGATAGAAGACGTCGACGCCGCGCTCCGCGAGCGAGGCGCGGATCGTGTCGATCGTCTGTGGCTCGCCGAAGCCGTTCAACACGACGTTGCAACCCGCTTCGGCGAACGCCGTGGCGAACGCGAGGCCGATGCCGCCGGTCGATCCGGTAACGAGCGCTGTCTTGCCCTTCATGGTCATGGAGATCCTCCCCACGCCATTGTAAGGTGCGGCGAGCGGGCGAAGCCATGGCGGTCTCGTCGGACCGACGAGCGACTCAGACTTACGACGCGGGTTGTGCCTCTCGGAAGCTCGTGGCGCCAGCGCTCATCCGCGTTCCGGTCTTTTCGAGCAGATCCGGCACCAGGCGCTCGACGAATCCGCCCAGGAAGCCGATGAGGATCGTCACCTTCCACGCTCCGAGTGCCTCTGGTCTGAGCATCGAATCCATACCCGTGACGAGCCCCGAGCTCAGTACAAGGTACAAAACGACACCGGAAATGACGCCGATGAGAACACGCAGCGCCGCTTCCATCCTGTTCGATCGCGCATAGCCATCGACGGCGACAGTGCGATTGCGGATGCCCAACGCGATCGACAGGATCGCACCAATGGCGCCGCTTGAACTCGCAGCAAACATGTGGGCGACGAAGTCCGATCCGCTCCACAGCGACAGGATCGCACCAACAACACTCGCGAACAGGAACACCAGCATCGTGAGCACGCCCGCTTTGAGATAACACACGCGTCCATCGCGTTCGACCAGCGCAGTGAGGTCAGCGATCGCGCCTTCGAGGATGCTGCGCCCCATCGGCAATTGGTTTTCCAGGCCCAGTCGCATGGCGTCCGCGATCTGGCTGAAGTAGCACGGGTTTCCCTCGGCGTCGCTGGAGTCGCTCGATGCCGGTCGCCTGCTCGCCATGCCTCGACCCAGGTATTGAAGCTTGTTGCGAAGTGGAAGCAGTTCTGCAATCGCTCGAATCTGTTTACTCGCCTCTTCAGAGCAGTTCGAGAACTGGACCGTAACCGTTCCGTCGGCGAGGTATATGGCATAGTTGTCGCGCCGGAAGAAGATGCGCTCGATCGTTTCGCCACGGCCGTCACTGGTGCCTTTCCGAACCGCTTGAACCATGCAGACCTGTGACGGTTGGCTATGCGGGGTGTCGGTGTGAACAGGCCCGGCGCCGTCTCGGGATGCATCCGTGCTCCTGTCAGGAGGTGCCGCAGTGACAACCGCGGTATCGCGAGTCTGGGCTCCTGATAGGGTCGGCACGACGGAAAGGATCGGGTGGTCACTTTCGCCTGTCGCGCCGGGGGACGTTGTAATCACTTCAGCCATGGCAGTCGCTCCCGTCGGTCGATCGCGTCGGTGGTCATTCTCGACCTTCACCGCGAGCGGTCCAATCGTTCAAAGGTATGAATTCGAGTGCAGACGGCTGCTTTACAGCGCCTCGGCAAGTCCGCTTCGATGAAGCCGCGGCGATTCGCCGCGGATGACAATGTGCGCGAGCGAGATGCACGGAAACAATCAGTGCATGATCGCGTAGCCGCACTGCCGCGCTTGACCGCACCGCGCGGCCTGCTAGATTCGGCGCTTTCCTTTCGCCAGGTTCTCACCCTCCACATGCCGCCGAAACGCCAGCGCGCGAAGCAAGACGCGGGTCGGCCACGCCGTTCATCGAGACCGCGTGAGCCGCGCCTGTCACGATTGCGGAAGCCGAGCGAGCTCTCGGCTGCCGAGTGGCAGGCGCACCTGCGACGGCAGTTCGGACGCGAGCAGTCATTCGTGCTCGAGAAGCTCGGTCCCGAACCGGTGTTTGCCGATTACGCCGTGACCAATCCTCTGACCCGCAGCCGTTACCGCGTCGCGATCAGAGGTGCGCGTCCGGGCGAGAGCTTCTGCTCGTGTCCCGACTTCGCGACCAACGATCTGGGCACGTGCAAGCACATCGAATTCACGCTGGCGCGCATCGAAGCGCGCCGTGGCGGAAAGTCCGCGCTCGAGCGCGGCTACCGCGCCCCATTCAGCGAAATTTATCTGCACTACTCCGGCGCTCGCAGCGTGCGCTTCCATGCGGGGCTCGAGTGCCCGCCAGCCCTGATGAAGCGTGCACGCGCGCTTTTCGACGAGGCGAACGGCTGGACCTTGGCCCCATCGGAATTCCACCGGCTCGATGCGTTCCTCGCCGCTGCCGGCAAGGTCCGGCACGAGGTGCGCTGTCATGACGATGCGCTCGCTTTCATCGCCCGTCATCGCGATGCCGGGCACCGGGAGCGCGTGCTGGCGAGCGCATACCCGGCGGGGGCGAAGAGCGCCGCGCTGAAAAAGCTGCTGAGGATCCCCCTCTACCCCTACCAGGCGGAGGGCGCGCTCTTCGCCGCCCGCGCAGGGCGGGCCGTCATCGCCGACGAGATGGGCCTCGGCAAGACCATGCAGGCGATCGCTGCCGCCGAGCTTCTTATGCGTCACTTCGGTGCGGAGCGCGTCCTCATCGTGTGTCCGACCTCCCTCAAGCATCAATGGCAGCGGGAGATCAGCCGCGCGGCCGGCCACGAGGCGCAGGTGATCCGCGGTTTGCGCGCTGCCCGCGCGCGGCAGTACGGTGAGGCTGCGTCGTGGAAGATCGCCGGGTACGAAACCCTGGCACGCGATCTCGACCTCATCGCGCACTGGTCTCCGGATCTCGTGATCGTGGACGAAGCGCAGCGCATCAAGAACTGGAACACGATCGCTTCCCGCGCGCTGAAGCGCATCGACACGCCCTACGCCATCGTCCTCACCGGCACGCCGCTCGAGAACCGCCTCGAAGAGCTCGTCTCGATCGTGCAGTTCGTGGACCGGCACCGGCTCGGGCCTACGTGGCGCCTGCTGCACGAGCACCAGCAGCGCGACGACGCGGGGCGCGTGATCGGCTATCGCGATCTCGACCGCATCGGGGCTACGCTCGCGCCGATCATGCTGCGCCGGCGCAAAGCCGAGGTGCTCGATCAACTGCCCGTGCGCATCGACGAGACCAGGCTCGTGCCGATGACCGAAGAGCAGTTGAAGCACCACGAGGAGAACCGCGAAATCGTGGCGCGCATCGTCGCGCAGTGGCGCAAGAGGGGCTATCTGTCCGACGTGGACCAGCGCGTCCTCACCTGCGCTCTTCAGAACATGAGGATGTCCTGCAACAGCACGTACCTGCTCGACCGCAAGACCGATCATGGCACCAAAGCCGATGAGCTGATGAACGTGCTCGCGGAGCTGCTATACGAGCCGCAGGCGAAAGCAGTGATCTTCAGCCAGTGGATCGGAACGCACGAGATCATCGCCCGCAGACTGGAGGCGGCCGGATGGGGCTACGCGATGTTTCACGGCAGCATACCGAGCGACAAGAGGCCGGCGCTCATCGACCGCTTTCGCGACGATCCGCGCTGCCGCGTCTTTCTCTCGACCGATGCGGGCGGCGTGGGGCTGAACCTCCAGCATGCTGCCGCGGCGGTGGTCAACATGGACCTGCCATGGAACCCCGCGGTGCTGGAACAGCGCATCGGCCGCGTCCACCGCCTGGGACAAACGCGCAGCGTGCAGGTGGTGAACTTCGTCTCGCAGGGCACGATCGAAGAGGGCATGCTCTCCGTGCTCGCGTTCAAGAAGTCGCTTTTCGCGGGCGTGCTCGACGGCGGTGATGCGAACGTCTTCCTGCAGGGCACACGGCTCTCGAAGTTCATGGAAAGCGTCGAGAAGGTGACGGGCGCGATGGGCGAACCGGAGCCCCTGGCGGCGCCGGCGCCGATCGAGGAACCGGCGGTGCTCGAAGAAATGAGCGAGGAGGAGGAGGCCGATGCGGAGCCGAGTTTCGCGCACAGCGCTGAAGCAGCCGGTGTGGTGGCCGCAGAGTCCGCGGCGCAGACGGGCCCTGCCGAACCGATCCGTGTGCCCGATACCTGGGCGCCGCTCATGAACGTCGGAGTCAAACTCATGCAGACGCTGGCGGAACAGTTGTCCGCGCGCGACGGGGTGCAGCAGTGGATCGAGACCGACACGCGCACCGGGCGGCCCTATCTGAAGCTCCCCGTGCCCGAGCCTGCGGCCGTGCAGCGTGTGGCCGATGCGCTGAACGATCTGCTGAGCGGGTGGCGGCGGGAGTAAGGCGGAAGCTGAGCGGGCGGGGCATCTGCGCCGGGCGCGCCTGCATGCCTAATGAGAAACGAGTACCTGCTACACGAGCCGGCCGCTTGCGTAACCTGACGCGCTGGGCGGCGGAGCTTCGATTCCGCTACGCTCCTTGTCCAGCGTGACAAGGACGCGATCCTCAGCGTAAGCGAGGCGGAGAAGCTCCCCGTCGCCCGGATCATGAGGCCAGTCGCCAATATGAACGACATCGTGCCCCTCTGTGGCGAGGTATTCGCGAGATTTGTTCCAGACGCAGTTGTCGAGGAGCAGTTTCACACAGCCGCGTCAACGACCGACGGCTCGACACGCTCATGCGCGACGACCCGGTGAGCGTAGACCAGGCACGCGCGAATATCCTCGGGCTCGAGCCAGGCGTATCCCTCGAGGATCGTCCTCCGGTGTATCGCGGCGAGCATCCCCAGGTACGTGCTCGACGGCAAGCCGTCGCCCACGGATGATCGGCTTGCCGCCGAAAATCTTCGGGTTCACGGTGATGCGTTCTAAAAGATCGGCTTCGTTCATGATGGAACTCCGATGGCACACTGCAGAGATAATTTTGGCCAGAGGGGTACCGTCCGCCGAGATGAGCCCGGGCACCAGTTCGGCCCACCCCTCCGCCTTGTCGTCCTGGCCGCAGGAACAGGTTCGACGCGGCGAAAGCCCGCCCATGAGGATCGTTGTTCTTCCTGAGCGTATTCGTCATTGGCCATCTCGAGCGTCCTTCAGCAGCAATCTCAATTGGCGAATGTCTTCCTGATCCTTTGCTCGCCCTGCCGCCTCTTTCATCCGGAGCAATGCTTCGAGGCTACAAAGCGAGCGGCGGGGCATCAAACATATAACACCCGTTATAATGCCACCGAGAGGTGTAACGATGAAAATCAAGATCACGACCGTCGGCAATTCCGCGGGAATCATCCTGCCGAAGGAGCTGCTTGCGCGGCTCCGGGTTGGAAAAGGCGATGCGCTTTATGCGACCGAACTTTCGGACGGCATCAAGCTGAGTGCGTTCGACCCGAAGCTCGCGGGGCAGATGGAGGTCGCGGAGCGCATCATGCGCGAGGACCGCAACGTGCTGCGCAAGCTGGCCGAAAGCTGAGTCGGCGCGATGATCGTCTGGCTGGAGAAGGCGCTCGTGCTCGCGATCCACGACCGGCAGCTTGCCGAGCATGGCGGAAGCGGCGGGGTGCGCGATGACGCGTTGCTCGAGTCGGCACTGGCACGGCCGCAGCAATCGCAGGCGTACGCCGATCCGGCGCCGGATCTTCCCGATCTCGCGGCGGCGCTTGCGTATGGGCTTGCGCGCAATCATCCGTTTATCGATGGCAACAAGCGCACTGCGCACGTGGCTTATCGGACCTTTCTCGCGCTGAACGGCGCGGAGCTCGTCGCGACCGAGGAGGAGAAGTACCTGCAAATGCTTGCTCTCGCCGAGGGCAAGCTCGCCGAAGCCGATTTCGCCGCGTGGCTGCGCGAGCGGCTGCGCTTTGCCGCGCCGGGGAAGGCGCACGAGCCGCGCAAGCCTTATCGGGTGAAGCCGTCCCGGGCGCAACCGAAGGCGCGACTCGCGCGCTGAGCATCATGGAAGTCTCGGTGCGTGAACTGAAAACCGGCTGTCCGAGTATCTGCGCCGGGCGGCCGCTGGTGAGGAAGTCGTCGTGACGTCGCGAGGCAAAGAGGTTGCGCGCCTAGTGAACGAGGCGCCGTGGCCCGACACGACGCGCTCGGAGATCTGATCCCTGCAGCGCGAGTGATGCGCAAACGCAGATCGCGACGTTGCAGCAGCGCGCTCGCGACAGTTTCAAACCACGCACCAGCCGGTCTGCCCGCCATGGCGAGAACGCGAATGCGGGCCGCTCTTGCCACTCCGGCAAGTTACGAGCGCACGTTATCTGCGTCGAGACAGCACTTCTTGTATTTCTTTCCGCTGCCGCACGGGCAGGGGTCGTTGCGGCCGATCTTGGGCGTCGTCCTGACGTAGGTCTCCACCGGAAGCAAGAACTCTTCGTCGTCTTCGGCCTCAACGTCCTCCGTTTCGTCTTCGTCGCCCAAGTCGGATTGGCGGGCCTCGATCTCTTCGGGCGAATAGAACGACCATGGATCCGGTCTGTCCGTCCACTGCGGCGGCTCGCCGCCGGCCGCGTAGATGCGTTCGATTTCGTCACGGTCGAACGCCGCAACGAAGTCTTCGTCCGCGATCGCTTCGAGCTTCGCACGATGCTCCGGTCGAGCGAAATCGAGCAGCGTGCTCGCGAGAAGATCGCGCAGCATCTCGTCTTCTTTCTCGTCGAAAGCGAAGCGCGCCGCCCAGTCGAGCATGGGATCGAGGACTGCGTCGCCGCGTGCCTCGGCCATCGAAAGAACCACCTCGATCGCTTCCAGCCTCATGAACCACCCGAGCGACGGGTCTTCACCCAGCGCCTTCAGGAGCTCGATCTGTTCACCCGGCTTGTTGCGGAAGAAGGCGGGCCAGTAACCTCCAAGCCAGTCCTGCAAATCATCCTCGAACGCCATCCGGCGCATGTAGCCCGCAAGCAGTGTCCCTGCGCGGTCGTCCGGCATGAGCCCCAGGATCATGGCCGCGTGCACCGGCAGCCATGCCTCGCCGCGCGTCTGGTCATCGGTCCAGAAACGCTCGCTTTCGAGCACGCCGGCGGCGAAGTCCATGACGGCTTCGCCGCGCCGTACGCACTCATCGATCAGATTGCGCGGGACGCGGTCCTCATTACGGATGAGGAGCTGCCACAACTCGATCGTGTCGAGGCCCGCAAGGTGGGCGTCGTCGTATTCCGGAAGAGGCGGTTCGGATGAAGAGAACAATGGCTCTTCGGTCACCTGCGGATCGTCAGCCACTTCTCACGCCACCTCGTGGTTCGCCATCTTCTCCAGCGCGCGCACGAGGGCCGAGTGGTCCCACTTCGCTCCGCCGTTTGCCGAACAGGCATTGAACAGCTCCTGCGCCGTGGCGGTGTTGGGCAGCGACACGCCCATCGCCCGCGCGCCCGCCAGCGCGAGCGACAGGTCCTTCTGGTGCAGCTCGATGCGGAAGCCGGGATCGAAGGTGCGTTTGATCATGCGCTCGCCGTGCACTTCGAGGATGCGCGAAGCGGCGAAGCCGCCCATGAGCGCCTGCCGGACTTTGGCGGGATCCGCACCTGCCTTGGACGCGAACAACAAGGCTTCCGCGACGGCCTCGATGTTCAGAGCGACGATGATCTGATTGGCGACTTTCGTCGTCTGTCCCGCCCCATTCTCGCCGACAAGCGTGATGTTCTTGCCCATCAGTTCGAAGAGCGGCTTCACGTTGTCGAACACGGCCTCGCTCGCGCCGACCATGATCGTTAGCGCCGCGTTCCTGGCACCGACTTCGCCGCCCGAGACAGGCGCGTCCACGTAATCGCATCCGAGCGCGTTCACGCGCTTGGCGAAAGCCTTGGTTTCGATCGGCGAGACGGAGCTCATGTCGATCACGACCTTTCCTTTCGTCAGCCCTTCCGCGACGCCCTGCGGGCCGAACAGCACTTTCTCCACATCCGGCGTATCGGGCACCATCGTGATGATCACGTCCGCCTTCTGCGCGACTTCCTTCGCATTCGCGCACGCGGTGCCCCCGGCCGTGGTCAGCTCCTGCGGAACACCGCTGCGGCTCGAGGAAAAGCGTGTGACCCCCTTTGATGAGATTGAGCGCCATGGGCTTTCCCATGATGCCGAGGCCGATGAATCCGACGGTACTCATGCTCTCTCCTCGCGTGCGAAAAATCCATTCTGCCATACGCGCTCGAGCGTCTGCACCGACATGGCGCGCCGACTTCCGCTAGACTTCAGGGCGCTTGCTACAGGAGGGGTCATGCGAGGGATCAGGGCATTGGCCGTGTCAGCGGCTTTCAGCGTCGGGGGCGGTGTTGTCGGCGGTGCGCACGCCGCGGAGAGCTCTGCCGACAACTATCCGACGCGCGCAGTGCGCTGGATCGTGCCGTATCCGCCTGCAGGAACCACCGACATTGTCGCGCGCATCGTGGGGCATTGGCTGTCGCAGCGGCTCGGCCAGCAGTTCGTCGTCGACAATCGCCCCGGCGCCGGAAACAACATCGGCGCCGAGCTCGCGATCAAGTCGCCGCCCGACGGCTACACGGTGTTCCTCGTGAATCCCGCGAACGCGATCAACGCGACGCTGTATACGAACCTCACGTTCAATTTCCTGCGGGATATGGATCCGGTCGCCGGGTTGATCCGGGTACCGAATGTGATGGAGGTGCCGATCTCGCTTCCGGCGAAGACGGTCGCCGAGTTCATCGCCCACGTGAAGAAGAACCCGGGGAAGGTGAACATGGCCTCGTCGGGCAGCGGAACGTCCGTGCACCTGTCGGGAGAGCTCTTCAAGTTCATGACGGGCATCGAGATGCAGCACGTGCCGTACAAAGGTTCGGGGCCCGCGCTCATCGATCTCATGGGCGGACAGGGCGTTCACGTGCTCTTCGATAACCTGCCGTCCTCGATCGGTCACATCAAGGGCGGCAAATTGCGCGCGCTTGCGGTGACGACCGCCAGACGGTCATCCGCACTGCCCGATGTCCCGACCGTCGCCGACACCGTTCCGGGCTACGAGGCGAGCGCATGGTTCGGCATGTCGGTGCCGAAGGGCACGCCCGCGGCGATCGTTCAGAAACTCAATCGCGAGATCAACGCGGCCCTGGCGGATGCGGGCGTTAAAGCGAAGCTCGCCGAACTGGGCGGCGAATCGATTGCGGGCACCCCGGCCGACTTCTGGAAGATTCACGCCGCCGAAACCGACAAGTGGGCCAAGGTCGTCAAGTTCTCGGGCGCGAAGGCAGAGTGAGATAGGGACGAACCCAGCCGAGGCCCTCCACGGTGGTCGCCTTCGGTTTGTACCTCGCATCCGATCCAGCCTGTGTAGCCGATCGCATCGATGTGCTGGAACAGGAACGGATAGTTGATTTCGCCTGTTCCCGGTTCGTTGCGACCGGGATTGTCGGCAAGCTGCATGTGCGGAATGAGCGCGAGGTTCGCTTCGATCGTGTGCGCGAGGTCGCCCTCCATCACCTGCATGTGATAGATGTCGTATTGCAGGAAGAGGTTGTCGGAGCCGACTTCGCGAATGATGTCGAGCGCCTGCGCCGAGCGGGTGAGAAAGAACCCGGGAATATCCCGCGTGTTGATCGGCTCGATGAGCAGCTTGATCCCAGCTTCGTTGAATTTGAGCGCGGCAAATTTCAGATTGGCGACGAGCGCCGCGCGCTGACGCTCGGGAGGTGCGTCGGCACAGAGCCCGGCGAGACAGTTCAGTTGCCTGCACCCCAACGCCTGTGCGTACTCGATCGCCTTGCCGACGCCGTCCTGGAACTCGCCGACGCGGTCGGGATGACATGCGATCCCGCGCTCGCCTTTTGCCCAGTCGCCTGCGGGCAGGTTGTGGAGCACCTGAACGAGATGATGTTTTTGCAGCGTCTCGGCGAGCTGTTCCCTGGGGTAGTCGTACGGAAAGAGGTACTCGACGCCCTCGAATCCCGCTTGCGCCGCGGCGGCGAAGCGATCCATGAACGGGTGCTCGTTGAAGAGCAGCGTGAGATTCGCACAGAACTTCGGCATGGTGTGTCGACCTCCGTCACTCTTCCGCAAGCACCTTGCCCGGGTTCATCAACCCTTGCGGATCGAGGGTGCGTTTGATCGCACGCATGAGCTCGAGCTCGACGGGGTCCTTGTAGCGCTTCAATTCGGTGACCTTCGCAAGACCGACGCCATGCTCAGCACTGAAGCTGCCGCCGTAGCGCTGTACAAGGTCGTACACCACGTCGGTCACATCGTGCGCTTCGCGCGCGGCCGCGTCGGCGCGGCTGCGGCCCGGAATGAACGCGTTGTAGTGGAGGTTGCCGTCTCCGACGTGCCCGAAGCAGATGATGTTCGCGCCCGGGAAGCGTTCGAGCAGCAAAGCGCGCGCTTCTTCGATGAACGCGGGCAGGGCGCTCACCGCAACCGAGATGTCATGGCGATACAACATGCCGGGCTCGGTGCGCGCGGCCTCGGGGATCGTCTCGCGGATACCCCACAGCGCCTGTGACTGCGCGCCCGTTTCTGCGAGGGTTACGTCGGCGACAAGACCCGCATCCATCGCCTGCTCGAGCGCGGTTTCCAGGTCATTGCGCAGAGCCTCGCCCGAACTGGAGTCCGCAATCTCGGTCAGGACGTACCAGTCGCTCGGCGCGGACAGCGGGTCACGCGCACCCGGGATGTGCGCCAGGACGAGCTCCACGCAGTTGCGGGATATCAGTTCGAACGCGGTGATGCGCTCGCCGCAATGCCGGCGCAGCAGCGCGAGCAATTCGAGCGACGCCTGTGGGTTCGGCACGCTGCACCAGGCGGTCGCGGAGGCATTGGGCCGGGGGAAGAGTTTGAGCACGGCGGCGGTGATGACACCGAGCGTGCCTTCGGCGCCGATGAAAAGCTGCTTCATGTCGTAGCCGGTATTGTCCTTGCGCAGCGAGCGCAATCCGTTCCAGATGCGTCCATCAGGCAGCACGACTTCCAGACCGAGCACGAGATCGCGCGTGTTGCCATAGCGCAGGACGTTGACGCCGCCCGCGTTGGTCGAGAGATTGCCGCCGATCGTGCAGCTTCCTTCCGCGCCCAGACTCAAGGGAAAGAAGCGGTCCGCGTCAGCCGCCGCGCGCTGAATGTTCGCGAGAACGACGCCCGCTTCCACGGTCATCGTGTTGTCGAGCGCATCGACAGCCCGGATGCGGTTCATGCGTCCCAGCGCAAGGACGATTTCGTGGCGCGCCACGCGAGGAACCGATGCCATGCACATGCCGGTGTTGCCGCCCTGAGGCACGAGGGGTGTTCCGGTCTCGGCACAGAGTTTCACGACGGCTGCGACTTCTTCCGTCGAGGCGGGACGCACCACGGCGGGCGTCGAGCCGAAGTAGATACCGCGCCAGTCGTTCACGTACGGCTCGACATCCGCCCGCTCGGTGAGCACCGCCTGGTCGCCGACGATCGAGCGCAGGCGGCGAATGACGTTTTCGAGTGACGGGCTGTCGAGTGGCATGGCTGCGGGTCGCGTGAAGGCGGTTCGGCATCACCGCCGGCATGGCGGCGCGCTCCGGAATCCCGTGATTGTACCGCCCGCGTCGAACTTCACCGAGCCGAAATAAAACAGGCCGGCATCTTGTGGATGCCGGCCTGCGCGTTGTTCGGCGCCGGGTAGACGCCGAACGAAACCGACTGCCCTTTAAGGTGCTAGCGGCGAGCTTGCCTGGATTCCGGCCTTCGCCGGAATGACGACAGCGGGTCTCGTGGGTGGCAGACAATCGTCATTCCGGGGGTGCGCCAGCACGCACATCCACAATCCATCGTTTGTCGTTACTCAAGCAGCCGCGAGCAGTTCCCGCAGAACATACGGCAGGATCCCGCCGTGTCTGTAGTAGTCGACTTCGATCGGCGTATCGATGCGCAGGCAGAGCGGCACCTTCTCCGACTTGCCGTCCTTGCGCGTGATGACCATGGTCACGTCCTGCATCGGCGTGATGCCATTGCTCGATACCGAGGAGGTCGATCGTCTCGGAGCCGTCGAGCTTCAGCGACTGCGCGCTCGCGCCGTCCTTGAACTGCAGCGGCAGCACGCCCATGAACACGAGGTTCGCGCGATGGATGCGCTCGAAGTTGCGGACGATGACGGCCTTCACGCCGAGCAGTTGCGGGCCCTTTGCCGCCCAGTCGCGCGAAGAGCCCTGGCCGTATTCGTCGCCGCCGAACACGACCGACGGCACGCCCTCCTTCTTGTAGCGCATCGCGGCTTCGTAGATCGACATCTGCTCGCCGGACGGCTGATGGATCGTGATGCCGCCTTCGGTGCCCGGCAGCATGAGGTTCTTGATCCGCACGTTGGCGAACGTGCCGCGCATCATCACTTCATGATTGCCGCGACGCGCGCCGTAGGTGTTGAAGTCGGCGACCGCGACGCCATGGTCCTGCAGGTACTTGCCGGCCGGCGAGGTCGGGCGAATGCCGCCTGCGGGGCTGATGTGGTCGGTCGTGATCGAATCGCCGAAGATGCCGAGCACGCGCGCGCCCTTGACGTCGCGACACGCTGCCCGGCTGCATGCCGAAGCCTTCGAAGTACGGCGGCAGGCGCACGTAGGTCGATTCCTCGCTGCCACTGGTAGGTCGCGCCGACGGCCGCGGGAATCTCGTCCCACAGCGGGTTGCCTTCCTTGAACGCCGAGAACACCTTCTTGAACATCTCGGGGTCGGTCGCGTACTTCATGACGCCGGCGACTTCTTCCTGCGTACGGCCAGATGTCGCGCAGATAGACCGGCTTGCCGTCCTTGCCGGTGCCGAGCGGGTCCTTCGACATGTCGATGTTGACGGTGCCGGCGAGGCCGAACGCGACGACGAGCGGCGGGCTCATCAGGAAGTTCGCGCGGATCGCCTGGTGGATGCGCGCTTCGAAGTTGCGGTTGCCGGAGAGCACGGCCGCGCCGACGATGTCGTTCTTGGTGACGGCTTCCTCGATCGCGCGCATCGAGCGGCCCCGAGTTGCCGATGCACGTCGTGCAGCCGTAGCCCGACACGTAGTAGCCGAGCTGCTCGAGGTAAGGCAGCAGCCCCGCGTTCTTCAGATACTCGGTCACCGCGAGCGAGCCCGGTCCGAGCGATGTCTTGACGCGCGCAGGCGGCTTCAAGCCCTTCTCGACCGCTTTCTTCGCGAGCAGGCCGGCGCCGAGCAGCACGCCCGGGTTCGAGGTGTTGGTGCAGGACGTGATCGCGGAGATCAGCACGTCGCCGTGGCCGACGTCGATGCCGTCCTTGGTCGTCGGTGCGCGCAGTCCGGGATCTCGTCGGCCTTGCCGTAGCCGCCGTCGACGAACGGCTTCTTCATGAGCTCCTGGAACTTGCTCTTCAGCGCCGGCAGGTCGATGCGATCGTGCGGGCGGCGCGGGCCCGAGACCGCCGGCTTCACGCGTCGACAGGTCGAACTCGACGACTTCGCTGTAATCGATCTCGCCTTTCTTCGGCATGCCGTACATGCCCTGCGCTTCGTAATAGGCTTTCACCAGCGGCACGACGTCGCCGCGGCCGGTCATCCGCAGGTATTCGCACGAGATGTCGTCGACCGGGAAGAAGCCGCACGTCGCGCCGTATTCCGGCGACATGTTGCCGATCGTCGCGCGGTCCGGAAGCGGGAGCGACGCGGCGCCGTCGCCGAAGTACTCGACGAACTTGCCGACGACTTTCTTCTGGCGCAGCAGCTGCGTGATGGCGAGCACGAGATCGGTCGCGGTGACGCCTTCGCCGAGACGGCCGGTGAGGTGCACGCCGACGACGTCCGGGCTCGAGGAAGTACATCGGCTGGCCGAGCATCGCGGCTTCGGCTTCGATGCCGCCGACGCCCCAGCCGAGCACGCCGAGGCCGTTCACCATCGTCGTGTGCGAATCGATGCCGACGAGGCTGTCGGGATAGCACATGTCGCCCTTGGTCCAGACGACCGCGAGACGTATTCGAGGTTGATCTGGTGGCAGATGCCGTTGCCGGGCGGAATGGTCTCGAACGTCTTGAACGCCTGCGCGCTCCACTTCAGGAACTCGTAGCGCTCGCGGTTGCGCGAGAACTCGATTTCCATGTTCTTGCGCAGCGCATCGGGCGAGCCGTAGTGATCGATCTGCACCGAGTGGTCGATGATGAGGTGGGCGGGGCAGAGCGGCTCGATGATCTCCGGGTTCTTTGCCCTGCGCCTTCGCGGCTTCGCGCATCGCGGCGAAATCGACGACCAGCGGAACGCCGGTCATGTCCTGCAGCAGCACGCGCGCAACGACGAACGGCACCTCTTCGGTGCGTTTGGCCTTCGGCTTCCAGCCGGCCAGGTTTTTCAGATGCGCCTCGGTGATCTTGAGTCCATCGTAATTGCGCAGCGCCGACTCGAGCACGACGCGCAGGCTGCGCGGCAGGCGCGAGACTTTGCCGAGACCTGCCTTTTCGAGCGCGGCGAGCGAGTAGAAGCGCCCGGTCTTGCCGCCGTATTGAAACTGCTGAAGCGAATCGAACAGATTGTGGCTCATGGTGAAGGCGCTCCTGGATGTCTGACCCGCTCTCGCGACTGGTCGTATTGTTTATTGCAGGAACCGGAAGGGCGGACGCCTCTGCCTGACGGACGGTCGTCTACCCGCGCCGTACGATTGCTCGCTGCGATGGGGATTTGCGAAGATAGCCCGCAAAAATAGCGGACGCGGCCGCGCGGTGTCAAGGCGACATGGTTTCCGCGCCCGCGGCCGGCGACGCTCGCCGAGGCACGGATCCCGGTCCGGCAAGCAGCGCGTTTCGCGCACTGTCGGGACAACGGTCACAACTCCAACATTCTTCTGTAAGATGCGGGTCGCGCGCGGGCTCGCGCGGATGAACCATCTCGAATCAAAAATCCAGCCGCGCCGCCCGACCGGCCGACTGCGACCAAGGAGAGGAGACGTTTGCATGGCCGACAGAGTGATCTTCGTGTGCACTCTCATCCTGGCGGGCATCTATTTCTACGCGACCGAGAAATTGCCGAGCCTGGAGATCGGCGATCCGCTCGGCCCTAAGGCCTTCCCACGTCTGCTGGGCGTCGCGCTCGTGTTCGCGGCGGTGATGCTCCTCCTGGAGATCCTGCGTGCGAGGGCGAAGAAGCCTGCGCAGCCGGCCCCGAAAGCCGAGCCCGTCGATGTGCGCGTCTACGGGATCATCGCGGGCGTCGTGGTATGGACGATTCTTTACTTCCTGATCTTCGAGCGTCTCGGCTTCATGATCGCGACAAGCCTCTATCTCCTCGGGCTCACGTCGTATTTCCATCGCGGCAAGTGGGTCGCGAACGTATTCTGCGCATTCGGGTTTGCCATCGGCAGCTACTTCCTGTTCAAGATGCTCGGGGTGCAGCTCGCGCCGGGCATCCTACCCTTCTGAGGAGCGCACGTGGACACCTTCACCCATATCCTCAACGGTTTTGCGGTTTGCCTGCAGCCGATCAATCTCTGGTACACGTTCCTCGGCGTGTTCCTTGGAACGATCGTCGGCGTGCTGCCCGGAATCGGCACGTCCGCGAGCATCGCGCTGCTCATCCCGATTACGTTCGGTATGAATCCCACATCGGCGCTCATCATGATGTGCGGCATCTTTTACGGAACGAAATATGGCGGATCGACGACTTCGATCCTGATCCGCACGCCCGGCGAAGCGTCGTCGGTGATGACATCGATCGACGGCTACGAGATGGCGAAGAACGGACGCGCGGGCGCGGCGCTCGCGGTGTCGGCCATCGGCTCGTTCATCGCCGGCACGATCGGCGTCGTCGCGCTCACGCTGTTCGCCCTGCCGCTCACCTCGATGGCGCTCAAGTTCGGGCCGGCGGAGTACTTCACGCTGATGCTCTTCGCGATGACCGCCGTGTCTTCGCTCACGGGATCGTCGCCCGCGAAGGGCATGCTGTCGACGCTCATCGGCCTGATGATCGCGACGATCGGCATCGATCTGCAGAGCGGCCAGCCGCGCTACACGTTCGGCGTGCCCGAATTCCAGGACGGCATCGGCTTCGTGGTCGTGGTCGTGGGCCTTTTTGCCGTTGCCGAAGTCTTCCGCGGCATGGAGGGCATTTTCAAGGGCACCGCGCCCGAGATGATCAAGATCAAGGGCAAGCTCTGGCTCACGCGCGAGGAATGGAAGCGCTCGATCGGCCCCATCTGGCGCGGCGGCATCATCGGTTTCGTGATCGGCGTGCTGCCGGGCGCGGGCGGCACGATCGCATCGATCATGTCGTATACGACCGAGAAGCGTCTGTCGAAGCATCCGGAGGAGTTCGGGCACGGCGCGATCGAAGGCGTCGCGGGGCCTGAAGCGGCCAACAACGCGGACACCGCCGGCGCACTCGTTCCGCTGCTCACGCTGGGTGTGCCGGGCGGCGGTGCGACCGCCGTTCTGCTCGGCGCCTTCATCATGTACGGGATTCAGCCGGGCCCGCTGCTCTTCCAGAACCGGCCCGATCTCGTGTGGGGCCTCATCGACAGCATGTACATCGGCAACATCATGCTGCTCATCCTGAACCTGCCGCTGATCGGAATCTTCGTGAGGCTGCTCTACATCCCGACGGCGATCCTGTATTCGCTCATCATCGCGATCTCGGTTATCGGCGCGTACGGGATCAATGGCAGCATGATGGACCTTTATCTCATTCTGTTCTTCGGGGTCGTCGGCTACATCTTCGACAAGGTGGACATTCCGATCGCGCCGCTCGTGCTCTCGCTCGTGCTCGGCGGCATCATGGAGCAGTCGTTCCGGCAAGCGATGACCATCTCCGGCGGCAATCCGCAGATCTTCGTGAACAGCACGATCACCGTCACACTGGTCGTCATGTCAGTGATCTCGATCATCACGCCGTTCATCCTCGCGCGCTTGAAGTCGTTCAGGAATGTGAATCTCGCGGAGGCGGACTAGGCGGCGCTCGCGCTACGCACTCGGGCCTCGCCGCCCTGGAACAGAGGGAAACCTTCCACGGTTTCCCTCGCTACGCTCGGCTCGCCGATGAACGAACAGAGAGGAACCCATGGTTCCCCTCCGTAACCTCCCCTTCCTTTAGAGAACCATGAATCCATCGGAACGCCTCGAATACTCCGCCATCGTCGATCGCCCGGCGCTCGGGCTCCCCGGCGGCGCGCGGCTCGTGGTGTGGCCCGTGGTGAACGTCGAAGTGTGGGACGTCGGCCGCGCCATGCCACGGCAGGTGCTGCCGCCGCCCACGGGCATTACGCTGTCGCCCGACGTGCCGCACTGGTCGTGGCACGAATACGGGATGCGCGTGGGCTTCTGGCGCTTCCTGGAAGTGCTCGACAGCCTCGAGATCGTCCCGACGCTCGCGATCAACGCGCGGGTATGCCTCGACTACGAACGTGTCGCGCGCGCCGCGCTCGATCGCGGATGGGAGTTCATGGGCCATTCGTACGATCAGCGGCCGATCCACACGGAGCCCGATCAGCGCGCGACGATCCAGAAGGCCGTCAAGGTGATCCGCGAGTACACCGGCAAGCAGCCGGTCGGCTGGCTCGGGCCGGGGCTTACGCAGACGTTCGATACGCCCGAGCTGCTCGCCGAAGCCGGGATCCGCTACATCGCCGATTGGGTGATCGACGACGAGCCGTGCCGGATCCGCACGGAGAAGGGGCCGCTGGTCGCCCTGCCGTATACCGCCGAGCTGAACGACATTCCGATGATGATGATCCAGCACCACGCGTCCGCCGAGTTCGAAGCGCGCTGCATGGATCATTTCGAGCGACTCTACGCCGAGTCAGCGCGCCGCCCCAAAATCATGGCCATCGCGGTGCATCCCTACATCTCCGGAGTGCCGCACCGGATCAAGGTACTTCGAGCGTGTGCTGAGCCGTCTGAAGTCCTTCGAGGGCGTCGTGTTCTGGACCGGCGAGCAGATCCTCGAGTGGTACGAGGGCGCGGCCGGCCGCTGATCGATCGCGGCCACGACGTCATCCCGGGCCGCGCGTTGCGCGAAGGGATCCGGGATCCAGAACAACCCATACGGCGCCTGGATTCCGGTTTCGCACCGGAACGACGATTCGTAACGGGTTGGTCGTTCCTGGTCGAAGCTGCGCGGCCCCATCAGGCATCTCATGACAAATACTTGAACAACTGCGGATCGAACTCGCCGCGATGTTTCGCGAGCATCGGTTCGGCCGCCTTCCTGAACGCCGCCTGTTCCTCCGCGGTAAGCCGGATCAGCTCGTTCTCCCGCGGATCGATCTTCTTCAGGACATCCTCGTCTTCGCTCGCCGCGAGCACACGCTGGTAGCGGCTCGCCTCGCAGCCCGCCTCGTCCACGGCCTGCTGCACCTCTGCGGGCCAGCTTCGATACTGCTGCGCATTGCACACGAGCAGGCTCGCGCCGAAGATGTGTCCGGTAAGCGTGATATAGCGGTGGTAGCGCTGCACGCTGAAATGGAAGATGTTCGTGAGCGGATTCTCCTGCGCATCGAAGCGGTCGGTCGCAATGGTGTCGACGAACTCCTTGATGTCCGTTCCGGTCGGTTCGAACCCGATGGCGGAGAGCGCTTCGCCGATCAGCGCGCTTTTCTGCGTGCGAATGCGGATGCCCTTGCAGTCGGCGGGCGTACGGATCGGGCGCACCTTGTTCGTGACGTGGCGAAAGCCGTTGTCCCAGAAGCCGAGCACGCGATAAGGCGAGCGTTCGTGCATCCGCTCACGGAAGTGGTCGCCGAGCGGGCCTTCGAGCGCGCCGATCACGGTCGGCCGGTCGCGGACCACGAACGGCAGCTCGAAGATCCTCAGCTCCGGGGCCCACGATGCGAACCGCAGCGTCGAGATGTAGCACGCAGAGAGCTCGCCCCCTTCCACGAGCGCCGGCAGTTCGCTCGACATGTGGCCGAACAGATGGATGTCGCCTTTGAGCTCGAACGTGATCCGGTCGCCGAGACGCTCTTTCAGGAGCTCTCCGAAACGTGCCGCGGCGCGCGTATTGATGGATGACGGCCCCTGGTAGCCGCCGAGGCTGATCGCGATCGAGTGCATGGGTAGTGGTCCTCCGGTGGGCCGGGACTATAGCAGGCGCGCATAAAAGCCATGCGGGCGGCGCGAACGCGCGGATCGCGTGTCGGTGAAACCGTGTGGAAGGATGTCCGGGCCGTCGAGGAACTCGTGAAGCGCGCACAGCGACTGACGCAGCCGAACGAGATGTCGCGCCGGTGAGGCCGGTTGCGCTTTCGCCTCAGGAAACATACGATTGGGCGTTTGTCGCCGTGTCGGCGTTTTGTCGGCTTCGAACCCTTTCCCGCCCGCAGGTCTCCCGAGACCCGATTACCTGACCACCAGGAGGAAGCGTTGTTCAATCTTCAGTTGAGCGCGGAGCAGCTCGAATTCCGCGATACCGTCAGAGACTTCGTGCAGAACGAGGTCAAACCGGTGGCCATCCATCCGGATCGGCTGCAGCCGTTCGACAAGCCGCTGCTCGCCGATCTTCTCGACCACGCATCCCGCATGGGGTTGCGCACGCTGTCTCTGTCGGAGGAGGCGGGCGGCGCCGGGGCGGATGCCCTGACCTCGTGCATCGTGCTCGAAGAGCTCGCCGTGGGCGATGTCGACCTCGCTGCGGTGATCGCCTGCACGTCGTCGCTCGCGCGAGGTCTGGACGAAGCGATAAGCGCCGAGCAGCGCAAGCGCTTCGGCGCGGACCTCGCCGAGGACGCGCAGTACCACCTGGCGCTCGTTGCACACGATTACGACGTCGATCGCGCGTGGCAGTATCACCGTCCCGCGGCCGACGAGCCGGCCGGTGAACCCACGGCGAAGCGGCAGGGGAATGGCGAGTGGATACTGGAAGGCGATGTCGCCGGCGTGCCGAACGCGCCCGTCGCGAAGCTCTTCGTCGTTCAGGCGCGCACCGACGCGAAGAAAGCGGGGCCGAACGGCTTGACGACATTCCTGGTGCCGCGCGACACCTCCGGCCTCACCGTGGCCGGTCGCATGCAGGCGCTGGGCGAGGGCGGGCCCGCGGGCGCCGAGCGCGTGCGCTGGCATCACGGCACCAGTGCGTCGGTGAGCTTCCGCAACTGCAAGGTCGCGGCGGACCTCGTTCTCGGCAAGGAGGGCCAATCGCCGTTCGCGCAAGGCGCTCATGCGGCGCGCAAGGCGATACACACGGCAGCGGTCAACCTCGGCCTCGGCCGCGGCGCGTACGAGACCGCCGTCGACTACGCGCAGATGCGCGTGCAGGGCGGCCGCCATATCGTCGAGCATCAGGCGATCGGGCGCCTCCTCGCCGACCTCACGATGAAGATCGAGCTCGCGCGCAACGCGATCTGGAAAGCCGCATGGGTGCTCGATCATCCGGAAGCGATCGCCGACCGCAGCGTGGCGGACCTTCCGTGGCATACGATCGCGCGCGTCTACACGGCCGAAGCGATGCACGATGTCGCGCTCGGCGCGGCGGAGTGCTTCGGCGCGATGGGCGTGATGCGCGACATGCCGTTGCAGAAGTACGTGCATGACGCGATGGTCTTCCTGCACGCCGCCGATCACGACAGCGCGACGAAGCTCGCGATCGCCGAGGCCGTGGCCGGCTTCGAGCGCCCGCGCGCCGCGGCGTGAAATGCCCACCACAGACGTCATTCCGGCGAATGCCGGAATCGAGGACTCTGCAGATTTGCGAGCGCCTGGACCCCGGCCGCGCGCCGGGGTGACGAGTTCTGTCTGCATCGACTGCGGAACAGTTCGTCCGAAACGAAGCGTAGGAGCGGAGTAGAGGTTTATGGATTTTTCTCTGAACGAAGAGCAGCGCCACTGGCAGCAGGAGGCGCGCAAGTTTGCCGACGACGTGCTGCGTCCGGAGTCGTTGAAGCGCGATCAGATCGAAGGCGGCTTCGAGCCGTGGGACTGGGACATCATCGAGAAGGGCTCGAAGCTCGGGTTCCGTACGATTGCCGTGCCGAAGGACTGGGGCGGTCCCGGCACCGATTTCGTCACGCAGGCGATCGTCATGGCCGAGCTCGCGAAGGGCGACAGCGCGATGTCCAAGGCCTTCAGCCAGAACTGGAAGTGGAGCCACCTCATCGCCAGCTTCGTGCACGCGAGAGCAGAAGGAGCGGTTCCTCAAGCCCTTCATGGCCGATCACAAGTACGTGATGGGGCGCGGGATCACGGAGCCCAATGCGGGGTCGGACAACCGCCTTCCGCCCGAGGATGCGCCGAAAGCCGGGTTCAGGCTGCGCGCGGAGCGCGACGGCGACGAATGGGTCCTGAACGGGGAGAAGTGCTTCATCGCGAACGGCAGCGTCGGTTCGCTCTTCTTCATCGATGCGCGCACCAATCCCGACAATCAACGTGAAACAGGGCGGGACGCTCTTCATGGTGCCGAAGTCGACGCCCGGATTCCGCGTCGGCAAGGTCTTCAACAAGCGCGGTTGGCGCTTCTACCAGAACTCGGAGCTGATCTTCGAGAACGCACGCGTGCCGCACGCGAACGTCGTCGGCGAAGTGAACGGCGGCAGCAAGGCGAGCGCGGGCGACACCACCGGCGGAGACATCTTCGGCGATCTCGAGCTGGCTGCGAACGCGCTCGGCGTGTGCGACGAGGCGGTGGAGATGGCGATGCGTTTCGCCCGTGAGCACAAACGCGCGGGCAAGCGGGTGATCGACCATCAGCTCGTGCAGTTGAAGCTCAACGAGATGCACTGCCATACCGAGGCGCTGCGATCCTATGTGATGCGCGTTGCATGGGAGCGCGATCAGGGCGGGCCCGGTCAGCGCCCACGCCGGGCTCGTCATGAACCTCTCGACCGACATGATCCAGCGTGTCACGCGTCTCAACATGGAAGTGCACGGCGCGGACGGCTGCATGATGTATGCGCGCGTGGACAAGTTGCAGCGCGATGCGATGGTCTGGACGCATCTTGCCGGCGACACCGTGCAGCGGCTGAGGGTGGTCAAGCGCCTGGGGAGCGGAGGCGGCAGCGCGGGCGCACACTGAAACGCCTTCCGTCGGCGCCGACCGGAAACGCACGACAGCATGAGTGGCTGACGCGTAAACTGATACAGGCGTCATCCTGACGCGAGGCCGGAATCCAGACCGACGGTCCCGTCAAAGTCTGAAGGCGCCTGGACCCCGGCTTCGCGCCGGGGTGACGAGCTAACACGTTCTCGTGCCTACAGGGGGATGCCATGCTTTTCCGGGAACTGAATCGCGGCAAGTGCAAGACGTATCTGCTCGCGTGTGAACGCACGCGCCGGGCGGCGCTCATCGATCCGGTGAAGGGCTGCACGGAGCGCTACCTCGCGGTTCTCGCTTACCAGGGCCTCAAGCTCGACGCGATCATCGACACGCACACGCACGCCGATCACCCGACCGGCGCGTTCCTGCTGAAGGACCTCACCGACGCACGCCTCATCATGCATCGCCGTGCGCCGGTGCCCGTGGCAACCGAGCACGTCGAGGACGGCGACACGATCCACGTCGGCGATCTCTCGCTCGAAGTGCTGTACACGCCGGGCCACACGCCCGACAGCATCAGTCTCTATGCGGGAGACCGGGTGTTCACCGGCGACGTGCTCCTCATCGGCGGAACGGGCCGTGCCGACTTCGCGGGCGGCGATGCCGGCAAGCAGTACGACGCCATCACGCGCAAGCTCTTCGAGTTACCCGACGCAACGATCGTCTATCCCGCGCACGACTACAGAGGCAACACGAGCTCCACGATCGGGCAGGAGAAGCGGCAGAACCCACGCATCGCGGGCCGCAGCCGCGACGAATACGTCGCGCTCATGCGAAGCCTCGACTTTCCGCTGCCGGACAAGATCCAGGAAGTGCTCCAGCCGAATCAGAGCGCGATCGACGACGACAAGACGAAGTTCCCCGATCTCACGCAGTTGAATCACGTGCGGCAGCTTTCCGCGGTCGAAGTGAACGAGCGCCTCGCGTCAGCCAATCCGCCATTCATTCTCGACGTGCGCGAGCCGCCGGAATACACGGGCGAGCTCGGCCACGTAGCCGAGAGCGCACTGATCCCGCTGAAGGAGCTCGCGGGCCGGGCAGTGGAGCTTCAGGAGCACAAGGCGCGGCCGATCGTCGTCGTGTGTCGTTCGGGTGTGCGCAGCACCACCGCTGCCGCGATCCTCGAAGGCCTCGGCTTCGAGCAGGTGTTCAATATGCAGGGGGGGATGGTCGATTGGAACGACCGGCGCTTACCGGTAGAGAGATAGATAATCCTTTCGGTGAGCGGCGCGGCTGGGACAGCCTGTCGCCGCGAACGAAACATTCGAACGCCGGTCAGTATTCTCATCAATGCGTCCGAGGCCTAGTGCAGAAGGAAACGGCGGCCGCTGGGACAGCGTGTCCGCCGCGAAGTCACCTTCGAACGCTCGGTAGTATTCTCATCAATACGTCCGAGGCCTAATGCAGAAGGAAACAGCGCCTCGGAGACGCTGTCGGCGCGAACGTAACGAACACGGCAGTTCTCTGCGCCGTTCACAGTTGCAGCAACGAGGTACGGCGCGCAGGATGCGCTCATACCTTGGTAGGAGTGAAACATGACAACCCACTGCCGACTCGCATGCATGTTTCTTGCAACGATCATCATCTCTGTCGCGTCGCTTGCGAGAGCGGCGGAAGGCTGGCCCGCCAAACCGGTACGCATCATCGTGCCGTTCGCTCCCGGCGGCAGCAACGACATCATAGGGCGCCTCATCGGACAGCAACTCACCGAAAAGCTGGGCAAGCAGGTGATCGTGGACAACCGTCCCGGCGCGGGCGGCATGCTCGGAACGGAGGCGGTTGCGAAATCGTCGCCCGACGGCTATACGCTGCTCGTCGTGTCCGCCGCGTACGCATACAACCCGTACATCTACAAGCTGCCCTACGATCAGGAGAAGGTGCTGATGCCCGTCGCGATGCTGGCAACAGGGCCGAGCGGGCTCGCGGTCAACCCGTCGCTGCCGGTCAAGTCGGCGAAGGACCTCGTCGCGCTCGCGAAGGCCAAACCGGGCAGCTTGAATTACGCGTCGGCCGGCCCCGGCAGCTTTCAGCATCTCACCACCGAGCTCTTCAAGCAGTTGACCGGCACGAACATCGTCCACATTCCGTTCAAGGGCGGCGGGCCTGCGATGATCGACGTGATCGCCGGCAACACGCAGATGTGCATGGGGTCGCTCCTGCAGATGCTGCCGCATGGGAACTCCAAACGGCTTCGAATCCTCGGCACCGGCGGCGCGAAACGCACACCCACGCTTCCCGACGTCCCGACGATCGCCGAGTCGGGCGTTCCCGGCTATGAAGCGAACAACTGGTGGGGCCTGGTCGCGCCCACCGGGACGCCCGAAGCCATCATCGCGCGCCTGGAGAAGGACATGGCCGCGGTGAGCACCTCGGCCGACACGAAAAAGCGCCTCCACGCCGAAGGCGCCGAGCCAGCTTACAAGGGGGCCAGCGAGTTCGGCACGTTCATCAAGACCGAGATGAACAAATGGGGCAAAGTCGTAAAAGCCGCGGGTATCAAAGGCGAGTGAGGCCGCTCACGCTTTCCGACCTGGAGAGTGAACGCGCGCACGTCCCGGTGACGCGCCGGGCAGGACCGATGGACATTCCAGTAGCTCAGTGATGCATTCCCCATAGCGCTCCAGCTTCGCATCCGTCGCGGGCTGCCAGGAGGTTTTCGATGCAAGTCACCGGTATGCTGTATGGCTCGAAGCTTCTGAAGTTCGCGGGCTTCCCGAGCTCCGAGGTGCTCCCTCCGGATGCGGCAGAGGAGGAGATCAAGGCGCTCATCGAACGTCATGGTTCGATCTTCATAAAGCCCGTCTTCAAGGGCGGCATCGGCAAGAAAGGCAAAGCCGGGCTGCTCGGGCGCGCGTCGGACCTCAAGACGGCGCTCAAAGAGAAGGAGCGGCTCTACTTCGTCGAGCATCGGGTCGGCAATCAGGTCTCAAAAGCCAACGGCGTCACGTTCGAATCCACCGTCCCCGCCGAGCACGAGGTGTATTTCTCGATCAGCGATTCGACACAGTTCCGCGCGCCGACGATGACCCTGACGCACCACGGCGGCGTGGACATCGAGGAGCTCGACAAGGGGCTCGTGCGGCAGGTGCCGTTCGAGGCCCTCACCGGGCTGAAGGCTTTCGTCGTGGCGAACGCACTGTCCGAGCTGAACGCACCGAAGCAGATCATCTCTCCGCTGGTGCAGCATCTGCCGAAGCTGTGGGAGCTTTTCCACGACTTCGGCATGACCACGCTCGAGTTGAACCCGATTCGCATGCGGCCCGACCGTCAGGGGCGGCTTACCCCGGTCGCGTGCGACTTCAAGTGCGGTTTCGACCGCGACGACCTGCGGTGGCAACGGCTGCAGATGCCGGCGCATCTGTTTGCGGTCGATTTTTCGGACTTCGAGCAGGAGATCAACGAACTGCGCACGCATCAGGGTCAGAGCGACGTTTACGTCATCAACGCGAACGGGACGATACTCGCACCCACGTTCGGCGGCGGCGCGAATTCGCTGGTGACCGAAATGCTGGGCGACGACGCGATCATCTCGTCCGACTTCGGAGGTAATCCGCCGTACGAAAAGATGAAGGAGGTCGCGCGCATCTGCTTCAAGCACTGGCTGGCGCAGACCAATGTGCTGTTCATCATCGGCGGCAAGTCGAACAACACGGACATCTTCGTCACGCTGCGCGCGATGGCGGACGCCCTGCGCGAGCATTTCGGGCTGTACGGCGCGAGTCCCGTCTATGTCGTCGTCGGGCGCGGGGGCCCCAACCTCGTGCGCGGAATGGGTGCCATGCGCGATACGCTCGACGCAATCGGATTGCCGTATCGCATTTTCGGCTTCGATTCGGACATGAGCGAAGTGGTGAACTACGCGCGCTGCGTGAACGAGTGGATGAAGGCCGGAGGACGTGCCGAGGTTGCTGCACGGCTGGGACTCAGCCAGCCCAACCCCGCTGCCCTCGGGGCGTAAGGAGCGGCTATGAACAAACGCGGCGTAGGCGATTTCAAGTATTTCGTCGGCGTGAGCTCCCTTGCCCAGGTGGCAACGCGCGAGGACCGTGTGTGCGTCCTCAACATCCTCGGCGGTGAATCGCGGGAGGTGACACCGGTCGGCCACGAATATTCCGGAGGCAACGTCGTATTCGGCACCTCACCGGGAAGGCGAGGGCAGGTTCTGGAAACGGGCATCGGCAATGTCCCCGTCTACAACAGCGTGCGGGAAGGCCTCGATGACGGGCACCGATTCAATTGCGGCGTCGTCTACCTGCCTCCGCCGGCGGCGCGCGACGGTGTAGCCGAGCTGATACGAGTGAATCCCGACATCCAGAAGATTTTCATCGTGACCGAGAAGATGTCCGTTCGCGACGCGCGTGAGATTCGTGCCATGGCGCAGTTGAACGGTGTCGACGTATTCGGCGCGAACAGTCTCGGCGTGGCCGACGCCTGGAACCGTGTGAGGATCGGCGGCGCGCTCGGGGGCGACAATCCCGCGGAAACGCTGAAGAAAGGCTCGATCGCGATTCTTTCGAACTCCGGCAACTTCAGCTCCACGATCGCAACCTATCTCGCGATGGCCGGATGGGGCACGAGCACGGTCGTGTCGAGCGGCAAGGACATCTACATACACTATGCGGCGCCCGAATTCGCGTTCGCGCTCGCGAACGACGCGCGCAGCAAGGCCGCGGTGCTGTATGTCGAACCCGGCGGCTACTACGAGCACGATGCGAACTTCACGAAGCCCGTTGTCGCGTGCGTCGTCGGCCGCTGGAAATCGAAGCTGACGCGGGCCGTCGGCCACGCCGGCGCGATGGCGGGCGGCAACGATGATGCCCTTGCGAAAGAACGCTGGTTCATGGAGCAGTTCGGCGTCGACGGCCTTTTCACGCCGGAGCGGCCGATCTATTCGGCGCGCGGGGCGGTGGTCACGAACATCGCTCATATCGCCCCGGCGCTGACGGCAGTGATGCGCGAGAATGCCGCGCGTCCGGATTTCGCGCCTCAGGGCAGCACCGCGCTCAAGCCCTGGTTCGGTTCCAATCAGGGACTGAAGCTGCCGCCCGAGCTCGACATTCCCGTCGTCGAAGCGACCCCGCCGTATGATGTGCAGATCGCCGAGTTGAACAAGCTGACCGGCGCCGTCTACCCGCGCCAGGGGATGAAAGACGCTTCGGGCGCATCCCAGATGGATCCGAAGACGCAGGTCACGCATCTCTACGGCGTGTCGATGCTTACCGCCGCACAGGCACCGCTCGAGGCGAATCTCGCGCTGGCGCTCCTGCACGAAAGCGGCGGTCCGAACGATCAGGCGCTTATCAATGTGGCCATCGGCGCCGAGGTTCACCTCCATGGAGATCCCGCGCTCGCCGCGGCGGAAGCCGCACGCGTCGCCGGAAATGCGCCGAATACCGTGATGGCGGCGGCATGCGCGATCGTGGGGCCGGCCCGTGCCCAGCGCGCCCGGCGAGCGGCGCAGGTGCTGATCGACCTTTTCTCCCAGGCAAAGCTCGCGGATGCATGCGACGACACGTTCGAGGTGGGCTCGGTCGCCATCGACGCACCTGCGCGCGAGGCCCTGGTGTCCGACCGCCGCGATCCCAAGGCGGACGCGATGATCGCCGCGCTGAAGAGCCGCGGCACGAAGTCCGTGTTCGTGCGATACCTTCAGAGCCTGCCGGGTCATCCGACACGTGATGCAGTGCTTGCGGCGATCACGACGACCATGTCATGGGCGCCGCTCGTACGCAGACGCATCTCGCTCGCAACGGCCTGGAACCTGCCGTGGTGGATGCGGATCACCGGAACGCTGGTCGGTGCTTCCGTGCCCGCGGAACGCCACGAGCCGGAGCGTTATTGCGGCGTGTCAGTCAGCGAAATCCTGAACGGCTGGACGATGACCGAGCTCGCGGGTCTGTCGCTCCTCGGACGCAAGCCCGAGCCCGCGCATCTGTTCGCGTTGCAGACGCTGCTCGGATTGCTTCTCACGAACGGGCCGGGAACGATATCGGCGCAAGGGGCGAAGGGGGCGGTGGCGGCCGACGGCCCCGAAGCGCCGGAGCGCGTGCAGCTTAACAAGTCGATGATCGGTTTCCTCACGCATTGCGGTTACGCGCACGGCGGCAACGGCTATGAGGGCATCGCATTCCTGAGACGAGCAGTTTCGCGATACGTCGCTTGCAGACCCCGGCGACCCGAGCCACGGGCTCGACCTGAAAGCGATGGCGGACCGCTATGCGACGCAATATGCCGATTACAAGAACACGGCGAAAGCGGTCGGCAGCCTCGATCTGCAGAAGATCCCCGGTGTGCATCATCCCGTCTTCCGCGACAAGGCCGTCAATCAGGACCCGCGCGAAGTGTTCATTGCCGAGGTGTTCCGCAAGCGTGGCGAGTACAACGTGTTTCACGCCTACTACCAGGCGCTCGTGCAGGCCCTTTACGACGCGGGGCTGTCGCGGAACGTCTATTGCGTAAACATCGACGCGGTCATCGCCGCGCTTCTGCTGAAGATGATGTGGAAGCCCTACCGCGCGGGCACGTTCAGCGAGGAAAGCCTCGAGCAGGCTGCTTTCACGGTGTTCCTGTTCGGCCGCATGGTCGGGTGCGCTGCCGAGATCGACGATCACCTGAATCGCGGCCGCAACATGGATACTCGCACGCCTGCATCGGAGTGCCGCTTCGTGGCGTAGCGGCCGGCCCGAGATGCAGTGCGGTGCAGCTTGAGGTTCTGTCCCCAGCCTCGTACACATCGATGAGGGTCCTCATAGGCGCTGGAAAGATACGTTCGCGTCGACAGCCGGTCCCAGGCGCGCCGCTCACCGAGAAGAGGTCGGTTCTTCCAAGTTGGTTGGTTCTTCCAAGTCCTTTATCATCGCGGCCATAAAGCGTCCCGCTTCCCCGCCCGACACCGCGCGATGATCGAACGTGAGCGAGAGCGGAAGAATCTTCCGAACCGCCGGCGCGCCGTCCACCGCGACCACCTCGTCGCGCATGCGACCCGCACCGACGATGGCCACTGTCGGGCGGCACCACGACGGGTGAGGCATAACGCCCCGCGATCGTGCCGTAGTTCGAGAGCGTGATGGTGTGGCCGCGCAGTTCTTCGGGCGGCACCTTGCGCACGCGCGCGTCGCGCACGAGGTTCGTCCAGACCCGCGGCGAGGTCGTCCATCGCGCGCTCGCCGACGTTGCGCAGCACCGGCACGAGCAGCCCGTCGGGCGTGTCGACCGCGATGCCGAGATCGATCTTCTTCACGACCCAGCGGCCGATGCGCTGGCTGTCGTACCAGGCATTGAGCGACGGCTCCGCCCTGCAGCCCGCCACGATCGCGCGGATCAACCGCAGCATGACGTTCGTGCCCGGTTCCCAGGCGTGGATGTCCGCGTCGTCCATGATGGTGGCGGACGCGACTTCGGCGTTGGCGAGCATCATGTTCTGCGCCATCGCACGCCGCACGCCACGGAGGAGCTCGATCGGACCCTGCTCGGCGAGGACGCGGGCCGCGCGCTGGACGTCTCCCGGCGTGATCATGCCGTCGGTGCCGGTCGGCGTCACCATCGCGAGATCGACGTTCAACTTGCGTGCGAGGACGCGCACCGCGGGCGTCGCCTTGATGCCGGCTGCCGTGGGAGCCGGGCCGCGCCCATCGGCGCTTCGCGCACGATCTTCTGCCCTGCCTCCACGTGGCCCACGACCGTCCCTGCACCGGCATCCCCGCCTTCGCCCTCGAAGCCGACGAGCGGCGCGCCGATGTGCGCGATGTCGCCCGGATTGCCGTAGAGCCGCGCGATCGTGCCGTCGTACGGCGCGGGAATATCGACGATCGCCTTCGCGGTTTCGACCGAGACCATCGGCTGGTCGGTCTTCACCGTATCGCCCAGCCTTGACGAACCACTGCACGATCTCGGCTTCCTGCAAGCCCTCGCCGAGATCGGGGAGTTTGAAAATTTTCATAACAAAATGCCCCCTCACCCTGCCCCTCTCCCCCATAGACGGGGGCGAGGGAACTCTTTCTGTCAGGCGCTCTACGAGAACTGGATGGTCCCGAGCGCCGCGTCCACGATGCGCTTGACGCTCGGAATGTAATGCCTCTCGAGCCGAGCGAGCGGCACGACGGTGTCGTAACCGGTGACGCGCAGAACCGGCGCCATCAGCGAGAGCAGGCCCTGTTCGGAAACCGCCGCGGCGATCTCGGAGGCGAAACTCGCCGTGCGTGGCGCTTCGGTCACGACGACGCATTTGCCGGTGCGCGCGACCGAGGCGAGGATCGTGTCGAGGTCGTACGGTTTCAGCGTCGCGACGTCGATCACCTCGGCCGAGTAGCCCTGCTCGGCCAGCGCATCGGCGGCGGTGAGTGTTTCATGCACCATCGCGCCCCACGTGACGAGCGTGACATCCGTGCCTTCGCGCAGCGTGAAGCACGTGTCGAGCGGAAGCGCTTCACCGTTGTCTTCGACGTCCTCCTTGAAGAGCCGGTAGAGCCGCGTGGGCTCGAGGAAGATCACGGGATCGGGATCCCGGATCGCGGCAAGCAGCAGACCGTAAGCGCGGCGCGGCGACGACGGATAGACGACCCGCAGGCCCGGCGTGTGGGCGAACATCGCTTCGGGGCTCTCGGAGTGGTGCTCCGGCGCGTGAATGCCGGCGCCGCACGGTGTGCGCATCACCATCGGACACGCGAGGCGCCCTCGCGTGCGATAGCGCATGCGGCCCGCGTGATTGAGGATCTGGTCGATGCACGTGTAGGCGAAGCCCGAGAACTGGATCTCGGCGACGGGCTTCAGGCCCTCGGCGGCCATGCCGATCGCCATGCCCGCGATCATCGATTCGGCAAGCGGCGTGTCGATGACGCGCTCGGCGCCGAAGCGGTCGACGAGGCCCACCGTCGAACGGAAGACCCCGCCGTTGCGCGCGATGTCCTGACCGAGCACGACGACGTCATCGGATCTCGACATCTCGCTTGCGAGCGCGAGATTGATCGCTTCCACCAGCGTGATCTGCGCCATCAGACCTCGCCCGCGCCGCTGCCGGGCGCGCCCGGCACCTCGGCCGTGCACGCGTCGAGGTCCGCACGCTGCGCTTCGAGCGCTGCAGGCAGCCGCTCGTAGAGATGTTCGAACATCGCCGAAGGCGCCGGCGGCGGCGTGTTCATGTACTCCTGCACCGCGGTCTGCACGCGCTCGTTGCATTCCTTGACGAGGCCCTCCTCGCGCGTTTTGTCCCATGCGCCGCGTGCCGCGAGATAGGTGCGCATTCGATGAATCGGTTCGTGTTTCCAGGCTTCTGCCATCTCGTCGGCGCTGCGATAGCGCGACGCGTCGTCGGCGGTCGTGTGATCGGAGAGGCGGTAGGTGAGCGCCTCGATGAGACAGGGCCCGCCGCCGCTGCGCGCCTTCCCCAGAGCGCGGTCCATCGCTTCGCGCACGGCAATGAGATCGTTGCCGTCGATCTGCTCGCAGGGAATGCCTGCCGCGATGGCTTTCTGCGCGAGCGTTTGCGCCGCGGTCTGCGCCCGCCGGGGCACCGAGATCGCCCACTGGTTGTTCGACACGAAGAAGACGACGGGAAGCCGCCACGTGCCCGCGGCGTTCAGGCCTTCGTAGAAATCGCCCTTCGAGGTGGCTCCATCCCCCAGCGCGCACACCACGGCGCGCGACTGGCCGCGCAGCTTGATCGCATAGGCAACGCCTGCCGCGTGCGTGACGTGCGCGGCGATCGTGACGCAGATCGGGAAGTCATGGCGCGAGCCCGAGAAGTCGCTGCCGCGCTCGTCGCCGCTCCAGTAGAGGAAGAGCTCCGACATTTTCACGCCGCGCATGAGCTGCGCGCCCTGCTCGCGGTAAGTCATGAGGAAGACGTCGTCGGCGCGCATAGCCGAGCCGATTCCGGCCTGGATCGCCTCCTGACCGAGGATCGGCGCATAGGTGCCGAGCTGCCCGGTGCGCTGGAGCGCGATCGCCTTCGCGTCGTAGGTGCGCATGAGCACCATCCAGCGATAGAGATCGACGAGCTGCGTTCGTGTTCTGCGCGAATGCGGGGAAATCGCGCAGCGGCATGCCCGTGCTCGTCCATAAACCGCGAGTAGTGGATCTCGAACTGCGCGACCGACGTCACTCGACCTCCTTTGCGTCAACGTTCGCTGCTGGACAACGCCAGCACGAATTTAGCAAAAGACGAGCGCGGTCGGACGGCGCCTGGATTCCGTTTTCGCAACGGAATGACGTCGGTGGGCCTGGACTCCGGTTTCACCGGAATGACGACATTCGAGACGTCATCCCGGACGTGCGGCACGCACACGGATCCGGGATCCAGAACCGAAAGCAACGTTCTTCGGCGCTACGCTGTCGCCATGATCTCCCGCAGTACATACGGGAGGATGCCGCCGTGCCGCAGATACTCGATCTCGATGGGCGTATCGGCACGCAGCGTCACCGTGACGTTCCTGCTGCTGCCGTCGTTCCGACGGATGACCAGCGTCACGTCCTGGCGCGGCTTCAATTCGCCTTCGACGCCGATCAAGTCGAACGTTTCCGTCCCGTCGATCTTGAGTGAGGCGACGCTGTCGGATCCTTTGAACTGGCAGGGCAGGACACCCATGCCGATCAGGTTCGTGCGGTGGATGCGCTCGAAGCTGCGTGCGACGACGACCTTGATCCCGAGCAGGTACGGCGCTTTGGCAGCCCAGTCGCGCGAGGAGCCCGTGCCGTACTCCTCTCCTGCGAGCACGACGAGCGGCACGCCTTCTTTACGATAGCGCGCCGCCGCGTCGTAGATGCCCATCTGCTCGCCGCTCGGCTGGTGCACGGTCACGCCGCCCTCGGTGCCGGGCACCATGAGGTTCTTGATGCGAACGTTCGCGAAGGCGCCGCGGAGCATGACTTCATGGTTGCAGCGCCGCGCGCCGAACGTGTTCATCTCGCGCGCCTTGTGTTCCTGCAACCAGCGACCGGCGGGCGAGGCGGGCTTGATCGGCGCCACGGGGCTGATGTGGTCCGTCGTGAGCCCATCGCCGTAGATCCCGAGCGCACGCGCGCCCTTCACGTCGGTCACGGTGCCGGCCTTCAGATCGAACCCTTCGAAGAACGGCGGCTCGAGGATGTAGGTGGACGCGGGATCGTAGTCGAAGGTCGCGCCCTTGCTCTCGGGGATGGCGTCCCACAACTGCTTCGCTCCCGCAAGATCGCTGTATTCGCGCCGGAATTTCTCGGCATCGTTCGCGAACCGCAGGACCTGCGCGATCTCGGCGTTGCTCGGCCAGATGTCTTTGAGGAAAACAGGCTTCCCGTCCGAGCCCGTGCCGATCGGGATCGCGCTCCACGTCGATGCGCACCGTGCCTGCGAGCGCGAACGCGACGACGAGCGGCGGGCTCATCAGGAAGTTCGCTTTGAGGCTCTGGTGCACGCGCGCTTCGAAATTGCGGTTCCCCGAGAGCACCGCGCACGCGATCACGTCGTTCTTCACCACCGCGTCTTCGATCGCCTCATCGAGAGGACCCGCGTTGCCCATGCAGGTCGTGCAGCCGTAGGCCACGACGTGGTAGCCGAGCTGCTCGAGATACGGCATGAGCCCCGCGTCCTTGAGATACGACGTGACGACCTTCGAGCCGGGCGCGAGCGACGTTTTTACGCGAGGCCCGACCTTGAGGCCCTTCTCGACCGCCTTCTTCGCGAGCAACCCGGCGGCGAGCAACGCGTTCGGGTTCGACGTGTTGGTGCACGAGGTGATCGCCGCGATCAGGACGTCACCGTGCCCCACGTCGGTGCCTGGAAGCTGCGTTCCCACGCGTCGGTCGAACTCGTGGGCACCCTTGCCGTAGCCGCCGTCCGCGACCGATTTCGAGAACAGTGTCTCGAAGCGCTGCTTGATCTTCGGCAGATCGATGCGGTCCTGCGGGCGCTTCGGTCCGGACACGCTCGGGACGACCGTGGAGAGATCGAGCTCGATCACCTGGCTGTAGTCGATCTCGCCTTTGCGCGGTATGCCGAACATGCCCTGCGCTTTGAAATAGGCCTCGACCGCTTCCACGAGATCCGCCGGACGGCCGCTCGTATGGAGATACTCGATCGTCCTCTCGTCGACGCCGAAGAAGCCGATCGTCGCGCCGTAGTCGGGCGACATGTTGGCGACCACCGCACGGTCGGTAGCGGTGAGTGAAGCGGCGCCCTCGCCGAAGTATTCGACGAACTTGCCCACGACCTTATTCTTGCGCAGGAGCTCCGTCACGGTGAGGACGACGTCGGTCGCGGTGACGCCTTCCCGCAGCTTGCCGCTCATGTGAACGCCGACGACATCCGGCGTGAGGAAGTAGATCGGCTGACCGAGCATGCCTGCTTCGGCTTCGATCCCGCCGACACCCCAGCCCACCACGCCGATCCCGTTCACCATTGTGGTATGCGAGTCGGTTCCGACCAGCGTGTCGGGGTAGTAGATGCCGTCGCGCTCCCATACTCCGCGCGCGAGATATTCGAGATTCACCTGGTGCACGATCCCGTTACCGGGCGGCACGATGCGGATGCCTTCGAACGCCTGCTTGCTCCATTTGAGGAACGCATAGCGCTCGCCGTTCCTCTGGAACTCGAGCTCCATGTTGCGCTCAACGGCGTCCGGGCGGCCGCTCACGTCGACCTCGATCGAGTGATCGACCACGAGATCGACCGGGACGAGCGGCTCGATGCGCGTCGGATCGCCGCCCAGCTTCTTCGCCGTGGCCCGCATCGCGGCGAAATCGTTGAGGGAAGGGAACCCGGCCATGTCCTGAAGCAGGATGCGCGCGAGAACGAAAGGAATCTCCTCCGTGCGCTCGCCGTTGGGCTGCCACGCCGCGAGCTCCCGCACGTGTTCTTCGGTCACGCGCTTGCCGTCGCAGTTGCGCAGCACCGACTCCAGCACGATGCGCAGGCTGTAAGGCATGCGGCTTATCTTGCCGAGGCCGGCGGTCTCGAGCGCTGCAACCGAGTAGTACTGTCCCTTGCGCCCGGAGGGCAGCGGAAGGTCGTCGAGCGAATTGAAAAGATCGTGCGGCATGGAATCAGCCTCCTCGCGGTTTCTGTGTCTTGTACTGGTTGAATGTACGTTTTCCTGTATGCGCCGCTCGCGACGAACTGGCCGAACAGCACGAATTCCGCGGGCGTTTCGAAGGGGCCGGTGTAACGCACGATCTCGGCGCCCTTCAGATCGTAGAAGATGAACGTCGGCGTCATCCTCACTTTGACGCGCTGCGCATAGTCCTTCTCGGTCGATTCCCGCCCGGAAGCGTCCTCGAGCGGCACGGAGCCGTAAATGTCGAGCGAAAGATTCGTGAAGTGTTTGCGGAAGTAGTCTTGCACGTCGGGCTGCGAGAGGATGTGGCGGCGCATGTGCGCGCAGCCGGGACAGCCTGCCTGCTCGAACATGACGAGGAGGGCCTGCTTGCCGTCGGCGCGCGCCTCGGTGAGGTCGGCCTTGAGGTCGCCCATATTGAGGCTGAAGAACGTGTTCGGGTCCCGCAGCTCGGCGGCGGTGGCCGGGAGTGCGATCAGCGCGAGCGCCATGACGAGCGCAGCAGTGCAGGCGCCAACAAGCAACTTCATGTTTTTCCCTCCCCGACCGCTTCGCTCCCCCACCGTTGCTCCCGAAGGGAGAAGGGATCGGTCCCCTCTCCCGTGGGAGAGGGCGGAGGGTGAGGGCGAACATCACACAACGAACAGATCGACGAACTCGTGCACGGGCATCGTTTCAAGCCTCTTCGCGTGGCTGCACGCGTCGAGGATCGCCTTCTGCTGCCTGGGCGCGAAACGGCGCGCAAGGTTCGTCCGAAACTTGAGCTCGAGCAGCGGGATGCCGTCTTTGCGGCGGCGCCGATGGCCGATCGGATATTCCACCGCGACTTTGGGCGTGCTCGTGCCGTCCTTGAAGAACACCTGCACGGCATTCGCGATGGAGCGCTTCTCGGGGTCGAGATAGTCGCGGGTCCAGGCCACGTCTTCGACGCATTCCATCTTGTCGCGCAGCGCATCGATGCGCGGGTCTTTCGCGACGTCGTCTTCGTAGTCCGGCGCGGTGAGCGTGCCCTTCATGAGCCCGATCGCGGTCATGTACTGGATGCAATGATCGCGGTCGGCGGGGTTATAGAGGGGGCCGCGCTTGTCGATGATGCGGATCGCCGATTCGTGCGTCGTGATGACGACCTTCTCGATCTCTTCGAGCCGATCGCGCACGTGCGTGTGCAGCGCCACCGCGCATTCGACCGCCGTCTGCGCGTGGAACTCTGCAGGGAACGAGATCTTGAAGAGCACGTTCTCCATCACGTAGGAGCCGAAGCCGCGCGAGAACGTAAAGGGCTTGCCCTTGAAGAGCACGTCGTAGAAGCCCCACGTCTTAGCGGTGAGCGCGGACGGGTAACCCATCTCGCCCTTCAGCGCTATCAGCGCGAGCCGCACGCCTCGGCTGGTGGCGTCACCCGCCGCCCACGATTTGCGCGAGCCGGCATTGGGCGTGTGGCGGTAGGTCCGGAGCGACTGGCCGTCGATCCAGGCGTTCGAGACCGCGTTGACGATCTCCTCGTGGGTGCAGCCGAGCATGTTCGCGACGACAGCGGTGGTCGCGACCTTCACCAGCACCACGTGATCGATGCCGACGCGGTTGAAACTGTTCTCGAGCGCGATCACGCCCTGGATCTCGTGCGCCTTGATCATGCCGGTGAGCACGTCGCGCATGACGAGCGGCGCTTTGCCGGCGGCCACGCGGGTGCGCGAGAGCCAGTCGGCGGTCGCGAGGATGCCGCCGAGATTGTCGGAAGGATGACCCCATTCGGCCGCGAGCCAGGTGTCGTTGAAATCGAGCCAGCGGATGATCGCGCCGATGTTGAATGCGGCGGCCACCGGATCGAGTTGATAGGACGTGCCGGGGACCCTGGCGCCGTGGGGGACGATCGTTCCGGGCACGATCGGACCGAGGAGCTTGGTGCAGGCGGGGTAAGTGAGCGCCTCCAGGCCGCAGCCGAGCGTGTCCATGAGGCAGAGCCGCGCGGTCTCGTACGCTTCGGCGCTGTCGATCGTGTAGCCGGAGACGTAGTCGGCGATGTCGACCAGCAACTTGTCCGGATCGGGACGCATGTTCGAGATGGCTGTGCTCATGCTTACTTCACCGTTGCTCGATCGGCTCGAAATGCCGCCCTCGGGCCCGGTATAGACCGCGGTCGGCCGGATGATCTTGTTGTCGATGCGCTGTTCGATCACGTGCGCGCACCAGCCCGTCGTGCGCGAGATGACGAAGATGGGCGTGAACATCGGCGTCGGGATGCCCATCTTGTGGTACGACACGGCGGAGAACCAGTCGAGGTTCGCGAACATCTTGCGCTCGCGCATCATGACCTTCTCGATGCGTTCCGCGATGTCGAACATCTTCATGTCGGCGGTGTCTTCCGAGAGCTCGCGGGCGACCTCCTTGATGATCTTGTTGCGCGGGTCGGCGATCGTATAGACCGGATGGCCGAAGCCGATTACGACTTCCTTGTTCTGCCCGCGCTTCACCATGTCGGCTTCCGCCTCGTCGGGCGTCTCGTAGCGGTTCATCACTTCGAAGCCGACTTCGTTCGCGCCGCCGTGCTTGGGGCCACGCAGCGCGCCGATCGCGCCGGTCACGGCGGAATGCATGTCGGCGCCGGTGCCCGCTACGACACGAGCGGCGAACGTCGAAGCATTGAATTCGTGCTCCGCATAGAGGTTGAGCGACGTGTGCATCGCGCGCACCCACATCGCTTTCGGCGGCTTGCCATGCAGCAGATGCAGGAAATGCGCGCCGATCGAATCGTCGTCGGTTTCGATGTCGATGCGGCGTCCGTTGTAGGCATAGTGATACCAGTAGAGGAGCATCGCACCGAACGAGGCGATGAGGCGGTCGGCGATGTCGCGCGCGCCGGCGATGTTGTGATCCTCCTTCTCGGGCAGCGCCGCGCCGAGCGCCGAGCAGCCGGTGCGCATGACGTCCATCGGATGCGCGCCCGCGGGCAGGTGCTCGAGCACGCTGCGCACGACAGCCGGCAGGCCGCGAAGCTGCTTCAGCTTCGCCTTGTAGCTCGCGAGCTGTGCGCTCGTCGGAAGCTTGCCGTGGATCAGGAGGAAGGCGATTTCTTCGAATTCGCAGCGGTCCGCGATATCGAGGATGTCGTAGCCGCGATAGGCGAGGTCGTTACCCGTGCGGCCGACCGTGCACAGCTCGGTCGTTCCCGCCGCAATGCCCGACAGGGCGACCGATTTCTTTGGTTTGAATCCCGATGCCGCTTGGCTCATACCTGCTCCTCTGCCGGACTCGCAAAAAGGTGACGGTGACCCGTCAAGCTCTCACTACAAGCTCGTCATCCCGGACAGCGCGCTCGCGCGCGCTGATCCGGAATCCGGGGACTTTTCGCGGGTCCGGCCGCGCCGGGGCGAATAACCGACCGACGTTTCAAGCGGACGTCCTTTGCTCCGGCCTGGCGCCGGGAAGACGAAATAACCGAACCCATTTCCAGGGCACCAGACCAGTCACCGTCACTGAAGTCAATTCAGCAACTGCTTGATGGAATCGCGCTCTTCGTGCAGCTCCTTCAGCGTCGCCTGCATGCGCGACTTGCTGAAGTCGCTCAACTCGATGCCTTTGACGATCTCGTAGCGCCCGTCGCGGCACGTCACCGGATAGCCGTAGATCACGCCTTCGGGTATGCCGTAGCTGCCGTCCGCCGGAATGCCCATGCTGACCCAGTCTCCGTCGGGCGTGCCGTAGACCCAGTCATGAACGTGGCGATCGCCGCGTTCGCGGCGCTCGCCGCGCGACGAGAGCCCGCGCGCCTCGATGATGGCCGCACCGCGCTTCTGGATCGTCGGGATGAACTCGTTTCTCGAGCCAGTTCTGGTCGTTCACGAGCGGCCACACCTTCTTGCCGTCGGCTTCGGCCTGGAAGATGTCGGGATACTGGGTGGCGGAATGATTGCCCCACACCGTCATCTTGCGCACGTCGGCGACCGGCGCGCCGATCTTCTGCGCGACCTGGGTGAGCGCGCGGTTGTGGTCGAGGCGCATCATGGCCGTGAAGTTCGACGGCTTCAGTCCGGGCGCGTTCTTCATGCGATGAGGCAATTCGTGTTCGCCGGATTGCCGACGACGAGCACCCGCACGTCGCGGCTCGCCACTTCCGAGAGGGCCTGGCCCTGCGGCGCGAAAATCTTGCCGTTTGCTTCCAGCAGGTCCTTGCGCTCCATGCCGGGGCCGCGCGGCCGCGCACCGACGAGCAGCGCGACATCCGCGTCCTTGAACGCGACCTTGGGGTCGGCGGTGGGACGATGCTCTGCAGCAGCGGGAAGGCGCAGTCGTCGAGCTCCATGATGACGCCCTTCAACGCCTTCTGCGCCTTCTCGTCGGGGATCTCGAGCAATTGCAGGATGACGGGCTGGTCTTTGCCCAGCATTTCGCCGCTCGCGATCCGAAAGAGCAGGCTGTAGCCGATCTGTCCCGCGGCGCCGGTCACGGCGACGCGCATGGGTCGTTTCATGAGAAGAACTCCTGGTCTTTTTTAATGAGTGGTGTCGCGGAAGCAGCGGCCGGCGCAATGCAGCAGGAACGCGCGTGAGGCCACTGCGGCGGGAGCGATCGATGATACGCGGACGCGCGCGTCACGGTCAACCGTGACGGCCCTGTTTTATAAGCGATTCTCGACAAACTGAGCCGCTCGTCACGTCATTGCAGTGCAATGCGCCGTTGCTACGCGCCGTTAGCATGGAGGGGCGTCATGCGAGCGCCGCCCTCTCGTCGACGTTTCCCGGGCGCACCGAAGCTGGTAAAATTTCAGCGTTTCAGGAGAGCACGGACCCTCCCTGGCGCACGCAGATTCGGAGCAGCCGGTTCCCGCGCGACTCGCCGGCAGCGACGTCCGAAGTCGATGGCGCCGTCTGCATCGTGTACCGAGCGTGCCGGCGCCTCGCAGTGAGCGCCGCGGCTTTGTTGCACGCGTCCTCGCCGGAACGATCCGGCTTGGCCCACGCATATCGCATGGCAGCGTAAGTACGAAGAAAGCTCGCATCATGCCAAAGCGCGACCGAAGTATCTCAACCTCTTTCAGATACGCCAGCCGCTGCCCGCGATCGTTTCGATCCTGCACCGGGTGAGCGGTGCAGTGCTGTTTCTGTTGTTTGCCGTGCTCCTGTGGCGGTCTCGACCGCAGTCTCGTTTCGCGACGAGTCGTTCGCGGAACTGAAGGCCACCATCGATCGCAGCCCTCGTGAAGCTGGTCGCTGCTCGGACTGCTCTGGGCGTATCTGCATCACATGTTCGCCGGCATTCGCCATCTCGCGCTCGATCTGCAATTCGGCGTCGACGCTGCCGAAAGCGCGCGCGACGAGCGTTGGGTACTGGTCACTCGGGCTCGGGCTGACGATCGCAGTCGGAGTCGCGCTATGGTGAAGCGCGATGTCGATCGGCGCGCATTACGGCCTGCGCGACTGGCTCGCGCAGCGGTGACGGCGGTGGTGATGCTCGTCTACACGCTGTTTTTCCTCGCCGTGCTGGCAAGCGTCCGACACTGGATTACGACCACTGGCGCTCGCTGTGGGAGCTCCAGATCATGCGCTACGCGACGTGTTCTTCGTCTGGCGCTGCTCTATCACGCCTGGGTCGGCGTGCGCGAACATCTTCATGGATTACGTGAAAGACACCGGCTTGCGCCTGGTGCTCTACGTGCTGGTGATCCTGGCGCTGTTCGCGTACGCCGTGTGGGCGCGTGCAGATACTCTGGGGCAGATGACGATGGCGGCATAGCGACACGGCAATTCGATGCGGTGGTCGTCGGCGCAGGCGGCTCGGGCATGCGCGCGGCGCTGGAGCTCGCCGAAGCGAATCTGCAGGTCGCCGTGCTCTCGAAGGTGTTTCCGACGCGCTCGCATACGGTGGCGGCGCAAGGCGGGTGTCGCCGCGTCCCTCGGCAACGACGAGCAGGACAACTGGCACTGGCACATGTACGACACCGTGAAGGGCTCGGACTACCTGGGCGACCAGGACGCGATCGAGTTCATGTGCCGCAAGGCGAACGAGGTCGTGGTACGAGCTCGAGCACTACGGCATGCCGTTCGACCGGCTCGACGACGGCAAGATCTATCAGCGGCCGTTCGGCGGCCAGACGCAGCAACTACGGCGAGCGCCCGGTGGAGCGCTCGTGCGCGGCGGCGGACCGCACCGGCCACGCGATGCTGCACACGCTCTACCAGCGCAACGTGCGCGCGCGCACGCAGTTCTTCGTCGAGTGGATGGCGCTCGATCTGGTGCGCGACGCCGAGGGTGACGTGCTCGGCGTCACCGCGCTGGAGATGGAAACCGGCGAAGTCATGATCTTCCAGGCCAAGGCGACGCTGTTCGCGACCGGCGGGGCGGGCCGCATCTATTCCGCGAGCACCAACGCCTTCATCAACACCGGCGACGGCCTGGGCATGGCCGCGCGCGCCGGGCATTCCGCTCGAAGACATGGAGTTCTGGCAATTCCATCCGACCGGCGTGGCCGGCGCCGGCGTGCTGATCACCGAGGGCGTGCGCGGCGAGGGCGGGTATCTCCTGAACAAGAACGGCGAGCGCTTCATGGAGCGCTACGCGCCGACCGTGAAGGATCTCGCGAGCCGCGACGTGGTGTCGCGCGCGATGGCGACCGAGATCAAGGAAGGCCGCGGCGCCGGCAAGGACGGCGACTACATCCTGCTCAAGCTCGATCACCTCGGCGCCGAGGTGATCAACAAGCGCCTGCCGGGCATCCGCGAGATCGCGAAGAAGTTCGCGAACGTCGATCCGGTGACCGATCCGATTCCGGTCGTGCCGACGTGCCACTACCAGATGGGCGGCATCCCGACCAACTATCACGGCCAGGTGGTCGTGCCGCGACGGCGGCAGGCGCGAGAAGCGTCGTGCGCGGCTTCTACGCGGCCGGCGAATGCGCCTGCGTCTCGGTGCACGGCGCGAACCGGCTCGGCACCAATTCGCTGCTCGACCTTCTGGTGTTCGGCAAGTCCGCCGGCGAGCAGAGTGATTCGCGATCTGAGCGAGGATCGCGGTCGCGCAGAAGGAGCTGCCCGCAGGACGCGGGCGAGATGACGCTCGCGCGCCTCGCGCGTCTCGACTGCGGCGACTCGGCGAGCGCGTCGCGCGACGTCGGCGCCGAGATGCGGCGCACGATGCAGCTGCATTGCGGCGTGTTCCGCTTCCCCGACCTGCTCGCCGAAGGCGTGCGCAAGATGAAGGAGATCGCGGCGCGCGCGCGCACACCTAGATCAACGACAAGAGCAAGGTCTTCAACACCGCGCGCGTCGAGGCGCTGGAGCTCGACAACCTGATCGAGACGCGCGCTGCCTCGATCATCTGCGCCGAAGCGCGCAAGGAAAGCCGCGGCGCGCACGACCGCAGCCGATTATCCCGACGCGACGACGCACTGGTGGCATCGCGCAACGGCGACGCGACGACGGCGAGTAGGCTGAAGCACACGCCTGCTGGTACAAGGACAGGCAACCGGCTAGCGAATACAAGCCCGTGCAAGTCGCAAGCCGCTGCACGGTGGAAGCGGTTCGAGCCCGAAGGCGCGGCGTGCGACAACCGATCAGCTGCACGGAGTCAGTTGATGCGATTCTCGATCTACCGCTACGACCCCGACGCGGACGCGAAGCCGCGCATGCAGGACTACGACGTCGCGCTCGAGCCCACCGACCGATGCTGCTCGACGCGCTGGTGCGCATCAAGGAGGACGACGACACGTTCTCGCATTCCGCCGCTCCTGCCGCGAGGGCGTGTGCGGGTCGGATGCGATGAACATCAACGGCAAGAACGGGCTCGCCTGCATCACGCAAGCTCGCCGAACTGAGGGAGCCGGTGGTGATTCGCCCGTTGCCGGGCCTGCCGGTGATCCGTGACCTGATCGTGGACATGTCGCAGTTCTTCAAGCAGTACCACTCGATCAAGCCCTACCTGGTCAACGAACACGCCGCCGCCCGAGCGCGAGCGTCTGCAGTCGCCCGAAGACCGCGAGGAGCTGAACGGCCTTCTACGAGTGCATCCTGTGCGCCTGCTGCTCGACCTCCTGTCCCTCGTTCTGGTGGAATCCGGACAAGTTCGTCGGCCCGGCGGGGCTGCTCTGCAGGCGTATCGCTTCATCGCGGACACCCGCGACGCAGCGCACGTCAACGAGCGGCTCGACAACCTCGAAGATCCGTACCGGCTGTTCCGCTGCCATTCCATCATGAACTGCGTGGACGTCTGCCCGAAAGGACTGAATCCGACGCGCGCGATCAGACAAAATCAAGGAGCTGATGGTCAAGCGCGCCGTTTAGGTACTGATGCGAAGCGCGACCGCATGACGCTGGCGCTGCCGCCGCGGCGCTGCTGGAGCTCGACCTCGATGCTGAGGCCGTTCCTGGAGCGGCATTTCGACTCGGCTCGGTGCCGCGCAGCACGCGGCGCTTCTGCGCAAGCTCGCTGGACTGCCCGGATCCGGAGCTTCTCGACTGGTCGATGGGGCGCGAGTGACCGGCCGATTGGGCACGGCGCGGTGAGCCCGCGTGTGGGCTGCATCGGCGCGGTCATGCGCTGCGCGATGACGGCGAGTGCTTCGCGAGCTGCGTGTCGCTCATGTCTGCATTCGAGTGGTGTGACAACTGCGGAGATACGTCATGGCAGGAAAAGCTCGCAACCCTGAGTCTTCAGCGACGGCAGACCCTCGGTCGATCTTCCCGATGCTGGGCGGCACCGATCGGCCCCGACGTCATCGACGTGCGCTCGCTCTACGGCAAGACCGGCATGTTCACCTACGATCCGGGTTTCATGTCGACCGCGAGCTGCCGCTCCAACATCACCTACATCGACGGCGACGAGGGCATTCTGCTCTACCGCGGCTATCCCGATCGAGCAGCTCGCCGAGAAACCTGCACCTTCCTCGAAGTCGCCTACCTCATCCTGAACGGCGAGCTGCCCAACAAGACAGCAGCTCGACGAGTTCGTGAGCATCGTCACCCGCCACACCATGGTCCACGAGCAGCTCTCGCGTTTCTATTCCGGCTTCCGCCGCGACGCGCACCCGATGGCGGTGCTGTGCGGCGTGGTCGGCGCGCTGTCGGCGTTCTACCACGACTCGATCAACATCTACGACGCGCGCAGCCGCGAGATCTCGGCGTTCCGCCTGATCGCCAAGCTGCCGACGATCACGGCGATGACCTACAAGTACAGCCACGGGCCAGCCGTTCATGTATCCGAAGAACGCGCTGTCGCTACGTCGAGAACTTCCTCTACATGATGTTCGGCACGCCGTGCGAGGAGTGGAAGCCCAATCCGGTGCTCACGCGCGCCATGGAACGCATCCTGATCCTGCACGCCGATCACGAGCAGAATGCGTCCACCTCGACCGTGCGTCTGGCCGGCTCGACGGGTGCCAATCCGTTCGCCTGCATCTCCGCCGGCATCGCGAGCCTCTGGGGGCCGGCGCACGGCGGCGCGAACGAGGCGGTGCTCAAGATGCTCGACGAGCATCGGCGACGCGAAGAACATTCCGGCGTTCATCAAGCGCGTGAAGGAGAAGGAAGATCACTCGGTGCTGTTCGGCTTCGGCCACCGCGTCTACAAGAGCTACGATCCGCGCGCGAAGATCATTCAGAAGACATGTCACGAAGTGCTGGAAGAGCTCGATCTGAAGGACGACAAGCTCTTCAAGCTCGCGATGGCGCTGGAGAAGATCGCGCTCGAGGACGAGTACTTCATCAAGCGCAAGCTCTATCCGAACGTCGATTTCTATTCCGGCATCGTCTACAAGGCGCTCGGCATTCCGGTCGCCATGTTCACGGCGATCTTCGCGCTTGCCCGCACCGTGGGCTGGATCGCGCAGTGGAACGAGCTGATCGGCGACCCGAGCAGAAGATCGGCCGTCCGCGCCAGCTCTTCATGGGCGCGACGATGCGCGATTTCGTGCCGATGGGCAAGCGGAAGTAGAAGCACCGGTGAGGCGGGAGGCGGGAAAGGGATGCTTTCGTGCGAGGCAGGAGCGACAGGCGCGGCCTCGTATGTCGCTCCGGCAGCCCGTTGCGGACCCGAACTGATCGTCGTGGCTGCGCGGGGCGTACGCTTGGACTCTGATGCTGGATAGTTCGTCACCCCGGCGAAGGCCGGGGTCCAGGCCCCTTCGACCCCGCTCGATCAGAAGCGTCCTGGATTCGGGCCCCGGATCGCGTCGCTTCGCGACAGCTCCGGGATGTACCTGCTGGCCGGAATGAGCCACTCGGCCTGTGGTTTGCTTACACGCGCAGAGATTCGAACATACAGCGGCGCACCTTGGCTTCTCGACTCCCCGCTCCCGCCTTCCGGCGGTCAGCGCGCCCCCTCTCCCCGAATTGGGTGCCACCATGATGAAAGAATTCCTCGGTAACTCTTATCTCTTCGGGTCGAACGCGCCATTCATCGAGGCGCTCTACGAGTCCTATCTGGAGGATCCGGAATCGGTCGAGCCGCGCTGGCGCAGCTATTTCGACGAGCTGCAGAGCCTCGACGACGGTCCCGCGGATGTGTCCCACGACGAGGTGCGACGCCGGTTCGTGGAGCTCGGCAAACAGCGGCACGGCGCCGCCTGCGCAGGTCACGGCCCGGACGCTCTCGTTCGAGAAGCAGTTCGGCGTTCTGCAGCTGATCGCGGCCCATCGCACGTTAGGCGTGCGCAACGCCGACGTCGATCCGCTCGGGCGACTGGAGAAGCCGCATATCGCGGAGCTCGACCCCGCTTACTACGGCCTGACCGAAGCGGACATGGACACCGTATTTCCGGCGGGGACGCTCGTGTGGAAACGTGAAGCGCCGCTACGGGAGATTTTGCAGTTCCTGAAGGACACGTACTGCCGCACGATCGGCGTCGAGTACATGTACATGAGCGACCCGACCCAGAAGCGCTGGGTCCAGGAGCGGCTCGAGTCGATTCGCGCGACGCCGCAGTATTCGCCTGAGTATGAAGCGCCACATCCTCGAGCGCCTGACGGCCGCCGAGACGCTCGAGAAGTATCTGCACACGCGTTACGTCGGGCAGAAGCGCTTTTCCGGCGAAGGCGGCGAATCGATCATTCCGCAACTGGATGTCCTGCTGCAGCGCGCAGGGCAGGCAGGCGTGCAGGAGATCGTGATCGGGATGGCGCATCGCGGCCGCCTCAAGGTGCTCGTCAATACGCTCGGCAGGATGCCGAAGGACCTCTTCGAGGAGTTCGAAGGCAAGCACGATTCGGGGCTCCTCGCAGGCGACGTGAAATACCACATGGGTTTTTCGTCGAACGTCATGACGCCGGGCGGTCCGATGCACGTGACGCTCGCGTTCAACCCCTCGCACCTCGAGATCGTGAATCCGGTGGTGGAGGGCTCGGTGCGCGCTCGCCAGCATCGGCGGGGTGACGTGAACGGCGATCAGGTGCTGCCCGTCCTCATCCACGGCGACGCGGCGTTCGCGGGGCAGGGCGTCATCCAGGAGACGCTCAACCTCGCGCAGACACGCGGCTACGGCACCGGCGGCACCGTGCATATCGTCATCAACAATCAGATCGGATTCACCACCTCCGACCTGCGCGACGCGCGCTCGACGATCTACTGCACCGACGTCGCGAAGATGCTGGAGGTGCCGATCTTCCACGTGAACGGCGACGATCCCGAGGCGGTCTGTCTCGCGACCGAGATCGCGCTCGACTACCGCATGAAATTCCATCGGGACGTGGTCCTCGACCTCGTGTGCTATCGGCGCCTCGGGCACAACGAGCAGGACGAGCCGATGGTCACGCAGCCGCTCATGTACAAGCGCATCGCGAAGCTGCCGACCACGCGCAAGCTCTATGCGGACACGCCTGCGGAGCCGAGGGCGTGATCGGCGAGGGCGATGCGGACGACCTGATCGCCACCTTCCGCAAGGCGCTCGACGGGGGCTATCACACCAACAAGACGATCCTCCAGAATTTCAAGCCGCCGTTCGAAGTGGATTGGACCCGCTACAAGGGCCGCAAGTGGAACGAGCACGACGACACGCGCCTGCCGCTCGATAAGCTGAAGGCGCTCGCCGAGCGCATCACCACGGTCCCGGACAATCTCAAGCTCCATCCGCGGGTCCAGAAGATCATGGAGGATCGCCGCGCGATGGCGCGCGGAGAGCTGCCGCTCGACTGGGGCATGGCCGAGCATCTCGCCTACGCGACGCTGCTGGATGAAGGCTATTCGATCCGGCTCTCGGGCCAGGACAGCGGGCGCGGCACGTTCTTCCATCGCCACGCCGTGCTGCACGATCAGAACCGCGAGCGCTGGGGCGCGGGCACCTACATCCCGCTGCAGCACGTAAGCGAGAAGCAGGGCGATTTCGCGGTCATCGATTCGCTGCTCTCGGAAGAGGCCGTGGTCGGCTTCGAGTACGGCTACGCGACTTCGAGCCCGAACGAGCTCGTCGTCTGGGAAGCGCAGTTCGGCGACTTCGCCAACGGTGCGCAGGTCGTGATCGACCAGTTCATCGCGTCGGGAGAAGTGAAGTGGGGGCGCATGTGCGGGCTCGTCATGATGCTGCCCCACGGCTACGAAGGACAGGGGCCGGAGCACTCGTCGGCCCGCATCGAGCGCTACCTGCAGCTCTGCGCCGACTACAACATGCAGGTCTGCGTGCCCGCGACACCGGTGCAGCTCTACTACATTCTGCGGCGGCAGATGATCCGGCCGTATCGCAAGCCGCTCATCGTGTTCACGCCGAAGAGCCTCCTGCGCCACAAGGAATCGGTGTCACCGCTTGAAGAGTTCGCGAACGACCGTTTGCGGCCCGTGAACGAAGACTGGGACGCGAAGGACATCGATCCGGAGAAGGTGACGCGCGTGATCTTCTGCAGCGGCAAGGTGTTTTACGACTTGCGCCACGGCCGCAAGGCGCGCGGCAGCGAGAATCTGCCGCTCGTGCGCATCGCGCAGCTCTATCCGTTCCCGCACGACGAGTTCCGCGCGCAGATCGAGCGCTACAAGAACGCGACCGAGGTCGTCTGGTGCCAGGAAGAGCCGCGCAATCAGGGCGCGTGGCGGCACATCCAGCACTATCTCCTGCGCCACTTGCTGCCGCATCAGAAGCTGTATTATGCGGGCCGCGATTCCTCGGCCTCGCCGGCGGCCGGCTACAAGCAACTGCACGACGAGCAGCAGAAGGCGCTCGTCGATCAGGCGCTCACGCTGACCGGCGGCTCGGAGCATCGCGCGGCGCAGCCGCGGCCGCTGTTGGCTGGAGAGGATTACTGAGATGTGGCGAGCAACCCTCCCTCATCCCCGACCCTTTTCCGGCGGAAGGCGAGATTCGTGGACCCGCTGCATGATCGCGCAGCGGATCGAGAGGATGATCGCATGCTGATCGAAGTGAAGGTGCCGCAGCTTTCGGAGTCCGTCGCCGAAGCGACGCTGCTCAACTGGCACAAGCAGGCGGGGCAGTACGTCAATCGCGACGAGAACCTCGTCGACATCGAGACCGACAAAGTCGTGCTCGAGACGCCCGCGCCCGGCTCCGGCGTGCTGGTGAAGATCATCAAGGGCGACGCGAGCACGGTCGCGAGCAACGAAGTCATCGCGCAGATCGATACCGAAGCTGCGAAGCCGGCGGGACAGCCGCCCGGGGCCGAGGCGCCGAAAGCGGCCGCGCAGCAGGCATCCAAAGCAGCCGCTGCGCGCAGCGCACCTGCAGGCGGCGGGCAAGCCATGCCGGCGGCGCAGAAGCTCGCAGCGGAGAAGAACGTCGACACCGCTGCCATCGCCGGCACTGGGCGCGGCGGGCGCGTCACCAAGGGCGACGTTCTGCAGGCGCTGGCAGGATCGCCTCCGGCCGTTGAAGGACAACAGGCGCAAGCCAAAGCGCCAGCGTCCGCACCTGCGCCGGCGCCCGTGCCGCAGCGGGCGCCCGCGCCGACGGTCGACATCGGCTCAGCTCGGCGAACGTCCCGAGCAGCGCGTGCCCATGTCGCGGCTGCGCGCCCGTATCGCCGAGCGGCTCGTCCAGTCCCAATCCACGGCTGCCATTCTCACCACGTTCAACGAAGTGAACATGCAGCCGGTGATCGACCTGCGCGCACGCTATCGCGACCGCTTCGAGAAGGAGCATGGCGTGAAGCTCGGCTTCATGTCGTTTTTCGTGAAAGCGGCCGTGTATGCGCTCAAGAAGTATCCGGTCGTCAATGCGTCGGTGGACGGCAACGACATCGTCTATCACGGCTACTACGACATCGGGATCGCGGTCGGCAGCCCGCGCGGCCTGGTGGTGCCGATCCTCCGCAATACCGACCAGTCGAGCCTCGCGGAGATCGAAAAGCAGATCGCTGATTTCGGCGAGCGCGCGCAGGCCGGCAAGCTCGCGATCGAGGAGCTTACGGGCGGCACGTTCTCCATCTCGAACGGCGGCGTGTTCGGATCGATGCTCTCCACGCCGATCATCAATCCGCCGCAAAGCGCGATCCTCGGCATCCACGCGACCAGAGAGCGACCGGTGGCGGAGAACGGCCAGGTCGTCATCCGGCCCGATGAACTACCTCGCGTTGTCCTACGACCACCGCATCGTCGACGGGCGCGAGGCGGTGCTCTCGCTCGTCGCGATCAAGGAAGCGCTGGAGGATCCGGCGCGGATGTTACTGGAAGTCTGATGAGCTCATCCTTCGACGTGGTCGTCATCGGCGCCGGCCCCGGCGGCTATATCGCCGCCATACGCGCCGCGCAACTGGGTCTCGCCACCGCCTGCATCGACGAGTGGAAGACAGCCGACGGGAAGCCTGCTCCCGGCGGCACGTGCACGAACGTCGGCTGCATTCCGTCGAAGGCGCTGCTGCAATCTTCCGAGAACTACGAGCAGGTCGCGCATCACTATGCCGAGCACGGCATCAAGGTAAAGGACCTGAGCCTCGACCTCGCGCAGATGTTGAAGCGCAAGGACAAGGTGGTCCGCCAGAACAACGAAGGCATCCTGTATCTCTTCAAGAAGAACAAGGTGACCTTCTTCAACGGGCGCGCGAGCTTCGCGGGAGGCGGCGCGGATGGCTACGAGGTGCGGGTCGCGGGCAAACGCGAAGAAGTGCTCAGCGCGAAACACGTGATCGTCGCCACGGGATCGAGCCCGCGCGCGCTTCCCGGAGGCGGAATTCGACGGGAAGCTGATCCTCGACAACGACGGCGCGCTCGCGATCACCGAAGTGCCGAAGCGACTCGGCGTCATCGGCGCGGGCGTGATCGGCCTCGAGATGGGAAGCGTGTGGCGGCGTCTGGGCGCGGAGGTGCACGATACTCGAAGCGCTGCCGGCGTTCCTCGGCGCGGCCGACGAGCAGGTCGCGAAGGAAGCGGCGAAGGTATTCGCGAAGCAGGGGCTGAAGATCGACCTCGGCGTGCGCATCTCGAAGGTGACGGCGAAGAAGGGCGTGACCGTCGAGTATGCGGATGCCGCCGGCAAGGCGCAGTCGGCGACCTTCGACAAGCTCATCGTTGCGATCGGGCGCGTGCCGAACACCGACGGGTCTGGAGCCGCAGGCGATCGGACTCGAGCTCGACGAGCGCGGCTTCGTGCGCGTCGACGACGAATGCCGGACCAATCTGCCGAACGTCTGGGCGATCGGCGACGTCGTGCGCGGCCCGATGCTCGCGCACAAGGCGGAAGAGGAAGGCGTCGCGGTCGCGCAGCGCATCGCCGGGCCAGTACGGGCACGTCGACTTCAACACCGTGCCGTGGGTGATCTACACGAGCCCCGAGATCGCGTGGGTGGGCAAGACCGAGCAGCAGCTGAAAGAGGAAGGCGTCGAGTATCGCGCCGGCAGTTTCCCCTTCATGGCGAACGGCCGCGCGCGCGCGCTCGGCGACACCACCGGCTTCGTCAAGATGGTCGCCGACGCGAAGAGCGACCGCATCCTCGGCGTTCACGTCATCGGGCCGATGGCCTCCGAGCTGATCGCCGAAGCGGTCGTTGCGATGGAGTTCGGCGCGTCGTCCGAAGACATCGCGCTCATCTGCCACGCCCATCCCTCGCTTTCCGAGGCGATGAAGGAAGCGGCGCTGGCGGTGGATAAGCGGACGCTGAACTTCGTGAAGGGGCGAAGGAGTGAAGGGTGAGGCGGAGGTGAGAGGAGTGAGGAGAAGAGACTGGTGTTAAGGAAGGGAGGTAACGGAGGGAAACCATGGGTTGCCCTCTGTTCGTTTACCAGCCGTTGCGGTTTTCTTTGTCGAGCGAAGCGAGGTGCCGCGGCGGGAGAGGGGTAGGGTGAGGGGCAACGAAGTTCAGCTCGCGCCGCCCCGTGACACCGCCGACTGCTCTCAGTGGATCCGCAGCCACGCGCAGGCGCACGGCTTCACGCTCGATGAAGCGCAGGAACGCGCGCTCGAGCACTTCGCGCGGCTCTACGGCGATCTGATCGGGCTCGAGCGGCTCGAAGCCTCGCTGATCCGCCTGCTCGCCCGCAAGCGCGTGGTGCGCGGACTGTATGTGTGGGGCGGCGTCGGCAGAGGCAAGAGCTTCCTCATGGACAGCTTCTACGCCTGCGCCGCCGTCGGACGGAAGCAGCGCATCCATTTCCATCGCTTCATGCAGCAGGTTCACCGTGCGCTGCACGAGAAGCAGGGGCAGGCGGACCCGCTCGCGGCCATCGCTCGCGATCTCGCGAAGGACGCGCGGCTCCTGTGCCTCGACGAATTTCATATCACCGACATCACCGACGCGATGGTGATGAAGCGACTGCTCGAGGCGCTGTTCGAGCAGGGCGTCGTGCTCGTCACCACGTCGAATTTCGAGCCTGACGCGCTCTACCTGCACGGGCTGCAACGCAATCAGTTCCTTCCCGCGATCGATCTGATCAGGCAGAACCTCGAAGTCGTGAACATCGACGCCGGCATCGATTACCGCCTGCGCGAGCTGGAGCGCGCCGGCGTCTATCACACGGAGGAGAATGCCGACGCGGCGCTCGAAGAGGCGTTCGCGCACATCGCGAGCGAGGAGCCGGACGAATGCGGACGCGATCGAAGTGGAAGGCCGGATGATTCGCGTGCGCCGCAACGCATCCGGGGTGGTGTGGTTCGACTTCGAAGATCTCTGCGACGGGCCGCGCGGCAAAGCCGGATTACATCGAGCTCGCACGGCGCTATCACACGGTGCTCATCTCCGACGTGCCGCGTTTCAGGGTCGGCGACGCAGACATCCTGCGGCGCTTCGTGTGGCTGATCGACGAGTTCTACGATCGGCGCGTGAAGCTCATCGTCTCGGCGAGCCGCGCCGCCCGAAGCGCTCGTCGCGACAGGCGAGGACGCGGGCGACCGGTTTCAGGCGAACCTGAACGCGTCTCTCAACGAGCGGCTCGTGAGCCGCCTGACCGAGATGCAGACGCACGACTACCTCGCGCTACCGCATCTTCCGTAGGCGGACGAGCGCCCGGTGAACGCCTCAGAGGAAAACCTGCGGTTTTCCTCCGAGACCTCTTTTCCTCTGTGGCGTCGCGCAGCCGTATCCCGCATCGAGCAAACGTGCCTGAGTCTGGCGCTTGTCCCCGAAGCTCCCTTCTTTCCGCCGCTGTAGTAACGTAGCCGCATTCGTTCCCGAGGAACACGGATGGACACATTCAAGGCATTTCGCATCTTCAACGACAACGACAAGGTCGCCGGACGCGTGGTCGAGACGCGGCTCGACGAGCTGTCGCCGGGCGAAGTCGTGTTCAGGACGTCGCATTCGAGCGTCAACTACAAGGACGCGCTGGCCGCGACGGGAACCGGCGGAAAGATCATTCGCAACTATCCCCTGACCGGCGGCATCGACGCAGCGGGCGTCGTCGTCTCCTCGACGGACCCGCGCTTCAAGGCCGGCGACGAAGTGATCTGCACGAGCTACGACATGGGTGTGGCTCACGACGGCGGGTATTCAGCACTACTGCCGCGTGCCGGCCGACTGGGTCGTGCCTCTCCCATCGGGCTTGAACCTGTTCGAAGCGATGGCGCTCGGCACGGCCGGCTATACGGCGGGGCTTGCGGTCGAGTTGCTCGAGTTGAACGGCCTCGCGCCCGCGAACGGCAAAGTCCTGGTGAACGGTGCGACCGGCGGCGTCGCGACGCTCGCGATCGACATGCTGGCGCGTCTCGGCTACGAGATTGTCGCGGTGACCGGCAAGGAGACCGAGAGCGAGTTTCTGAAAGGCCTGGGCGCACGCGAAGTGCTTTCGCGCCGATCCATCGAATACGGCACCCGCCCGCTGGAGAAGCCGCTGTGGGCCGCGGCATTCGACTCCATCGGCGGAGAGCAGCTCGCATGGCTCACGCGCACCATGCAGCCGCACGGGCTCATCGCGAGCTTCGGCAATGCGGGCGGCATCAAGCTCGAGACGACGGTGCTGCCGTTCATCCTGCGCGGCGTTCGCCTGATCGGCGTCGATTCCGCCCACACCGCGATGGCGCTGCGGCGCAAGGTGTGGCAGCGCCTGGCGAGCGATCTCAAACCGCGACACCTCGACAAGATCGCGCACACACTCGGCCTCGAGGATCTGCCGGCGCAATTCGACGCGCTGATTCGCGGCGCCGCGCGCGGCCGGGCCGTGGTGGAAGTGACATAGAACAAATTGCGGAGGAGGAGGCGACATGGGTGCATACCAGGATTTCCACCGGCGATCCATCGAAGAGCGGGAGGCGTTCTGGGGGGAAGAGGCCGATCTCATCGAGTGGCATACCCGCTTCAGGCAGGTCCTCGACTACAGCCGGCCGCCGTTTGCGCGCTGGTTCGTGGGCGGGCTCACGAATCTGTGCCACAACGCGGTAGACCGGCATCTTGCCGCGACGCGGGGATCAGAAGGCGCTCGTGTACATCTCCACCGAGTTGAACGCGTCGCGCACCTACACCTATGCGCAAGTGCACACCGAGGTGAACGCGTGCGCGGCGATGATGCGGACACTCGGCGTCGAGCGCGGCGATCGCGTGCTGATCTACATGCCGATGGTGCCGGAGGCCGTGTTCGCGATGCTCGCGTGCGCGCGCATCGGCGCGATCCACTCCGTCGTGTTCGGGGGCTTTGCGGCGGTGAGCCTCGCGAGCCGCATCGACGACGCGCGCCCGAAGCTCATCATCAGCGCGGATGCCGGCATGCGCGGCGGACGTATCATTCCCTACAAGCCGCTGCTCGATGAAGCGCTGCGGCTCGCGTCGCAGCCGCCGGCGCACCTGCTCATCCTCAACCGCGGCATCGACGGGGACTTCGCGCCGGTATCCGGCCGCGACACCGACTACGAGTGTTCACGCGCGCAGCATGCCGGCGTGACGGTTCCCATCACGTGGCTCGAATCGAACGAGCCGTCCTACATCCTCTACACGTCGGGGACGACGGGGCGTCCCAAAGGCGTCCAGCGCGATACCGGGGGCCACGCGGTCGCGCTTGCGAGCTCGATGAAGCGCATCTACTGCGGCGAGCCCGGGGAGACGATGTTCACGACTTCCGACATCGGCTGGGTGGTCGGCCATTCGTACATCGTGTACGGGCCGCTCCTGCGCGGCATGACGACGATTCTCTACGACGGGCTGCCGATCCGCCCCGACGCGGCGATCTGGTGGAAGATCGTCGAAGAGAACAAGGTGAGCGTCATGTTTTCTTCGCCCACCGCGGCGCGCGTGCTGAAGAAGCAGGATCCGGCGTTCTTGAAGAAGCATGATCTGTCGTCGCTGCGACTCCTCTTCCTGGCCGGCGAGCCGCTCGACGAGCCGACGCACCGCTGGATGGCCGATGCGATCGACAAGCCGGTGATCGACCATTACTGGCAGACCGAGACGGGCTGGCCGATCCTGAGCGCGGTGCCGGGGGTGGAGCGCACGCCGGTCAAGTTCGGCAGTCCGAGCTTTCCCGTGTACGGATACGACCTGCAGCTTCTGCGCGAAAGCGACGCGTTGACGGCCGCGCCGGGCGAGAAAGGTGTCGTCGCGATCGTCCCGCCGCTGCCGCCGGGCTGCATGAGCACCGTGTGGGGCGACGACCAGCGATTCGTGAACACCTATTTCACGAGCTTCCGCGACCGGTTGGTCTACTCCACGTTCGACTGGGGCATACGCGACGAGGAGGGCTATCACTACATCCTCGGGCGCACCGATGACGTCATCAACGTGGCGGGCCATCGCCTCGGCACGCGCGAGATCGAAGAAGCGGTCCAGGCACATTCCAACATCGCGGAAGTGGCGGTCGTCGGCATCGCAGACGCGGTGAAGGGCCAGATGCCGCTTGCCTTCGCGGTCGTGAAGGACCCGGCCAGGATCGCGACCGCCGAAGATCGCGCGCGCCACGAGCGGGAGGTGATGGATACCGTGGACCGCCAGCTCGGCGCGATCGGGCGGCCATTACGCGTTCACTTCGTCTCTCTGCTCCCGAAGACCCGTTCCGGGAAGCTCCTGAGGCGCTCGCTTCAGGCGCTCGCTGAGGGGCGCGATCCGGGCGACCTCACGACGATCGAAGACGTGACGGCGCTCGAGCAGATCCGCGACGCGTTAAGCCTTGCGCCCATCGCGAAGGAATGAACCAGCGTAGCGGCTTGGTGATTCTCAATTCGTCATTCCGGCGCGAAGAGACTGTGTAAAAACTCTGCGCGGTTGTCATCTACTGCGCGCGTGGTACGTTGAGTGGGGTATGTGCGAGAACGGTGAGACAAACACACGTGAGTCAGCATAAGCGAGGCATACCCCGCACGCAAACGGCGCTGCTGCCCGCGGCGGTGGAAGATTACGTCGCCCGCGACAGCGTGGCACGGGTGATCGATGCGTATGTGTCCGGGCTGGACGTGCGCGCAGCCGGCTTTGCCCACAGCGTGGCGGCCGATACCGGACGCCCGAGTTACGCTCCGGACGATTTGCTGCGGCTGTATTTGTATGGTTATTGGAATCGCGTTCGCTCCTCGCGCAAGCTGGAAGCCGAATGCCGGCGCAATGTGGAGGTGATGTGGCTGGTGGGTCAGCTGGCGCCCGATCACAAGACCATTGCGGAGTTCCGCCGCGTCAACGCTGCGCCGTTCCGGGCTGCGTGTTGGCAGTTCGTGGGGTTTTTGCGGCAGGCGAAGCTGGTGGGCGGGGATGAGCCGGTGGTGGCGATCGACGGCTCGAAGTTCAAGGCCTGCGCTGCGAAGCGCAGCGTGGTGGATGCCGAGCAGCTGGCACGAGAGCGCGCGCGCATCGAGAAGCGTATCGCGGAGTATCTGCAGGAGCTGGAGCAAGCCGACCGGCAAGATGAAGCCGAGGCGCCGGTCACGGCCGCGGACATTGAAGCGGCGCTGGAGAAGCTCAAAGAGCGCGAGGACACGCTCAAACAGGCGCAGGCGCAGCTGGACGCACGCGCTGAGGGCGCTGCGGCGGACAGCACGCCGCGCGTGGGACTCACCGATCCGGACTGCGTGCTGCTGATCGGCAAGGGGGGCGAGGCGCTCGCCGGCTACAACGTGCAGCAGGCGGTGGATGCGCAGCACAAGTTCATCGTGGCACATGAGGTAACGACCCAGCGCAACGATCACGCGAGCTTCGAACCGATGGCGCGGCAGGCGCGCGAAGCGCTGCAAGCCCAGGCGCTCACAGCGGTGGCCGACACCGGCTACATGAATGGGCGGCAGGCCCAGGGGTGCGAGGAACAGGGCATTACGCCAGTGATGCCCATGCCGCAGCCCACGCACAGCAAGGCTCCCGGGTGTTTCCCGAAGACGCTGTTTACCTACGATCGGGCGAGCGACACCTATCGCTGCCCCGCGAGCCAGTTGCTCAAGCGCTACAAACGTTCCCATGGCCTTCAGACCGACTACTACACCACGCGCGCGTGTGCGCAGTGCGCGTTGAAGGCGCAGTGCACGCACGGGGGATCCCGCAGCATCGCACGCTCCTGGTTTGCCGATGCTGCGGAACGGGCTCATGCACGTGCCCAGCAGCGCCCCGATCTGATGCGCATCCGAGGCTCGAGCGCCGAACACCCCTTTGGCAATCTCAAAGCGATGCTCAATGGTGCATTCGCCCTGCGCACGCTGCCGAAAGTCAAAGGCGAAATGGCCTTGGCGGTGCTCACCTATAACCTCAAACGGGCGGCCAACGTGCTGGGAATCGAGCGGTTGATCGAACAGCTGTGGCTCGATACCGCATGGGCCGCTACACATGCATGAAACGCCCGGTGCCACGACTCACTCCGGCTACGTGAGTCACTCACATCCACGAGCGCCCCCGACCGCCTTGACGCATTTCCGAGTTCTCACACGGCCTCCTTCGCCGGAATGACGACAATCGCGATGTCTGCATCATCAGCTAAAATGCAAACCGGCTCATGCCTCCGTCGACCGGAATCACCGTTCCCGTGATGTAGCCCGCGACAGGTGAGGCGAGGAAGATCGCGAGCACCGCGAGCTCTTCGGGCTCGCCGAAGCGGCGCGCCGGAATGTGCTCCTCGGCAAAGCGTCGCCGGTCTTCCTCCGTCGGGTGGAAGCGGCGTATCTGCTCGCTCAGGATGCGGCCGGGCTGCAGCGAGTTGATGGTGATGTTGTGTTTCGCCATCTCGCGTGAAAGGCCTTTCGCCCACGCGTGCACGGCCGCTTTCGCGCTGTTCGCGACGTTCACGCCGCGTGGCTCGGAACTGCCGGTGATGTTTACGATGCGTCCATGGCGGTGGCGCTGCATGACCGGAAGCACGGCGTGCGTCACTTCGCGCAGGCGAAAGAAATTGAGCGTCATGCCCTCGTCCCAGACGCTCACGGGCGCATCATAGGAAATCGGGCGACTGCCGCCGGCGGCATTTACCAGCGCATCGATGCGGCCGAGCGCCTGCTCCGCGAGCGCCGCGATGCGCTGCGGCACTTCCGGATCGTAGAGATCCGCGTCGATCAGCGCCGGCGCGAGACCGCCGTCGCTTTGAATCTCCGCGGCGAGCTCTTCGAGCAGATTGCGCCGCCGCGCGACGAGCGCGAGCTTGACGCCTTCATGCGCGAGCCCTTTCGCGATGGCGCGGCCGATGCCTTGACTCGCGCCCGTCACGAGCGCCGTTTTTCCATCCAACTGAAGGTCCATTGGAATACCGCTCTTTGCGAATACACTATCGGCAGTTTGAACGAACCAGGCCGCGATTTGAACTGGAAAATCTATACCAAGCCCGTAGCGGTCGACGGCGGTGTCGCGATCCGCTGGTTCTGGCGTAAGCCCGTGCTCGAGGGGCGCACAGAGTCCGCGCACGGTTTTACGACGCGTGCGGAGTGCGAGGAAGACGCGATCACCCACGGCTATCCGCGCCCGGGCGGCGCGCCTTCGGAAGATCGCCCGACGCAGAGTGAATGACGTCTTTCTGAGTTACGCGAGCGAAGATCGCGCCGTCGCGCACGAGCTCGCGGACGCGCTCGAGGCCCTCGGCTGGTCGGTGTGGTGGGACCGCGAGATCCACTACGGGAAGGCCTTCGACCAGGTCATCGAAGAGGAGCTCAATGCCGCGCGCTGCGTGATCGTGCTGTGGACGGCGGAGTCGGTGGGTTCGCGCTGGGTGAAGACCGAAGCCGCCGCGGCTGCCGACCGCGACCGGCTGATCCCCGTGCTGCTCGGAGAGGTGTCCATCCCGTTCGAGTTCCGGCGCATTCAGACCGCCGAGCTGTTCGACTGGTCCGGCGATCGCGCTCATCCCGACTTCGTGCGGTTGGTCGAATCGGTGAAAAGCATGGTGGGGGCACCGGTGGCGCCACGGGTTCCGGAGGGATCGTCGCGGCGCCTCGCCTTCGGTTCTTTACCGTCGCGCTGGAAGAAGGCCGGCGTGGGAGCGATCCTCGTCGTGCTGGTCGCACTCGGCCTGTGGTTCACGCGAGAGCCGGGCGTGCCGCCTCCCAGCGCGGCGGATTCACCCGAACAGCAGGCGCTGCCATCGCACGTCACGCAGAGATCGGACCGCAGCGCTGATGCGAAGAGCAGCGCGTCCACACCGCAGGAGTCGTCGTCCGCCCCGCCGGGCGGCACGCGGCAGCCCGCGCAGAGCCCCGCAGCCTCTCCTGCGTCGTCGGAAAAGGTGTCGCCCGCAGGCCCCTTCGCGATCAGGATCGGCGACAGGATCGAGGACGGCGTGCCGCAGACCGGCGCCGGCTTCATTGATACGGCGGGCGAAAAGGACGTGTATACCTTCACCGCGAGCGCCCGCCAGCGCGTCTACTTCCGGATGCTCGAGTATGCGCGAGGTCTGGAGCTGATCGAGTGGAAGTTGACGGACCCCGCGGGGCGCACGGTCTTCGAGTCGCGTCTCGGCCACACCGAGCCGGGCGTGCAGCTTCTTCGCGCCGCCGGCACGTATACACTGACCGTCGGCTCGGATCAGGTGCCGGCGACCGGCGCCTACGCGGTGCAGCTCATCGACGTCGCGCCGCCCCAGCGGTTTCCGGTGAGAATCGGCGACACCATCGGCGAGAACGCGCCCGGCCCGGGAGCGGGCGTGATCGAGCGCCCGGGGGCGAAGGACGTGTACGTCTTCACCGCGGAGCCGGGGCAGCGCGTGTACTTCCGCAAGCTCGACCATACGCGCAACATGGAGTTGATCGACTGGCGCCTCGTCGATTCCGACGGGACGCAGCTCTTCAATGCGAAACTGGGTCATGGCGATCCGGGTACGCATGTGCTGAGGCGGGGCGGCACGTACACGTTGGAAGTGGGTTCGAACAACTATCCAGCCACCGGCAGCTATCGCATCCAGTTGACGAGCGCTCCTGCGGGATGAGAGAACGTCCCTCTTACGGTGAGCGGGGCTGCGGAGCAGCGGGGTCCCCGCGAACGTAACATGCCAACGTCCGATAGCACTCAGTCCGATTGCACGAGGGTCAGGGTAGGACGATGACATTGCACATCGAACAATGAGCGCCGCCGGCAGCACGACGGTAGTGGCGGCCAGCATGCTGCCGATGCTCGTGCTGGCGAGCGCCGCACTCACGGCTCCGGTCTCGCTCTTCCTGCTGTCGCGTTATCGGCGCGCCGTGCTGCGTTCGATGGAGTCGGACGCACAGCCGGTCTCCGGTCGGCCGCCAGGTTCCCACGAAAAGGGAACGAGACACGGGGCCGTCGCGGATGTGCCACCGCTTACGACGGAACCGGAGGCGCAGGAGCCCACGCTGCCGCTGCGTGTGATCGAAACCGCGCGCTTCGACGCCGCGGATCCTCCGCTGTATACGCATGCGAGGCGATCGCTTGTCTCGGCCACGTCGGTGTACGTCGCTGCGGGTCTCGTCTACGCGGTCGTGCTGACGAGCGCGTGGCTCTTTTTCATGGGCAACGACGACGTGCCGCTTGCACGCGCCCTGTGGCTTCTCTCCTGCTACGCGTGGCCGACCGCACTGGCGGCGGGCATGATCGCCGCCGTCAACTGGCGCCAGCGCCTCGCCGTCGGTCTCGCGTACTTCGGAATGCTGTTCGCGGTCGCGATCTATGCCATCGTGCACAATCCGGAGTTGAGCGCCTCGCAGGTCGCCTACTTCTGGATGTTCACCAATGCGCCGGCGACAATCCTGCTGCTCGCCTTCCTGCACCGGCGAGTGCGCGCGGTCGGGCCGCTCGTGCTGACGTTCATGGTGATCGCCGTGCTCGGGTCGCAGGTGCTGTTGAACGTCGCTGCCGTGGAAGACAGCGGACTGCGCGCGACCCTTGCGGTCGGCGCCTTGTTCGGGCTTAGCGACAGAGGCGTTTTCTACGGACTGATGCTGCTCGGCTTCGTGCTGTTCGGCGTGCTGGGCTGGTTCCTGTTGAAAAAGCTCGGCCGGCGCTACCAGGCGCGCCGGATGAGCGACCAGTCGTTGACGCTCGACGCCATGTGGCTCCTGTTCGCGGTGGTGCAGTCGATCACGTTCACTTTCGGCTGGATGTGGGTCTTTACCGGCATCGCCGCCTTCTTCGCCTACAAGGTGGTGTGCAGGGTCGGCTTCGCCCTGACCGGCCTCGCTCGATCGCCGGATTCGGGCCGCACGCTCCTCCTGCTGCGCGTGTTCTCCCTCGGCGCGAAGAGCGAACGTCTGTTCGACGCCATTTCGAAACGCTGGCTTCGCTCCGGCAGTATCTCGATGATCGCGGGTCCCGACCTCGTCACGGCCACCGTCGAGCCTCATGAGTTTCTCGAATTCATGGGCGGCGAGCTCTCGCGTCGTTTCGTGCGCGGCGGCGAGGATCTCGAGCGACGGCTCGCCTCGGCCGATCGGGGCCCGGACCCGGACGGGCGCTACCGCGTGAACGAATTCTTCTGCCATGCCGACACGTGGCAGCAGACGGTGGTGCGGCTTGCCGCGGGGGCGGACGTGGTGCTCATGGATCTGCGCGGCTTCTCACCCTCCAATCAGGGATGTCTTTTCGAGTTACGGCATCTGGTCGATTCGGTGGACCTCGCGCGCGTCGTGTTCCTGTTCGACGACAATACCGATCGCACGTTTCTCATGCGCACGCTGCATGACGCGTGGCAGGCGCATGATCGTCGCTTGCCGCTTTCGTCACCCGCGCCCGAGGCGCGGCTCGCGCGTGTCGGTGAAAACGAGAGCGGCTCGGTGAACGGACTGCTCAAGCTCCTCTTCGCAGAAGGCGGGGAGAGGCGCGCCGCTGACCTGCTGCCTTGAGCCTCGTACGTTTTGATGGAAATCCTAATCGAGGCTGGAATGCTACGTTCGCGGCGACAGGCTGTCCCAGCCGCGCCGCCGGGTTCTGCATTAGCCCTCGTACAATTGGACGTGAGTTCTATCGACGCTGGAATGCTACGTTCGCGGCGACAGGCTGTCCCAGCCGCGCCGCTCACCAGTACGGGGGGTTCTTAACTACACCTTTCGTACCTTGATTGTGTAGTTCCCTTTCCCCGTCGGCTGGAAGTGCCGGACCTGCACGAAGTAATTGCCGGCGACGAGATCGGCCGCGATGCGCGCGTTCGCGTCGATGCCGGAGTCGTTATCCTGCGCGATCAGCGCCGTCTCGCTGTCGGGCCCGAAGAGCTTCATGAACATATCGGTGGGGCCGGCCGTGTCGATCACGTAGCGCCCGTCGGATTTCGCGGTGAAGCGGTAGAGGTCTTCCTCGCCGGCTTTGCCAATCGCGCCTTCAGTGCGCCGGCGCGCGTTGACCTCGAGCGCGAGCGCATCGCCAATGCCCGGCCGCGCGCGTGGATACATTTTCGCGCTGGCGATGAAGTCCTTGTCGAGCGCGGAGAGTTTTTCGTTCTCCTTCGTCCCGACATTGTTCAGGGTCCATGAAGCCGGGAAGAAGTAAAGCATGACCGACTCGGGATCGAAGCGCGTGCCGTTCACCTGATCGGCGCTGTACTTGCGCATGATGTTGTGACGCGTCGTCTGTTCATCCCAGAAGTTCGGCGATTTCGCCATTTCGCCGATCACTATCTTCTCGTTCCACTGCATCCCGCCGGCCGGGTTCTGATGTTCGTGCGCGAGGCCGAGCGTATGCCCGAACTCGTGCGCCGCCGTGCCCCCGTCGAGAAATCCCAGGTTCATGGTGGGCTCCTTGCGCGCGATGCCGCGGCAATCGGTGCCGATGTACGACCAGGCGCCGTCGATGGCGTCGAATGCGATGCGTACGTCGGCATCGGGCGCGTCGTTGAAATCGAACTTGATGTTGGCGGACTCCGACCACCAGCCGGCCTGCTCGCGCGTTTTCTTCTGCTGAGCCGCCGTGCCGCCCATGAAGCGCACGCGCAAGGTGGAACCGTTCATCCAGGCCTTGCCGATGGGCGACATGGCGCGCACCCGCCCCTCGCGCCCTCGCAGCGTGCGTTGCAGGCTCATCAGCTCGCTCGGGAGAATGCGGTCGAAGCAAACCTTCGGTCTTCTGGCGGCCATGGTGGTTCTCCTTTTTCGACTGCGAGGGAGTATAAGACCTCGGCAAATCATGTGCATGGCGGCTCCTGCTACACTGCGTGCATGCCGCGGAGCGTGTGAGGCGCTCCGGACGGCATGGAGCACGAATGAAAAAAGTGAGGGAAGTACTGGCCGCGAAGGGCGGGCAGGTCGTTTCGCTCGGGCCGGACGCGACGGTGTTCGAAGCGTTGAAGTTGATGGCCGAGAAGGAAGTGGGCGCGCTGGTCATCATCGACTCGGGCCGGCTCGTCGGAATCCTGTCCGAGCGCGACTATGCAAGAAAGGTGATCGTGCGCGGCAAGGCGTCGCATGACACCCTGGTGCGCGACATCATGACGAGCGACGTGCGCACCGCCGATCCGGAACGTCCCATCTCGGAGTGCATGGGCCTCATGGCGGACCATCAGTACCGTCATCTGCCCGTGGTGGAGGACGATCGCGTGATCGGCGTCGTGTCGATCGGCGATCTCGTGAAGGAAATGATGACCGAGCAGGCGCAGACGATCCGGCGGCTTGCTTCGGTCGCGAGCCACGACGCGCTCACCGGGCTTTTCAATCGGGCGATGTTCACCCACCGGTTGAATCAGGCGCTCGCCCAGGCCGAGCGTCACGATCGCAGACTCGCGGTCCTGTTCGTGGATCTGGACGGCTTCAAGTCGATCAACGACACGTACGGCCACGACGCCGGGGATGCGGTTCTCGCGGATCTCGCCCGGCGCCTGCACAGGAACATGCGCGAAGGCGATACGCTTGGCCGCCTCGGCGGCGACGAGTTCGTGCTGCTCATCGAAAGCTACGCGGACGAGAACCAGTTGATCGAAGTCGCGCGCAAGATCGTCGAGACCGTCGCACAGCCGTTTCTCATCGGCAATGCCACGCATCGCGTGACGGCGAGCGTCGGGATCTCGGCGTTTCCGGGGGACGGACGCAGCGCCCAGGAGCTGATCAACTGTGCCGACCGGGCGATGTATCAGGCCAAGGAAGGCGGCAAGAACCAGTTCCGGCGGTATGTCGCAGATTGAATCAGCGCCCCTTGCCGTCGGGCGCGCCGGTGGTCTTGACGCGAAAATCGGGACTGCCATAGAAGATGTAATCGGCCCAATCCTGGGACCGAAGCGCATTGACCGCCGTGCGGCCTTTGCCGATCGCGTCGGCGAGCGTGTCGCCGGCGACGAGCGCGCCATAGAACACGTCCGCAAACGCTTTCGCACCGCTGTCGCCCACGGGCCAGTACGTGCCGATGTAGTTCGCTACCCCGCCCCGCAGGAACGCTTCGGCCAGTCCCACGCTGCGACCGAGGCGCTCCTCGAGGTCGTGCGTCACGTTCGCACTCTCGCGTGCAACCCGCTTTCGAACACGCGCCGATTCGCACGCGTTGAAGAAGACGAGCCCCGGCAGATTGCCGAGCTCCGTAAGCTCCGCGCCCATGAGCGGCCCGTCCGCGCACAGCAGGCCGCTCCGCGCCACCTGATCGGGGTCGAAATAGGCATGACCGGCGTAGTGCAGGATGTCGTAGCGCGCCGAGGCGAACTCGGTCTTCAGACGCGCTCGAGTCGCCCTCGCGCCGTCGATCCGCGTGATGCGAACACGCTGGCGCTCGCCCAGAAGCCTCTGGATGCGCTCGCCTTCGGCTCGCGCGCCCTCGAGATCCTGCTTCGGATCGACCACGAGCAGCAGGTCGAGCCACTCGTCCTCGCGGCGCGACTCCAGCCATTTCGCGACCGAGAGGTTCGCTGCAAGATAACGCCGGCTCATGCCGCCGGCGAGAGCGGGGAACGCGCCGTTCAGGCATAACGTTTCCCATGGGATACGCGAAGCTTCCGCGTCGTGAACGACGACGACATGCTTGCCCGCGCAGCCGGCGAGCGCCGCGGCAATGGCCCGGTCGAGGACCAGTGCGGCGAGCTCTTCTCCGAATTTCCGCAGCGTCGCGTGACCGAACTTCTCGCTTTCGATGAAGTCGAGGTGCTGGCGCAGCTTCGACTCTGGAACGCTCACCTGCCCGCTCATCACTGTCGCCTTCGCACCGGTCGTGAGGAGCGAGCTGTCGATCGTGAGGCTGCGCCCGCTGCGCATGGCGCGGACAGTCAGGTAGACCGACGGCGGCAGGCTCGAGGCCGCCGCCCGGCGCGCGACAGCTGCAGGCGGCAGGCGCAGCTCGCTCAATGTCACTTCGACGCGATCGAAGAGCTCGGTGCTCGAGAGGCGATACAGGCCCCACTTGAGCAGGTCGTAGCGCGCCTCGTCGACCTCGCACAGCGTGATCGAACGAAACGCCTGGTCGTGGTCCACGTCTTCGAGCCCGCGGAAGAAGCCGCGCAGCAACGCCTGGAGCGCCTGCTCGAGGTCGAGCCCCGTGCCGGAGCCGATCGGAACCGTCACGAATTCTTCGACGTTGATGCGCGCGAGCGTCCGTGCGATGTTTTCCGCCACGGTTTCGAGAACCTGAAGCGTGAAGCGATCGAAGTGGCCCAGGCCGGCGAAGACGATGAAATCGGCGCAGACGTCGCTGCGGCCACCCGGCACGACGAAGATTTCTCCGACCGCGCTCGAGAACATGCGGCGCTGGCGAAAGTCGCTGATCGCGCCGTCCATTAACGCGTCGATGGCGGACGCGGCACCCGCGGGCGCGACATTCTCGAAGAGGCCCAGAACGTACGCGCGGGTCCTCACCTGCGTGATGCTGCCGCGTGCAAGCCGCACGTCGATGCGCCGTTGACGCCGCCGTGCGATCACCAGCGACTCGAAGGCGGATGCCGGCGTAATTGACGGCATGGCCGCGCCGCTCGCCTCGACGAGGCCCGAAGTGGTCGAGGCGGGTGCCGCCAGCTCGGCCATGATGTTACGCAGTTCCGACGCGCTCATGCCTGCCGCCCGCGTACCCGCAGCCTCGAAGCGTGCGCGCAACTCGCTTTCCGCGATTTCCATGACGGCATCGCCACGCGTCGCGTCCCAGCGATCGGAGAGAAGCGATGTCGCGCCGCTGCGCAGGATGTCGAGGAGCGCCCGATGAACCGTCGCGTTTTTCGGCAGCGAGCCGTGCTCTTCGGCGAGGTAGTAGGTGAGCACGTCGGGAAGCACGGCGAGATCGAGCGGCACCGTGCCGTCGCCCGCGCGCGAACGTTCGAAAATGAACTCCCGGTCGGCGACACGCAATCCCACGGTCGTCTCGCGGTCGACGCCGGCAATCATCACGAATTTGTCGGGCGCGATGGCGAGCTTCTGCTGCGCGTCCAGCGCCGACGTGAGCAATCGCGGCGCGGGCCGCGCACCTGCGGACGGCCATTGGTCGATGTCGTAGAGGTCCACGGCGCCGAACTTGCCCCGGTGCGGCAGCATCTGCGTGAGCCCCGGGTGTGTGTTGAAGACGGTGCCGGCGAGCTCCGCTGCGCTGTGCCTGAGATCGAGCGCGGCGACCTTGTTGAGGAAGGGGTAGACGCCTCGGAACACCATTGCCGGTGCGAACGAGCCGAAGTTCGGCGTGCCGAGCATGACGAGCCGCTCGAGCTTGTCCATCCCGTGCCCGACTGCCGCTCGCGCGACCAGGCCGCCCATGCTGTGTGCGACGATCGATACCTCGGTCGCCGGATCGGCTTTCACGCGCGCCGCGAGCTCGCGTCCGAGCTCGGGAATGCTCATGCGCCAGTCGAATGGATGAAACTCGGCGTCGAATCCCTGGTCCTGGAGCCACAGCTTCAGCTTCAGATACGTCGCCTGATGCACGTCGATCGCGCGCATCTGCGCGGCGTCGGGGAGCTTGAGCAGCGTGAGACGTCCGAGCGCGATCTTCAGGAAATCGATCCACACCGGCTCGGGCGCGCTGTTGCCGCGCACGCGCGCGAGAATCGACCCGAGGATGCCGGGAAGGATCAGAACGCGCGGCCCTCCGCGCACCGAGCGCCGCGTGGCGCGAGAGGCGAGTTGACGCAGCTCGGCATACTCGGCCTCGCCAAAATAGATCTCCAGCGTTCGGGCATGCTCACCCGAGAGGAGCGCATGCTCGATCTCGCTTCCGGTCAGCCGACGCTCGCCGCCGCGTGTGGCCGGAACGAGCAGCGACATGGCCTGGAGGAGTCCGGGATCGATCTCGGAGTGAGGACTGCGCTCGGTCGCCGCCGTGCTTGCTCGGCGTGAACGAGAAGGGCGAGTGCGTTTGCGTGCCATGAGTCTCCTTCCGACGTTATGAGCGTTGCAATAACTGCGTGGCGCGCCCGAATCCCTCCCCGATCGCTCAGCTCCCCCGGCTCGCGGGCCCCCGGGAGAAGCAATCCCTCTGCGATCGAGAAGGCTGGGGAGAAGATCGATCACGTGCCAGAGTGCTTGTCGCGCGCCACGACGTGAAGCATCTGCCGGCGAGCGGGCGTCATCGTGCGAAAAAGCGCCATGAGGCCGTGCTTCTCGGGAGACCAGTCTTCGCGGTACTTTCCCGCCTGCCCGAAGCGGACGCGGGCCGCTCCCGCTCGATCTTCTGCTGCTTCACCCACTCGACGCGGCGCGCCTCGTCGATCTCTTCGATGGGGTAAGTGAAATGGAGCTGGAACTTCGCACGAGGCCGCGCCGCAAGGAGCATCTCGATCGTCTCGCGCTCGGGATTGCCGTGCCGCCCGTTGCCCGAGAAGACGTAGTGCTCCGCGGTAATGCGCTTGAAGAAGTCCGGCTCGACGTTGTGCGCGCTGCCGTGGTGAGGCACCTTCAGCACGTTCACATGGAAGCTCTTGCCGGGCTTCAGGACGCCCGCTGCCTCGAGCCCTGCCAGGATGCGGTCTCCCCGCGCGTCTCCGGTGAGGAGCATCTTCTTGTCGCCGAAACGCGCCAGCGCGACGATGCTGGACAAGTTCGGCACGGATGCGTCTACATAGGCCGCAAGCGCGGACGGGCCGGTCCCGCGGCGCTCGCGCTGCGCTTCCAGCCATTCGTCGTGCTTCTTCTGAAGCGCGTGCAGCTCCCGCTGCATGGGACCTGCCACGACGAAGGAGAGGCCCGCCGCGACCTGCCGCTTCTCGCGACCGCCGAGTATCAACTGCCCATCGAATTCCGGGTTGAGCGGGAAGGCGAGCCGCTCCGCGTCCTTTGCTCAATCGATCGCCCTGTGCGATGCTCGCGAGGACTTTGAGCGTATCGCGCACGACCTCCGTGTCCAGGTCGCGGTCCGTGTCGAGCGTCACATCGTCGGGAAGGTTTCCCGACAACGATGTCGCGCCGAACTGCGCGACCAGCGCGGCGGTGAGCTCGTCGGGCGTGTTGCCGATGATCGCGTCGAAGCTGTTGTGCCAGAAGCTCGACACTTCGACGAGCGGCGCATGACTCGAGCTCACCAGCTCGCGCGTCAAGTCGAGGATTCCGGTGATGTGATCCGCGTCGACGTGCGTCACCATCAGCAGATCGACCGGCAGCGGCTCCTGCGACGAGAGTCCGTGCGAAGTCTTGAGCTCGACGAGGCGTGGTCTCAGCTCGTCGGCGTACGTGCTGTCGGCGCCCCCGTCGATGATCGCGAGTTGTGGCCGTGCGTTCGTGCCGAAGTGAAGAAGCAGACAGTCGCCATGACGCGCGCGGCGCACTTCGAGACTGAAGATTTTCCCGGTCTGCGTGTTCTCACTCACCGCGCACCGCCTGGCACTAGACGCTCTGCAGCGCGCGCAGAACGTCGAGCATGCCGTGACCCTGAAACGTCTTGTCGCGCCCGAGATCCGTCGCGCTCGAGCACAGAATCTGTTTGATGCGACGCGGCTGTCCCACGAGCTCCGTATAGCGCGCCATCAGCATCGCCGCCGCTCCGCTCACGTGCGGCGCGGCCATGCTGGTGCCGTCCATATCGCCCCAGAGCTGGCCGGGAAGCGGCGCGCGGATGCGTTCGCCGGGTGCCACGAGGTCGGGCTTGAGCCGCCCGTCGCCGGTCGGTCCGCGGCTCGAAAAGAAGCTCACGCCGTAGGTGTGCGGCCAGAAACGGTGGGTCGCTCCGACGGTGATCACGCCTTCGGCATTGCCCGGATCGGTGATGCTGAACGCCGCATAGCCTTCGTACAAGCCCTCGCGCGTTTCGAAGTTCTGGTAGCCGCGGTTGCCGGCCGCCGCGACGACGACGACGCCGCTTGCCACGAGGCGCTCGCATTCGTTGCACACAGGCGTCCTGCCGCATGCGTAGTTACGCACGTCATGCGGGATCGAGAGGCTCAGGTTCGTGCCGTGAACGGTGAGGAAGCTGTTGCGCTCGTTGATGTAACGGATGTACTGGAGCGCCGCGATGATGGCGAATTCGGTTTCCCTGAGCGCGGGTGCGAGCACACGAAAATCGTAGAGACGGATGTCGGGGCACATGCCGTCCGCCCAATCGTCCGCTTCGGGCGCGATCGCTTCCTCGGGCTGTTTGTCCGGCACGGCTTCGAGCGCCTGAGCGGGCGCTTCGACCCGATTCTTGAGGCGGCGCGCCGCGGTGCGCCCGCGCGGCGCACGCGCCAGCGCCTGCGATGTGACGCTTCCCGCACGTTCCGTCGCGGCGGACTCGAGCGCGGCCGTCCCTGCTTCGGTGATGTAACCGTTCGCGGCGGCGAGCTGAAGGGTATTCGCGTTCGCCTCGTGTTCGCCTCCCGAGCGCGCTTCGCGTTCGGCCGCCTCGCGCGACGCCTGCCTGCTCGCGCCGATGATGCCCGCGACGTGCGTGCCGTGATGCGTCGGCGGAGCCTTGACTCGCGGATCGATTTCCACCAGCCGCTCGACGAATTCCCAGTGGATCCCCCTTCCGCGGCGGGCGCTCGCCGCAAGGTCGACCAGATAGTCCTCGACCTGTTTCGCGCTCGGCGGGTTCAGGAGCTCGCGCTCGAGCAGTGCTTCCACGCGCTTTTTCCTCTTGCGGGGATCGTGCAGGCTATCGAGGCTGATGATCTCGCGGATGCGCGTGAAATCGAAGCTGCGCAGCACGCGGCAGCCAGAGCCGTTCTTTCCCGCGAAAGCGTGGTGCGCGGCGTCGATGCCGGAATCGAGCACCGCCCAGACGAGATCGCTGCAGTCCACCGTGAAGAGCGTGCGCGCCGCGTCCGCTTTCACTGCCGCGGCCGACCGCGTGAGCGCCGGGCTCGCTTTGCGGTTGAGCGACACGGTCCAGACGAGACCGCCCGGCATCGCCTGACTGCGGCGCTCGAAGAGTCGCCTGAGCGCTTGCGCGACCTGCCGTGCGATATCTCTGCCGACGATCGCCTGCATCTGCTGCCTCGACGAAGCGTCTTCGGGGAGCGAGCCCGGCGGCTGCGTCCTCGCCCACAGCAGCAGGCCCGCGAGCGCGATGTAGCGCTTGCGCGTCTCGACATCCTGCATGGCGTAAGTGCTTCTGCCTTTGAGCCACAGGCCGGCTGCATCGAAGAGCGACCGGATGTCGCTCGCCATCGCATCGGGCGCCGACAGGTAGTCGCTCATGGCCGCCGCGATGTTTCTCGACTTCCACCAGTGGGTCATCGGCATCACGAAGCGCAGGAGTTCTTCGAGCGAGAGCCTTGCCGCGACGATTCCCTGGAGGTAGGCGATGTCGGCGTCCTCGAGCTCGGCGCTTTCGGCGAGCGCATGGGCGAGGGCGCCGGCCGCCTGGTCGCGGTAGGGCGTGATCAGGAGCTCGAGCTTCCCGGCCGGGTCCTTCGCGAACTCGACCCAGACGTCGCCCAGGATGGGGGAGTCCTGCAACTGCCGGCGATCGTCCTCCGGCCCGAGAAGGATGAACTCGACCAGCGCGCGGGGGATTTCAATGGCCATTCATCGGGCGGGGCGTCCCCGAAAACGGGTGCCGGGCGGGCGTAAATGCGTGATCGTGCATAGGTTTGGCGTTCAGGGCAACCCTCCAGACGGGGTATCTGCGCGAGCCCCGGGGGTCCGGCCGCTCGGAAAAGTCCTACAACCGTGCGCCGTCGTCCTACCGCGGAATTGAGTCCGCCGCCGATGGTGCGCCCCGCGGAAGCCGTTGATACTGAGCCCCATGGAAACAACACGGTTCACCACAGACGCCGAAGGTGAGATGATGAAAAGCATCAACGTTTATGCGGGCAACCAGGGGTGGTTCTACGAGATCTGGGTTTCATCACGTCTGGTGGTGTTCGGCTGGTGCGAGGACCGAGAGCGCGTCCAGCATGCCGCCCACTCGGCTTGATGGAGGCCGGAATGTCACCGATGACGATCGCGCGAGCTTTGACCCTCCATGGCATCCACGTGCGCCGCTGCGCTAAGGGCGACGAGACACGGGACGCCAACATCATCGTCGCGAAGATGGTTCATGTCGAAGTGCCGACGTTCGAGGGCCATCCGCGGGTGGTCGTCCACACGTTCCACGACGAGATGCGCTGCTATCCGCCGCGGGAATGCGTGTCCGAACTGGCCGAGGACATCCGGGATGCGCTGAGCGGTATCCCGTCCGCGGCCGCAAGCTGCTCGATACACTAAGGGGATGCCCGTAGCGGCATCGGATTTGCCGGAATGGCGTGACTTCTGTTGAAATCGACGGGGGAAACATGGGGCGACATGACGATCATTTCTCGAGGGCGGGGGGCGGCAGCCGCATCGGCAATGCCGGAAGCATGACGCAGGCTCATACCTACCCCGAGGAGTTCGTCGATCGCGAGGATCTGGAAAAGCTGTACCTGGGCATCGATTTCCTCAATTGTCTGGCGATCAAACTGCTCGTCGTCGCGTTGCTCTGCCTGGCGAGCATCGAAGCGGCGTAAGCCTCTCGTAGAAGCGAAGCGACGCCCCACTTCCGACTGCACTGAACGAAAAGCCCCGCTCCTGCGGGGCTTTGGCGTTTGGAGTGTCGATCGCCACTGCCTGCGGCGGAGGAAAGCCAGTCCGAGCAGGCCGTGGCTCAACATCGCTCGGGCATAAGCTCCAGAGTATGTGGCTTACGCGGAATTGTGTCTGCGGCGGCGAGCGATGAAACCCATGACCAGCAGCCCCGCGACGAGCATCGTCCATTCGGCGGGTTCCGGGACCGGAGGCACCGCGGAGCCGCTTTGCACCGTGAGGCGCAGTGAGTTCTGCAAGTGCGTGTCGGTCGCGCCGACCGCGGTGTCGTCGGAGAACAGCACGTCGTACGTCGCGGAGTAGCTGCTGCCTCCGACCGCCGTAAGAGCGGTGCTGCCGACAACGCTGCCGCCTGCCGCGAGGTCCTGGAACGAAGGCAGCGTCACGTTGAACGCCCCGCAATCGCCGCTCACGCACTCAAGGCTCACGAAGTCGAGCTTCGCGCTCGACGCATCTCCGAAGTTGAATATCGAGAAGGCCGAACCGGCGCCGAGGATGAGGTTTCCTGCGTCGGCACCACTGCTGAACGACGCGTTGGCGTGGCGAAGGTAGGAGTAGGTGAGTGACTGGCTGCCGGTGAGGCCAGTGAGCTGCGAAGTCGCTCTGCCGCCCGAGATTCTGCTTTGGCTTTGCAAAAGGACCGAGTTCTGCACCGTCAGCGTTGTCGCGAGATTGCCCGTGCCGACGTAGTCGTTGATGCCCGCTGCAGCCACCACTGCTGTGGGGCTCAGCCAGGTTGTGTCGGTCTTGTTCATGGTGCTGTTGGCACTCAGGTTCAGCACCCCGGACGGAAAACACGCGGCCTCCGTCAAGCACGAGTTCGCGATCGTCTCATTGATGTTTCCAAACAGCATATAGCTGCTTGCTGACCAGGTAGTCGTGGCGAGGATGCTCGCTTGAGTCTGGAACCTAACGGTGCCGCTCGTACCGCTCTTTGTTCCGAGTGAAGTCAAGGCGGACGAGCCGCTGTTGAACGCGAGACCCGAAGACACACCGGTCAGTACGCCTGTGCCCCGATCGAACTGGCCGAAGGCCACCGTCTGGTTGTTCAACACATTGACCCACGACGTGCCCGCTGTTGTGTCGACCGCGGTGGTCGTGACTGGCGCGAGTTATGACGGACTGCGTGGATGTGAGCGGTGCAGCGTTCACACTGGCAGACAACGCCAGCGACACGGCTGCGAAAAGAACGTTGCGCATCATTTGTTTCCCCTGTTTTTGTGCAGTGTTTTTCTTCCTGCGTCCCGATTCTCACCGGACGATCACCTGTTTTCGGTGATCTACGTCAACAAAAGGGGGAGGGCGGCAGGCTTTTCGGGGGCGAAGTGCCTTCGGGGGTGGGCCGCAAATACAAAGCCCCGCCGAAGCGGGGCTTTGAACCAAGCAAGTAGAGCGGGGGATCTCTACTTCTTGCGGGCACGCCAGGCGAGCCCGATCAAGCCGAGGCTCAAGAACGCCCAACTGCTTGGCTCGAGAACGGGCGCCACGGCGGCACGCTCTGCACGTAGGAGCAGTGTGTCTTCATGTGCGCTTGGTCGCGCCGACGGGTATCGTCCGAGAACACGCGGCTATATAGGTCGCCGCGCAATTGCTGGCAGCGCCTTAGAGGTCCGTCGTGCCGGCAACGCCGCTTCCTGCGGCGAGGTCCTGCGGTCACGACGTTACGCGCAGCCAGTTCTCGATCCTCAACCCGGGAATGCGCAGGAAATGACGCACGTTGTCAGTGACGCAGATTGCATCAGCAGCAATGGCGTGCGCCGCAATCATGGGATCGGTGCGACCGATCTGTTGACCGGTTTGCCGCAGATACCGCTGGACCAGGAACGCCTGGCGAGCTGCGGCAGCATCAAATGCAGCGACACGCATGACTTTGAGCCAACCCTCGAAGGCGATGCGCTTTGCGCGTGGTTGTCGCGCGCCGGTGACGCCGGTCCAGACTTCTACTGCGGTCAACGCCGAGATGGCAAGTGATCCGCGCGCGGCGGTGGCGATATGCGCGCGGATGTTTTCGTGGCCCGCTTCTTCCTTGAGCAATGCTTCGATGATGCACGTGTCGAGCAGGTACCTCACCGTTTGAAGTATCGCTCACTCAGCTTACGACCGAACTCCCATGGCCCGGCGGCCTTCATCCGGTCGATTGCGCGCAATACTGCTCGCCCATAGGCGGTTGATTTCGGCGCAGCGTCAGTTTCTGTTTCGCGCGAGCGGCGTCTGTTCGGTTTGCGTGCTGTGGCGGTGGTCATGACGGTCAGCCTTGTGCAATTGCCGTGTAATTGTATATCGCCCTGACGAGCATAACGGACCGCCGGTTCGCGCTACGACATCACCATCCCTTTCTCGGTGATCGGGTACATCGCCCGCCGCAAGCAGAACTTCGCGTAGCGAACAGCCTCAAGCAAGCAACGAACAGCGTGGTTCGCACCACGCTGTTTAGGCACAGAACAGCTTGCCTTGACCATCCGGCCCCGATGCGGGCGAGGGAGTATTGCTCTTAACCCAGGCCGATTCCCCTCACCCCACCCTCTCCCCGATCCGGGGCGAGGGAGTGTCGCGTACAGCAGCCGCGAACGACTACTGGTTCCGGCGGCAGCGGAAAGCGAGCCCGATCAAGCCGAGGCTCAAAAGCGCCCAACTGCTCGGCTCCGGCACTGGAGCCACCGATCCTTCGACGCGCAGCGACAGCGTGTTCGTGAGATGGCTTGCAGTGGCGCCGACTGCCGTGTCATCGGAGAACGTGAGCAGATACGTCGCGGCGTAATTGCCGACATTGCCGGTGAGAAGCGTCGCAGAGCCCGCGGCGCTGCCGCCCGCAATCAGGTCCTGGAACGACGGCATGGTCACGCCGAAAGCGCTGCAATCGCCGCCCTGGCATTGAAGACTGACGAAATCGAGTTTGGTTGTGGATGAGTCTCCCAGGTTGAAGATGGAAAAGGCGAGCGGGCTGCCGGTCGTCAGCCCCGTCGGGTTGAGGCTGTTCGTATCCGCGCCGCTTGCGAATGATGCGTTGGCGTGGCGCAGATAGGAATACGTGAGGGACTGGTTGCCGGTGAGATTCGAAAGGGACACATACGCTCGTTGGCTGCTTACGTCAGTTTCCGAGTTGAGGTTTACCGAGGCTTTCGTTGTCAGCGTTGATGTCACGTTACCTGCGCCGACATAACTGTTGAGACTGCCAGCACTGACCGTCCCGCAGGATTCAGCCAGGTGTTGTCAGTCTTCGTCATATTGCTGTTCCAGTTCGTGTTGGACCCACTCTGGAAACAGCGGCTTCCACTGGAACTACCGCTGCAAGAGTTGTTGAGCGTCCTCATTGATGGGTCCGAAGATGGACAGCCCTATAAGGTTGCTACTCGCCGTCACGCTTCCTTTCGACGAAAACGAAGGAGTAGCCCAAGAGTTCTTGGAGCCCGACGGGCTCAACGTCATGGATCCGCCAGTGAAGGTGAGTGCCGAGGAGACGCCGGTCAGCACGCCGGTACTGGCATTGAACTGACCGAACGATAATGAGCGCGTTACCTCTCGAGTAGCCGGTGTGGAACCCGTGGAACCGTCATATAAGGCTGAAGACGACGGCGGCGTGATGCCTATCGAGATCGAACCGATACCGGCCGATTGTGTGGACGTCAGGTCCGCGGCATGCACGCCGGCCGACAATGCCAGCGCTACAGCCGTGTAGATCAATTTGCGCATTTCCATGCTCCTGCTGTGATCCCGAGTTAGGAATTCCGTCCGGGTGCTTTGGATACTCCTTCCGCAGAGTCGCCCTTTCCGTGAGGAAAGTCATAAGAAAAGGAGGCCTCCGGTTCGCGCGAAGCAAAGCAGGAAATGTGCAACTCATCACACATGCGACGATGCCAGACGGCGATCGGCGCGAGCGCTTTCGCCATCGCGCTCGCACGATCAGCTCTCGTCTGTGGAGCTCACATAGACACGCCCATCCTCATCGATGACCTCGCGAGCGAAGTCACGCGATGAAAGAAGCTGGAGAAATGGAGTGCTCGAGCGTGCAGCGGGGTCGCGATCGACTACTGGTTCCTGCGGCAGCGGAAAGCGAGTCCGATCAGTCCCAAGCCGAGCATCGCCCATGTGCCCGGTTCCGGCACGGGCGGGACAGAACCCTGAAGGCTCAGCGTGAGCGTGTTCGTCAAATGGCTCGCGGCGGCCCCGACAGCGGTGTCGTCAGAGAAGGTGAGGGCATACGTCGCGCCGTAATTGCCCACCGCGCTGGTAGCGAGCGCCGCGTTACCCGGCGACGCTATTGCCCGCGAGCAAGTCCTGGAACGAAGGCATGCTCACGTTGAAGACGCTGCAATCACCGCTCAGGCATTGAAGGCCGACGAAATCGAGCTTCGTTGTCGATGCGTCGCCGAAGTTGAAGACCGAGAAGCTGAGCGCATTGCCGGGCGTCAACGCGACTTCGCTCAGGCTGTTCGCGTCGGCGCCGTTCGCGAACGATGCGTCGGCATGCCGCAGGTAGGAGTAGGTGAGAGATTGAGTCCCCTTCAGACCATCGACCGCGATTCTGGCGGTCTGGGCACTGATCCTCTGCTCGTCCGTGAGAGAGATCGACGGTGTCACCGTGAGCGTTGATGCGAGGCTGGCAGCGCCGACGTAGGTGTCGAGACTCGCTGCGCCGGCTGTGGCGGCAGGACTGAGCCACGTGTTAGCCGGTTCTGCTCAGGTCTGGCGTTGTCGCTCAGATTGGGTCACTGCCGCCGGAAAACATCCGCTCACCGTCCGTGCACGATTCGCAAGCGGCGCGTGGATCGAACCGAAAGCGGTAATACCAGGCAAGTCGGAGCTCGCAGAGATCGTTCCTGCGGAGCGCGAACGAGAGAGGACCAGTTCCGTTCGTCTACGTTCCGGACGCGCTCAATGTCAACGTTCCTGTATTGAATGTCAGGCCGGAGGAAACGCCGACGAATACGCCGGTACCTGGGCCGAACATGCCGAACGACAGGCTTTTAAGAACGGGTGACGTTGCGGCTCAGCGTTATGCTCGTGTCCGAGATGGATCGAGTGATCGATCCGGTGAGTATCGATTGAGTCGCGGTCAATGGATCGGCATTCACGCTCGGCACTCAACGCCAGCGACACTGCCGTAAATAGCAGCTTCCTCATTTCTTCTCCTCATCCTTCATATTGTTGTTGTCCGGCACGCGTCCGGCGCCTCGCATACTCGTTCGAAGCGGCCATGGTTTCCGTGAGGCAAGTCATAAGAAGAGAAGCACGTGAATCCGCTCTCATCGCTTGCAGGCAATGTGCCACCGAGAGTTCGGGAGCGAACTTCGATTGCAGCGAATGCTGAAGGCTGCATATCGTTCAGCGTCGTGCGTCGCGGATCGCGTCGATGCGACATGACCGTGCGCACATCAACGTGTGCGTGTGAAACGAGAATGCGTCGATAGCGAATGCACGACGTGTGGGTGGAACACGAACACATGGATCACCGAATGCGCGACGCATGTGTTCCGAAATCATCTGCACAGACTCGCGTTGGAAAAAATCCCCGCAATCGATTCTTCAGTTCGTTTGCATCGCGCAAGTCGTCATGCGCTTAGCGCAGATTAAAGGAAAGCCGCGCGCTCATCACTACGATGCACGCGGGATTTCACTCGAGGTCGTCGACGCAAATGACGGACTGCGAGCGAATCCTGAAGTCACAAAAAAGAGAAGTTTCATCGAGGGAGGAAAAGTGTCCACGCTCTGTTTGCACGATTCGCTCGCGGGGACGTTTCATGCATCTGTCTTCGCGGACACGATCATGCAGAAGCTCTGAGCGGACACCAGGAATCCACTGATACGGCGGCGGCATTCGCGTCTCACGTGCAGTCGTCGTTATCAGTGGCCTTGCGCCATGTGTTGGTCTTCGCCGGCTTCGACACGCCGATATCGCATCGCTGATCGCATCTCGCCGCGATGCGTGCTTCGGCACGATACGCGACACAATTATAAAAATATAAGAAGGAGGAGAAGTGCTTCTGAATTTCGATCTCTCGAGATCGCTCGCTACGCTCGTGTTCGTCCTCATCAACGTAACAAACGTCGATGCGCAGATTCTGTTCGAGCATCAGGGAACCAGTTACCGAACGCAAGCGGACATGTTCGCACCGCTCACGGAAGTGGTGATCGGCGCCGAGGACGTTCGTATCGGCGGGTTCGGCGTCTATGGCCAGACTTCAGTGCCCACGAACGTGAGATGGGTGATCTTCGACAGCATGACGCCTCGCTCGCCGGCATTCTTGTCGCCGATACACGCTCTCGCCGGAAGAGACAGGTAGCTTCGCGGCGACTGCACGTGGCATGACTCGCCGCACATGGAATTCACATTGCTGGCGAATCACCGTTATGCA
>CAWEHH010000035.1:0-163045 GCA_963808765.1 uncultured beta proteobacterium
ACCGTTTCTGAACCGCCCCGACTTTTCCGGAGGCCTCCGGGTTTGAGTCAGGCTGCCATGGGCAGCGACCCGTTGAATAATAGTACGCCGCCTCAAGCTCCACCGGCGGGATATTTCGGATCGGCTCGAGCAGTCGTCGATGATTGAACCAGTCCACCCATTCGAGCGTGGCGATTCCACCGCCTCCAGATGACGCCAAGGGCCGCGACGATGAATCACCTCGGTTTTGTAGAGACCGATGATCGTCTCGGCGAGCGCGTTATCGTAGGAATCGCCGACGCTGCCCACCGAGGGTTCAGCACCGGCTTCAGCGAGCCGTTCGGAGTAGCGAATCGACAGATACTGACTGCCGCGGACGCCCTTCTATGTGTCAAGCCATGACCCAAGTGCCGGATCTCTGTGTACGCTGACGAATAATGGCGAATACCTCGCGTGCAATATATCGCTTCAGACAGCGGATCGCCTCGAGCTTGGAAGGCCCTCGGCGATTCGCCGAGCAACATAGGCCTTCGTCTCGGATCGGTGCGAAGTCGGCAGATGGCAATAATGTGAAGCGCGCTGTTCGCCGCCCGATCGCCGCCCCTATTCAGACGGTGACGAGTCACCTTCCCAGAAGAGGCTGGCACGGGGCTCACGCCTAAAGTGCGGCAAAGCCGGACTCTGAATTAAACCGTTCTGTGTTATGGCCTGCAGTCAACAGCAGTTGCGCGGCACACTCATGGCCGATCCGAGTTGCGCGCGACGAGTGCCGGAGCGAGTTCGTCGACACTGGGCAGGGATCATGGTGTCCAAATCTGCGATCTCGTCATGTAACTCCAGATATCGCCGGCCAAGTGATTCGGCAGCGTGATTCTGGTAGGCCGATATCATGCTGCGATAGTCGCACAGGTCCGGGCGCCAGGCAGCGAGCGTCCGGAATGAGTCGCATACTTCTGAACGTGCGCAGGGTCTCGCGCAGCTCGTCGGGTGCGCACACGATCGTGTTGTGCAATCATCTGGAGTGCGACGCGACGCGCTGCAACTGCTGGTCTTGCGACATGCTTTGAGCACTCGTAGAGACTCGATCATCCCGTCTCGGCTCTTGGGGCGTAACCGTGCGTTTGCCGGCGACAGGCCTGATGCGCTGCGTTTTGGGCATCCAGATCGTCGTCCTTGCCGCGCCGGCGCAGATGATCGTGCTTGTCTGGTGTCGTTACCTCGTATCACTCCGACGCCGGCATCTTGCATGTAGCGTTGTAGCCCTGCGCCGTAGGTGCCGGTTGACTCAATGCCGATGCATCGGACTTCGCCGAAGGAGCGCATCCATACCAGCATTTGCTTGTAGCCCTGTCGCGTCGTTGCGAAGCAATGGCTTTCCAGAACACTATCGGTTGCATCAACCGCGGGCGGCCACATGCAGATCCTTGTGTGTGTCGACTCCACCTACGACGATGCGAGCGGCAGTTCCTTGACGAGATTTTCATATAGCCATCCTCCAGTTCGACGGCAGTATCAACGTCTTCGCCGAGACCGGATGCTTGGACAGGACAGTAACGAGACAGAAGTCAGGCCCTTCTCGGGTAACACACATCGGCGAGGAAAAAGCCCTCGCCGCAAGATGTTCCCGGGCAGCCGACAGGTCCGGGAAAGACACGGATCAGGGTCGGTCGGAGTGCGGGGTCAGGCGACCCAGGACACCCGGCGGCACCAGCCCCGGTCGGTCCATCGCTGTGAGGATGAGCTGCCCAGGAACAAGGTATAGTATTCTTACTATCGCTGTGATGGACGACGCCGGTGATTCCCGATCGCGACCACAGCGCTTGCTCCAGTGCATCCAGCACCAGCTCGGCGTGCATAGATCGCGCTACGCGCCAGCCGATATGGGCCGGGCGAATACGTCGATAACAAAAGCGACGTACACGAAACCCGACCACGTGGCGACATATGTAAAGTCTGCCACCCACAGCTGATTAGGTCGGCTCGCCTGGAACTGGCGATTCACTCGATCGAGCGGTCGCTCAGTGCAATCCGCTGGGATCGTTGTGCGACATCTACGACCGGGTACCACGCCTTCAATGCCAAGCGAAACGCATCAGGCGCTCCACCTGTACAACGAGCAACGGGAAAACGCTCGCGGCCGAGCTGGCGCCACACCTTGCGCGCGCCATAGACGCCGAAATTCTCCTCGTGAATGCGGCGGATTTCCGGCACCAGCCCCCGGTCGCGCTGCAACCGCGGCGGCAAGCGCGCGGGTTCGACTTCACGCGCCTTGTGCTCGTAGTATTGCGATGGGGCGATCGGCAATTCGGCGCAGATCGACTCGACCCCGTACTCGGCACGGTGGGCGTCAATGAACGACACCATCACTTCGGTCGGCGGTCGAGCTCCGCCTGGGCGAAAAAAAGCTGACGCCTTGCGCAGAATCTCGTTCGCCCTCTTCAATTCACGGTTCTCGCGTTCGAGTTCTTTAAGCCGACCACGATCGGTGCTCGTTAATCCTGAACGTCGGCCTTGGTCACGCTCGGCCTGGCGCACCCACTTGCGCAGCGTCTCGGCTGTGCAACCACTTTGTCGGCAATCAAGTCGATCGCGGCCCATTGTGAATCGTGTTCGGCCGCGTTCTCGAATACCAGGCGGACCGCTCGTTCCCGGACTTCCGGGGAAAACCTCTTCGATGTGCTCATAGACTCCATCCTCTCTCAAGAATTGGAGTCTCCGGGAATCCCGGGGCGGTTCATTTCGGGGTCGATTGCCGCGCTAGAGTCGCAATGTCGCGCGGCACCCGTGAGGTCGAATACCGTTCAGGACAGCGGCAAGGATCATTGGCGCGAGAACGGCACTGCCAGCGCAGCGGTCCCGCTTATTGCTTGAGCGCCTGAAGGATTGCGTCTCCGAAAAGCGATGGCGCCAATCGCCCCACACAGTCGCCTCAAGGACGTCCTTGCCAGCGAGCATCGCGTCGATGAGCGCGCTTACCTTGGGTGGGCTGTCCTTCGACAGGCCCCGTAGGAAGGTTTCGCCGTCAAACCGCAGAAGCTGCATCACGCGCAGAATGCAGGCGAGGACCTCGTGCGGCTCGCCGTCGTTCGGGGTCCTGTATCCTTTCGCCTCGACGATCCGTCCGCCCTCCGGACGAAAGTAGAGGCCGCGGACGGCATTTAAGCCCGAGTATGCCGCCCAAACGCATGGAATGGGCTGTGCGCACAGCCGCGTGCCGAACGTGGGGAAATGCGGCCATGCGGCGCTTCACCGTCTGACTAAACAGTGCGCGGTCAGCGCTCCAAACGGCAAGAGTGCAGCACAGAGACTCCGGCCGGAACACCACATGGGGAGTGTGTGAGTCGACCCTCCGCACTTGGCCCTCAGCGTGGTCCGAGATTCTGTCGATCTGCAGGAGGACTGCTTCACCATCGCGGTCCTCGTGGCTGCGCCGGATGAAATCGATGAAGTGGTAGCCACCGCAGATCACACCACTTGTGAGCACCCGCCAGACGTGATGGTGGAGGTTGTCGCAGGCGATGTTGTGAGCTCCATCACGCAACGGTGCGAAGATGTGGAGCGCAACCGAAACGTCGCCGCTTTCAAACAATGGCAAGGTGAGCCGTCTGTGCGAGAGCGCATCCGGAGTCGCTAGAAAATGCCTGAATGCATCAAAGACGAACTGTGGATTTGCGCAGAGTTCCTGCAGCAGCGGCTGGAGCGTGCCGTGCGCTTCGCGCCGATCCGGAGTCTGATCGAAGGTGTCGAGGATGGACTGAACACCCGAACGCAATGCGAGCCGCATCTCTTTTACAGGTCAGTCCAAAACGGGGCTGGATGATCATCAGGGCGGAACCCTGGACGGCTGCGCGAGCGGCAAGCTGAAGCTCGTTTGTCGCAAGCGGTATTAGCACCGAGAACTGCCTTTGAGAGTAAGGCACCATTGCCTGTCCGAAGTCGCTCACTGGAGGATCAGGTATGTTTCGCCGAATTTTGTCTGGTGTGACCCTTACCGCTCTCGTCGGTGCGCTGAGTCTGACCGGCGCTCTACCCGCGTTCGCTAAAAAGGACAACCATGAGAAAGGAAAAGGTCAGCACGCGCGTCAGAACGATGATCGCCAGCAAGACCTTAAGCATCAGGCTCGACACTTCTCGGACCGTCACCGCGTAGTTGTTCACGACTTTTACGAGCAGGAATTCCGCCGGGGCAAGTGCCCGCCAGGGCTCTCGAACAAGCGGAATGGCTGCATGCCACCAGGCCAAGCCAAGAAGTGGCACGTCGGACAGCCAATACCCAGGAGTGTCGTTTACTACGACGTTCCTTCAGCAATCATCGTCCAGCTTCCTCCGCCGAGCGCCGGTTATCGCTACGTGCGCGTCGCGAGCGATATCCTCCTGATCGCTGTCGGCACCGGGATGGTGATAGACGCAATCGAAGACCTCGGGCGCATGTAGGCGAAACCCTCCGGTAGTGTTTCGCCGGTTGCCCTATCACACACGCCGACGCAGCGCGGCCCGCATTTTGCGGTCGCGCGTTGGCGGCAGCATGACCCGCGTGGATCGCAACCCTCGACCCATTCAGTAGACCAGCGGCACGTCGGGTGGAGCGCGCTGTCCACACCGGCACTGTCACGTCGCTGCATTCCTCAGTCGTTTAGTGCATTCCTCAGTCGTTTGGTGTATTCCTGCATTCCCGCTTCCGACGCACGTTTCCCATACTGGCTTTGTGTCATCAGCACGGTGGGAGGCGCGGTGAGACACCATTCAGTGGATGAAGAGCTTGTCGGTTTTCTAATGGCGCTGGTGCTCGCCGTCATGCTCATAACTGTCATCGGGGAGCGCATCGGGTAAACCCGGCCGGCGCACGGCTGCCAACTCCTTTTTGAGCACGCCATGACATGTGATGCCTGTAACAGAGTGCTGGATAAGCCGACGACGATGGGACCGACCACCTCGCTCGTGCTACGCACTTCGCGCTCGGGTGAGAGCGGCGCCGTCGAGATCTACAAGTGCGAAGGTTGTGGCACACAGTGGCATCGCTTCAAGCCCGACGTGACATTCATCGGCAGGGTGCCAACCTGGCTCATCGTCAGGAAATCCTGTTTGCGAGGCTAATCTTCCGCCCAACCTGGCGCTGTGGCATACGCTGCGGCATGGTGACTCACTCGCATGTCGTCGGCAATGAGCCGCCCAGACCTGTTACCGGACTCTTGGCGTTAAACATCTCAATGAGCATACTCGACCCGAAGTGGAAGTACAGGCACAGCAGTGCCACGGATATTCGAAAAACCTTCGCGAGGGCACGTCGGAGGCTGGCCCAAAGCAAGACTTCACAACCTCCGCAAGCACCTGAACCGAAGTTGGCTCAACTCGTCCGCGGTCGAGGAAGCGGCTGAGCGTCCGGGTCCGACAGCTCACCCGTGGTGGTGCGGCAGCCTTCGCCGAGGTATCACCCCCGACAGCGGTTGGTAGCCTACGTATGAAGGCGCCGGCCGCGTGCATCCGGGATCCGAAGATTAAAGCACACGGCGAACTCTCACAGTTAACTCGGAGCTGTTGCTTGCTGATGAGCCTCCTTTTTTCTTAGACGGGTGAGGCGACGACCACGCCACCAGGGGTCGAATTCCATTCAAGATGCGCGCTGGCTGCGTCGGCACGCGTCGTGGATATCCAGGTACCGTCCAGGTCGGAGCAACGCGTAGGAGAACCCTTCTCGTTAAACGTCGTACATGTAATGCCGCGTTTTTCGGCCCAGAGTGTGCGCGACCACATCCGCAGCAATGCCGTCTCGATCGTCTGCGGCGTGCAGTCGATGATGGGGCCGTTGTGGTCGAGCACGGTCGCAATGATGGTGACTCCCTGCGGCAGTTGCATCTCGTCGAGCAATGATCGTGACGACCGGATCTGGAGCCGCGGAGGAGAACCAACCCGCACGTAGGATCGCCGCGCGCAGACCATCGAGCAATTGCGGCAACTCTTCGGCGCTGGCCGCTTTCTGCGTTTTCGGAGCGCACGTTGTCAAGCGACACCTATTCTTGCGGCTTACGGCGACAGATCAAGTTGCGGGTTGATGGGTTTGTCAGGCGTTTGAAGCGGTCAGTGCATTTTCCAGGTCGCGTAGTCGATAGCTTCTCCCTTTGATGTTGAGGACGTGCGCCTTATGCAGGAGCCGGTCGAGGATAGCGGTGGAGAGAACTTCATCTCCGGCGAGCAGCTCCGGCCAGTCGCGACCGACTTGTTGGTGGTGATGAGGATCGAGCCGCGGCCGTAGCGCTAGGTCACCAGGCCGAAAGAAGGCACTGGCTTCCTGAGGATCCATCGGTTCGAAGCCAAGTTCGTCGATGATCAAGAGGCTGAGCGATTCCGCCGCCTGCTCGACGAGCTGATCGACGAGAACCCGTTCGCGATCCGGGCGGCGCTCAAGGTTCTCGACGTGTGCTTCACCGACAGCGTTCCGACGCTCGCCGTCACCTGCGAAGAGCGCCCGCGCCTGCTCGTGAACCTGACGTTCGTGTCCAGGCACTGCCGCTCTGACGAAAAAGTGAAAGCGGTGATCTGCCACGAGTTCCTGCACGTGCTCCTGCGCCACACCGAGCAGAGAACGCCGCTCACGCCGGCGCGCCACCTCGCGTTCGACGCGGTGATCAACGCCATCATCCACCGCGAGTACGGCCCCGACGCTTCGGCGAGATGTCTTGCTACTACGCCGATGCGAAGGACCTGGCCAAACTGCTGCGGCCGATGAACGCGGCCGAGAGCAACTGGTACGCGCGTCACAGCTATCCCGCCAACGTTGTTCCGCAGTGGGCCCACGCCTGGCACGCGCTCTACGCCGGGCGCCTCGTCGCGGACGACATCGAAGCGCTCGCGAGCGACCTTAAGAAATCCGTCGGCACTCGCAATTCACCCGGCGCCAAGGGCATTCCCGCCACCCACGGCGACAACCCCGGACCGTTCAAGCTCGAAGGCGGCATTCCGCTACCTGCCGCCCGAGCACTTCCTCGCGCACGCGCTGCGGGAGGCATTGCTGCACTCTTGCCGGAACGGGTTGCTCGCGGGCCAGGGACCGGACGGCAAGTTGATGGTGCGCGTGCGCGAGGAGGGCCGGCGCTGGACCCTCGAGCACGTGCTGGTGACGCTGCAGCAAAGCGACGCCATCGCGTTCATGGAAGTTTGCCGTGCGATCGCGCGTGTGCTCGAAGATGCCTACGTTCGGCTGCGCGACGACGACCCGCGCTGGGCGGCGCCCTGGGACGAAGTCGAGCTGATGCTCAACGCCAACGGACCGATGGTGCACGCCGGCAGCGACGGCGACAACGGCCAGACAGGGCGCAAGCTCGCCATGGACTTCTACGGCCCGCGCATTCCGATCGGCGGCGGCGCGCTCTCGGGCAAGCACCTCACGCACATTGACCGCATTGGCGGCTACGCGGCGCGCGAGGCCGCACTGCGCGCGGTGCGCTCCGGTGCAAGCGAATGCCTGGTGCGCCTCGCGTGGGCACCCAACCGTCCAGAGCCTTTGGATTGTGCTACGACATGGCCGGCAGAGGCCGGAGGGAAGCGGCCGGGTTCTTCCATCACGGCACGCTCGCCGAGCGCTACGACCCGGGTGCGATCACGGGAGCGCTTGCGCGAGGCGGGCATTTCTACGACGTATCGATGCCCTGGAATCGTTCTTGCTTCTTCTACCGGCCGCGCGTCCCCGTTGGCGGCGATGCGTGGTCGGCCTCAATCTGCTCGGCTCACGACTGGCAACGAGCAGTCCACCGGGGCGATAGGCGCGTGTCCCTGCTTCGCCTACGATTCGTCGAGCACCTGATGAGCTCATGGCGTGGGACCTCGGGCGAGTCCCACACGCCGGCCTCGACAGCAACGCGTTGTATTATCGTCGAGAGATGGGGGACAGCACCCAATGCCGGATTTCTCTCGCCGACACAAGTTCTCGGACTGGCCAAACGCGGAAGTTCCAGCCGTGGCAGCAGGCGTCTATGTCGTATGGGATGGGGAGACGCTTATATATTGCGGCATGTCGGGCCGAGAATTCGAGAAGGCGCTGGGCTCACAGAAGCTCAAATTCGGCCTCGTCACACGCCTTGCCAGTCACGCATCGGGTCAATTAAGTGGCGATCAGTTCTGCGTCTACGTGGCGAATCGGCTCGTCATTCCATCGCTCAAACCAGACCAGTTAGCCCAATTCGCGACTGGCGATCTGACGCTCGATAGCCTGACCAGGGCATACATCAACGATCGCCTTGAATATCAGTTCGCCTTCGTTGAAACCAGCGCCGACGCCTACGCTCTTGAAAGCGCTGCCGCGCAGGGATCACGTTCGGTGTGAAGCCACTTCTCAATCTAGGCTGAAACGGATAGGTTGCAGCGCCGCGCCGCAGGTACGCAGATCTTCGCCGGGGGCAAGCTCCTGCTGGGGAAACGGTCACGCGGTTGGCGCCCTCCATCCCTGATGAGCCTCCTTTTTCTTCAGGCGAGGTCGGCGACGACCAGTCCACCGGGGGGCGATCCGGGCCGCGTGTGCCTGCCTCGGGCGAGCAATTCGTCGAGCACCTGATGAGCGCCTGACGTGGCACCTGGTTCGAGCCCCACACGCCGGGCCTCGCCTCCCAATATTAGAGCACCAACCTGATAACCGATTCCGCAGCAGCAGCAGTGATCGGCGGCGCCTCACGCGCCTCTATCGATTATGCGCGCGCGACTGGCAGACTCGGCTGCGCTCACTACCCGGCTAGCAGTTCGTTGAATTTGTCTTCAGATCATGCGTGTTGATCCCCGTCAGAACTTCACCGACAGTCCGATCGTCCACGCCAGATCCGCTGGATCGCTGTTGGCGCCCCATGACACCGCGGAGTCGATCTGCACGGCGTCGCGCAGCAAGTAGGCTCCACCGAAGTTGTAGGTGACGGTAGACCCGCCGTGACTCGAGGAAGCGATGTGCTCCGCGGTGGTCTCGATGTGGGTCACGAAGCGTGTCGTCCACGCTTTCCCGAGAGCAACGCCGAGAACGCCCGCCGCGTGGCGTTGGCCCTCGGTCTTGTCATATACGATTCCGGGCATCGCGCCGATCGAGAAGGCGTGCGGCAGCCGCCAATCCAGCGTGCTGCGAATCGACGGTCTCAGGAATGCCGCGCGGGAGCCCGGATCAATGTCGGGGTTGACGAGCACGGCGATGGCGGGCCGCAGACCCTCGCCCTCCACGAGACGCAACTTCACTTCCGACCAGGGATCCGAAATGCCTGTCTCCTGCTCGTCCGCGTTCGCGCGCAGATCATCCACGTCCGCTTGCGTGTATCCGTCCGGCCCCGCCCGAACCTCCAGATCGTCTGGCAGGCCGAATCGCACGAGCGCAGGTGACGTGAGAATCGTTGCCTTTGCGCCAGCATCGCCGTAGTGGCCGCGTGCGCTGCTCGTTTCGATCTGGAGATGTCCCTGGCCTCCGATGGCGCGTGACTCCGCGATATCGGGACGGTCCGTGCTGATCACGTCTGCCGCTCCTGCGGGCGCGGCACAGGCAATGCCGAGTGCGACTAAAATGCAGGTGACCTCTCGGGACCGCGCATGCACGAGTGCAAGGAGGTTCGTGTTTGCCATCAGCATTCTCCGTCATGTCATCGTTAGCCCCTAATATAAGGATTCAAAAAGCAGAGCTCTTAGCTTTGACCGCCAAGCGTTAGACCTTCGGGGCGAACTGACCGACGTGACGTTCAGCTCGAGCTGTGCGTCTACAACTCTGCTCGCCTGATTTTTTCCACACGCAGCAATGCTGCTGGCGTCTCGAGTCAAGAGATTGGCGGGCGCGGACCGACGTGCTCTCCTGGGTTTGCCTATAGTTGGGCCATCAAGGAATTTATCCAAAGCCAAAGGAGCATGACCATGATTCCCGGCTATATCACTCAACTGTTGAAGAGCGGCCCCCATGGCTAAGCCCAAGTCGCTCACCGAAGGTATGCGGGTCACCACGCCCGCCGCCGCGGCTCCCGGAAACGTACGCAACGTGTCGCGAATTCCGGTACCGCCGCCGTCGCGGGGCGGACGGATCCTGATTGGCGCGTTCTTCGCGCCCGAGGTACGCAAGGCGCTGAAGGCGATCGCGCTCGAAGAGGACCGCACCATGCACGGGGTCATCGCGGAGGCATTCGACAACCTGTTCGCGAGCCGCCACAGGCCGCAGATCGCTGCGTTGTCTGCCGCCAGCAACCGGTGGGGCAAGCTGGGTGACGATAACGGAGAAGGCGTCCAACGCGGCTGAAGCAGCCTAACCCCTGCGCACGCACGTCAGGCCGCAATACTCGCAAGCCGAGCCCGGCCCGGCACCGCAAAGCGGTTCGTGCTGGCTGCATAACGCCAGCATTGTCGCGGTGAGAATGACATGGCCTCGCTTCGGCGGGGCTTTTCATTTAACGACGACTGCGCCCTGCGCCGTCCAGAAGTAACACGTGAGCGGCTGCTATGCCGGTTTGGAGTAAGGTAGCGGCTTGCCGCCGTTTTCGGACTCCCCTGTCTGGCGGCCGCCCCGCCGCGCACCACACAGGCCGCCGGGGCGTTTTTTGGGAAGTGAGACAAAGTCCCGCACATTGGTTGCGGCCTGGGACCACAATCGCGGCGCATCAAGTTCCCCCTAGAAGTAAGTTGCCCGATCCGAATTAGGGTCGGGCTTTTTTTTGGTGCGGGTGATTCGCTTTTCCGCACATTGCGAACGTGCCGGGCTGGACGTGCATCGTGCCCATGGATTCTATGTGAACTCGCCAAAAACACTTCGCAGATGGCAATCGTCTGATAACCCAGCCGGGAGTGCAGATGTCATCACCGACCACGAAGCCGTCCACAAAGCCTGGACTGAGAGCGGCCTATTTCGCACCTGCCCGCTGTGCGCGGATGCGGTGCCGGATGTGAACAAACCGGAAGAGAAGTAATGCTGTGGAAGAGAGTCTGACGGAAGCAGCTTGCGCCGCAGCAGCAAGAGAAGGTTACCGGACCGGCCCGCAGCCTGTGGTGAGCCAGCGTGCAGGCACAGTTCCTTCTTTGCCATTGGCGCTTCATCGTCGTTCATCGTCCGCGATAACGGCGCTCTCCGCCGTCGAAAAGTAACGCGTCGAACGTCCGCGCTTCGACTTCATGCGCCGCGCCGTGATCCGCACGCGGCCGATCCCCGGCACGGTGACGAAGGCATCCATGATCGATCCGTCCGGTAGGAACTCCGGATGCGGCAGCGTGAGCAGCGCGTCGGCGATGTATTCGCCGGGAATGCGCGGCAGAAGATCGTCAGTCATTCATCGTCGCTCCACGTTCGTCAGGTGCGCCGCGAACGCGAGCAGCTTCAGGCGAAACCACGGATTGAGCAGGCATAGATAGAACACCGCCACGGCATCGGAGATCGCGAAGACCACGCTGTCGGGCACGCTACTGCGCTGCGCCGCGCATACAGGTGCGTATCGCAATCGAGTTCGGCTTTGGCCAGTGCTGCCTTGATCTCGCGCTCCTGATCGATGCTCCTGGCATAGTCGGAGCGGGCCTCGCGCAGCTTCTGCAACTGCTCGTCGGCTGAGTGGACCACGCGCAAGGCACGCGGGGCGGGTGCGGGTGCTGCTGCGATGGCTGCTGCTGTATCGGTCATGGGCTAATGTTCTCCACTCTGGGTAAGGAACAAATCAGGAAACGCCACGAGGGGGTCAACGCCCGCCTTGGACGCGCGCGCAAAGAAGGACGCGATAAGCTGCTCCTTCAACCGCGCCGCCTCGCCCCCGGTAAATGTCATCGCCAGAAAGAAGAAGCTGTCGCCGGTCATGCGGAACATCGGCTGTTCCTTGCCCTGCTCGTCCTCGTAGGAGGACTCCTGAAAATTCAGGCGTCGAAACTCCTCAGAGCATTCCAGCTCATCAATGGCACGCAGAACATCGGCGTGCCGCTTGTCGAATTTCTCAGCCACCTCCAGCGAGGTGGCGTGGTCATAGTTCATTGTCATGGCTGGTTAAACTCCCTTGGTGACTAATCGGTCATGAGGGCTCGCGCCTGCCAGACACCATAGGAACCCTTTTTCGCCTCGCGTCGGGGGCGACGACCCCTACACCGGGGGTCGAATTGGGGAGCAGGGTGGCAGGGCGGGCGCATGGGGTGGCTGCGCCTCACGTCAGCACGCGCACGAGCAGGCGGGCCAGCACGCTCGGGAGATCCTGCGCCGGCAGGTCGGGCGGGCCGTCGTAGAGCATCTCAGTCACGATGATGGGTATCCCCGCCGGCAGCTCCAGCGCATCCACGAGGAGATCGGTGGCGGGATCGGGGGCGGGGTAACTGACCCAACCCCGCTTCACGATCCCCTGGCGCAGCTCGTCCAGCACTTCCGCGAGACCGGTCCCGGTGTAGTCGTGGTGTAGGGTTTCCACGCTTTGCTGGTTTGTCATAGGGAGAGGTACCTGTTGGAAAGAGTTACCGCAGGCCACAGGCGGAGGAATCCTCCTCCGCCACACTGCACTATGAAACGCTGCAGCATCTGATGCCCTACCCCCATTTCAACCCCCGTCTGCATTGCTCGGCTGCACGTCGATGACTATGGGGGCTGCGGCATTCCCGCAGACATCCCGAACTCGGGAAAGCAGGCGCTCCAGGCGCTCGCGCTTCTCCTCGGGTGAACTGGCTGCGTCCATGCCCGTCGTCGCGATCAGCGCACGCTGCACCGGCAGGCCATGCGCGTAGGCGAGCACCAGCTCCGCTGCCTTGAGCGCAGCCGTCTCGTTCCGGCTTCTCGATGCGATCTGAACGCACCGTGCTGCCGCTTGCGGTGCGCCCGCGTGCAGCACCTGCAAGCCGCTGATGGCCTGCTCCTTTGTGGGCACCAACAACTTCGCGCCTTCCAGCATTCTTTGCAGAGCCCGCACAGGAGTGCGCCCCGGACCCGGACGACCGCCGGGCGCGAATCGTCCCTGACTGTCGCGTGTGTAGTCCGCGTTCGCCGCCGCCTTACTCGCGGTATCGTCGCCCACATGAACTCCTATCGTGCGTCAGTTGGTAATAGATTATCACTATTTCGCCGTTTGGTCCGATTCAGGGGAGTGTCAATCGGCCCGGACATTGCCGTGACCAACGCGGAGCCCTGCCCGTATTGCGTCCGGCGTTCCAGTAACCGCAGGGGCCAAGATCAGGCGGGTCGCGTCATCGCGATATCACGTTCGGCGTCGTTCCAGTTCAGCGCGCGGCGAGATCAAGCGCTTCCCTGTAGCCAGCACTCCAGCCGTCGCGGTCGGCTCCAGCGATGCGACGAGTTTCTCCAGCTTGTGGGTGGCCTCAATTAGCATCTCGTCGGACATCATCCTGATGATGCTGCTGGTGGTGTTTATGGTCTCATCCTCACCCTTCGCGGGATTTGCCCTTGCGGGAATTGCCTGCGGCTGCGGGAAGTGTCCCTAGTAACTAGCCTAGGGACACACTTCCCGCCGCAGTGTCACCGCACATCCCGCAGACTTCCCGCGCCATTTCCCGCATCACTTCCCGCACTCATTCGACGAGCTGCAGGCCCGAGATCCGGTGCCGGTCTGGACCGATCGCGACGTTGTCTGACTGGCGCATCTTGTCCGCGAGCATCGACTCGCGCATGGCGATACCCAGCTCCTCCTTGGTGTTACCCTCGGCGAGCTTGAAGGCGGCAAGGAGCTTGGGCAGGTAGCGCGGACTGTTCGCGGCGCTGGTCGGGTGCATCCCCATCTCCTGCAGCCGCCTGAACCCCGCGAGCACCGCACGCTCAGCGTTGCGCGCGCGGATGACGCCGACGATGCCGCCCTGCGTGTCGATCTCGTCGGGCACCAGCACATGGTCGCGGTACGTGAAGCGCCGCCAATCCTTCTCGCTGTAGTTCGCCTTGCGCCGGGAAAGGTAGCGCACGTCATCCTGCGGCGCTTCCTCGGCCCGTTCAGCCTTCTGGTCGGGTAGTCGGTCGCCAAGGTAGAGCCGGGTGCGAGCAATGGCCTCCCACGCCGACGAGCCCGAGAACTCCGAGCCTTGCGCGCGCGACGGGTGGGCGAGGATCAGCAGGGCGCACCCCGGCAACGCGCCGGTCAGCGCGTTCAGGAACACCGTAACCTGATGCCGGTCGTTCTCGCTACCGCCGTATAGCTGGGCGACGTTGTCGAGTATCACGATCCTCGCGTCGAGGTCGAGTGCCTGCTCCCTCAGCTCGGCGAGCAATGTCGAGAACCCGAGCTTGCCGTATTCGATGCCGACGAGCTCGTTCTCCAGGCCAAGGCGCGGCATGAAGTGCAGCCGGTCGGCGAACGCATCCAGCTCCACGCCCATCCAGTTCGCAATCTGCAGTTGTCGCCGCCACAATTCGTCCCCGTCGTCTTCGCAGAACCAGCCCAGCACCGTCAGCGGCTCGCGCACCTCGCCGATGAAGTTCCTGCCGAGCGCGAGGGCGGACGCGATCTGCTCGGCGAGCAGCGTCTTGCCGATGCCGCCCACACCCGCGAGCAGCGTGACGTGCCCGAATCCGAGCCAGCCGGGTATCGCCCAGTCCCGTGGTGGCGGTATCTTCCCGGCAAGCTCGCGCCAGTTCAGGAACGCGGGGGCGCGTGTCGCGGTTTCTGACGAACCGCTCCATCCCTCCTGGGCGTTTTCAATCAGCTCGGCTAGATTCATGCGGCACCTTTCTGCGCGAGATCATTCGCGTCTCTGCCTTGCGGCGGCACGGCCAGGCGCACCTTGTGTCCCGCCTCGTGCCAGCGCTTCGCGCATTTGTTCATCGCCGTGATTCCATCCGGGTCGTTATCGGCGACGATCAACAATGACTCGATGCCCTGCAGCACCGGGAACGCCCCCATGTTTCCGGCGTCGATGCACGACCACACCGGCTTGAACACAGTGGCAACCGACAGCGCGGTCTCGATGCCTTCGGCAATCGCCAGACTGTTCGTAACGAAATCGTCCGGCCAGAGCCGGATAACGCCGCCCTGTTTACGATGTTTGCCCAGGAGAAGACGCGGAGGATCGACAGCCGCCTTCGAGCCGTCTGCCTTGATCCACGTCCGATGCAGCGTCATCGGCTCGCGCGTGATGGCATCGCTCACGAGCCCGACCATGCACGGCCCGACGTAGCCGCTCGGGTGCCGCAGCTCGCCGTAACGAAGATCACCATCGGCGGGAGGCAGAGCACAGCCGCGAGCGAGCAGATACTGCTCGGCGATCGTGCCGCGAATGGGCTCGAGGTCGCGCCAGAAAGAGCGCCAGTGCGTCGCGAGCGTCAAGTGCTGGTTCGGCGCAGGCCGATTCGGGTGAGGCGCTTTTGCGCGCGTATACGCGCTGTTCGTGCCGAGGCGCTGTGCCCCTGCATGATTGGCAGCGGAAGCAGTGCCACACGACGCGGTCGTGCTCGACGCTCACGCCGAGAGTGCGATCGCGTTCGCTTCGACCGCACTCCGGGCACCGCAGTCGATGATTGCCGCGCTCCAGATGCAGAAGGTCGGCGCTCGACGAGCGCACGAAGGGCGAGGTCATCATCACGATCACCGCCTCGGCAATCGCACCGGACAGTTCGCGCACGTCAGCCTGAGCGTCCAATACGGAGTGCGCGCTGAATGGTGCGTCTCGATGACGCGCGGATTGCCGCCGGTCCATCCGCAGCGATGGCACTGATACTGCAGGGCGCGCGGGCCGTTCATGCCGCGACCTCAACCGGCTCGCGGCAGGACTCAACGTAGGCAATCAGCTCGGACTGCCGGACCCACAGCCTGCGGCCTACGCGGTAGACCGCGACCGGCAGCGGCTCGCGACGGTAGCGTTTGTGATAGAGCGTCCCCGGCTTGTTGCCGAGAAACGCGTCGGCCTGCAGGAGTGAGCGGCGATCCTCGTCGAAGGGAGGCAGCGTCGCCGCGTCCACCTTGCGGCTCACACGCGAGCCGAGCTTGCCGCGCCGCTTCTTGTCCATCCGTCACCTCATTGATCGATCCCTAATGAGTCGAATCGTAAGCGAGGTGAATCGCGCGATGCAAGTGCTTAATTCTTAAGAATCAATTACTTACTGATTAACAGCCACCTGTTAAGTAGGGGGTAGCCCGAGCCGGTGGAGTATGACGGTCGATCTGCTGATCGTGGGCTCGACCTTCCTGCATTCGTCCCAGAGTTCCCTGTGTAATGGCCGGCGGTCCAGCTTTTTCCATAGGCTGGCTTCCGTCTCGCGCACGAGCTTGATGTGATCCTCCTTGATCTGCGTCATCTGCTCGCCGCGCGTGTCGCCGCCCTTGCTCTGCTGCTCGCGGCGAAGCTGCCGGCGCAACCCGAGAAGAGAGGTCTCACTGAGAAGGGCTTTCAGCCCCTGTTCCGGGCCCAGGCTCGCGATGTCGAGGATGTTGATGAGACGATCGAGCCGCGGCTCCTGATCGAGCGGGTAGTCGAACCACGCCATGTCCGGTGAAATCTGGTCGCCGCTCGCGAGTTCCAGGAGCCTCTCGCGATCACGGACGAACGCGACCACCTCATCGATCGAATAGCTGCGCAGATCGCGCAGAAGGTCGGCGAATTCGCGCCGGAGCGCATCCGGCATCCATTCCGGCAGAGCGTCGCTTCGAAGCCACTGCTCTCGCATTCAGGACCGCTTGCCGAAACGCGGTTTAACGGCGTTCACGCGCGTGGGCATCCGCAGTGACCCCTCCAGCGTCCGAGCTCCTGCATGCGCTTGTGGCGCGATCTGACGCAAATTGCGGGGCATTCCTACGCAGCAGCAGCGACGACGGCAAGGCCGGGGCGCTTCGCGAGGCGCAGGATCTCGCGCTCAATCCTCTGCGACGCGGAGCGGAACCGCTCGATGGTGTATTGCTTGTAGGACTCTGTAACGTCAGCAGCTTGCGCGTGGTTCGCGAGCCGCTTGATAAGGTTTGGCGGCAGATCGATGCTGTCGCCGATCGTAATGAACGTGCGCCGCAGATCGTGCGGGTTGATCCGCGCCTCGATCACCGGCGCGTCATCCCGCTTGTTGTCGTTCGCCATGAAGTCGAGCGCAGCGAACACAGCATACGGATCGAGATCGGAGAAAACTCGATCAGTGTCAGCAGCGTCACCCTTCAGCGCGCGCAGCTTGTCCGCGATCAACACAGGCAGGGGCCGCGCGCTGGGTTGGCGGTTCTTCGGATCAGGAACGTAGAACGTCGCCTTCTGCAGGTTCACGTTGCTCCACAGCAGCTCCATCGTCTCAGTGATCCGGGTGCCGCAGAAGAGCAGGAACAGCACCAACACACGCGCGCTCTCTTTGGTGAGCTTCTCGTCGAGGCAATCCAGGAACTCACCAATGCGATCATCCTTGATGAACGTCGTCTTCGGCGGCGGCTGATACAACGCTTTCTCCACGCGGAGCTTTGCGAACGGGTTCCGCTCCACGATCTCGGGGTAGCGCGACGCGAGCCACCTGAAGAGCGCGTGTCCGACGCGCATGCCGTTGGCGTTCGCGGTAGAGCGTGTGTTCTTGCTTGCGACCAGTCGCTCGGTGATTGCCGACACCGACTTCTTGTAGTGATCGCCGAGCGCCGCCTTCAGCTTCTTGCGGTAATCGGCCTTGCTCGTCTCCTTCATCGGCAGTGAGCCGTTCTTGACCAGACGCTCGGCGAGATACTCTTCCAGCGCAGCGGCAACTGTCAGCTCGGCGCGCTTGCGCTGGGTGCGCTTCTTCTCGATCTCATTCTCGCCGACCACTGCGCCGCCGCGCACACGCGACAGCTCGCGACGTGCAGATGCGACCTTCATGTCGGGCCAGCGCCCGAGCGTGATGCGTCGGTTGGTGAAATCGCCGCGCACCGTCACCGTGGTGAAAAAGGTTTTCGTGCCGGCGGGGGTGACGGCAAGTGCGAGCTTCGCGTCGCGTGCGTCGCGGTAGTAATCGCGTCCGCTCTTCGGGCCGACGATCGCACGCAGTGCGCCCTCGGTGAACTCGATTTTCTGCATGCTCATTCTTCCTGCTCCTTGGCGAACTGGCGACCGACATTAAGGTATGCACGGGCATGCATCCGCACCGGGTGCCGTCGCGCCAAGGGAGTTTCACACCCTTGGCCACACGACTTTTTGAAAACCTGCGACGGAATCCCCGTTGAAAACCTGCGCCAAGGTTTTTTCTGGTGCATACCTCGGTGCATACCCCTCGATACAACTCGATGAAAATCGATTCTATCAGTTACAGCAGGAAAACCCGTGCAGATTCAGAGCTATGAGGGGGCTTAATGCCAAGGAAGACCTTGCAACTCAGCGACTTGCGCGTGTGGGCGAAAGAGAACTCATAATCCCTTGGTCGAAGGTTCGAGTCCTTCCAGACCCACCAATTGAAACAAGTAGTTGCGATAAGTTTTCCTCGTCATCGCCCTGCTCTGAATCATCAACTTGCTACCATTTTGCTACCAATCGAAGTCTCAAGGCGACTGATCGCATCGCGCGCCGAGCCCTGGAGCATGTGGCCGTAGATGTCTACGGTCACCATGATGGACGAATGACCCATCAACGTCGAAACCGTCTTGAGATCCACGCCGGCCGTGATCAGGTGAGAGCCGAACGCATGTCGCAGCCAATGGAACTTCATCGGGCGCAGCTTCGCCTTCGTTCGCGCCGGGTGAAAACCGCGATTGAGCAGGTTGGCTGGTGCAGCTGCCGATTTCGCACGGATGCGCCACACGCACCACCAATTTACTCGAACGGCTGTTATCTCAAGAACAAGCGATCGCCATGATCGTGCGCTACGAATCGGCCCCGCGGCTGAAATGATAGTGCCATGTAGGGCCTACGACGCGGTGAGCGCGGCACGCTCCGTCATCGCGACCCCGTCCTTCACTTTCTCCTTCAATCGAAAAATGACCTGTCCGCAACGGACAGGTAAGTAGGCTCGCCGAGCCCTCGATCGACTCCTCCCTCGCCGGCTCGACTTTTTTCGTTGTGCCTCGCGGAGGGCCATCGATCTTCCGGAACGTGATTGCCCATACCCACGGGTTCGAAGCCCACGGCTCCGTCTCGGCGTGTGACCTCTCCCAAAGCATCACAAATGAAGCTCTCGCAGCGTTTTTACTTCCGAAGCAGACGCAACCCTTCGTGCCAACGCCATCGACGGGTCCGCCACATGACCAACAGGGAGGCCCTTCTGCAATTGCGTCCTCGATGGTGATGTCGTGCAGACGCTGCACGCGGACATCTGTAATTTCGAGTACGAGGCGGGCAACTCCACGTGGCATGTAGCCGGCCGCATACGTATCCGCAGGAGCTTGGTGCGGCGACAGAACCGTGAGCGGCGCGACCTTGAACTTGCGAGGACGCACGAGCTCTGTTATCAGCGGCGTAGTGCCATCGGCCATCGTCTTCGCGTATGATCGTTTCGCACACCCAAAGCCGGTCGCCAAGGGCGCCGTAAGGACATAAGCTGGGGGCTGGTGTGCCCCTCACCTTGTTGAGGTCGGCGTCGCGATTCACATCGTCTGGCTGCAGATTTACTAATCGTCTCGCCTGCGTTTTACGGCCCGCGATAATCGCGCGCACGTTTTCCGCTCGAAAGACAATCGGGCGTTCGGTCACGGTCTTGGTGACTTTTCCCACGCCATTTCCCTGCTATCTGCCCGGATACTTTGTACCTCGCTTCGGCTGTGCTCCCTTTTCCTGCGCGATACGAAGCTCAGGTACAGGCCACCAGCAAAATTTGTGCGCGAATCGCGCGGTTCTCGGGAGGAGCAATACATTCACCGACGTTGTAAAACCCATATTCCCTGGCCTCGCCCGGAGCCTGTTTCCTTCTCCTCGCGCTTCCAGCCACATCCGCAGCGCTCGCAGATCCACCACTCGTCTGTGCCGCGGAACCGCCGTTCCTCCGAATCGCGCTTCAGCGCGGCATGCGGCCCCACATCTGCTGATCTACCCATCAAACCTTTGCATGGTTCGCATGGGGTTTTCATCTACGTGCACCTTGAGCATTGCGGAAGGGTGGACGCTGCAAACTGGAAGCCCGGTGTTCTGACGCAGTCGGCCGCCATCGGAAGCGTTGGTCAGATTCGATCGGATTCGCGGTCAGTCTTAATCCTACGGTTTTGGCGCCTTCGAGATGGGAACTCTCACTGCCTTCGTCCCCTATGTAAATCTGTATGTGGCACCGAGCAGCGTTATCGGGACGGAGTTTTCCACTGCAGCGATTTACGAGCGGAGGTTTTCAGCCATTGATCACTTGGGACCCAGCCAGTGGACAATTTGGGCAATCGGTAGAGCTTCCTAATTCACTGACGACCTCAGCCGGTTTTTATCTTGCGTTCAGCGAACAGTTCGATCTATCTTTTGGCGGTACCCACCATACCCCCTTGGATACGTTCGGCTGGATCCACCTGAGATACACCCCCTCAGGAATTGAATACCCGGGTAGTTTCGGAGCGTCCGGGATCGGGGGTGTCTACCTCGGAACTCAAAACACTGTTCCTGCCGTACCCGAACCCTCCGATGGGCGATGCTCCTCGCAGGTTTGGCTGTCGTGGGTTTCATCACTCGCCGTAGGAAAAGCACGAGCTGAGCGTAGAAAACAGACGGGCAATACTTCAGATGGGGCTTTCCCCCGTTTCCGTTTTCGACACGCTTTAGGGCTGGAGACGCGCTCCCAAGCCGCGGGGTTTCTTGATCCAGGTCGGTGAGATTCGCGGAACGATTGCCTAGGATCGAATTGAGCCAATAGTTCCGGTTCGCTGCGGAACGAAGGCGCGGCGTGCGTCTCGAGCCGCGCTCAAGCGAGCAACCCGGCGGTCATGGTCTCGCGCACGCGGCATACGCTTCACGGCTCCATCACAAGAACACGAAGACGGAGCAGTACTTGGAACCGTATCACTCGCGCTTGACCGCCCATTTCAGGGCGTACAGGACGCGGCGCTTGCCCGGTCTGCCCGATGGCGTTCTGCACCATGGCGGCGTGGCTCTGGAATACGCTCATATCCTTCCCAAGGAGCGCTTCGAGCTCAACATCCTGCCTGTGATCCGGGTGCGGTTCTGGCGCTGGTTCGAATCGCAGAACGGGAACATCAAGCTGCACCACTTCTTTCATCATCTCAACTCTTCGCAGGCCTTTGCTTCAATCTCTTCTTCCCGTTTCTGGCAGACGATGGCCGGACAGTACATCCACGTCTGTTGCAGATCCTCGGCATCGGTGCGGAGGGCGGGTTCAGCGGCCAATTCGAAACGGTGCTCGACAAGGACGAGAGCACGAACTTCGATTTCTATCTCGAGGCAGAGTCGGGCCAGAAAGTCTTCTTGGAGTTGAAATTCTCCGAAACGGAGTTCGGCAGTTGTCAGGACGATGAGCCGCATCGCACGAAGCTCGAGCAGCTCTACAGGCCGCATCTGCAGGGCCACATCGACTCGCAATGGTTCGACGAGAAGACGTTCTTCGACAACTATCAGATCCTGAGAAACGTCTCCTACCTCGGCTGTCACCCCGATAGCACGCTCTTTTTCATCTTCCCCCGGGCCAACGAGAGTCTTGTGAGCAGCGAAGATACGATTGCGAAGATTGCAGCGCAGGCGTTCGGTAGCCGCGTCAACATTCTTCACCTTGAAGTCCTGGTGAAACGCATCCTGGCGCTCATCGCCGACGACGCCGCTCTGCTCGAGCATTTCAAAGACTTCAGCGAGAAGTACTTGCTGGCTGTGCCCTGACCCCGGGGGACAGCGGCTTAGTTTCACTCAGTCGAGAGCTGAGTCTTGCTACCGATTTTTCGGACGGCCCGAGAACCGGTCGATGCCGATGTTCTGCGTCGGTTGCCTCGAGTGGAGCGTCGCGTGCTGCTTCGTTTCCTGCATCGACGAGCGACTCACATCAACGATGCGTTGCGCACCGAAGCGAGCAGGCAGTGTCGCGTTGATTTGATGCATATCAGAGCGCGCCTCTCACACAAACACCGATACTTGCGACCACGAAGGCCGCGTTATGCAACAGGGATATTTTCCGGTTCGACGCACCTTTCTCGGCTCGCTGCTGGTTTCTAGACAAAAAGCAAAGCGCGCCGACTCAACGGGGCAGCCCAGCTCTCGCATCTTCTGTGCGGACGGGCGAATTTGTGTGTGGTGTGGTTGCGCAGTCGATTGCGCACCTTACAAGACGCGGGGAATAAACGGTGCGGATACAAGCACGCAAGTCCAGGAGCAGGGATGTGCGAGCGAACACGCGTTGGCAGCGTGTGGCCTGTTCACTCTTTGTCATCTTCATTTCATTCACGACAGTCGGTTTCAACGCATCGCCGGCGGCGGCCGCCGAGCAGACGAGTGCCAATGGAACGCGTGGCAAAGAGATCGTCGATGCCGATGGTGCAGTCTGGACGTTCAGGGGAGCCCGAGTACCTGCGAGACGGTGTGTTGGTACCGCCCGGAAGAGGCGAGGAGTACGTCTACCTCAATCAAACTGTCTACGTGATCAATGGGCTCGCGCAGGTCTGGAAGTGGGGCGGCAGTGCCTGGCTCTTCGTAGGACATGTCGACGCAGATCAACGCCTCGCGACGTCACAAAATGATCGCGCGGCGGCGAACGAAGTGCGGCAAGTCGTGACGAGCTACGGCCAGGAGTGCCAACGAATCGGGATCAGTTTCCGCGAGCGGGTCGACCGTGGTCTCCGGCACACAACCCACAGTGAGCGGCAGCACGAGCGCAACTGACACGCGGCAGGACACGACGACGAGTGCGTCTTCCCAGACTTCCGCTCAATCGAAACCCGCTTCTGCGGGCAGTTCGAGCGGCGCGTCCGGCACGCAGGCGAAAGGGACCGGCACGACCACATCCACGACGACTTCGACGTCCAAAGCTTCCGGAAGCGGCTCGAGCACGGTCTCCATTACACAAAGCGCAGTGACCTCGCCCGGGGTCAACGTGTATTCCAACGGCTTGCGGACCGCAATCACCATGGGTTCGATTTCCGGAGGCTCGAAACAATTGGACGTTGCGTCTTCGAGCGGTTTCGAGGTGGGCGATTGGGTCATTGTCGAGATCGGCAACGAAGCGGGTCAAGGTCAGCGCGGCACGCGTGGCGTGGGCGGAACCTGGCCTTCGAAGTCCTATCCCACCGAAGCGCAGTTGCTGGCCGACACGAGCCAGCCCAATCGGCTTCATGCATGGGCCGAAGACACAGGCTACGTGTTCTGGTGGCTGGATGGCCAGTGGTACAACATGGCGCCGAACCGCCCCAACACTTTCTACACCGGGCAGTACTACCTCGGTAAGGCCGTGCCGCGCTCGCTTCAGGCGCGCATCACGGCCGTGAACGGCAAGACCATCACACTGGACAAGTCGGCGGTCGTCTCCGCCGAAGGCGCCAAAGTCTATCTCGATACCGCGCCGATCCTCACCGACATGATTGCCCGCGGCGGAAAGCTCTCGTTGCCGGCCGGCAGCTTCCCGACAGGCGGCGTCGTCTGGATCAGGGACAAATCGAGTTTCGAACTCTCGGGAGACGGCAGGGAGCAGACGACGATCTATTCGCCGAAGGGCGTGCCCTCTGCGATGATTCAAGCCTACAACGCGCCGAAGACGCGGATCCGCGATCTCACGCTGCAAGGCAACTTTCGCGACCACGGCTTCGGATTGAACTGGACGGGCTCGACTGCGCCCGGCACCAACCAACCCGTGACCGACTACGACGTGCCGCAGGGCGCCGGCTTCCCGCGCGGTATCCTGCTTCATGTGGGCAGTAGCGACAGCGAAGTGCATGACGTGCGCGTGATCGACGTCGCGCAGCAGGCGGTAGGCGTGTCGTACGCCGACAACGTGTGGGCGCGGCGAGTGCAGAACATCCAGAACGACCTGCTGCGTCAGTACGTGCAATGGCAGTTCCAGTGGGCGGACACGACCGGCGGCGGCTGCGAGGACTGCGAAGTGCGCAGCGCGTATCTCATCTCCGGCTTCGAGGCCTTCAAATCCGCGAACGTGCAGTTCATCCGGCCCAAGGGCATCAACGCCATGTTTGCGATGAACGGTTCGGGCGGCTGGATGATCGTCGATGCCGATCTGCGTTTCACTGCCGACAGTCTGCATCCGGAGTCGGACCGCTACTCCGCGTCGCCCTGGCATCCGGTCATCAACATCAACACGAACATCGGTGTCACGCCGCAGGTGGGCCTCGGCGGAACGATCCGCAATGCGACGATCATCCAGGCGGGTTACGTCAGCGCGAACAACGACTCTCTGAAGGGCATCGTGGTGAACGACAAGAATCCCGACATTCGCGTCGAAGGCGCCGCCTACTACGCGCCTGACTACAACGCGTCGACGGTGTCGAACGGTGCGATGGGTCTGGATTCCGTCGGTCCCAGCACGACGGTCAACGGGATGCTCGTCGTCGGGAAACCGCAGCCGGGTCGGGCGAACATCTTCGTTCAAAAGGGAAGCGGCCAGAACTGTTCCGCCGAAGTCGTCGAAGGTTGCGCCCGCGGCCCGTATACGCAGGCGTCGATGTCGGCGTTCCTCGCTGGAGACTCGGCCGACCGGTAGCGCGTCAGGTTCGCCACTCGCGCGTCGCGGCACACCTCTTGCACCAAGACGATCGCTGGTTGTGACGATCATCTTTTCGCAAAGGACTCCTGCCGTGAACAACATCATCTACCTGGTCGGCCTGGTCGTAGTCGTCGTCGCCATCGTTTCCTTTGTTCTGTGACGGGTGCCGGAATGCCTCAACACTACTCAACGGATCCGCACGATCCGCGCGAAGGCGGGGAGTTCGAAAACCAGGACCGGATCGAGGCCGCGCGCGAAGCGCTCAATGCGGCGCTTCGTGCGGCGCGGGAGAAGTCGAGCGCAGCTTGCGAAGAAGCGCAAGCCTATATCCGCCGGTCGCCTCTCGAAGCCGTGGGCTATGCGGCCGGAATCGGCGCGATCCTCGGGCTCGTCGCCGCCCTTCTGCTGCACCCGAAAGACTAAAGGCCGACCGTCGTGCGCACGAGACGCGCTCGAGCCTCGGGGCGATTTGTGAGATCCCGCGCAGAACAGAGGTAGCGACGCAGCCTTCGTGGGCGTCGGGCTCAGCCCGTCTTTGGCTGCGCCTCTGCGATCGTGAGGTGGAGGCGCGATGTCCAGTCGTGCTCGACCCCGGTCGGGATGAGCAGCGCACGCAGATACCGTTCCGGCGACGACCTTGCTCTCGAAGGTCAACTCCTGTGCGCCCAGCACGACTGGATAATGTTCGTCGCGCGAACGCCGGCCGATCGTCCATCTACTGTCGCATCGGGCGACATACCAACCGTCGACCTCGCTACGCGCGGACATCCTGGCAACATCGTTCAGGGTCAATTGTTTGAAGGTCGGCCGATTGGCCCGAACCCGCGCGGTCCAGTCCGCCGCGCCATGTCTCATTTTTCACGGTTTGCCCCAATAGTTCCTCCGCCGGAGGGAACTGTATGTGTCGCTGCGCCACTCCGGGTTGATGCAAGTCAAACCGCCTCTTCACGACCGCGCTTTGAAGACGCCTGAGGTTCGCGACGCTGCCCGCCTCCGGCACGCGGTATGCAGCAGCGGCACGCGATCGAAAGGGGCAACATCTGGAACCGGCAGCCGTCACGAGCATCCACTCCGATCAATGCCTGGGGTGCAAGCACTTCCTGTTGGACGATACGTGCGATGCGTTTCCAGAAGGCATCCCGCCGGTGATCCTCCATGGCCGGTCATCACAAGCCTCCTGGAGGTCAAGGGATTACGTTCGAGCCGCTGGTCGTTGAACCCGGGCCGCAAGCGGGGTAGGGCGTCGTTCGCGGGCCGACCTCGCGCCGCGTTGGGATTCGGGACTGTCGGGTGAGTTGCGCCCTCCCGGCCGGCATACCCGCGGGAGGCCCCTTCAGCCCGGCGGTGCGTTCGGTTCGATCCGTTGCCATTCCGCCCCGGGACATTGCGTCACATACGGGTAGTAGGCCTGGGCGGCAGGGCAGTCGGTTCCCAGTTCCCCGTCCTGTTCGACGTAGGGATAGGGGTAGTACGGCGCGGGAGCGTCAGTACCGCGGAATCAGCGTTGCGCCGCCTATGAAAAAGCCGAACCCTCTGCTCGAACGCGATCCGTGCCGGAAACGATGGGAATGGTGATGATGGCCGCCGCTCGCGTTCGATTTACCGAACCGGGTGCCGCCGCGCGCGGACGCATCCTCCGCGGGTATCGTGGCGAGCACGATCAGCGGCAGGAGTGTCAGGGCAGCGAGTTTCAGCGCGATAGGCACCGGACCGGGACGGCAAGTCGGAGGTCAAACAATGTTAGACCGTTCGCCTTGGCGCGACAATGGACCACGCAATCGAGGGCGTTTCTCAATTCGTTCCGCGATCCGGCGGCAGGACCCGCAGCAGGAACGTAACGGGGCCGTCGTTCGTGAGGCTCACTTGCATGTCTGCACCGAAGACGCCGCTCGTGACGTGAGGGTATCTAGCCCGCGCCATCGCAACGAGCGTCTCGAAGAGCGCGCGACCATCTTCGGGCCTGGCGGCGGATGAGAACTGGGGCCGCATCCCTTTGCTCGTGTCCGCTGCGAGCGTGAATTGAGGAACCAGCAACACACCGCCACTGACATCCTGCACCGATAGATTCATCCTGCCGGAGCCGTCGGCGAAAACACGATACCCGAGGATGCGCTCGAGCATGCGACCCGCGACACTTGGGGTATCGCCCGGTTCAACCGCCACGAGCGCCAGCAGCCCACGTTCAATCGCGGCGACGCGCGCTGCGCCAACCTCTACGTGAGCCTGAGTGACGCGTTGTAGAAGGGCGAACATCAGTAGAACGCATGCCTACGATGGTGAGTGGCGCGCCTCGGACAGGTTGTCGCCGCGAACGTAACATTCCGGCGCCGAGTCAGTATTTCCATCATCAGTACAGGGTTTGACAGAATCGAGCGGCGCGGTCGCGGAGAGCGGCCTCGTCTGTGCGGGTCTTTTGAACCGTCACGGAACTCGTTATGCTCTTCCCGCCGTGCGACGATCTGATTGAGACCATAAGAGGAGGATGCATGTCTATCGTGAAGTTCTGCGCGAGCGTCGCTGTCGCCGCCGCGTTCGTAGCGTCCACGGCTTACGCGGCGCAAACCGCGCAAGACAGCGCCTGGCCCGAGCGCCCGATCCGACTCGTCATCGGCAGCGCGCCCGGCTCGGGTCCCGACATTATCTCGCGCGTGATCTCGGAGCGCCTGTATAAGGCTTGGAACCAGCGGGTCGTCGTCGATGCGCGACCCGGCGTCGCCGGGGTCATCAGCGCGGACATCGTCTCGCGTTCGGTTCCCGACGGCTATACCTGGATGATGCTCACGTCCCAGCTCTTCGTCGCTACGGCCGTTTACCCGAATCTCAAGTTCAACCTTGACAAGGACTTCGTCTCGATCTCGCTGATCGGCACCGTGCCGTTCGTGCTGGTCGTGCATCCTGAGGTGCCGGCGAAGTCGATTCGGGAGCTCATCGATCTCGCGAAGAAAACGCCGCTGCGTTACGGGTCGGCGGGCGCGGGCGCATCCGAGCACCTGAGCGGCGTCATGTTCACCCGTCTGACCGGCACCGAGATGCTGCACGTCCCGTACAAGGGCGTCCCACAGGCGATCGCCGATACGATGGCGAAGGAAGTCCACCTCACGTATGCCGTGCTGCCTGCCGTGCAACCCATGATCCAATCCGGGCGCGTGCGGCCGCTCGGAGTGACCACGCCGAAGCGCGCGGCGACGCTTCCGGACGTGCCTGCGATCGGCGAAGTCGTGCCCGGCTATCAGATGTTCGGCTGGTACAGCCTCGTCGCGCCGACGGGAACGCCCACGGCCATACTCGACAAGGCCAGTGCGGCCGCCGTCGCTGCGGTCAGGGAGGCGGAGCTTCACGCAGCAACTCAAAACCCTCGGCATCGACGTCGTCGCGAGCTCGCGTGCGGGACTCGATACGTTCCGGCGCGAGGAGCGCAAGCGCATCACCGAGCTCGTGAAGGTCGCCGACGTCGACGTGAAATAGGCGCCGCCATGCGGCTCTGTGTCGGGACAACATCTCCCACGAACATTCCCGGACGTCCATGAAGCCGAATCGCATGAAAGACAAGCTGCGGGCGGGCGAGGCCGTCTTCGGCGTCTCGGTGATGATTCCTCGCCGCAGATCGTCGAGATGATCGCCGCGGCCGGCTTCGACTGGGTGTTGCTCGATTGCGAGCACGGCACACTCACGCTGGAAAGCGTCGAGTTGATGGCGATGGCTGCGGAGGCGAGCGGCATCACCGCCATCGCGCGGCCGGCGACCCGGAGTCCGGAGCACATCCTCCAGGTGCTCGATCGCGGCGTCATGGGCGTGCAGGTGCCGCATGTCAACACCCCGAAGAAGCGCGTGAGGTGATTGCGGCGGTCAAGTACCACCCGATGGGAAAACGCGGTCTTGCGGCTGGCACGCGCGCTGCCGTTTACGATGCGCACGGACCGCTCGCGGACTACGTCGTCGCGGCGAATGAAGCGACGCTCATCGCGATCCAGCTCGAGGATGCGCCCGCGATCGAGAACATCGACGCGCTCCTGAAGGTCGACGGCATCGACGTATTCTTCGTCGGTCCTTCGGACTTGTCCCAGGCGATGGGCCATCCGGGCAACCCGAAGGCGCCTGCCGTCGCGCAGGCGATCGAGACGAGCTTTCGCAAGATGCGCGCAGCGGGCCGCATCGCCGGCACGCCTGCGACGGCCGAGAACGTGCGCGCGGTGCTCGATCAGGGTGTGCGCTACGTCTACACGCATCTGCCGCGGCTTCTGTCGAACAGCGCGGCCGCATACCTGAAGATCGCTCGGCAGTCCTGAGCCGTCGAAACTTTCTCGCTCGCGTAAGCCTGGCTCCAGTTCCACCGCGATCTTGCCGCCCTGATGATCGGCGGTTGCGGGCGGCAAAGAACATGCCCCCTCATGGCTCTCGGGATGAACTTTTTACCGCGACCGAGCGTCTTACGGTATGGAGAAGCCGGTAAAATCCGGCCCTCGCGAGACCTGCCGAGCCTGGCAGGTCTTTTTTTGTCGAATGGCCCCGATCATCCCGTATGACTGTCGAGCAGGAAGTTTCCCGCCGCCGCACCTTCGCGATCATTTCGCACCCGGACGCCGGCAAGACCACGCTGACCGAAAAGCTGCTGCTCTTCGCCGGTGCGATCCACATCGCGGGCAGCGTCAAGGCACGCAAGGCCTCGCGCCACGCCACCTCCGACTGGATGGAGATCGAGAAGCAGCGCGGCATCTCGGTCGCGAGCTCGGTCATGCAGATGGAGTATCGCGATTGCGTGATCAATCTCCTGGATACCCCTGGCCACCAGGATTTCTCGGAGGACACTTACCGGGTCCTGACCGCAGTCGACGCGGCGCTGATGGTGATCGACGCAGCGAACGGGGTGGAAGAGCAGACGCTGCGCCTGCTCGAAGTCTGTCGCGCGCGCTCCACGCCGATCATCACGTTCATCAACAAGCTCGATCGCGAGGTCCGCGAGCCGCTCGAGCTGGTCGACGAGATCGAGCGCGTGCTCGGCATGCCGGCGGTGCCGTTCACCTGGCCTGTGGGCATGGGCAAGCGTTTCGGCGGCGTGTTCGACATCCGCGGCGATCGCATGCGCGTGTTCCGCCCCGGCGGTGACCGTCGTGAGGAGCATGACGAGATTATCGAGGGGATCGCGAACGCGTTTCCTCACCGAGGCGCGAGGGGGCTCGGGCGCGCTTCGGCGACGCGTTCGAACAGGCCCGCAACGAGATCGAGCTCGTGCGGGGCGCCTCACCGGCGTTCGACCGTGAGGCCTTCCTCGCCGGCCGGCAGACGCCGGTTTTCTTCGGCTCCGCCATCAACAATTTCGGTGTGCGGGAGGTGCTCGACGCGCTGATCGAGCTTGCGCCGCCGCCGGGCCCCAAGGCCGCCATGCAGCGCGTGGTGCAGCCCGCCGAAGAGAAATTCACCGGCGTCGTATTCAAGATCCAGGCGAACATGGATCCCGCCCATCGGGACCGCGTCGCTTTCGTGCGGGTCTGTTCGGGCCGCTTCGTGCGCGGCATGCAGATGAAGATCAGTCGCAACGGCAAGGAGCTGCGAACGAACAACGTGGTCTCGTTCCTGTCGCAGCGGCGCGAGCTGCTGGAGGAAGCCTATCCGGGCGACGTGATCGGTATCCCGAACCACGGGGTGCTCCAGCTTGGCGACACGCTCACGGAAGGCGAGAAGCTCCAGTTCACGGGCCTCCCGTTCTTCGCGCCGGAAATGTTCTACGCGGTCGAGCTCGCCGATCCTTTGCGCAGCAAGCAACTGCGCTCCGGGCCTGGCCCAGCTCGGCGAGGAAGGTGCGATCCAGGTGTTCCGGCCGCACACGGGCGGCTCGCTGCTGCTCGGCGCCGTCGGGCAGCTCCAGCTCGAAGTGGTCGCGCATCGCTTGAAGCACGAGTATGGCGTCGACGCGCGCATGGCGCCGACGCGGCACCGCTTCGCGCGCTGGATCACCTGCGATGACGCGCGCGAGCTGAAGCGTTTCATCGACAGCAACGCCCATCGCATCGCCTACGATGTGGTCGAGGCGCCGACTTTCCTCGCCGGACACGCGCCGGAGTTGACGGCAGCGCAGGACAACTGGACCAAAGTTCGGTTTCACGCGCTGCGCGAGCATGCGGGCCTCGTGTTCAGACGGCGTAGAGGTTCGGCGGTTGCGGGCCGGCCGCGCCGCTCGTTCTGCTCAAGGCCGCGTATATTGATGGGAATGCCAATAAGCGCCTGAATGACGCGATCGCGTCGACAGCCCTCTTCGAGGCGCGCCCCTTCGTTCTGCCCCTGACCCTCGGGCCATTGATGAGAATATCAGCAAGGGCCTGATGGACACGTTCGCATCGACGGCCGCTCCGAGGCGCGCCGCCCCGAACAACGGGGCGGTTCTGATCCACGAACGTCGCGGTTCTAATCTAAACTGGCACTTTCGCTCGCATTGAAAAGGGGGAAGCACCCATGCCTTACGCCATTCGCATCCGGGAGACCGGCGGACCCGAATTGATGAGCTGGGAGGAAGTCGAAGTCGGCAACCCCGGTCCCGGCGAAGTGCGGGTGCGCAACGCGGCGGTCGGACTCAATTACGTCGACACCTATCAGCGCAGCGGCCTCTACCCCATGCCGATGCCGCTCATCCTCGGCTCGGAGGGCGCGGGCGTCGTGGAAGCCGTCGGGCCGAAGGTCAAGGATTTCAAGGCAGGAGACCGGGTTGCCTATGCCGGACCGATCGGCGCGTATGCGGAAGTGGCGCTGCGCCCAGCCGCGCGGCTCGTCAAGATTCCAAACGGCATCGATGATCAGAGCGCCGCGGCGATGATGCTGAAGGGCATGACGGCGTGGTATCTCTGCCGCCGCACGTATCGCGTGAAGAAGGGCGACACGGTCGTCGTTCACGCCGCGGCCGGCGGTGTGGGGCAGATCCTCTCCCAGTGGACGAAGTACCTGGGCGCGACGGTGATCGGCACGGTCGGCAGCGAAGAAAAAGTGGCCATCGCGAAGAAGGCGGGCTGCAAACACGTGATCGTCACCGCGCGCGAGAAAACCTCCGAACGCGTGAAAGCGATCACCAAGGGCAAGGGTGTTCCGGTCGTATACGACGGTGTCGGGAAAGACACGTTCATGGATTCGCTGGATTGCCTCGCTCCGCTCGGGCTCATGGTGAGCTACGGCAACGCTTCGGGCGCCGTCGCTTCCTTCAACCCCGGCATACTCTCGCAGAAGGGCTCGCTCTTTCTGACGCGCCCGACGCTCGTGAACTACACGGCCACGCGCGAAGACCTGCTCACCGCCTCCCGCGAGCTGTTCGCCGTGGTGAAGAAGGGCGCAGTCAAGATCAAGGTGAGCCAGACGTATCCGCTGCGCGAGGCCGCACAGGCGCATCGCGATCTCGAAAGCCGCAAGACGACAGGCCAGACGGTTCTTCTACCCTGACGCGCGCGTGGCGCCATGACCTTCGAAACGATACTCTACCACGAAGAAGGGCCCGTCGGCTGGCTGACGCTGAACCGTCCGGACGACGGCAACATGTTCACGCCAGCGATGTGCCACGAGATCCGCGACTGCATCGACGCGTGCGGCGCGAGACGCGCACGCGGGTGCTCGTGATCACCGGCGCCGGCGACCGGTTCTTCTGCATCGGCGGGCGCAAGGACGGCATGGAGGACAGCAACGCTTTACGCCGGAATGCTGCCGACGCTCGAAATCTACGAGAGCATCGAGCGGCTGCAGAAGCCGGTTATCGCGTCCGTGAACGGCTACGCGGTCGGCGGCGGGCAGGTGCTGCAGGTCATGTGCGACCTCACGATCGCCAAGGAGAGCGCTGTCTTCCGCCAGGTCGGCCCGATGATGGGCAGCTTCGATGCGGGCTACGGCACGTGGTATCTGGAGGACCTCGTCGGCAAGAAGAAGGCGAAGGAGATGTGGTTTCTCAACCCGCGCCTGACGCGCGCGCGAGGCGCTCGAGATCGGCCTCATCAACAAGGTGGTGCCCGACGACAAGCTCGACGAGGAGACGCGCGCGATGGCGCTGGAGATCGCGGAGCGCGGCGCGTTCGCGCTCGCCTCGCTCAAAGGCGGCGTTCATCGCGCGCCACGGCGGCGTGTCGGCGGTCTCGCGCGCATCTCGCACGATCTCCTGCTGCGGCTCTACCTCGACACGCGACGAATCACACGAGCTCGGCGAGGCCTTTCGCGGCAAGCGCACGCCCGACCCGGACAAGTTCGGCCACTGAATACGATGCAGGCGGTGCAATTTTGAAGCTGGAGAGGCGCAACCACGCTTCCTCGCCCCGCATGCGGGGAGGGGTTGGGGAGCGGAGCGGTCGGGGAGGGGAAACGCGCGGAGACGTTCAGACCCCAGTGAGTACGCATGCTCACGCTTCACGACTCCCCAGATCGGCCCGGCGCTACTACGCAGAAGGCTTCTGGAGGAACGACACGCTCTACACGCTTCTTCGCGATCACGCCGCGCGGCGCCCCGACGCATACGCGCTCCGCGACAGCCGCCGCCGGCTCACCTGGAAGTTGCTCCTCGCGTGGGTCGATGCGCTCGCAGCCGACCTTCACGCAGCGGGCCTGAAGCGCGGGCAGCGCGTTTCGGTATGGCTCCCGAATCGCGTGGAGGCTGTAGTCGTCCTGCTCGCCTGTTCGCGCAACGGCTACGTCTGTAACCCGTCGCTCCATCAGAACTACACGGTGAAAGACATCGTGCAGTTGCTGGAGCGCATCCACACGGCTGCGCTCTTCGCACAGCCAGGTTACGGTGCCGAAGCTGCCAGAAACGACATCTTCGCTGCCGCGCGCGTGCTGCCGGCCATGAAGCGCGTCTATGCGGTCGGTGCGGACGAGGCGCCGGAAGGCTGCGCCGGTTTCCCTGAAGCGGATCGGAACGCAGCCCAATTGCCCGGCGTCGACGACAATCCGGACAAAGTCGTGTACCTCGCATTCACGTCGGGCACGACCGGAACGCCCAAGGGCGTCCTGCATTCCGACAACACGCTGCTCGCGAACGGCCGGGCCATGGTCCGCGACTGGGGGCACGACGAACGCACGGTGCTCTACAGTCACAGCCCGCTCTCGCATCACATTGCGACTGTCGCCATCGAGCAGAGTCTCGTCGCCGGCTGCGAGGTCGTCGTGAACGATCTGCCGGACGGGATGAAGCCGCTCGACCGGATCATCGAAACCGGTGCGACGTATGTCATGGGCGTCCCGACACACGCCATCGATCTGCTCGCGGACATGAAGCGGCGCGGCATGACGCAGCTCGGCCGGGTGAACATCTTCTACATGGCGGGCTCGATCATCCCGCCGGGAATCGCACGCGCCTTCCTGGAGATGGGCATCAAGCCGCAGAACGTCTACGGCATGAGCGAGAACGGCTCGCACCAGTACACGATGCCCGACGCGGACGTGGCGACGATCACGACGACGTGCGGGAAGGCATGCAGCGGCTACGAGACCCGGCTGTGGGACCGCGACAATCCCGACATCGAAGCGAAGCCGGGTGAAGTAGGGGAGATCGGAACGCGCGGCGCATTGCTCACGCTCGGTTACTTCGACAATCAGAGCGCCACCGAGAACTCGTTCAACGCGAGCGGCTGGTTCATGAGCGGCGATCTCGGCCGTTTCGACGCGCGCGGCAATCTGCAGATCGTCGGCCGCAAGAAGGACCTCATCATCCGCGGCGGCCATAACATTCATCCGACCTACATCGAGAATCTCGCGATCAAGCATCCGCTCGTGCTGCAGGCGGCGGCGTATGCGGTGGCGGACGAACGTCTCGGCGAACGCGTGTGCCTCGCTGTCGTGACACGCGAGAGTGGCACCGTGACGGGTCCGCAACTGCTCGCGCATCTCGATGCCGAAGGGCTTTCCAGGTACCGACATGCCGGAGTATTTCGTCGCGCTCGATGCGTTTCCGCTGACCGCGAGCGGCAAGATCCTGAAGCGCGAGCTGGTCGAGTGGACGCGCAGCGGCCGTGTGACGCCGCAGCCGGTGCGCTGGACCGGACGGCGCGAGGGCGATCCGGACAAGGTGAAAAACGCATGAGCATCGAACTCACACGCCGCGACGAATTCGCGCTGATCACGCTCAACCGACCGGACGCGCTCAATGCGCTCTCGTTCAAGCTGGTCGGCGATCTCGATCGCACGCTACAGGAGGTCGCTGCGAGCGACGCGCGTGCGCTTGCTCATCACCGGCGCCGGCACGAAGGCGTTCTGCGCAGGGGCGGACGTGAAGGAATTGCAGGGACGCTCGCTCACCGAGCAGAAGCGCGGCGCCGAAATCGGGCAGGCAACCTTCGCGCGCCTCGAGCGCCTGCCCATGCCGTCGATCGCCATCATCAACGGATATGCCTTCGGCGGCGGGCTCGAGCTTGCGCTCGCATGCACGCTGCGCATGGCGACGCGCAACGCACGCATGGCGCTGCCGGAAATCAAGCTGGGCCTCATTCCAGGCTACGGCGGCACGCAGCGGCTGCCGCGCGTGATCGGTGAGGCGCGCGCGCTGGACATGATACTCACGGGCGCGGACGGTCGAAGCCGAAGAGGCGCATCGCATCGGACTCGTGAATCGTCTGGTGGACGGCGATCCGGTCGAGGCGGGTATCGCGTACGCGCGCGAGTTTGCGGGCTACAGCCTGCCCGTGCTCGGCTTTTGCGCGAGAGGCGGTGACACGCGCGCTCGCGACGCCGCTGCCGAAGGGCTCAGGATCGAAGCCGACCTCTCCACGCTCGCGTTCCAGACGAAAGATGCCGTCGAGGGCATGTCGGCGTTCGTCGAGAAGCGCAAGCCGAAGTTCAATGACGAGTGAACGAGTGACGAGGGACGGCCGGTTGATCGCCGTTACCGGCGCGAGCCGCGGGATCGGCGCGGCGATCGCGCTGGAGCTCGCGCGCCGCGGCTTTCGCGTTGGCTGCCTGAGCCGCCAGGGGAGCCTGCCTGAGGGCGAAGCGCCGAACGACGTCCGGGCGCGTCTGGTCTCTGTCCGCTGCGATGTGACGGATGAAGGGAGCGTGCGCGACGCGCTGGCCGGCCTCGCTCGCGACGGGTTGCATGGCCTGGTCAACAACGCCGGCATCCACCTCGACGCGCCAAGCCACGAGCTCACGCTGGAAACATACGAGCGCGTGATGCGCACCAACGCGACGTCCGTGTTCACCGTCTGCCGTGAGGCCTATCCGCATCTCGTCAAGGCCGGTGGCGGAACGATCGTCAACATCGGATCGTTCTTCGACAAGGTGGGGGTCAAGCGCAATCTCGCCTATTGCGCATCGAAGGCGGCGGTCGGCGCGATGACGCGCTGCCTCGCGGTCGAGTGGGGCGCGAAGAACATTCGCGTGCTGGATGTCGCACCGGGTTATATTGAAACCGACCTGAATCGCGACGCGTTCGCGAGCGGCCCCTTGCGCGACTACCTTCAGAAGCGCATTCCGATCAGGCGCCACGGAACCGCGCACGAAGTCGCGCGTCTGGTCGCCGCGATATTCGCCGAAGACATCCCATTTCTTACGGGTGACACGATCTACGTCGACGGAGGCCAGGGCATTGCGCACTGAACGACGGGAGGCGGGAGGGAGGCGGGACGCGCAACACCGTCAGCGCGCCCGACGCTCTCGTGCATCTGCCTTCTCTCGCCGCCTGTTCGACCATTCCGATGAAATTTTCGACCGTGTGGACGCGTCGATCGACTTCTCGGACGAGGAGCGCATGCTCATCGAGAGCGTGCGCGCCCTCGCTCGCGACACGATCGCACCGGCCGCGGCCGAGTACGACAAGACCGGCGCATTCCCCTGGGACAACGTAAAGGCGATCAACGCGCTGGGCCTGAACGCGATGTTCATACCCGAAGCGTACGGCGGCGCGCCGCTCTCGTATGGGGCATATCTCGAATGCGTCCGCGAGATTTCGAAGGCCTGCGCCTCGACCGGCGTCATCTGGGCCACGAACTTCCACGCGATGAAGCCCATCGTCGATTTCGGACGCGAAGATCAGAAAGCGCGTCTACTGCCGGTGATGGCACGCGGCGGACTCGCTTCGCTCACGATCACCGAGCCGGGCGCGGGATCCGATGCAACGGGGATGACGACCGAGTTCCGGCCGGATGGCGATCACGTTGTCGTCACCGGCACGAAGACGTTCATCACGAACGGCGCGCACGCCGATCTCTATCTCCTCTTCGGGAAATGGACCGAAATCGAAGACAGTCGCAAAGCGATCTCGGTGCTCGTCTTCGAAAAAGGCACGCCAGGGTTCAGCGTCGTGCGCGAGGAGGACAAGATGGGCTTGCGCGCATCCAGCACCGCGACACTCGCGTTCGATCGTTGCCGCGTGCCGCGTGATAATCTGCTCGGCGCGCCGGGCGACGGACTTGAAGATCCTGCTCGCTTCGCTCAATAAATCGCGGCCGAGCGTGGCTGCGCACGCGCTGGGAATCGCGCGGGCCGCGTTCGAAGACGCGATTGCCTACATCAACGAGCGCCGGCAGTCCGGCCGCCGCATCGTCGAGTTCCAGGGCATCCAGTTCATGCTCGCCGACATGGCGACCGATCTCGCGATGTGCGAGCGCTGGCTGTGGCACGTCGCGCGGCTCGTCGACAGCGGCGCGTCCGACTTCGGCGTCGAGGCCTCGATGCTCAAGATGCGCGCTTCCGATATCGCGATGCGCATCGCGACCGACGCCGTGCAGCTCCACGGCGGCTACGGCTACTGCAAGGACTATCGCGCCGAGCGGCTCATGCGCGATGCGAAGATCACCCAGATCTGGGAAGGCACGAACCAGATCCATCGCCAGTTGATCGGCCGCAGTTTCGTGCGCAAGTAAACTCACGCGCTGGAGCCGCACGACGTACGTGCGGGTTCGGCGGGCAGCTTCCTTTTCTCCGTCAGCAGGCACCCATGCAACCGCTTACAGGCGTCCTCGTTCTCGATTTCAGCACTTTGCTCCCAGGGCCGCTCGCGACGCTGCTGCTCGCGGAAGCCGGCGCCGAAGTGATCAAGATCGAACGGCCGGGACGCGGCGACGAGATGCGTTCGTACGTGCCGAAGTTCGGCACCGACAGCGTGAATTTCGCTCTGCTCAACCGGGGAAAGCGCAGCGTTGCGATCGATCTGAAGGCGACGGACGCGATCGAGCAAGCTCGCGCCGCTCATCGAACGCGCGGACGTGGTGGTCGAGCAGTTTCGCCCGGGCGTCATGGACCGCCTTGGACTGGGATACGAGGCGCTGCGGAAGATCAATTCGCGGATCATCTACTGCGCGATCACGGGTTACGGCCAGCACGGACCGCGCGCGGATGTGGCCGCACACGATCTCAACTATGTCGCCGAAGCGGGCATGCTGGGCCTCACATGCGGCGCGGACGGCGCACCGGTGCTGCCTGCTGCGCTCGTCGCGGATATCGCGGGCGGCACGTATCCGGCGGTCTTCAACATCCTCCTCGCGCTGCGTCAACGTGACGCGACAGGCGCCGGCTGCAAGCTCGACATCGCCATGGCCGACAACCTGTTCACGCTGATGTATTGGGGCCTGGGCAACGGGCTCGCGGCGGGGGATTGGCCCAAACCGGGCGGCGATCTCGTCACCGGCGGCTCGCCCCGCTACAACATCTATCGCACGCGCGATGACCGTTTTCTTGCCGCGGCGCCGCTCGAGCAGAAATTCTGGGAGAACTTCTGCGAGCTTCTCGACGTGCCGCGTGCGCTGCGCGACGACTCGATCAATGCGAACGCGACCAAGGCAGCGGTTGCCGAACGCGTCCGCGGACGCTCGGCGCACGAGCTTGAAGCGCTCTTCGCCGGCCGTGATGTATGTTGCTCCATCGCGGTGAGCATGAAGGACGCGCTGTCGAATCCTCATTTCATCGCACGCGGTGTCTTCCGTCGCGAGTTGAGCGCGGGCGGCAAGCACATTTCCGCGTTGCCCGTGCCGGTCGCCGACGCGTTTCGCGGGACCGAACGTGCGGTGGGTTACCCGGAGCTTGGCGAGGCGAACTCAGTGCTCGACGCGCGCCCTGCATCCGCGGATCGTTCCGGGAAGTCATGAAAGCCCTGGTCATCCACGAGCACGGTCCGCTCGAGAATCTCACGCTGGCCGAGGTACCCGATCCCCAACCGCAGGCCGGCCAGGTTCTGGTCGACGTCAAAGCGGCGAGCGTCAACTTCCCCGATCTGCTGGTGATCGGCGGCACGTATCAGAATCTGCCGCCGCGGCCCTTCAGCCCCGGAAAGGATCTCGCGGGCGTCGTAGTCGCCGTGGGTGAAGGCGTGACGGCGTGCAAGCCCGGCGATCGCGTCATGCGCTCAGGTCGAATTCGGCGCGTACGCCGCGAAGTGCGTCGTCCCGCAGATGAATTGCCACCTCATGCCGCAGACCATGAGCTATGCGGAAGCGGCCGCGATGGGACTCACGTATCTCACCGCGCACTTCGCGCTCGTCGAGCGTGGGCGACTACAGCGCGGGCGAGACCGTTCTCGTCACGGGCGCCGCCGGCGGCGTCGGGTACGCCGCGGTGCAGGTGGCGAAAGCACTCGGCGCAGCGGTCATCGCAGCCGTGTCGAGTGATGAGAAGGCCGCTTGCGCGCTGGCCGGCGGCGCGGATCATGTGGTGCGGACCGATGTCCCCGATCTGCGCAACGCGCTGCGTCAGCAGATCCATGCCGCCGTCGGCCCGCGCGGCGTCGATCTCATCGTCGACTCGGTCGGCGGCGACGTGTTCGATGCGAGCTTGCGCACGATCGCCTGGTGCGGCCGGCTCGTTATCGTGGGATTCGCGGCAGGCCGCGTCCCCGAGGTGAAGGCCGGCTACGTGCTCGTGAAGAACATCGAGCTGATCGGCCTCCAGATCAGCGACTACCGCGATCGGCAGCCGGAGAAGGTGCGGGAAGTGCAGCGGCAGTTGTTCGATCTGTACGAACGGGGACGGATCAAGCCGCATGTCATGGCGTGCTTTCCACTCGAGGATCATCGGCGCGCGCTGACGCTCGTCAAAGAGCGCAAGGCGATCGGCAAGATCGTGCTTCATGCCAGGCGGCGCGGTTTGACACCTCCTGAGCGCTTGTTTATAAAGGTTCGCGTCCGCGTGAGCGGGCTGCGGCCGACCGGCGCGGCCTGAAATTCTTCTCCCCTCGAAACTCGGAGCGCCAGCGCATGTCACGTATCGGCCTCCTCGTGCCGTCGTCGAACACGACGGTGGAACCCGAGTTCTATCGCGCGCTTCCGCGTGACGTGACGCTGCACACGGCGCGTCTCTACCTCACGCGCATCACGCCGGAAGCGATACTCAACATGGTGGCGGAGATGGAGACGCAGGCCCGACTCCTCGCATCGGCCGACGTGGACGTGATCGTCCTCGGTGCGACTGCGCCGAGCTTTCTGAAGGGGCTCGGCTACGATCGGGAGCTCATCCAGAAGGTCGAGACCGTGACGGGGCGCAAGGCGACCACGACGTCCACTGCGCTTATCCAGGCGATCAAGCATCTCGGCGTGCGGCGTGTGGTCCTCGGATCGGCCTACGACGAGAAGGTGAACGGCATCGCAAGAGCGTTCCTCGAGGCAAGCGGCGTGAACGTGCTCGCGATGAGAGGGCTCTCGCTCGTGGACAACCTCGTGGTGGGCAGGCTCGCGGCGGATACGGCATACGATCTTGCGCGAAAGGTCGACCGCGACGACGCCGAAGCGATCGTTCTCTCCTGCACGAACTGGCAGACGATGGATGCGATCGAACGCATCGAGCGCGAAGTCGGCAAGCCCGTGATCTCGACGACGCAGGTGAGCATCTGGGCTGCGCTGCGCATCATCGGCCACACGCAGCCGATCGAAGGCTATGGCCGTCTCCTGCGCGATCTCGCGCCGGAGAAGCAGGCCTCGACCGCTTGAGAAGGAGGTAACACCATGTACGGATGGCGCGGACGCATCGGTTTGCTGGTGCCCTCGATCAACACGACGATGGAGACGGAGTTCTGGCGCATCGCGCCCGCGGGCGTGTCGGTCCACAGCGCCCGCATCGCAGGCGGCCGTCACGGCACGCCGGAGGAGCTCCGCAGCATGGAAGGCGCGAGCAGGAAGGCCGCCGAAGAAGTCGCGATGGTCGAGCCCGACGTAGTGGTCTACGGTTGCACGAGCGGCAGCTTCTTCGAGGGTCCGGAGTGGAACAGGAAGATCTGCGAGCAGCTCACCGCGATCGCGAAAGCGCCGACTGTCACGACCGCCGGCGCGATGGCGGCATGCCTCATGGCGGGCGGCCACAGGAAAGTCGACATCGTGACGCCCTACGTGGAGCTCACGAACGAGCGGCTCAAGCAGTTTCTGAAAGCGCACGGCATCGACGTGGTCAAGCTCGGCACCTTCGACATGCTCGACATGTTCGATCACGCGAAGATCCAGCCCGACGAGATCTATCGCAAGGTGAAGGAGACGACGACTGCGGACACGGAGGCCGTGTTCGTCGCATGCACGCAGTTGCGCGCGCTCGAAGTGCTCGACATCCTGGAGCGCGATCTCGGGAAGCCCGTGTATTCGGCGGTCCAGGCTTCGGCGTGGCAGGCTTTCGAAGCGATGGGCATCGATCCGCGGATCGAGGATTGCGGAAGCCTGCTGCGCAGGCCTTTCGGACTCGTCACGCGCGAAAGGGCAGCCGTTGCGCCGCTCCGCGTAGGAGAGCAACCAGCAAGAACGAAGGAAGCGGACGACTTCCTTCCGGAGGAGTGAGCTTGCGGGAAAACGGAACGGTTGCGGACGTCATCGTCGTCGGCGGTGGCGGTGCGGGTCTTGCCGCGGCCGCGGAAGCCGCACGCCTCGGGCGCAGCGTCATCCTCGTGGAAAAGAACCCGCAGACCGGCGGCAGCACCTCATGGTCGGTCGGCTCGGTGACGGCCACGAACACGCCCCACCAGAAGCGCGCCGGCATCCAGGATTCGCCGCAGGCGCACTTCGAGGACCTCGCGTTGCACGCCGGCCCGCTCGCGCCGCGTGACAATCTGGCGCTGCGCCGCATCCTGGTCGAGAACACGACCGACATGCTCGAATGGCTCATGCGGCTGGGCGTCGTCTTCGTCGGCCCCATGCCCGAGCCGCCGCATCGCTATGCGCGCATGCACAACGTGGTGCCGAACTCGAAGTCGTTCGCCTATCACCTCACGCGCCACTGCGAGGCGCTCGGCGTCGATATCCGCGTCGGTTGTCCGACGGAACGGTTGATCGAGGAGAACGGGCGCGTCGTGCCGGCATCGAAGTGCGAAGCGCGTCGGGCACGCAGACGTTTTTCGCGCGCGCGGCGGGGTCGTGCTCGCGAGCGGCGACTACAGCGGCGGCTCGGATCTGAAGGCGCGGCTTGCGTCCGACAGACGTGGCCGACGTCGAAGCGGTGAACGCGACGAGCACCGGCGACGGACACCGCATGGCGCTCGCACTCGGCGCAACCATCGTGAACGGCGACATCGTGCGCGGGCCGATCATGCGCTTCATCCCGCCGACGCGCTCGAACTTCATGCAGAGCCTGCCGCCTTCGAAGCTCGTCGCGCAGGCGATCGCGTGGTCGATGGACGTCATGCCGCAGTGGCTGCTGCGGCCGTTCCTCATGAGCTTCCTCACGACCGCACTCGGCCCTTCACCGGACCTCTTCAAGACGGGCGCGATTCTCGTCAATAATCGCGGCGAGCGTTTCGTCGACGAGCTCGGCGCGCCCGCGCACAGCGTGGCGAAGCAGCCCGAGCGCATGGCCTATATCGTTTTCGATGATGCGCTCGCCGAGAAATTCCACGCGTGGCCGTACTTCGTCTCGACGGCGCCCGGGGTGGCGTATGCGTATCTCAAGGACTACCGGCGCAACCGCAGCGACATCTATCATGAAGGCGATACGCTGGCGGCACTGGCGGAATCGATGCGCGTGCCGGCGGAGACGCTCGCGGCTACGGTGAGCGAGTACAACGCGGCTGGTCGTGGCGCGCGGCCTGCGCTCACCCGGCAGCCGTTCTTCGCGCTCGGGCCGGTCAAGAGCTACGTCGTGTTCACCGACGGCGGGCTCAAGGTGAGCGAACGCCTCGAAGTCCTGCGAACAGACGGCTCGGTCATACCCGGTCTCTACGCCGCCGGCTCGGCAGGCCAGGGCGGGCTCCTCCTCGAAGGGCATGGACATCATCTCGGCTGGGCGTTCATTTCAGGACGCATCGCGGGGCGGAATGCGGCGTTGGATGTGCCGCTGGAAGGGTGAAGGAGTGACATGATCTTCATGAGCCAGACCGGAATCACCGATGCGACGCGCGAAGCGGAGCTCGATGCGTGGTACGTCGAGCATTTACGGATCATGCTGACGGTGAAGGGCGTCGACTCGACTCAGCGATTCAAGACGACCTCGCCCGGCCATCCGCCGTCGCTGGCGATGTACAGCGTCGGGAGCGCAGCGGTGTTTCAGGACCCGTATTACCTCAGCGTGCGCGGAATGGGCGAGTGGATGCCGCTCATCGACCCGAATCACTATCGCCGGAATCTCTTCGAGGGGCTCGAACGGGCGCCCGACGTTGCGGACGCCGAGCGCCTGCTCCTTGCCGACCGTCCGCGGCCCGAGCCAAATCTTCTCGACCTGCCATGGGCCTGGCTCGAATGCGTCGGCATCGACCGCTCGACCCCTTATCGCGGTATCGCGATCGTGAGTAAAGCGATCGCCGAGGCACGTGTGTCCGGACCCGATATCGCGCTCTATGCTCCGGTGACCGCAACCAGCAGAAAGTAACCGTCGCGGACGCATGAGCGCAGCCGGTGCGGTGGTTACACGCAGGCGCCTGCACCGCTCATGATGCTGTGACCTGACGCGACGCGAAGGAGAACTCGGATGAATCTTCGGTTTACGCGGGACACGCTCCCTGCGCTGGGCGTGCTCGCCGCATCGCTGTGCATGCTTGCGGGCCCGGCCTGGCCGCAGGCGGGCTATCCCTCCAAACCGATTCGACTGATCGTGCCGTGGCCGCCCGGCGGCGGGGCGGACGTCCTCACGCGCATGCTGAGCCCGAAGCTTTCCGAAGCGCTCGCGCAGCAGGTCGTCATCGACAACCGCGGCGGCGCGGCCGGCAATATCGGCGCCGAGCTCGCCGCGAAGTCGCCGCCCGACGGCTACACGATCGTGTTCGCCTATTCGGGCACGCACTCGATCAATCCGCACATTTACGGGAAGATGCCGTTCAGGGAGAGCGACTTCGCTCCCATCGTGTGGCTCGCGTCGGTGCCGCAAGTCGTCGTCGTGCATCCATCGCTGCCTGTGAAGACCATCAAGGAGCTGATCGCCCTCGACAAGGCGAAGCCGGGACAGCTCTCCTACGGCTCCAGCGGCAACGGTGCGATCAACCATCTTGCCGGCGAGCTCTTCAACCACATGACAGGGACGAAGCTCGTCCACGTCCCCTACAAGGGAGGTGGTCCGGCTTCCGTCGCGTTGATCGGCGGTGAGATCGCGCTGATACTGGGCGAGCCCGCGACGCTTGTCGGCCACATCAAAGCGGCGAAAGTACGCGCGATTGCCGTTACGAGCGCGCGCCGCTCGCCCTCGCTGCCCGATCTCCCGACCGTGGCGGACTCCGGCGTGCCCGGCTACGACGTCACTTCATGGAACGGCATGCTCGCGCCGGCAGGGACATCGCCGGAGATCGTCAAGCGCCTGAACGGTGAATACAACAGGATCATCACCGAGCCCGAGATGGGGAAGCGGATGATCGCGAACGGCTACGAGCCTGTAGGGGGACCGCCCGAGAAGTTTGGCGACCACATACGCGCCGAGATCGCGAAGTGGGGACCGGTGGTGAAGCGCGCGAATATCAAGGTTGATTGACGTTGAAAATCGGGGTCAGAGTAACATTTCGTCGGATCGCGAAATGTTACTCTGACCCCATTTTCACCATTTTCAGAGGCCGAGTCGCGAAGCACCGTGGCGAAGGAGGACGTGATGGCAGAATCGAGAATGGGTTTGCTGGTCGCCGGATTCAACTATGCCGGCGTGAACGAGGACGAGTTCAACGCCTGGTACGACACCGAGCACATACCGGAGCGCGAGCGGGTGCCGGGATTCATCAATTGCGAGCGATGGATCGGCGCCGACGATCCGAAGGTATCGATTGCGACCTACGATCTCGAATCGCTGAGTGTTCTCCAGAGCGATGCCTATCGCAGGATCGCGGGCGCCAATCTCTCGCCGTGGTCGAAGCGCATGACGGGGAAGTCGCAACGCATCTGCCGCTTCGAGGCGGAGCAGATGCCTCCGGGCAATCAGAGCGCGCCTGCTCGATCGCCGGCGTTGCTTCTCGTCGCGATGAGCACGTCACCCGAAGGTGAGAGCGACTTCAACGCGTGGTATGACCAGGAGCACATCCCCGCGTTGAGCAAAGTGGAGGGCTGTCTGCTTGCGCGGCGTTTCAGGATCGTCAACTCCGTGAGCGACGGCAACCAGCGCTATCTCGCGGCCTATCACCTGTCGTCGCCGGCGGTCTGTTCTTCGGATGCCTGGAAGAAAGCCGTCGACACGCAATGGACCGCAAAGGTGCGACCGCACTTCCGCAATCCGCTCAGGATCGTGCTGCGCCGCTACGAGCGTTAGGGGCTGAATACTCGGTACGTTACGGCTTTCTGCGTGGACCCCCGGCCTCGCGCCGGGAAGTAGCGGATCACTGGAACGGCGCGTTGGAACTACGTCCCGGCGGAGGCGCCGCCGTCGATCGTGATGACCGTGCCTGTCGTATACGAGGAGCGGTCCGAGCAGAGAAAGACGATCATGTTGGCGACTTCGTCGACCGTCGCTAGGCGGCCGAACGGAAAACCGGTCGTCAACTCGCGCCAGCGTTCCGGAGTGCCGAACTCCTTCTCGGCGCGAGCGCGCCATCTGACGACCTGCCGATCCGTTTCGGTCCCGCCGGGGTTCACGCCGACGATACGCACGCCGTGCCGCACGCTCTCGGCGCCGAGTGCGCGCGTCATCGCCATGAGACTCGCGTTGCCCATGCTGCCCGCGATGTAGCTTCCCGCCGGCCGCTCGCCTGCCGTGCCGATCACGTTCACGATGACGCCGCTGCGACGCTCGCACATCGCAGGATAGATTTCGCGCGTCAGATTAACGAACCCGAACACCTTCAGGTCCCACGCCCGCCGCCACGTCTCTTCGTCGACGTCGGTGACAGAACCCTGCGGAATCGCGCCTGCGTTGTTCACGAGTATGTCGACGTCGCGGCATGCATCGGCCAGCATGCGCATGTTCTCGCTCGAAGAAAGATCGAGCGCGTGGCACGTGACATCGACCTCATGGACGTGCCTGATCTTCTCGCGTGCTTTGTCGAGATCGGCTGCGCTGCGTGAGGCGAGATGAAGGTGACAGCCTTCGGCCGCGAGTGTTCGCGCGACGCCGAAGCCGATGCCGCGCGAAGCGCCGGTGACGAGAGCGGTCCGTCCTTCGAGTCCGAGATCCATGTGCGATGAGCTCCCTGAAAACGAGTCGCGATGCTACCACTCGATACAAGTAACGCGCCTGCGTTCGCGTCGTGTGTCAGCAACGATCGATTACGACGCGTGCGTCGCCGTAACACGACAACACATTCGCGTCAACGCAGTCGTGCGCCGCGCGTTAGTGATGTCTCCGAGGAGTTCACCTCATTTATATCAAGGAGAGATCATGAACAAACTGCTGACCACTGCTGTCGCGCTCGCATTCGCTGCGAGCGCCGCGGTCGCCACAGCGCAGGAAAAGAGCGACGCGAAGAAGTCCGAAGCGACTGCAACGACAACGGCACCGGGCGGTGACGCGAAGAGCGCACCGAAAGCATCCGCCAAGTCGGACGTGAAAGCGGGCGCGTCGACGACCGGCACGACCGACAGCGGCGCGAAGGGTGCGAAGGCCGCCGCGAAAGCAGGCGCATCGACCACTGGAGCGGCCGACAGCAAGGCGAAGCCCGCCGGCGCGGCAGGAACGATGGACAGCGGCGCGAAGAATCCGAAAGCGGACGCGAAATCCGGCGCAGGCATGACGGCAAGCACGGACTCGAAGGCGACGGGCAAAACGGACAAGGACGCGGACAAGAAATCCACCGCGAAGAAGTCCGACAAAGCGAAAGACAGCACGGCCGCCACGACGTCACCGACGCCCGGCGGCGTGACGAAGTAACCTGCTGTAACGGCGGTCCTCCGACCGTCGCATGACGAAGTAGAGCTGTAACGGCGGTCCTCCGACCGCCGTCTGGTGCGGGGGAGAGAAGGCAGGTTCGTCCTGCCTCCTCTTTTTTCCGCAGTGGGCGGCACACCCCTTTCCCGCCCAGTACGTCCCGAAGTTTTCGAGCCCGACCCTCGCGCCTGTTGCTAAGATGCTCCTCCGCAGGACAATCCACGGGAGGAGTCAGGCAATGTTTCGCACACGGACTGCGCTCGCATTTGCAGCGGCAGTGTTCGCATCCGTTTCCGCAGTGGCCGGCGAGTCGCAGCCCTATCCGAGCCGTCCGCTGCGCTGGATCGTTCCGATACCGCCCGGCGCGACCGCCGACATCATCACGCGCTTCGTCGCGCAGAAGGTGAGCGAATCGTGGGGACAGCAGGTCGTCGTCGACAATCGGCCCGGAGGTGTGTTCACCGTCGGGAGCGAAATCGTCGCGAAGGCCCCGGCGGACGGCCACACGGTCGGCACGCTGCTGACGCCTCACGTCGTCAACCCGTTCGTTACGAAGAACCTCCCTTACAACACCGAACGCGATTTCACTCCGGTCACGCTGATGGTGATCGTCCCGGGTGTGATGACCATGTATCCGGGCGTGAGCGCGACGACGCTCAAAGACGTGATCGCGCTCGCGAAAGCGAAGCCCGACGCGCTGAACTACGGTTCTCCGGGGCCGCTCACTTCGGGTCATCTCACGATGGAGCTCCTGAAGCTGAAGGCCGGGATCAACATCACGCACATCCCGTATAAAGGCGGCGCGCCCGCGATCATCGATCTCGTCGGCGGACGCATTCAGTTCCTGATCAGCGGACCGCCCGGCGTTCTGCCGCACATCAAAGCCGGGCGTCTGAAAGCCATTGCGACCACCGCCGCGAAGCGCTCGCCAGGGCTGCCGGACACGCCCACCTTTGCCGAGTCGGGCATGCCGGGTTTCGACACGTATGAATGGTATGGAGTCTTCGCCCCAGGCAAGCTGCCGAAGCCCGTGCTCGCGAAGTTGAGCCAGGAGATCGCGCGCGTCATCAAGCTGCCGGACATCAGCGAGCGCCTCGCGGTACAGGGCGCACTGCCCGTCGGCAACACGGCGGAGGAGTTCGCGGCGTTCGTCAAGTCCGAAATGGATCTGTGGGGCAAGCTCGCACAGAAGATCGGCCTGAAGGCGGATTGATGGTGTTGAAGCCTCGCATGATCGGACGAGAGTGCTCGTTCTGCCTACCCCTCGCGGAATCGGACGAGAGTGCTAACCAGCGCGAGAAGATTACGTTCGCGACGACAGCCTGTCCCAGGCGCGCCGCTCACCAACAGCGAAGCGGTTCTGATCCACGAGTTCAACGCGCCGACAGCCTGTCCCAGGCGCGCCGCTCGCCGATATGAATCGTTTTGATATCGTTCTAGGCATTGATACGGGCGGCACCTTCACCGACCTCGTCGCGGTGGAATGCGAGAGCGGTCGTCATCACTTCCACAAGGTGCCGACGGTCACGGCCGATCCCGCACGCGGCATCCTCGAAGGCATCGCCGAGTTGCTCGAGCGGAGCGGACTTTCGGCGAGCGACGTGCAATCGGTCGTTCTCGGAACGACGCTTGCGACCAACGCCGTGCTCGAAGGCAAGTGGGCGAAGACCGGCATGCTCACGACCACGGGATTTCGCGACGTGCTGGAGCTTGCCCGCCAGCGCCGGCCACACTATTTCAATCTCGACATTCCGAAGCCGATGCCCCCCTCGCCGCGCGATTGCCGGTTCGAGGTAGCCGGCCGGATCGCGTACGACGGCTCCGAGATCACAGCGCTCGCAGAAGGGGACATCGCACGTGCCGTCTCCGAACTCAGGTCGAAGCAGGTCGAGGCGGTCGCGATCTGTTTCATCCACGCTTATGCAAATCCCCGGCACGAGGAACGCGCTCGCGAGATGGTGAAGAAGCTGTGGCCCGAAGCGTATCTGTGCACTTCGAGCGACGTGCTCGCCGAATTCAGGGAGTTCGAGCGTTTCGCGACGGCGACCGTGAACGCGAGTCTGATGCCGGTCATGGATCGCTATCTGGAAAAATTCGAGCAGGGCGTGCGTGCCCTTGGAGTGAAGAACGTTCCGCGCGTCATGCAATCGAACGGCGGCGCCGTTTCTCCGCGGGCCGTGCGCAAGACGCCGGTGAACACGTTCTTCTCCGGTCCGGCGGGCGGCGTGATCGGCAGCGTTGCCGTGGGCGCGCAGGTGCGTGTGCCCAACCTCATCACGTTCGACATGGGCGGGACGAGCACCGACGTGTGTTTGATACGTGATGGCGAACCCGGCAGAAAGAGCGAACGCACGATGGGCGGCTTCCCGGTTCGTGCACGCACGCTCGACATCCACACGATCGGCGCCGGCGGCGGCTCGATTGCCTGGGTCGATCCGGGCGGCCTGCTCAAGGTCGGGCCGCAGAGCGCAGGCGCCTATCCGGGCCCGGCCGCGTACGGCCGCGGCGGTACACAGGCAACGGTCACCGATGCGAACGTGGTGCTCGGACGACTCAATCCGCAGGCGCTCCTCGGCGGACGCATGGAGATGCACGCGGACAAGGCCCAGGCAGCCGTCGATCGACTCGCGGAGAAGCTCGGCGTCGATCGCACACGCGCCGCCGCCGGCGTGATCGAGATCATCAACGTGAACATGATGGGTGCGGTGCGCGTGATCTCGATCGAGCAGGGTGAGGATGCCCGCGATTTCACGCTGGTCGCGTTCGGCGGCGCGGGACCGCTTCACGGCGCCGACGTGGCGCGCAACATGGGCATTCGCAACGTGCTCGTGCCGCCGCGGCCGGGACTGCTGTCCGCCATCGGTCTGCTGCACGCGGAACTGCGCGCCGACTTCAGCCTGACGCGTCTCGTGCGCGCCGACAGCGCCGGATTGAAGAGCTTGAACGCCGGGCTACGCATGCTCTTGAAGCGCGGCGCGCAGTGGCTGAAGAGCGAGCGCGAGTCCCGCGGAGCGTTCAGGTGGTTCGCGGATCTGCGCTATTTCGGTCAGAACTTCGAGCTCGGCATCGAGCTCGACGGCGACCGCCTGGACGAAGCGAAGACCATCGCATTGACCGAATCGTTTCATCGCCGCCACAAGGATTTCTACGGCTACGATCTGAGGGACCAGCCGGTGGAGATCGTCAACTTGCGGCTCGCGGTCATCGGGGAGCGCCACAGGCTCCCGCAAGCCAAGCCGAAGCGTGTGCGCGGCGATGCGAAGCAGGCGATTCTCGGAAAGCGCCGCGTCTGGTTCCCGGAGGAAGGCTACGTGACGACGGTCGTTTACGATCGCGATCGACTGCCCGCCGGAACCGACATCCGCGGCCCTGCCATCATCGAGCAGATGGATACGACCACCGTAGTGCCGCCGCGCGCGAGCGTTCGCGTCGATCGTGCGGGCTACCTGCACATGACCGTCGAAACGGCGGAGACCCGGAGGAGAGCCGCATGGCTCGCAGCGTAGATCCCATCCGCGCCGAAGTCATTGCGCGTTTCCTGCTCGCGACCGCCGAGGAGATGGGAGCGACGCTCATGCGCACGGCGTTCTCTCCGAACATCAAGGAGCGCGCGGATTGCTCGACCGCGATCTTCGACCGGGCGGGACAGGTGATCGCCCTTGCGCAGCGCGTGCCGATCCATCTCGGGTCCATGGTGGGGGCGATCGACGAGATCCTGAAGCGCTACCCGGAGTCGGAGATCCGGCCGGGCGACATGTTCATGGCCAACGATCCGTATAACGGCGGCGGCACGCACCTTCCGGACATCAACGTGATTGCGCCCGTCTTCGTCGGCAAGCGCATTGCGGCCTACGTGGCCAACATCGCGCATCACGCCGACGTGGGCGGCATGGTGCCGGGCTCGGAGGCGGCGGTCTGCCAGTCGATCTATCAGGAAGGCATTCGCATCCCCCCTGTCCGCATCATGCTGGCGGGCAAGGTGAACCGCGACGTGTTCGATCTCGTGTTGCTCAACTCGCGCACCCCGGACGAGCGCGTCGGCGATCTTCATGCGCAGTTCGCGGCGAACACGGTGGGTGCGCGCGGCGTCCTCTCGCTCTTCGATCGTTATGGCGAGCGCGAGACGCAGGCGACGATCGCGGCCTATCTCGACTTCACCGAGAAGCGCTTCCGCGCCGCGATCGAACAACTCCCGGCCGGGCGCTATGAGGCCGAGGACTATCTCGACGGCAACGACGAAGACAGTGTCGCCAGGATCAAGCTTGCGTTGAACATTGGCCATGGACGTCTCCATTTCGATTTCGCCGGCTCCGACGCGCAGTTGCGCTGCGCGCGCAACATTCCGTATCGTGCGTTGCTTGCAACCGTTTACACCGTCGCGAAGAGCCTCCTCGATCCGGAGGTGCCTGCCAACGCGGGCTACTATCGCACCCTCGATATCACCGCGCCGCCCGGAAGCGTGGTCGGACCGGTGGCGCCTGCCGCGATCGGGTGCCGGTCGATTTCCGCGAGCGTGCTCGGCGACGTCATCGCGGCCGCGCTCTCGCAGGCGCTGCCGGCGAAGGCGCTCGCGGGGAGCGGACCGCACCATCTCTATGTACTCTCGGGCACCGACCCGCGCACCGGCACGTACTTCGTCGACTACGAGACGCTCGCGGGCGGCATGGGTGCACGGCCGAACCGCGACGGTGTGGACGGCGTGCGCGTGCACGCGTCGGGATCGTCCAACCTTCCGGTCGAAGCGCTCGAGCACGCGTATCCGTTTCGTGTCGAGCGCTACGCGCTATGGGAAAGCTCCGGCGGACCCGGCCGGTATCGCGGCGGGATGGGTGTCGTGCGCGACTATCGCGTGCTGGCGGACGACATCGTCGTGAGTCTCTCTTCCGAGCGCCAGCACATTGCAGCCGCGGGTGCGGGAGGCGGCGGCAGCGGGACGCTGGGCGCATTCGTGCTGAACCCCGATACCGTGGACGAGCGCAAATTGCCCGCCGCTGCGGCGGACGTGAAGCTTCCCAGAGATTCGGTCCTGCGCATCCGCACGCCGTCCGGGGCGGGCTACGGCGATCCTCGCGAGCGCGACCCTTCTCACCTCGCGCGCGATGTCGAGGAAGGGCGCGTGAAGCGTGGGGCAGGCGCGAAGCGTTTACCATAGTCGCGACTGACGCTGAACTTCGCACGACATCGTCGTCCCTGCGCGAGGCAGGGACCCAGGCGCCTGGATTCCGGCCTTCGCAGGAATGACGAATTGGCGAATCAACACAGTAACGGACTGCGCAATTCGCATCGCGGCACGTCGATCATTCCGCTGCAACATGAACTGGACGTCACATGAACAAACCCGTCGAAGAACTCGCCGTTACCGAGGCACGCAGCCACTTCCCCGCGCTGGAGCGCTGGATCTACATGGACATCTCGGGGCGCAGCGTGCTGTCGCGCGAAGTGCGAGCGGCGATCGATGCGCATCTCGACGATCGGATGCTGAACGGCGCGACCGACAAGGCCCAGTACTTCGATCTCGTGGAACACACGCGCACGCGGTTTGCGCAGCTCATCGGAGCGGCCGCGGAGGAGATTACCTACACGAAGAACATCTCCGAAGGCTTGAACATGATCGCGACGGGTGTGCCATGGCGCCCTGGAGACAACGTCGTCCTGTGCGCCGAGCTCGAGCATCCGAACAACGTCTACGTGTGGCTGAACTTGCGGCGCGTCGGCGTCGACGTGCGTGTGGTGCCGCAGCGCGACGGCCACATTCCGGTGGACGCGCTTGTCGCGCGCATGGATGCGCGCACGCGCCTCGCGACCGTGTCCACCGTTACGTTCGCGCCCGGCTTCAGGACAGACGTGGATACGCTCGGAAAAGCGTGTCGCGAGCGCGACGTGCTGCTTCTCGTCGATGCGGCGCAGAGCGTGGGGATCCTCCACACGGACGTCGCGGCGTCGAACATCGATGCGCTTGCAGTGTCGAGCTCGAAAGGATTGCTGGGGCTCTACGGGCTCGGGTTCATGTATTGCCGCCGCGAATGGGCCGAGCGCCTGCAGCCGGCTTACCTTGCGCGATTCGGTGTCGATCTCGGCGATGCGCACGAGGCGAGCATCGGCGGTTACGATTTCCAGCTCGCGTCCGGTGCGCGGCGCTTCGACCTCGGCAACTTCAACTTTCTTGCGACGGCGGCCGTCGACGCTTCGCTGAACCAGCTTCTCGCGTGGGGTGCCCGCAACATCGAACGGCACGTCGTGACGCTCTCGCATGCGCTCGCCCGCGGCTTCCTCGATCTCGGCCTGCTGGTGGCGGGCGGCGAGCCCGGGCCGCATCTCGCGCAGATCGTCACGGTCGGACACATGAGCGCGGATCAGTATGCAACGGGCGACGATCTCTACAACAAGCTCTACGCGCATCTCGTCGACAATCGCGTGAAGCTCTCGATCCGGCGCGGCATGCTGCGCTTCTCGCTCCACGTCTACAACAGCATGGAAGACGTCGGGCGTGTGCTGGAGCTTACGCGGACGTTTCTGAAGTCGCGTCGATGACACGGCGTGCGGGTTCACTTCGAATGCTCGTCATCCCGGCGCCAAGCCGGGATCCAGGCGAAAGCGCCTGGATTCCGGATCACGCGCGCGAGCGCGCTGTCCGGAATGACGCCGATGTAATGTCGCGCACTCGGGAAATATGACGCTACCGTGATCGCGCTGCAATACGTAGACGAGGCCGGACGCACCTATCCAATCGACACGCCGCGCTGGTGCGGCGACAACGGCGAGCATCTGAATCTCACGCCTGGACCCGGGCTCACCCGCGACGAAATCGCGCGCGAGCATCGCAGCGTATGGCGCTACGCGGCCGCGCTCGGCGTCGACGCGGCGAGCGCCGTGAGTCTCGGCGAGGGCTGGACACCGCTCGTCTCGGGTGAATGGGACGACGCCGCGACGCTCTTCAAGCTCGAGTTCATGATGCCCACGGGATCGTTCAAGGATCGCGGGATGACGGTCCTCGTGAGCTATCTCAGGAGCCGCGGCGTCGATTACGTCCTCGAAGACTCGTCTGGAAACGCCGGTGCGTCGCTCTCGGCGTATGCGGCGGCGGCCGGTATGCGCTGCCGGATCCTCGTTCCGGAAACGGCGTCCTATCCCAAGATCGCACAGATCGCCGCGTGTGGCGCCGACGTCGTCACGATCCGCGGATCGCGCCAGCAGGTCGCCGATGCGGCGCTCGAGATGAGCCGCCAGATTTTCTACGCGAGCCACAACTGGGTGCCGTTCTTCGTCGAAGGCACGAAGACGCTCGCGTACGAGCTGTGGGAGCAGCTCGGATTCGAGGCACCGGACAACGTCGTCGTGCCGCTCGGCTACGGCAGCAACGTGCTGGGCTGTCTGCGCGGCTTCGGCGAGCTCGACGCGCGCGGAGAGATCAAACGCCTGCCGCGCATCTTCGGGGTGCAGGCCGAGAACTGCGCGCCGTACTACGAGGCATGGCGTCGCGGTATCGAATCGCTCGTGCCCGTCGAAGTGCGGCCGACGATCGCGGAAGGGATTGCTTCGTCGCAGCCCACGCGTGTGAAAGAGGTCCTGACCGGTGTGCGGGAAAGCGGGGGCGAGATCATCGCGGTGAGCGAAGACGAAATCGTTGCCGCGTTACGAGAGGCCGCGCGGAAGGGTCTCTATGTCGAACCGACTTCGGCCGCGGGCGCGGCGGGCCTGTCGAAGCTGATCGCCTCGGGCGTGGTGAAGCCGCACGAGCGCACCGTGCTCGTGCTCACGGGCTCGGGCCTGAAAGCGTCCGAGCGCATTGGCGAGCTCCTGAATCTGAAATCGCGCACGGATTAGCTGCGTGGCGCAGCGCCGCGCTCGAGGCATTCAACACGTGTCCGGCCAAACAGCGCAGGACGACTCCGGCGAGTGCGGTTCTACCCTCATCCCAACCCTTCTCCCGGGGGGGGGGAGAAGGGCTTACCGTTCCTTTCCTTTCGAGGGACCGATCCAAGGAGCGAGGAGTGCGGCCTCCTCATTCCAGCGCGATCACGACCTCTTCCCCGCGGATCCTGAACTTCGTCCCGAGCGGTGTGCTGCGGCTCTCGATTTCCTCCAGCGCTTTCGCTTCGCGCGAGGGATCGCAAAAGTACGTCTCGTTCGCTTCGTTGTGCCGCACGAGCCGGAAGGCGGCTTCCGCCGTCTTGCCGTCTTCGACGACGACACGCGCCAGCATGCCCACCCAGTCGCCGTGCTTGCGCCCGCCGTGGCCGGTATGGAACGAGAAGCTGCCCAGTCCGTAGAAGATCGGTTTGCCCTTATAGACCTCGACCGGCAGTGAATAGTGCGGCCCATGACCGACCACCAGGTCCGCGCCGGCATCGATCGCGGCGTGCGCGATCTCGGGCATGTAATCCAGCAGGTCCTGGTGCAGGCCCCAGTGATGCGAAGCGACGACGACGTCGGCCTTCTTGGCCGCGCGTGCGATGTCTTCGCGAAGGCGCTTCAGATACGCGGCATCGGCCCAGGTAACCACCTCGGGCGGGATGCCGGGCCGGTTCATAGGCGGCACGTCGGGCCGATACTTGTGAGCCGGGACGCGATACGCAGTGTGACCGCGCAGCGCGGCCACGCCGGGGCTTTTCTCGCCCGCCTCGTGATTGGTCGGCCAGTACACCGACGTGCGCTGGAGGAAGGCGACCGAGGCGTCTTGCGCCTTCACGCACGCGGGCTCGTGCGCCGCCGCGCTGTTCGCGCCACTGCCCGTATGCGCGATGCCGGCGCCATCGAGTGCCCGCAAGCGACGAGACGATCGCCTCGGCGCCGTAGTTGACGTTGTTCGCCGTGCCGACCGCGTTGAACCCGATGAGCCGCAGCGCTTCCGCCATGGACGGGCTTGCGTAGAAGCCTTCGTCCGACAGCGACCGCTCCGACGCCGGCTCGTAAAAGCAGCATTCGAGGTTCGCGAACCGAACGTCCGCCTGACGCAGCGTTTCGGCCACCCGCACGAACGGCGCGCGCGGATCGGTCACGTTCATGAGATTGACATCGCCGCTGCACAGAATCGTGGTACGCACCGTTGCTCTCCTGGGGGCGCATGCGTAGAAGCGGGCGATCTTAGCACCGCGTCCACCGTCGGGCTTGACAGGCCACGCCGGGAGCGACAAGCTTTTCACGTCAACTCCATATTGCGGAAGCGAACCCGCCCGCCGCAGGGGGAAGAGAGATGTTCAGGAACATCCTGATACCGACCGACGGCTCGGAGCAATCTCAGCGCGCCATCAAGTGCGGCTATCGAGCTCGCGAAGCTGCACGGATCGCGAGTCACCGGCATTCACGTCATCCCCGACTACCATCTGCTGATCGCTTACGAAGGTGCGTTCGATCCCGTGACCGAGGAGCGGATCGAAGAAGAAGCCAAGGCCCGCGCCGACACGTATCTCGGCTTCATTCGCAAGGAGTGCGGCGAGGCGGGAATTCAATGCGCGACTCTCTGCGAGACGAGCGATCATCCCTACGATGCGATCCTGCGGGCCGCCGACTCCAACGTCTGCGACCTGATCGTCATGACTTCGCATGGGCGCAAGGGCCTGGCGGCGGTGCTGCTCGGGAGCGAAACGCGCAAAGTGCTGACTCACGCGAAGGTCCCGGTGCTGGTCGTGCGTTAGGCGGTTCAACGCAGAGGCATCACACTTAGATTTATTTGTCCATTGGGCGAGAAAATCTCTTCCGCAAGGCAGCACGAAAGTGGTTGCGCGGGCCGCGGAGATTCCAGCATAATTGCGCCGTGTCGAGCTCTCTCAGAGTTCCGGCACACTCCTCCAAATCCTCCTCCTTTGGTGGAACTTAAGCGCAACCTCAAGGTTGCGCTTTTTTTTGAGCTCCCTGCTGCGCTGCACTGGTTCTGGCAACCCGCGGTCCCGAGTGTGAGAAATTTAACAAAAATGCTCATGCCATGCCGGTGCGGAGAGTGGCCACTCACGTCGCTTTAATCCCATGCAGGTTGCATGAGGCGCGTTTGCTATACTCGCCGCTCCACAGGTCCGGGCACTTCCTGGTCGCATGCATCGGGGTTTGCGAGCCCTCCCGCAGGACGATGTTCATGCAGTAAAGGTCGCGAGTGAGGCGCCTCCGGGGATCTGCTGTCGTTCTCGCGCCACGGGCGCCTGTGAAATCCTCGAGGTGGTGTTTACGTCGATACTCGCGCGGAGCCCGACTCCGCGCCTGCCCCGGGCAAGGCCACGATGAAAATACACGAATACCAGGCTAAAGAGATCCTGCGTCGCTTCGGCGTCCCCACCCCCCGCGGTTTTGCCTGCTTCAGCGTCGAAGAAGCCGTCGAGGCCGCACGCAAGCTCGGCGGGCCCGTGTGGGTCGTGAAAGCGCAGATTCACGCCGGCGGACGCGGGAAGGGCGGCGGGGTGAAGCTCGCGCGCTCGCTCGAAGAAGTTCGGGAACACGCTTCAGCCATTCTCGGGATGCAGCTCAAGACGCATCAGACCGGTCCGCAGGGGCAGACGGTCCGCCGGCTCCTGATCGAGGAAGGCGCGAATATCGCGAAGGAGCTCTACGTCGGCATGGTCGTCGATCGCGGTACGCAGCGGGTCGTGCTGATGGCTTCCAGCGAAGGCGGCATGGACATCGAGGAAGTCGCTGCGAAGACGCCCGAAAAGATTCACAAAGTGGCGATCGATCCGCAGTCCGGGCTGTCCGACCAGGACGCCGAATCGATTGCGCGCAAAATCGGCATTCCCGACGGCGCGCTCACGCAGGGCCGCGATCTTCTGAAGGCGCTGTATCGCGCCTTCGACGAGACCGACGCCTCGCTCGCGGAAATCAATCCGCTGATCGTGACGGGCGACGGAAAGGTGGTCGCGCTCGACGCCAAGATGAACTTCGACGACAACGCGCGTTTTCCGTCATGGGGATATCGTCGCCATGCGCGATCTCGATGAAGAGGATCCGGCCGAAGTCGAAGCGTCGAAGCACGATCTGAACTACATCCAGCTCGACGGCAACATCGGGTGCCTCGTGAACGGCGCGGGTCTCGCGATGGCCACGATGGACATCATCAAGCTCTACGGCGGCAATCCCGCCAACTTCCTCGACGTCGGCGGCGGCGCGTCCGCCGAGAAGGTCACCGAGGCCTTCAAGATCATGCTGAGGAACCCGAACCTCAAGGCGATCCTCGTCAACATCTTCGGCGGCATCATGAAATGCGACGTGATCGCCGAAGGCGTCGTATCGGCGGCGCGTCAGGTAAGTCTCGGGGTGCCGCTCGTCGTGCGGCTCGAAGGCACCAACGTCGAGCTCGGCAAGAAGATCCTCGCCGACTCGGGGCTGCCGATCATTCCCGCCGCGAACATGGCCGAGGCCGCCGAGAAGGTCGTCAAAGCCGCGGCGGCTTGAGCGGTAGCGAAGGCCGTTCTTTACTCCTTCACCTTTCACTCCTTCACTGCCTCCATGTCGATACTCATCAACAAAGACACGCGCGTGATCACGCAGGGGATTACCGGCAAGACGGGGCAGTTCCACACACGCATGGGCAAGGAATACGCGAACGGCGCAGCCTGTTATGTTGCGGGTGTCACACCGAAGAAAGGCGGCCAGTCGTTCGAGGGCATTCCGATCTACGAGACCGTGAAGGATGCGAAGCAGGCCACCGGGGCGACGGTCTCCGTCATCTACGTGCCGCCGCCTTACGCAGCGGCCGCGATCGATGAGGCGGTCGATGCGGAGCTCGATCTGGTCATCTGCATCACGGAAGGCATTCCGGTGCGCGACATGATCCGCACGAAACAACGGATGCAGGGACGCAAAACGCGGCTCGTCGGTCCCAATTGTCCCGGCGTCATCACGCCCGAGGAGCTCAAGATCGGCATCATGCCCGGGCACATCCATCGCAAAGGCCCGATCGGCGTCGTGTCGCGCTCGGGAACGCTCACCTACGAAGCGGTGGGGCAGTTGACGGCGCTGGGTCTCGGGCAGTCGAGCTGTGTGGGCACCGGCGGCGATCCGGTGAACGGACTCAAGCACATCGACGTGATGAAGCTTTTCAACGACGATCCCGCGACCGAAGGCGTCGTCATGGTGGGCGAGATCGGCGGCAGCGACGAAGAGGAATGCGCCCGCTGGGTCAAGGCCAACATGAAGAAGCCCGTCGTGGGCTTCATCGCCGGAGTGACAGCGCCGGCCGGGAAACGCATGGGGCATGCCGGCGCGATCATCTCCGGCGGCAAGGGCACCGCCGCGGAGAAGCTGGCGGTCATGGAGGAATGCGGCATCAAGGTCACGCGCAATCCCGCGGAGATGGGGAAGCTCATGAAGTCGGCATTGAAGTGAAATGCGCGAGGAGGCGTTATTGGAAGGCGGCAATGTAAAGCGCCGGGGCAAGGGCGGCGCCCGGGCAAGCTCAAGGGTCGTCCCGTCGATCCGGCGGCGCTCGCCGAAATACAGGCGCTGCTCGGAGACGCGCCGCGGCGCCGCGATCTCCTGATCGAGCACCTGCACAAGATCCAGGATCGCTACGGCCATCTGTCGGCGCCTCACGTCGTCGCGCTCGCGCGCGAGATGCGGCTTGCGCCGACCGAAGTCTACGAAGTCGCGACGTTCTATCATCACTTCGACGTCGTGAAGGAGGGCGTCACGCCGCCGCCGCCGCTTACGGTGCGCGTGTGCGACTCGCTGTCGTGCGAGCTCGCGGGCGCCCGCGAGCTCATGGGTGCGCTGACGCAGAGTCTCGGCGCGGCGGTGCGCGTGCTGCCCGCGCCGTGCGTCGGCCGCTGCGAGCAGGCGCCGGTCGCGGTGGTCGGGCGCAATCCGATCGCATGCGCGACGGCAGCGGACGTCGAGTCTGCCGTGGCAGCGGGCGACACTCGAGTGTCCCGTCGCGGACTACATCGACTTACGAGCAGTATCGGGCGGCGGGCGGCTACAAGCTTGCCGCGGAGCTGCGTTCGGGCGCACGCACCATCGACGCGGAAACGGCAGCAGATCGAATCCGCGATCACGGCGATGGAAGGCTCGGGCCTGCGCGGGCTCGGCGGCGCGGGCTTTCCGGCCGGTCGCAAGTGGCGCATCGTGCGCGCGGAACCCGCGCCGCGACTGATGGCGGTCAACATCGACGAAGGCGAGCCCGGCACGTTCAAGGATCGCTATTACCTCGAGCGCGATCCGCATCGCTTCCTCGAAGGCGCGCTGATCGCGGCGTGGGCGGTCGAGGCGGCGGCGATCTACATCTACCTGCGCGACGAATACGCCGGCTGCCGCGAGATCCTCGAGCGCGAGCTCGCCGCGCTCACGGCGAATCCGCCCTGCGCGCTGCCGCCGATCCACCTGCGGCGCGGCGCGGGCGCCTACATCTGCGGCGAAGAGTCCGCGATGATCGAGTCGATCGAAGGCAAGCGCGGCATGCCGCGGCTGCGCCCGCCCTACGTCGCGCAGGTCGGGCTCTTCGGGCGCCCGACCCTCGAGCACAACATGGAGACGCTCTACTGGGTGCGCGACATCATCGAGAAGGGCGCCGGACTGGTTCGCCTCGCACGGCCGGAACGGCCGCAAGGGCCTGCGCTCGTTCTCGGTATCGGGCCGCGTGAAGAAGCCGGGCGTGCATCTCGCGCCGCGGGCATCACCGTAAAGCAGCTGATCGACGAATATTGCGGCGGCATGCTCGCCGGGCACACGTTCTACGCGTACCTGCCGGGCGGCGCTTCCGGCGGAATCCTGCCGGCGAGCCTCGGGCGACGTGCCGCTCGATTTCGACACGCTGCAGCCGCACGGTTGCTTCATCGGCTCGGCGGCGGTGATCATCCTGTCGGACAAGGACCGCCGCCGCCGCCGCGCGCAACGTGATGAGATTTTTCGCCGACGAATCGTGCGGCCAGTGCACGCCCTGCCGCGTCGGGCACGGCGAAAGCACGCGTGCTGATGGACGAGACGCGCTGGGACGCGCCGCTGCTCGAAGAGCTGTCGGCCGCGATGGCGGACGCGTCGATCTGCGGCCTCGGACAGGCCGCGCCGAATCCGATACGCTGCGTGTTGAAGTATTTTCCGCATGAAGTCGAGTGAGACAGTGAACGAAGGGAAGGAGTGAGGGGACGAAGCTCTCCCTCGCCCCACTCATGGGGAGAGATGGCTGGGGGAGCGGTGGCAGAACCCGGATCGAAACGCGTCGAGGCAATTGAATGACAGCAGCAACCAACCACGAACTCGCCCAGATGCCGGTCGAGTTCAAGCTGAACGGGAAGAGGCGGTCGCCCAGCCCGGAGAGACGATCATCCAGGCCGCGAAGCGCCATGGCGTCGAGATTCCGCACCTCTGCTACAAGGAAGGCATGCGGCCGGACGGGAACTGCCGCGCGTGCATGGTCGAGGTGAAGGGCGAGCGCGTGCTCGCGGCGTCGTGCTGCCGCCTGCCGACGCAGGGCATGGAGGTGACGACCGACAACCCGCGCGCCGTGCACTCGCAGAAGATGGTGCTCGAGCTGCTGCTCTCGGACATGCCCGAGGAGCGGCATACGCTCCACTCCGAGCTCGACCATTGGGCCGCGACACTCAAAGTCGGCAAGCCGCGCTTCGCGCGCCGTGGACAATCCGCCGGCCGATCTGTCTCACTACGCGATCGCGGTCAATCTCGATTCCTGCATCCAGTGCACGCGCTGCGTGCGCGCCTGCCGCGAAGAGCAGGTGAACGACGTCATCGGCTACGCGTTCCGCGGCGAGCATTCGAAGATCGTCTTCGATCTCGACGACCCGATGGGCGGATCGACCTGCGTCGCGTGCGGCGAATGCGTGCAGGCGTGCCCGACCGGCGCGCTCATGCCGGCGCGCGACGTGGGGCTCGTCAAGCCCGACAAGCAGGTGCACTGGGTCTGCCCGTATTGCGGCGTCGGCTGCCAGCTCACCTACAACGTCAAGGACAACAAGATCCTCTACGTCGACGGCCGCGACGGTCCGTCGAATCACAAGCGGCTGTGCGTGAAGGGCCGCTACGGCTTCGACTACGTGCATCACAAGCAGCGGCTGACGAAGCCGCTCATCCGCAAGCCCGGCGTGCCGAAGCACGCGGACTTCACGATGGACCCGTCGAACCCGCTCGAGTACTTCCGCGAGGCGACGCTGGGAGGAAGCGCTCGATCTCGCCGCGGGCAGGCTGAAGGCGATTCGCGACGAGCGCGGCTCCCAGGCGCTCGCCGGCTTCGGCTCGGCGAAGGGCACCAACGAAGAGGCGTATCTCTTCCAGAAGCTCGTGCGCACGGGCTTCGGCACGAACAACGTCGATCACTGCACGCGCCTGTGCCACGCCTCCAGCGTGGCGGCGCTGCTCGAAGGCATCGGCTCGGGCGCGGTCTCGAACCAGGTGAACGACGTCGCGCGCGCCGAAGTGATCTTCCTGATCGGCGCGAACCCGATCTCGAACCATCCGGTCGCGGCGACCTGGATCAAGAACGCGGCGAAGCGGGCGCGAAGCTGATCTACGCCGATCCGCGCCGCTCGGAGCTCTCGCGGCACGCGCCACTACATGCTCCAGTTCAAGCCCGACACCGACGTCGCGCTGCTGAACGCGATGATGCACACGATCGTGGACGAAGGGCTCGTCAACGACGCGTTCATCGCAGGACCGCACGGCGGGCTACGAGGAACTGAAGAAGAACGTCGCGGGCTACAGCCCCGAAGCGATGGCGCCGGTCTGCGGCATACCCGCGGAGACGATCCGCGAAGTCGCGCGCCTTTTCGCGACGTCTCGAAGGCTCGATGATCCTGTGGGGCATGGGCATCTCGCAGCACGTGCACGGCACCGACAACGCGCGCTGCCTGATCGCGCTCTGCCTGATGACCGGCCAGGTCGGACGCCCGGGCACCGGGCTGCATCCGCTGCGCGGGCAGAACAACGTGCAGGGCGCGTCGGACTCGGGCCTGATCCCGATGGTGTTTCCGGATTACCAGCGCGTCGACAACGCGGAGGCGCGCGCGCGCTTCGAGAAGCTCTGGGGCGCGACGCTCGATCCGAAGCCCGGCCTGACGGTCGTCGAGATCATGCAGCGCGATCCTCGAGGACGAGATCCGCGGCATGTACATCATGGGCGAGAATCCGGCGATGTCCGATCCCGACGCGCACCACGCGCGCGAGGCGCTCGGCGAAGCTCGACTGGCTCGTCGTGCAGGAGATCTTTCTCACCGAAACGTGCTATTACGCCGACGTGATTCTGCCCGCGACCGCGTGGCCGGAGAAGGACGGCACGGTCACCAATACCGACCGCATGGTGCAGATCGGGCGCAAGGCGCTCGATGCGCCGGGTGATGCGAAGCCGGACCTCTGGATCATCCAGGAGATCGCGCGGCGGCTGGGGCTCGACTGGAACTATGAGCGGGCCGGCCGACGTGTTCAACGAGATGCGCAAGGCGATGCCCTCGATCGCGGGCATCACGTGGGAGCGTCTGGAGGACGAAAGCTCCGTCACCTATCCGTGCGAGCAGCGAAGGCGATCCCGGAACGCCGGTGGTGTTCACCGAGCGCTTCCCGACGCCGACGGGGCGCGCGAGGTTCGTTCCGGCCGACATCATTCCCGCGGCGGAGCGGCCCGACGCCGAGTATCCGTTCGTGCTGATCACGGGACGGCAGCTCGAGCACTGGCATACCGGCGCGATGACGCGGCGCGCGTCGGTGCTCGACGCGATCGAGCCCGAGCCGACGGCGCTCGTGCACCCGCTCGATCTCGATGCGCTCGGCGCGAGAGCGGGCGACGTGATCACGGTCGAATCGCGGCGCGGGATCATCTCGCTGTATGCGCGCGCCGACGACGGCACGCCGCGCGGCGCGGTGTTCATCCCGTTCTGCTTCTACGAGGCCGCGGCGAATCTGCTCACCAATCCCGCGCTCGATCCGTTCGGCAAGATTCCGGAGTTCAAGTACTGCGCGGTGAAAGTGATGCGCGGCGGCGAGCTGACGCCGCGCTCGAGCTACGGCGGCGGACAGGCTCTCGCAGCGCTCGACGAAAAGCAGATCTGAAATAAGCGGGACAGACCCGTTTTCCCTTCTCAAAAGTAAGGAACAATCGCAATGCCTTTATCCGACATCGAGATCGCCCAGCAGGCGAAGATGCAGCGCGCGACCGAACTTGCCCGCCGGCTGGGCATACCGGAAGACGCGCTGGAGCCGTACGGCCACTACAAGGCGAAGGTCTCGCTCGATTACATGGACAGCCTGCGCGACCGCAAGGACGGCAAGCTGATCCTCGTGACGGCGATCAGTCCGACGCCCGCGGGCGAAGGCAAGACGACGACGACCGTGGGCCTCGGCGACGCGCTCAATCACATCGGCAAGAAAGCGGTGATCTGCCTGCGCGAGCCTTCGCTGGGGCCGGTGTTCGGCATGAAGGGCGGCGCGGCGGGCGGCGGCTACGCGCAGGTCGTGCCGATGGAAGACATCAACCTGCATTTCACCGGCGACTTCAACGCGATCGCGCTCGCGAACAACCTGCTCGCCGCGGCGCTCGACAATCACATCCACCACGGCAACGAGCTCGGCATCGACGTGCGCCGCATCGCGTGGAAGCGCGTCATGGACATGAACGACCGCGCGCTGCGCGAGATCGTCTGTTCGCTCGGCGGGCCGGGCAACGGCTACCCGCGCCAGGACGGCTTCGACATCGTCGTCGCTTCGGAAGTGATGGCGATTTTCTGTCTCGCGACTTCGCTGAAGGACCTGAAGAACCGCCTCGGCAACATCGTCGTCGGCTACACGCGCGACCAGAAGCCGGTGCGCGCAGCGGACCTCAAGGTGCACGGCGCGATGACGGTGCTGCTGAAGGACGCGCTCAAGCCCAATCTCGTGCAGACGCTGGAGAACAATCCCGCGTTCATCCACGGCGGCCCGTTCGCCAACATCGCGCACGGCTGCAACTCGGTGATCGCGACGAAGACCGCGCTCAAGCTTGGCAGACTACGTCGTGACGGAAGCCGGCTTCGGCGCCGACCTCGGCGCCGAGAAGTTCGTCGACATCAAGTGCCGCAAGTCGGGACTGAGGCCGGACGCGGTCGTCATCGTCGCGACGATGCGCGCGCTCAAATACCACGGCGGCGTCGACGTGAAGGAAGTGAACAAGGAAAACCTGGCGGCGCTCGAAAAGGGCGTTGCGAACCTCGAGCGTCACGTGAACAACGTGCGCAACCACTACGGGCTGCCTTGCGTCGTCTCGATCAACCGCTTCACGTTCGATACCGACGCCGAGGTCGAGCTCCTCAAGAAGAAAATGGCGCCGCATCAGGTGCCGGTGATCCTTGCGACGCATTGGGCGGACGGCGGCAAGGGCGCGGCGGACGTGGCACGGACGGTCGTCGAGCTCATCGAGAAAGGCGGCAATCAGTTCAAGTTCGTCTACGAAGACGACGTGCCGCTGTGGGACAAGATCAAGACGATCGCGACGAAGATCTACGGCGCGTCCGACGTCACCGCCGACGCCAAGGTGCGCGGCCAGATCCGGCGGCTGCAGGAAGAGGGCTACGGCAAATACCCGGTGTGCGTTGCGAAGACGCAGTATTCGTTTTCGACCGACGCCGGCCTGCGCGGCGCGCCCTCGGGGCACGTCGTGAACGTCCGCGAGGTGCGCCTTGCCGCCGGCGCCGAATTCGTCGTGATGGTGTGCGGCGACATCATGACCATGCCGGGATTGCCGAAAGTGCCGTCCGCCGAGAAGATCGACCTGACCGAAGAAGGGAAGGTCGTCGGGCTGTTCTAGCCGAGCCACGCCGTGGCGATGAGCGCGGCGCTGACGCCGCAGCGTTGTCCCGCGATCGTGACTTTCCGTCGTCGATTAGTAGTCGCCTGCGTGACTATGCACCGTGGCAGAGCGCGCAGGCTCTCGGCGGGCACGGCGGCTGCTCGACAGCGAGTGCCGCGTCGACGGCCGCACTGCTACATCGCGAGCCCGCCCTTTGTGCGGTTTCGACTCTGAAGCCTCGAACGAGGCTCTATGGAATGGCTGACCGATCCTGAAGCGTGGATCGCGCTTTTCACGCTGACGGCGCTCGAGATCGTTCTCGGCGTCGACAACATCATCTTCATCTCGATCCTGGTCGGACGCCTGCCCGAAGCGCAGCGCCAGCGCGCGCGCATACTCGGGCTCGGGTTCGCGATGGCCACCCGCATCGGGCTTCTGCTTTCGCTCGCCTGGGTCATGACGCTGACCGAGCCGCTCTTCATCGATCTGGCTCTTAGGGAACGAGATCTCGGGCCGCGACTCATACTGATCCTCGGCGGGCTGTTCCTGCTCTGGAAGAGCCGTGCACGAGATCCACGGATCGCTCGAAGGCGAGGAGGACAGGACGACGCCGGGGCAGCGGCCGCGGCGGAGCGACCTTCGCGACGATCATCATGCAGATCGGGATCATCGACATCGTGTTCTCGCTCGACTCGGTCATCACGGCCGTCGGCATGGCGGACCACGTGGAGATCATGATCATCGCGATCGTGATCGCCGTCGGGCGTGATGATGTTCTCGGCGAAGGCGATCGGCGAGTTCGTCGACCGCCATCCGACGGTAAAGATGCTCGCGCTCTCCTTCCTGATACTCGTCGGCCTCGCGCTCGTCGCCGAAGGCTGGGATTTCCACATCCCGAAGGGCTACATCTACTTCGCGATGGCGTTCTCCGTCGGCGTGGAAATGCTCAACCTGCGCGCGCGGGCGAAGCGCGAAGCCGTGCGGCTGCGCAGACACCTGCCCCACTGATCAGCGGGAGAACCTACCGCTTATCGGTGAGCGGGGGCTGCGGAGCAGCGGGCGCGCTGCGAACGAAACATTCCGGCGTCAGTTGGTATTTCCATCCAAAGGTACGACCTTGGGCAGAACGGGCAAGGCCGGGAGCCGAGCCGCGCCGGCTACTTGCGCGTCGGCTTGCGCCGGGTCGCGTCCACCGCCCGGGCAGCGGCTGTCGAACCCGGCCGGCTCGGCGCCGCCGGGGCCGGGCTTCGGCGCTTCGCGAGGCGAGCGCGCTGTCGGCGATTTTCGCGCCCGGCCTGCGTGTGGCGCGTGCCCGCAGGATCGAGATCGGCTTCCAGTTGGCGGCTTCTTCTTCATGACCTCTCCAGTGAAATAGATAGGGGTGACGCGAGCGCTGTCGTTTCGGCGTGACAAGCATATCGCAACAGCCAGGATCATTCGGGGCGCGCGCCGGCTCGCGTCTTGACCGATGCGAAGCGGTATGGCGATCCGGTTGACGCATCCAAAAGCAACATGTTACAACGCGACGGCTTTCCGTTGAGTGAGCCGGGAAGCCTTCCAAAGGGGAGTAGCTACGGAAGCGCGTCAGTCGCTTCCGCGGCAAGGCCGTCATCACGGGAACTGCTCTAGCGATCCCCGGCCTGCCGACAACCTGAGCGTTGCAAGCGAGACCTTTGCCTGGTTACGCGAACTGCGGCACGCGCGCGTGCGTGAGAGGTAAAGGCCGGTCCGTGCCTCGCGACGCGCCCCCAGGCGCCTCCGCTGTGCGGGTCTCGAGCCGGTGACTGCAAAGGGAGGGAGCGCCGTGCTGAAAGCGCTAGTGCCGATCGACGGTTCCGCCACTGCGGAGCGTGCCGTGCGCCACGTCCTCGCGCTCATGAAAGGGCGCGAGCCGATGGAAGTGCACCTCATCAACGTCCAGGAAAAAGCCGACGCGCCGGAAGTCCGGCGTTTCATGAAGCCGGCCGAGATCAGGCGCATGCAGCTCGAGCACGGCGCCGCGGCGTTGCAGGCCGCGAAGCGTCTTCTCGACCGCGCGGGCGTCGAATACGAGGCACACGTGCTGATCGGCGATCCGGCGGAGACCATCGCGCGGTTTGCGCGCCGCGGCCGCTTCGACAAGATCATCATGGGCACGCACGGACGCACCGGCATGTCGCGCCTCCTGATGGGGTCGGTCGCCACCAAAGTGCTTCATCTGTCCACCGTGCCGGTCACGCTGGTGAAGTGATGAACCGGCCCGCAGTTGCGCTCGCCGGGTCGTTCGCGCTGTTCGCGCCGCTCGCGCAGGGCGCCGACACGGGCGCCGGCGCATTGCCGGAGATCTTCGGCATCCCTGTCGATTTCATTCTTTTCGCGCTCACGCTGCTCGGCGTCGCGCTGTTCCATCATCACACGCTCAAAGTCGCGCTGATCGGTCTCGCCACGATCGTCCTCTACAAGCTTCTGTTCACGGGCTTCAAGACGGGCGCGGGACTCTCCGGCCTCGGGCTGCATCTGCTGCACGAATGGGTGATCCTCACGAATCTGCTGGGGCTCCTGCTCGGCTTCGCGCTGCTTGCCAAGCACTTCGAGGACAGCCGCATTCCCGCGTTCCTGCCGCGCTTCCTGCCCGGCGACTGGAAAGGCGCGTTCGTCCTGCTCGTGATGATCTTCGTGCTGTCGAGCTTCCTCGACAATATCGCCGCGGCGATGATCGGCGGCACGATGGCGATGACGGTGTTCCGCGGCAAGGTGCACATCGGCTATCTCGCTGCGATCGTCGCCGCGTCGAACGCGGGCGGGCGCCGGAAGCGTCGTGGGAGACACGACGACCACGATGATGTGGATCGCGGGCGTTCCTGCCATTCAGGTGCTCGATGCTTACGTTGCGGCCGGCGCTCGCACTCGTCATATTCGGCATCCCCGCGGCGTTTCAGCAGCATCGTTATTCGCCGATCGCGCGGGACGGTCGTCACGGACGCAGGCATCGACTGGGTACGCGTTGCCGTCGTCGCGATCATCCTCGCAGCGGCGATCATGGCCAATGTCGATCGTCAACCTGCGATTCAATCACCTGTCCGACAGCTTTCCGTTCATCGGCGCCGCGGTGTGGGTGGCGCTCCTTGTCACGACGCTCTTGCGCAAGCCGGATTGGGACCTGCTGCCCGGCGCGTTCCTCGGCAGCGTGTTTCTGCTTTCGCTGATCCTCTGCGCTTCGCTCATGCCGGTCGAGCGGTTGCCGGCCGCCTCGTGGCAGACGGCGCTCGGCCTCGGTTTCGTGTCGGCTGTATTCGACAACATTCCGTTGACGGCACTTGCGCTCAAGCAGGGCGGCTACGACTGGGGCTATCTCGCGTACGCGGTGGGGTTCGGCGGCTCGATGATCTGGTTCGGCTCCTCCGCCGGTGTTGCGCTGTCGAACATGTATCCCGAAGCCAAATCGGTGGGACGCTGGCTGCGCTATGGCTGGCACGTCGCGCTCGCCTACGTGATCGGCTTCTTCTTCATGCTCGCGCTGCATCGGTTGGGCACCTGACGCGCGGCACAAGGCGAGCACCGACTTTCCGCCGATGACGTCGTTTGTCGTGTCCGAGTGACCATGCCGAACGATACAGCCGTCTCATGCGACAGGCGCGTCGAGCGTGAGGACGAGAGGGACAGGCACTGCTCGCCAGCGATGCTCGCAATCGCATCGGGCATGCTGCACGCTGCGGAAAGCACGCCTCCCGGCAGGACCCGAGCTCTTCGGGATCCCGATCGATTTCATCCTCTTCGGCGCTGACGCTGATCGGCGTCGCGGTGTTTCACCATCACGTGCTCGCGGTGGCGCTGGGCGGGCTTGCGACGATCGTGCTCTACAAGCTCGCGTTCACCGGTTTCAAGACCGGCGCGGGAATCGCCGGTCTGGCGGCGCACATGCACCACGAGTGGGTGATACTCGCCAACCTGCTCTGTCTATTGGTCGGCTTCGCGATCCTGGCGCGGCATTTCGAAGACAGTCGGGTGCCCGAAGCGCTGCCCCGCATCCTGCCGCAGGACTGGAAGGGCGGGTTCGTGCTCCTGCTGCTCATCTTCATCCTTTCCGGCTTCCTGGACAACATCGCCGCAGCGCTCATCGGTGCGACCGTCGCGGGCACGGTATTCAGGCAGCGCGTGCATATCGGCTATCTCGCGGCGATAGTTGCGGCATCGAACGCCGGGGGCGCGGGCAGCGTGGTGGGAGACACGACGACCACGATGATGTGGCTGGATGGCGTCAGTCCGTTGCACTGTCCTGCCGGCGTACTGTCCCGGCATTGGCCGCGCTGCTCGTGTTCGGTGTGCCGGCAGCGCTTCAGCAGCACGCTTATTCGCCGCTGGCGGCGCCATCGGGGCACGCGCGTCGCACATCGACTGGGCGCGCATCGGCATCGTCGCGCTCATCCTGGTCGCGGCGATCGCCACGAACGTGACGGTCAATCTCCGGTTCAACCATCTGGCCGCCGCATTTCCATTTATCGGCGTGGCAGTCTGGGTCGTGATCCTCGCATGTGTGCCGATACGCAGACCCGCCTGGAATCTCGTGCCCGATGCTTTCAAGGGCAGCATCTTCCTGCTCGCGCTGGTTACGTCCGCCTCGCTGATGCCGGTCGAACGACTGCCTGTCGCGTCCTGGGAGACGTCGTTCGGGCTCGGCTTCCTTTCATCGGTGTTCGACAACATTCCGCTGACGGCGCTCGCGTTGAAACAGGGCGGCTACGACTGGGCCATGCTCGCCTACGCGGTGGGCTTCGGCGGCTCGATGATGTGGTTCGGCTCGAGCGCGGGCGTGGCCGTGTCCAACATTTTCCCAGAGGCGAAATCCGTATTCCGCTGGCTGCGCCATGGCTGGCACGTGGCCATCGGGTATGTCGTCGGATTCATCGTCATGATGATCCTGCTCGGCTGGAATCCGCAGGAGCGAGATCGTCCGCAGCAGACATCGGCGCCGCCGAGTCTTGCAGAAACCGCTTCTGTCCGGAACTAGAGTTCTAGAAAAAGGGAGCCCAAATGGAACTGATGCAGTGGTTAACGATCGCCGTGTTCGCGATCACGATCATCGCGGTGGTCGCCAACGTCATCGACAGCACTGCGGCCGCGCTGGTCGGCGTCGCCCTCATGATCTGGATGGGCGTCATGACGGAGACCGACGCGTTCAAGCTCGTCGACTGGAACGTCATGGCCATCCTGGTCGGCATCTGGATCATTGCCGGGTTACTTCGGGAAGTCGGGCGTGCCGAGTTGGCTCTCGTTGCAGGCGCTGAAGCTCTCCGGGGGCAGGCCGGCGCTGCTCGTGATGATCCTTGCGTTCCTCGCGGGCGTCATCTCGATGTTCGTGGACAACGTCGTGACGATCCTGATGATGGCGCCGGTCGCGCTGCCGCTTGCGCGTGCGCTGGGCCTGCCGGTGTTCCCGCTCGTGCTGATGATCGGCCTCGCAGCGAACTTCATGGGCTCCGCGCTGATCATCGGCGACCTGCCGCCGCAGATGCTGCACAGCGTCGCCGGCGCCGAGTTCTTCGACTTCATCTGGCATCAGGGTCGGCCGTCGTCGTTCCCGATTCTGATGGTGACGTTCGTGCTGACGCTCGGTTTCATGTGGTGGTACGGCTTTCGCGGTGTCGGCACCCGCAAGTCCGTGGCGGAGGCGGGCATCGACGCGCACATTCCGGACCGCCTGTTCGCGACCATCGCGGTCGGCATGTTCCTGCTGACCGTCGTTGGAATGTCGATGCGCGAACACCTCGGCGTGCAGCTTGGGTTGATCGCCATGACCGGCGCTGTCATCACCGTGCTGATCCTGGAAGTGCTGGGTGAGCGCACGAAAGCGCCCCGCTTCGAAGAAATCATCCAGGAGCTCGACTGGCGTGCGATTTTCTTCTACATCGCGCTGTTCGCCCTGGTCGGCGGACTCGAGAAAACACACGTTCTGGAATACCTGGCGAATGCGCTCAAGCCGCTGTTTCTCGAGAACTACGCGCTCGGCGTGACGCTGCTCTACTGGGTCACGATTCCCATCGTCGGCCTCGTCGAGCACGACGCCTACATCCTGACGTTCCTCTATACCATCCGGGACCTCGGACAGGCCGGCATCGAGCCATGGCCGCTCTATTGGATGCTCCTGTGGTGCGGCACGCTCGGCAGCAATCTGACCGTGGCCGGCGCGCCCGCGCTCTATGTCGCGCTCACGATTGCCGAAAAGGAGGAAGGGCGTAAGGTTTCACTGAAGGAATTCCTGGCGTGGAGCGTTCCGTTCGCGCTGCTCTCGAGCTTCATCTGCTACGTGCTCGGCATGATCATCTGGGTATTGCCCTACGTGAAATGATTAGGGAGACACGCCATGTTCAAACACATCCTGATACCGACCGATGGCTCCCATGTCGCGCAGGATTCCGCACGGGCCGGCATCGCGCTCGCCAAGGCGCTGGGAGCCCGCGTGACCGGCTTTTTTGCGGCGCCCGCGCCCACGCCGATCGTTTACGCGAACTTCATTCCCGTGGGATTCATGTCTCCGCAGGAACACGCCAAGCTGATCGAGAAGACGGCCACGCAGTATCTCTCTTTCATCGAACGCGCCGCGCACGGCGCGGGGGTCGAGTGCGAGGTCGCCCACCAGACCAACGATTTCCCCGCCGAAGCCATCATTGAAGCCGCGCGCGTGCACGGCTGCGATTGCATCTTCATGGCCTCCCACGGCCAGAGCGGGCGTCGCGGAGCGACGCTCGGAAGCGAAACGCAGAAGGTGGCCAATCAGGCACCGGTTCCTGTCGTGATCTACCGCGTCGAGGCGGCGAGCGGTTGAGCGCCGGCTACTTGCGACGGTCCTGCGCCCCTCGAGACGGCGCGAGCGGGTCCGACCGAGTACGCCACCGCCTCCGAGGCACACGCGCGGCTTCTTCGAAATTCCGCGAGCGCTCCGCGGTTCGGGCGTATTGCATCCTTCTCCTGCGATCCAGCGTGCGCGGCTGTTTTTGCGCATAGAATCGCACGTGTGGTTCTTGTTACCGGGCGCACTGCTCCCAGATGGAGCAGCGTGGATTGCAGAAGCTGCGGCCAGGGGCGGTACGCAGCCGCCGCGATGCGCTCGGTTCATTCTTCGAGGAGGAGTCGTATGAAAACTCAGGTTCTGGGCCGGCGCTTTGCGCCCCTTTTCGTGCTGTGCATGACGGCAGCGAGCGTGCCCGCAGTGGCCGCATCGGGCGCGTGGGAGCCCACGAAATCCGTCGAATTCATCATTCCAGCCGGCACGGGCGGCGGGGCGGATCAGATGGCGCGGCTGCTTCAGGGCATCGTCGTGAAACACAAGCTCATGAAGCAGTCGCTCATCCCCATCAACAAATCGGGCGGCGCCGGCGCCGAGGGTTTCCTCGACATGAAGGCGGCCAAGGGCGATCCGCACAAGATCGTCATTACGCTGTCGAATCTGTTCACGACGCCGCTCGCGACCGGCGTGCCGTTCAACTGGAAAGAGCTCACGCCTGTCGCCATGCTCGCGCTCGATCAGTTCGTGCTGTGGGTCAACGCCGAAACGCCGTATCAGTCGGCCAAAGACTACATCGAAGCGGCGAAAAAGGCGGGTCCGGGCAAGTTCAAGATGGCCGGCACGGGTTCGAAGCAGGAAGATCAGATCATCACCGTCGCGATCGAGAAAGCGACCGGCGCGAAGTTCACCTACGTGCCCTTCAAAGGCGGCGGCGACGTGGCGACGCAGCTCGTCGGCAACCATGTGAATTCCACCGTGAACAATCCGATCGAGGCCGTGGCGCAGTGGCGCGCCGGCAAGTTGAGGCCGCTGTGCGTCTTCGACGACACGCGCATGCCATACAAGACGAAGGTCACCGAGAAGATGTCGTGGAGCGAGATCCCGACGTGCAAGGAAGCCGGTGTGCCCACGGACTACGTGATGCTGCGCGGCATCTTCATGCCTCCGAACGTGCCGGCCGCGGCGGTCGACTATTACGTGGATCTCTTCAAGAAGGTCCGCGAGACGCCCGAATGGAAGGAGTTCATGGAGCGCGGCGCCTTCAATCAAACGTTCATGAGCGGCAAGGAGTTCGCCGACTGGGTCGCCAAAGCCGAGCAGTTGCACGTGAACCTGATGAAAGAGGCCGGCTTCCTCGCCAAGAGTGAGTCGCGCGCGAGGAAGGACCGCCTGAAGCGTGGCGTGAAGCGCTCGCGCGGAAGGACCAGGTACCGAAGATGAGCTCACCCGACCAGACGAACGATCGCCCCGAGGAAGCGGCGCCGCGGCAGGCGCCATCAGCACGCGGGCCGCGGAGATCGTCGTCGCGGGGGTGCTGTTCGCCCTCGGGGCGCTCGTCGTTTTCGACAGCCACCGGCTCGGCTCGAGCTGGGGCTCCGACGGTCCCGAGGCCGGGTATTTTCCGTTCTACATCGGCCTCATCATCTGCCTCGCGAGCGTTGCGATACTCGTGCAGGCGATCCGGAATCGCGGCGAGGGGGGGCGAAGAGCGTTCGTCGAATGGCAGCCGCTGCGTCAGGTGCTGTCCGTGCTGCTCCCGGCCGTGCTATTCGTGCTGGCGATTCAGGTGATCGGGCTCTACGTCGCGGCCGCGATCTATATCGCGGGCTTCATGCTGTGGCTCGGCAATTACAGTTTGGCGAAGAGCGCCGCGCTCGGCGTGATGGTGAGCGCCATCGCATTCGTCACGTTCGAAATCTGGTTCCAGGTCCCGCTCTACAAGGGCGCGTTCGATCCGCTGGCGTTTCTCGGTTACTAGCTCTCAGTGATCGCCATTCGTCATCCGGTGCGCGAGGCCGGGATCCAGGCGCGAAACGCTCGGATCGGACCACATCGCGCTTGTGCGCGGTCCGGAATGACGTCTACCAAGTCCTCGAATTGCGGACGCTGACCGGCAGCCCGACGGCAGAGGAGACTGTTGGAAGACATCGGAGCACTGTTTCACGGGTTTGCGGTCGCGCTGACGCCGTTCAATCTGCTGCTGATGTTCATCGGCGTGAGCCTGGGCGTCATCATCGGCGTGCTGCCGGGCCTGGGCGGCGCGAACGGCATCGCGATCCTGCTGCCGCTCACGTTCACCATGCCGCCGACCTCGGCGATCATCATGCTCTCGTGCATCTACTGGGGCGCGCTCTTCGGCGGCGCGATCACGTCGATCCTGTTCAACATTCCCGGCGAGCCATGGTCGGTCGCGACGACCTTCGACGGCTATCCGATGGCGCAGCAGGGCCGCGCCGGCGAGGCGCTGACGGCGGCTTTCACGTCGTCGTTCATCGGCGCGCTGGTCGCGGTCGTGATGATCACGTTCCTCGCGCCGCTCGTCGCGCGGTTCGCGCTTCAGTTCGGCCCGCCGGAATTCTTCGCGGTGTACTTCCTCACGTTCTGCAGCTTCATCGGCATGGGCAAGGAGCCGCCGTTCAAGATCATCGCCGCGATGATGCTCGGCTTCGCGCTCGCCGCGGTCGGCATCGACACCGTGACGGGGCAGCTGCGGCTCATCTTCGGGTGGCACGAACTCATGCGCGGCTTCGACTTCCTGATCGCGGTCATCGGGCTCTTCGGCATCGGCGAGATCCTGCTGTCGATGGAAGAGGGGCTCTCGTTCTCCGGACGGCGCGCGAAGATCAATCCCAAGATCGTCTTCGAGACGTGGGCGAAGCTCCCGCGCTACTGGGCGACTTCGCTCAGGAGCTGCCTGATCGGCTGCTGGATGGGCATCACCCCGGGCGGTGCGACGCCCGCTTCGTTCATGAGCTACGGCGTCGCCAAGCGCGTCTCGCAAGGACGGCAAGCGCTTCGGCACCGGCCAGATCGAAGGCGTCGTCGCGCCCGAGACCGCGGCGCACGCGGCGGGCACTTCGGCGCTGCTGCCGATGCTCTCGCTGGGCATTCCGGGCTCGCCGACCGCCGCGGTGCTGCTCGGCGGGCTCCTCATCTGGGGTTTGCAGCCCGGACCGCTGCTCTTCGTCGAGCAGAAGGATTTCGTGTGGGGGCTCATCGCGAGCATGTATCTCGGCAACATCGCGGGGCTCATCATCGTGCTCACGTGCGTGCCGCTCTTCGCCGCGATCCTGCGCGTGCCGTTTTCGATCATCGCCCCGATCATCGTCGTGATCTGCGCGATCGGCGCCTACACCGTCCACAACGCGATGCTCGACATCTGGTTCATGCTGCTCTTCGGCGTCGTCGGTTACGTCTTCAAGAAGCTCGCCTACCCGCTCGCGCCGCTCGTCCTCGCGCTCGTGCTCGGCGACCGCGCGGAAGACGCTTTCCGGCAGTCGATGCTGATGTCGCAGGGCGATCTGCGGCTTTTCTTCGAGAACTGGCTGGTGGGCTCGATCATGACGCTCGCGCTCGTCATGCTCGTCTGGCCGCTCTTTACCCGGTGGCGTGAACGGGCGCGCGCCGCTACGCCCGCACCGAGCGCCCGCTGACGTTAAAATACGAGGCTTTCCATCGGGTCGTCCCACTGTTCGACTGTAGGATTCATTCCGGCTGATCCCCCGGGTTGGGGTGAGCGCCGGCAGCCCTGTCACGGGACCGGGATGAACATCGGGCGCGAGGTCCGTTGGCAGCGCGCCCCGGAGCATCCGGCCTTCACACCTCTTCGATCGATGAAAAGAAAGCGAGGCATTTCAAATGGACATGAAGACTGACACCCAACTCGAAGTGACCGACGGCTTTCATCTGGTCATCGAGGCGCTGAAGCTGAACGGCATCGACACGATCTACGGTCTGCCCGGCATTCCGATCACCGACCTCACCCGCAAGGCGCAGGCTGCGGGCATGCGCGTGATCGCGTTCCGGCATGAGCAGAACGCCGGCAACGCGGCCGCCATCGCGCGGATTCATGACACAGAAGCCCGGCATCTGCCTGACGGTGTCGGCGCCCGGGTTCCTGAACGGCCTCGTCGCGCTCGCGAACGCGACCACGAATTGCTTCCCGATGATCCTCATCAGCGGCTCGAGCGAGCGCGAGATCATCGATCTGCAACAGGGCGACTACGAAGAGATGGATCAGCTCGCGATCGCCAAACCGCTGTGCAAGGCCGCGTTCCGCGTGCTGCATGCCGAGGACATCGGCATCGGCATCGCGCGCGCCATTCGCGCCGCGGTGTCGGGGCGTCCCGGCGGCGTCTACCTCGACATTCCGGCGAAGCTCTTCCCGCAGAGCGTCGATGCGGAGCTCGGCAGGAAGTCGCTCATCAAGGTGGTCGATCCGGCGCCGCGCCAGATTCCGGGCGAGGAGGCGGTGCAACGCGCCGCCGATCTGCTGAAGGGCGCGAAGCGTCCGCTCATCATCCTGGGTAAAGGCGCCGCCTACGCCCAGGCCGACGAAGACATCCGCGCGCTCATCGAGAAGACGGGCATCCCGTATCTGCCGATGTCGATGGCGAAGGGGCTCCTGCCCGACACGCATCCGCAGTGCGCTTCCGCGGCACGCTCGTTCGTGCTGCCGGAGGCCGACGTCGTGATGCTGATCGGCGCGAGGCTGAACTGGTTGCTCTCGCATGGCAAGGGCAAGACGTGGGGCGGCAAGTCTTCGAAGGACTGGGGCGGCCAGAAGTTCGTCCAGGTCGATATCTCGCCGCAGGAAGCGGACTGGAACGTGCGCATCGACGCGCCGCTCGTCGGCGACATCGGCTCGTGCGTGTCGGCGCTGCTCGGCCGCATCGATGCGGGCTGGGCGAAGCCGCCGGCGGAATGGGTCGATGCCGTCGCCGACCGCAAGAACAAGAACGTCGCGCGCATGGCGGAGACGCTCGCGAAGAATCCGACGCCGATGAACTTCCACAGCGCGTTGAACGTCGTGCGCGACATCATCAAGGCGAATCCGGATGCGATGCTCGTGAACGAAGGCGCGAACGCGCTCGACTTCACGCGCAGCATCGTCGACATGTACAAGCCCCGCAAGCGCCTGGACGTCGGCACGTGGGGCGTGATGGGCATCGGCATGGGCTTCGCCGTCGCGGCCGCGGTGGTGAGCGGCGAGCAGGTGATCGCGATCGAGGGCGACAGCGCGTTCGGCTTCTCCGGCATGGAAGTGGAGACGATCTGCCGTTACAACCTGCCGGTCTGCGTCGTCATCATGAACAACAACGGCGTGTATCGCGGCGACGAGCGCAACCCGACCGGAGGGCAGGATCCGGCGCCGCTCGTGTTCGTGAAGGACGCGCGCTATGAAAAGATGATCGAAGCGTTCGGCGGCGTCGGCGTCTATGCGAAGACGCCGGCCGAGCTGCGCAAGGGCCTGGAGGAAGCGATCCGCTCGCGCAAACCCACGCTCATCAACGCGGTGATCGACGAAGGCGCGGGCACCGAAAGCGGCCGCATCACGGCCTTGAATCCGAGCGCGAAGAAGAAATAGCAGGGTTCCAGGAGATCAGAATGGAAGCACTGAAAGGCGTACGTATACTCGACATGACGCACGTGCAGGCGGGGCCGACGTGCTCGCAGCTGCTCGCGTGGATGGGCGCGGACGTGATCAAGTTCGAGCCGCCGCAGGGCGACGCGACGCGCGGCCAGCTTCGTGACGTGCCGAACGCGGACAGCCTCTACTTCACGATGCTCAACTGCAACAAGCGGTCGATCACCGTGAACATGAAGACGGCCGAAGGGCAAGACCGTCTTCGTCGATCTGCTGAAGAAGTGCGACATGATCATGGAGAACTTCGGACCGGGCGTGCTCGACCGGTTCGGCTTCACGTGGGAGAAGATCCACGAGATCAATCCGAAGATCGTGATGGGCTCGATCAAGGGTTTCGGGTCGAGCGGGCCGTATGCCGATTTCAAGGCCTACGAGAACGTCGCGCAGGCGATGGGCGGCGCGATGAGCACGACCGGCGTTCCCGACGGCCCGCCGTTCGTCACGGGCGCGCAGATCGGCGATTCGGGCACCGGGCTGCATCTCGCGGTCGGGCTCCTCGCAGCGCTGCATCAGGCGAATCGCACGGGGCAGGGCCAGTACGTCGAAGTCGCGATGATGGACGGCGTGATGAACCTCTGCCGCGTGAAGTTCCGCGACCACCAGCGCCTGACGCACGGCGAGCTGACGGAGTACTCGGTGCCGACCTACAAGGGCATGGGCGAAGTGCCGCGCGCGGGCAACGATTCAGGCGGCGGGCAGCTCGGCAACGCCATCCATTGCAAGCCGCACGGCGCGAACGACTGGATCTACGTCGTCGTGCAGGAAGCGGTGTGGGATGCGCTTGCGAAGCGCATCGGCCCGGAGGTGGGCATGCCCGACCTCGTGAACGATCCGCATCTGGCGAAGATCGGCGAGCGCCGCAAGAACCAGCAGCTCATGTGGACGCTGATCAACAAGTTCGCCGAGAAGTACACGAAGCGCGAGTTCATGGAGATCCTGAACGCGCTCGACGTGCCGTGCGGTCCGATCATGTCGACGCAGGACCTCGCCAACGACGAACACGTGCGCGGGCGCGACATGTGGGTGGAGCTCGATCATCCGCAGCGGGGCAAGTGGTGCAACGTCGGCATGCCGATCAAGCTGTCCGCGTCGCCGGCGAAGATCAAGCGCTCGCCGACGCTCGGCGAGCACACGAATGAGGTGCTGAAGGACGTGCTGGGCTACTCGGAAGAGCAGGTGGCGAAGTTGAAGAGCGCCGGGGCGTTCTCGCCGCCGCCGAAGAAGGCCGCGTGAACGCGGCTTCTTCGGCATACGACACGGAAGGGAATCCAGGTTCCCCTCGCCGCGGCAAGAATCCCAGCGGGCGACGAGTCGCCCGCTGCCGCGGCTGAATGGACGAACAGAGGGGAACCGAGGTTCCCCTCCGTGACATCCTCTCCTTCACCCTCCGATTACCAGAGCGGTGTGATGGTGATGGCGGGCAGGTGACTTGAGACATTTTGTGTGCGGGGTCGTTGTTGAGTGACGTCATTCGGACTGATCCGGAATCCAGTAAAAACAGATAAGCTGAACGGCGCCTGATCCGGCCTCGCGCCGGGATGACGGGTGCGCAGAGGTCAACATGAAGGTTGCGATCAGCGGTGAGTGACGTCATTCCGGACTCGATCCGGAATCCAGTAAAACAGATAAGCTGAACGGCGCCTGATCCGGCCTCGCGCCGGGATGACGAGTGCGCAGAGGTCAACATGAAAATAGCCATCATCGGGCAGCAGGACTTTGGCAAAGGGGTGCTGGAGGCGTTCGTGAAGCGCGGCGACGAGGTTGCCGGCGTGTTCTGCGCGCCGGAGAAAGCCGGCGCCAAAGCCGACCCGCTGCGCGCGGCGGCAGAGGAGCGGAAGCTCAAGGTCTTCCAGTTCAAATCGCTCCGCGCGCCTGAAGCGCACGACGCGCTCAAGGGCCTGAACGTCGATCTCGGCATCATGGCGTACGTGCTTCAGTTCGCGCCCGACAGCTTCACGCAGATCCCGCGCCTCGGCACGATCCAGTACCATCCGTCGCTCCTGCCGAAATACCGCGGCCCCTCTTCGATCAACTGGCCGATCATCCGCGGCGACGCACGCACCGGTCTCACGATCTTTCGCCCGAACGAGGGCCTCGACGAAGGGCCCGTCGTGCTCCAGAAGGAGTGCGACATCGGCCCGGACGAGACACTCGGCGACGTCTACTTCAACAAGCTCTTTCCGCTGGGCGTCGAAGCGATGCTCGAGGCGGCGGATCTCGTCTACGCCGGCAAGCACACGGAGCGCGTGCAGGACGAGTCGCAGGCGAGCTACGAAGGCTGGTGCCGCGACGCCGAGGCGCGCCTGAACTGGGCGAATCACGTCGACTTCGTCTACAACACGATCCGCGGCTGCAATCCCGCGCCCGGCGCGTGGACGACGCTGAACGGCCAGAAGATCCAGATCTTCGACGCGCGCAAGCACCTCTTCCGCCGGTTCGCCGACGTCGCGGCAAGATCGGCGAGGTCTCCGCGATCTCCGAATCGAGCTTCCGGGTCACCGCGCAGGGCGGCGCGATCGAAGTCCTGCGCGCGCGCGGCGCCGACGGCAAGAAGGTGAGCGGCGGCGAGTTCGCGCGGGCGAACGGTCTCTCGAACGGTGCGGTGCTCGGGGGCTGAACCCGCCCGGCGCCGCGAGCGCTCCAGCCGGACGAACGCGAACGCCTCGCTCTTCACGCCGCATGATTCCCGCGCTCGAACTCGCTGCCGTGACCGACTGCGGCAGAGTGCGGCCCGACAACGAAGATTGCGTAGCGACGGCGCCGGAGGCAGGCCTGGCCGTCCTCGCCGACGGCATGGGCGGCCACAACGCGGGCGAGGTCGCGAGCGGAATGGCCGTGCGCTCGACCCTCAATCGCTCGAAGGGGTTCGACCGTGCGGACGCGCGTCCGACGCGACGTCGGCCGAGTCGCGCCTCGTCGCGGCGATCGAGCGCGCCAATGAAGAAATCTTGCGTGCGGCCTCGTCCCAGCGCGAATATCGGGGCATGGGAACCACGATCGTCGCGGCGCTCTGGCACGGTGCGCGAGTGAGCATCGGCCACGTCGGCGATTCGCGCGCATACCGCCTGCGCAACGGCAGGCTCGCATGGCTGACGCGCGACCACACGGTGGTCCAGCAGCAGTTCGACCGGGGCTCATGACGCTGGAAGAGACCCGCACTGCGCCCAATCGCAACGTCCTCACGCGCGCTGTCGGCACCGAGTTCGGAATCGCGGTGGAGACGAGCACGCACGACGTGCTGGCGCAGGACGTCTATCTGCTCTGCTCGGACGGCGTGCACGACATGCTGAGCGACCGCGCGATCGAGCAGGTCCTCATGGAGGTGTCGGAGCCGGCCGGCGCCGCCGCCGAAGCGCTCGTGCAGGCCGCCAACGCCGCACGGCGGCCTGGACAACGTTTCCGTCATTGTCGCGCGCGTCCTCGCGCTGCCGCACGCCGAAGGAGCGTGAAGAAGTACGCCACGCGCATCGCGATCGGCCTCGCCGTGGTGGTGGTGCTGCTTCCGCACGTCGCGGACCGGCTGCGCATGCCGTTCATCGACAACCTCGAATCGATCATCTACGACACGCGGCTGCGGCTCACGATGCCGCGCACGCGTCGATCCGCGCATCGTCATGCTCGACATCGACGAGAGAGCCTGCTCGAGCGCGAGCGCGGCGGCGAAGGCCGCTGGCCGTGGCCGCGCGACCGCCTGGCGCTGCTGCTCGACAAGCTCTTCGACCACTACCAGATCGCGGTCGCTCGGCTTCGACGTCGTCTTCGCCGAAAGCGACAACTCGTCCGGGCTCGACGTGCTCGAAAGCCTCGGCGCGCGAGCGAGTTGAAGGACGTCGCGCCGTTCCAGGCGCGTCTTCTCGAAGATGAAGCCCCAGCTCGACTACGACCGGCTTTTCGCCGAAAGCATGAAGGACCGCGCGGTCGTGCTCGGCTACACCTTTCTGCTCGAGGACTTGCCAAGGGCGCGCTTCCGCCGCCGGTGCTTTCGGCGGCGCAGTTCGGCGCGCGCCGTCCCGCCGGCGGCGCCGTATCACGGGCTACACCGGCAACCTCCCGATGCTCCAGAAGAACGCCGCATCGGCGGCCACTTCAACCCACTGCCGGACAGCGACGGCATCACCCGGCGCGTGCCGATGCTCGCGCGCTACGAGCGACGGCTTATTACGAGCCGCTGTCGCTCGCGATCGTGCGGCTTCTGTCGGCTCGCCGCCGTTGAAGCGCGACGTGTCCCAGGAAGGCGCGTACGCCGGCTACGTCGGGCTCGAAGGGCCTGCAGATCGGCACGTACACGATACCCGGTCGACGACGAAGGCGCGGCGCTCGTGCCGTTCCGCGGCCCGCAGGGCAGCTTCGCCTACCACTCGCTGGTCGACGTCATCAACGAGCGCGTCCCGGTGGAGGAGCTCAGAGGCAAGATCGTGCTGGTCGGCACGAGCGCGCCGGGACTGCTGGATCTGCGGGCGACGCCGGTCGACCCCGTCTACCCCGGGGTGGAGATCCACGCGAATCTGATCGCCGGCATGCTCGACGAGAACATCAAGCAGAAGCCGCCTTACGCGCTCGGCGCGGAATTCGCTGCTGATCCTGCTCCTCGGGCTCGCGCTGGCGATGCGGCTGCCGGTGCTCGCACCTCAGCAGGCGACGCTCGTGACGGCGAGCGTGCTGCTGCTCGTGCGTCGCCAGTCAACCTGGGCCTGTTCCACTACGCGCACCTGGTGCTGCCGCTCGCCTCGACGCTCGTGATCATCCTGCATGCTGTTCACCCTCAACATGGCGTACGGCTTCTTCGTCGAGGCGCGCGGGCGGCGCCAGATCACCGGGCTTTTCGGCCAGTACGTGCCGCCCGAGGTGGTCGACGAGATGGCCGAGGACCCCGAGCAGCGCCTCGATGGAGGCGAATCGCGCGAAATGACCGTGCTTTTCACGGACGTGCGAGGGTTCACGACGATTTCCGAAGGACTCGATCCCAAAGCGCTCTCGCAGCTCATGAACGAGTTCCTGACGCCGTTAACAGAGGTGATCTACAGACACCGCGGCACGATCGACAAGTACATGGGCGACTGCATCATGGCGTTCTGGGGGCGCCGCTCGCCGACCCGGAGCACGCCCGCAACGGCGTGCTCGCCGCGCTCGAAATGCAGCGCACGCTGAAGGAGATGCAGCCGTATTTCACGTCCAAGAACTGGCCCGAGATCCGCATCGGCGTGGGCCTGAACACCGGGCGCATGAGCGTGGGCAACATGGGCTCGCGCGTGCGCCTCGCCTATACCGTCATGGGCGATGCGGTGAACCTCGCCTCCCGGCTGGAAGGCATCACAAAGGAATATGGGGCTGATATCATAGTTGGCGAAGACACCAGAGCGGCCGTGTCCGGCGTCGTTTTCCGGGAGATCGACCGGGTGCGCGTGAAGGGCAAGGACACCGCCGTCGCGATATACGAGCCGCTCGGGCCGGAGGGCGAGCTGCCGCAGGCGATGCTCGACGAGCTGCAGCTTTTCACGAGGCTCTCGAGCTCTACCGGAAACAGGAATGGGACATGGCCGAGCTGCGCCTGATCCGACTTACAGCGATGTCGCCGGACGCACGGCTTTACGGATGTTCATCGAGCGCATCGACGTATCTGCGCGCGAATCCCCCCGGCGCCGACTGGGACGGCGCGTTCACGTTCCAGACGAAATAAGATGAAGCTCAGAATACTCGGCTGCAGCGGCGGGATCGGCGGGGACCTGCGCACGACGTCGATGCTGCTCGACGACGACGTGCTGATCGACGCCGGCACCGGCGTGGGCGACCTGTCGATCGCGGAGCTCACCGCGGATCGACCACATCTTCGTCACGCACTCGCACATGGACCACGTCGCGTCGATCCCTTTCGTCGCGGACACCGTGGGCTGGATGCGCGAGAAGCCGATCACGCTGTATGCGACGCGCGAGACGCTCGACATCTGCAAGGCGCACCTGTTCAACTGGAAGCTGTGGCCCGACTTCGCGCAGATTCCCGAGCCGCAGCGAGCCGGTCGCTGCGCTATCAGGCGATCGAGGTCGGCGCGCCCGTCGCGCTGGGCAGCCGCAAGATCACCGCGCTGCCCGCGAATCACGTCGTGCCGGCCGTGGGCTTTCATATCGACTCGGGCGCGCGAGCCTGGTTTTCACCGGCGACACGACCACCAACGACGCGCTGTGGGAGCACGTGAACAGGATCGACAACCTGCGCTACCTCATCATCGAAACCGCGCTTTCCGACCGGGAGCGCGAGCTCGCGATCGCCTCGAAGCACCTGTGCCCGAGCCTGCTCGCCGAGGAGCTCGAGAAGCTCACGCTCCCCGCGGAGATCTACATCACGCACCTGAAGCCGCGCGAAGCCGAGCTGATCATGGAAGAGATCGCGGCGCGCGTGCCCCACAGACGCGCCCGGGATGCTGCGCAACAACCAGGTGTTCGAGCTTTGAACAGCGCCACCACCCTCGACATGATCCCGCGGAAGCCGGATCGAAGCGGGCGCGGCCGTCATGATCAGTGTCCTCCACACCGCCGCTTCGAGCGACAGCATGCGTCGCAGCGAGCGTCATTCCAGCAGCAGCTGCAGGCGGTCACGAACCGGATCATGCGACGGCAACGTCGACGAGATCATGGTCGAGCTGGCGCAGGAGATCTGCGATGCTGTTCGAGGCCGACCGGCTGACGATCTATGTCCTGACCGAGGACAAGGGCTCGATCGTCTCCAAGGTGAAGACCGGGCTCACCTCGTTCAAGGACATCAAGCTGCCGATCAACGAGCAGTCCATCGCCGGCTTCGTGGCCGTGCACAAGCGCGTGCTCAACATCCGCGACGTGTACGACGACGCGGAGCTGAAGTCCTACAGCCCGCGGCTGAACTTCCTCAAGGCGGTCGAGCAAGACCGGCTATCGCACGCGGCAGATGCTCGTCGCGCCGGTGCTCGATGCGCGCTCGCAGGATCTGATGGGCGTCGTGCAGGTCATCAATTCGCGGCACGGCCAGCCCTTCCCGCCGATCATGGAGGAAGGCGTCGTCCAGCTCGCGCGAGACGCTCGCGATCGTTCTTCAGCGCCAGCGGCCGACGATCATGCCTTTGCGCAGCAAGTACGAAGCGCTGGTGGCGAATGCCGTGCTCTCGTCCGACGAGCTCGAGCTCGCGCAGCGCTCGGCGCGGCGCAAGAATCTGCGACCTCGAAACGGTGCTGGTCGACGAGTTCCAGGTGAAGGTGCCGCAGCTCGGCGACGCGCTGGCGGCGTACTTCAACGTGCCGTACGAGCCTTTCAAGCCCGACCGCATCCGCCCCGGCGACCTGCTGCGCAACATGAGCCGCGAGTTCTGCGAGACCAATCAGTGGCTGCCCCATCGGCGAGGACAACGACGGGGATCGTCATCATGACGATCGATCCCGAGCAGACGAAGGCCTCGCGCATGGTCGTGAACGTCTATCCGCGGAGCCGGATCATCTACGCGGTCACGACGACTCAGGAATTCGCAGCGACGCTGGATCAGATGTTCGGCGCGGGTCTCATGGACGACCAGCTCGGCGACATCGGCGATCTGCTCGGCAACCTCGACGATGACGAAAGCGAAGTCGGAGCGGCCGAGGACATCGCCTCGGCCGCGAGCGACAACGAGCTGGTCAAGCTCGTCAACAAGATCATCATCGACGCGTATCAGCCAGGGCGCGTCCGACATTCACATCGAGCCCTATCCCGGAAGAGCCAAGACCGAAGTGCGCTTCCGCAGGGACGGCTCGCTGATGCCCTACATCTCGGTGCCCGGCAGCTATCGCAATGCGCTCGCCGCGCGCATCAAGATCATGTGCGATCTCGACATCTCCGAGCGCCGCAAGCCGCAGGACGGCAAGATCAAGTTCAAGAAGTTCGGCCCGCTCGACATCGAGCTGCGCGTCGCGACCATCCCGACCGCGGGCGGCGTCGAAGATATCGTGATGCGGATCCTGGCCGGCGGCGAGCCGATTCCGCTCGACAAGCTCGGTCTCTCGCAGCGCAACCTCGCGCTGTGCAAGAGCGCGATCGAGAAGCCGTACGGGCTGTTCTTCGTGTGCGGCCCGACCGGCTCGGGCAAGACGACCACGCTGCACTCGGTGCTGGGCTATCTGAACACGCCCGACACCAAGATCTGGACCGCGGAGGATCCGGTCGAGATCACGCAGAAGGGCCTGCGCCAGGTGCAGATGAACCGCAAGGCGGGGCTCGATTTCGCGATCGCCATGAAAGCGTTCCTGCGCGCCGACCCGGACATCATCATGGTCGGCGAGATGCGCGACAAGGAGACCGTCTCGATCGGCATCGAGGCTTCGCTCACGGGTCACCTGGTGTTCGCCACGCTGCACACCAACAGCGCGCCGGAATCGATCGTGCGTCTGCTCGACATGGGCATGGACCCGTTCAATTTCGCCGATGCCCTGCTCGGCATCCTCGCGCAGCGCCTGGCGAAGCGTCTGTGCAAGTGCAAGGAAGCGCACGTCGCGTCGCGGGAAGAGATCGAGCGCCTGCTCGACGAATACACGCAGGAGCTGATGAACTGCCGGCGTGGAAGACGGATCCGGAAGGCGAGCGCGAGAAGCTGAGCGAGTCCTGGGTGAGGAGTTCGGCAACGACAAGGCGACATCGTCCTCTATACGGCCAAGGGCTGCGACGTGTGCGCGAACCGGGCTACAAGGGGCGCATGGGCCTGCACGAGCTCCTGATCGGCACCGACCGGATCAAGGAGCTGATCCAGGAGCATGCGCGCGTGGCCCAGGTGCTCGCGACCGCGCTCGAAGAGGGCATGCGCACCCTGAAGCAGGACGGGATCGAGAAAGTCCTGCAGGGCATCACCGACATCCAACAGGTGCGTGCGGTGTGCATCAAGTAGCGCCCGAAATGGCCGCCATGGCGGCAATGCACGACCTTCTGAGCGACCACGACGCGGGCGATCTGCTGCAGCGGCTGGACCAGCTCGTCGAGATCGGCGTGTCGCTCTCCCGCGAGCGGGACATCGACAAGCTGCTCGAGTCGATACTGGTCGCGGCGAAGTCGATCACCAATGCCGATGGCGGCACGCTGTATCGCATGCAGGACGGCCGCAAGCTCGGCTTCGAGATCATGCGCAACGACACGCTCGGCATCGCGATGGGCGGCACGAGCGGCGTGGCGATCCCGTTCTATCCGGTGAGCCTCTACGACGAGGACGGCAAGCCCGTCAACTCGATGGTGGTCGCGTACGCGGTTCATCACGATTGCTCGATCAACATCGCGGACGCCTACACCGAAGCGGGATTCGACTTTTCAGGGACGAAGCGCTTCGACCAGAAGACCGGCTATCGGTCGCAGTCCTTCCTGACGATCCCGATCAAGAACCACGAGAACGAGATCATCGGCGTTCTGCAGCTCATCAACGCGAAGGACCGCGAGACCGGGGTGGTTAAGCCGTTCTCGGAAGCGGACCGCAGGCTCGTCGAATCGCTCGCGTCGCAGGCGGCGATCGCGCTCACCAACCGGCTGCTGATCAATCACCTGGAGGAGCTGTTCGAGTCGTTCATCAAGGTCATCAACGCGGCGATCGACGAGAAGTCGCCTTACACCGGCGGGGCACAGCGATCGCGTTCCGGCACTGACCATGATGCTGGCCGAGGCGGTCAATCGCTGCGACCGCGGCCCGCTGAAGGATTTCACGATGACCGAGCGGGACCGCTACGAGCTGAAGATCGCGGGCCTGCTGCACGACTGCGGCAAGGTGACCACGCCGGTTCACGTCGTCGACAAGGCGACGAAGCTGCAGACGATATTCGACCGCATCGAGCTGATCGACACGCGCTTCGAAGTCGTCAGGCGCGACGCGCAGATCGCGCTTTCGGCCGATCCGCGGGCGCTCGCGGAACGCCTCGCCGAGATCGCGGACGATCGGGCGTTCCTGCGCCGCTGCAATATCGGCAGCGAGTCGATGGATCTGGCCGGAGTCGAGCGCGTGCGTGGGATCGCCCGCAGGTACCGCTGGAGCGACCCGAGCGGGAAGGAGATCGATTTCCTGAGCGGGGACGAGCTCGCGAACCTCACCGTGCGCTCCGGAACGCTCACCGCCGAAGAGCGCCGGGTCATCAATCACCACATCGACGTGACGATCCAGATGCTCGAGGCGCTGCCGTGGCCGAGGCACCTGTCGAACGTGGTCGAATACGCCGGCGGCCACCATGAGCACATGGACGGCAGAGGGCTATCCGCGGGGGCTCACGCGCGAGCAGATGTCGGTCCAGGCGCGCTGCATGGGCATCGCCGACATCTTCGAGGCGCTGACGGCGCGCGACCGCCCCTACAAGAACGGCAAGTCGCTCAGCGAAGCGCTGGCCATACTCGGTTAGTTCAAGCTGAACGGCCACATCGACCCCGACCTCTTCGACGTCTTCATGTGGGAGAAGGTGTACGAAGCCTATGCGCGGGCGTTCATGCGGCCGGAGCAGATCGACGAAGTGGATCCGGAGAGCGTCCCCGGCTACGTGCCGCCTCCCGCCGATCCCGCGTAGTAGGGGGTGATTCGAAGTCCTTGCGTACGTCACCCCGGCGAAGCCGCCCCGGAAGGCTTGAATCCGGGGGCCGGGGTCCAGGACAAATTCGCTCTGGATTCGGCCTGCTGCGCCGGAATGACGAACGTGCGGCGAATTTACGAGCCAGCTCACTGACGAGGTGACGCTCGCCTTCGGCTCGGCCTCGCCGGGCTGCGGAACAGAGGAAATGGCAAGTCCGACGCGCGGCTATTGCTTCCGGCCGAGGAACGCAACGAGCCCTTCGGTCGCCGTCTCGATGAACGTCGTGCTGTAGCCCAGGGTTTCCAGCTCCTGCCGGAAGGCATTGCCCAGGCGCGCCTTCTTGTGAACGCCGAGCTTGTGTTCGTTCTTGAACACCACCGCCCTGTTGCAGACGTCCTCGAGAAGGGTCGTCAGTCGCTTTTCGGACAGCCGAGGGCCGATGGATGGGTCCGCCCCCGGGGGATACTCGCGTGCTAGATCGCGGGCGAGCGTCCTCGCGAAAGCGTCCACTTCCTGTAGCGTTACGGAGCCGAACAGACTCAGCATTCTTGCTTTGACCTTCCTGCCTGCACGGGCAGCCGGTCCATTATCATTCCAACCTCCGTGCGCTTTCAACCGCAGGGCCGCCGCGGCCGCCGGCCGATGCAGGAAGCGGCCGAGGCCTCCGCCGACGTGATGCTCGTTTCATCGGTTCGATCCGCGCGCGACTCGTTTGTCGGGCGCCGGGCGCGAGGTGAGTCTGCCGAAGTGACGCAAAACGTCACTTTGTGACGCGGCGTGCGGCACACGTCGCATCGAGGTGACGCCCGCCGTCACCGTGACGGAAGTCACACGGGCCCGATGCTACATCGGAAAGAGTGTGACGGACTGCGCGGTTTCTCGGGGTTCGGCCACCCTCAGCGTCTCAAGCTCGCCCTTCGCCACCCGTTTATAAAATGGTTGAAGCTTGTTTCCTAGACTGCTGATCAAGCGACGTTCTTTGCGTCAAAAAATCCCTGGTACGGACGATGCTTTAGCGTCCTCGCCCGCAGGTTTCGGGGGACAAGCTTCCAGAGAGACATGTAAACGAACAGGAGATCATAAATGTCACGCGCACAACAAGGCTTCACACTTATCGAACTGATGATCGTGGTTGCGATCATCGGCATCTTGGCAGCGATCGCTCTGCCGGCGTATCAGGACTATGCCATTCGCGCGAGGGTGTCTGAACTGGTTCTGGCAGCAAGCGGGTTGAAATCGCACGTTGCCGAGTTTTACCAAACTCAAGGCACGATGACTGACGTGGACGATGGAGTCGACACCACGGCCTCAGGCAAAGTAACCGCTGTGGCAGTCGAAGATGCGACGGGAAAAATAACGATCAGTGGCGATGACAGCGCAACGTCCGTGGGCGTTGCGTTGGACATCATCTTAAACCCCATCGTAAACTCGACGACCAGAAAGGTGACGTGGGAGTGTGCGACAAACGACGCGGCCAACTTCAAGTACGTCCCCGCCGAATGCCGTCACACGGTCACTGCCGCTACCCCGTAACCAGCAGGCATCTGTTAAAAAGCCCTCCTAGCGGGGGCTTTTTCTTTGTGCGCCCGGTAGGACGCACTCACTTGTCAGGACAAACAGAATAGGGGACAGACCGCGTTTTCGGTCAACGTGCAGCGGAAGCATTAGCTGAAACTCGAGTCGGTTCCCTGACCGCCGAAGTGACTCACCCACCTACGAGCGCCGGCCGATAGAGCTTGGGCACTCGGATCGTTTTCTGGGCGCGCACGTACGGAATCACCACGTCCCAGATCGGCTTGCCCGACGCACCTTCGGCCACCGGCGCCCAGCTCGCAACCTTGTAGCGCCTGGACGCGTCGAGCGGCTTGCCGCGCACGATGATGTTGTCCAGACGTTTGCCCGTCGGACGCACCCGGACGGCAGGTGTATTGAAGACCGCCCGTGCGCACCATGTCGCCGCCCTGCTGCTGGTACGGGTCGGGGTTGAAGACGTTGTCGCAGAGGTCCTCCAGGATGCGTCTTGATCGCCTCGCCCGTCAGTTCGTTGACGGTCACATACGGATAGGTGATCGCCGTCGCGTTCATCACGTCTTCGACCGTGATCGTCGTATTCGGCAGGATGCTCGTGCCCCAGCGGAAGCCGGGTGAGAAGGCGATCTCGCAATCGGTCGTCGCCATCAGCGCGTCCAGGATCACTTCGTCGAGCGTGCCGTTGAAGTTCCCGCGGCGGTAGAGCAGTCCCTCGGTGACGGCGAGCGGCTCCGCGAGCTTCGCTGCATAGGGCACGCGCAGGTCGGTAATGAGCTTCGACATCGCCGGGTCCGCAGGCAGCATGTTCGAGAACACCGGCAGCAGGCGGTACTCGTAGCCGCTCACGCCGCTCGCGCCCACATCCAGATCGAGCACCGCCAGAAACTTTCCGTTCGATCCCGCGTTGGTGACGAGCGTCGTGCCTTTCGCGTTCTTCACAGCCACCGGCTGCGGCACGGCGTCGTGCGTGTGCCCGCCGAGGATCGCGTCGATGCCCGTTACCCGCGACGCGAGCTTGAGATCCACGTCCATGCCGTTGTGCGAGAGCAGCACGACGGCCCGCGCGGCCTTCGCCCGCGCTTCATCGACGACTTTCTGAAGCCGCTCTTCCTGGATGCCGAATGTCCAGTCGGGCACGAAATGGCGCGGATTCGCGATCGGCGTATAGGGAAACGCCTGCCCGATGATCGCGACCGGCGTACCGTTCACTTCGCGAACCGAGTACGCCTTGAAAACCGGATCATCGAAATCCGCGGTCCGCACGTTCTGCGCGAGGAAATCGACGTTGCTGCCGAGCTCTTTCGCGACGATCTCCTGCACCCGCGCCGCGCCGTACGTGAATTCCCAATGGCCGGTCATGACATCGACGCCGAGAAGCTTCGATGCGGCCACCATGTCGGCGCCTTTCGTCCAGAGCGCCGTGGCGGAGCCCTGCCAGTTGTCTCCGCCGTCGAGGAGCAGCGCGCCGGGACGCTCAGCCCGCACGCGCTTCACCAGCGTCGCGAGATGGGCGAAGCCGCCAAGCTTGCCATAGCGTCGCGCCGCCTCCACGAAATCGAGATGCGTGTACGCGTGGGCCAGCGCCGTTCCGGGCTTCACGCCGAAGCGCTTCAGTAGATCCTCGCCGACGAGATGCGGCGGGCGCCCGCGCGCTTCGCCGACGCCGATGTTCACGTCCGGTTCGCGGAAATGCACCGGAAGCAATTGCGCGTGGCAGTCGGTGAAGTGCATGAGCGTCACTGCGCGGGGCCGTCGCGCAGGCAACATGTAAAGACCCGACTCGGCATCGGCGGCGTCCGCTGCACTTGCGAGCGGCAGCCCGGCGGCGAGTCCGGCCGCCAGCGCTTCGAGGAATTCACGGCGTGTCATTTTTGAGCTGCAGGTGAATCCGGCACCGAACGCCCGGTGTGCTGTCCCGCAAAGTTCGTTGCATTCGACTCGTGGTCCAGGCCACGCAGAGTGCGAAGCGATCCCGAACCCAGAGCCGCTTGTCGCCTGGATCCCGGCTTCGCGCCGGGATGACGAATTGGGCGAATCACCGGCACACCATACCGGTTACTTCTTATTGAGTGGCGACGCCGGATCGATCAGATAGGCGACGAGATGCGTGATCTGATCGGGCGTCAGGTGCCCGCTCGCACCCAGGCGCGGCATGTTGGAGCAGGGGAAATACAGCCACGCGTTATAGATCTTCTCGTAGGTGTACTTCGCGATTTCTTCGGAATGGCCGCGCTGCGCACCGTAGCCGGTCAAGCTCGGCCCCACGTTCCCCACGTTGATCTCCCCGGGCTCGAGCGCATGACAGTTCTGGCACAGTCCGCCGTTCTCCTTGCGCTGTTCGACGCGGCCCAACTGGATGCGGTCACCGGCGCCGTCGTGCGCGAGCTTCTCTCCGACCTTCCAATCCCCGGCCAGTTTGCCCGATGGCGGATACTTGATCGATTCTTTCGCGCGCTTCACCACTTCCGCGGCTTCCGCCTGTGTGAGCTGCGCGCGATCGATCTTGCTGCAAATCTGTTGCGCCGGGTCCTGCTCCAGGCGCTTCAGCAGTTGCGGCTGCGGCGCGGAGAAGCTGCTCTCCACCATGCGCTCGGCCGCTTCGCGCGTGCTCGCAGTATCCACGACCGTGGCACAGCCCAACGCGAGCACGACAGGAATGGTCGCGACGATAAACCGGAGCCCTCTGTCGAGTGTGCTCATCCCTGCTCGCCCCTTTCCCCGACCCTCTCCCCGAGCACGAGGCGAGGGAGTGTTCGCGGTCATCGCTTGAATCCCGGAACCTGGATTACGGCGCCGTTGCCCTGGCGATGGAGATACGTCGTAAGTGCGATCGAAACATCCGAGCCGTAGGCAAGCTCGGGCAGCCGCATCTGCCAGAAACAATCGTAGAGGCGCCACTGCATCGTGCGCACCACGCCGTGCGAGCCGCGGTAAGCGGGCCAGCTTCCGACGACTTCCTGGATCTGCTTCTTGTCGGTCATGTTGACGAGATCCTGAAGCCGGATGCGCTTGTCCGCCTCGCCGTGGCAGGTCGTGCACGCGAAATCGGTCTGACCGGCGCGGCGGTGAAAGAGATAGCGTCCGACTTTGTACATCTCGCGCTCTTTCGGATGATCGAGCGCCACGTTCATCTTCATCCCGTTCGACCGGGACGTCACATAGATCGCGAGCGATTCGATGTCGGACCCGTTGCTGAGAGACGCGCTGATCGCCGACTTGACGAGCTCCTCGCGTTTGAGGCCCTGCAACTCCGCCATGCAGGTCAGCAGTCGCGATTCGAGATCCTGCACGCGATCCGTGTCGGCGAAATAGCGGGGAAGCCGTGCGCTCGCGCCTTCGAGCTTGCCGGGCCCGAGCCCGAAATCACAGCGTTCGAGCGACGCATCCTTCGGGCCGCGCGGCTCGGAGAAGAGCTTCTTGCCGCGCTCGATCCACAACTCGCCGGGATTGTCCTCGGCCAGCATGCGTCGGCCCAGCTCGAGGCCGCCTGGATTCGTCTGAGCGGCGAGCGGCCACGACACGACCGCGAAAAAGATCGCCGCCAGCGAGCGGCGCGCGCTGAACATTGCTTCTCTCCTCGTTCGGGTGCCGAGAGCGATTACGCTCTGGCGCTTATGAGGCGGCAGCGACCGCAACTTCGTCGGTCCGCTTGTCGCCTTTGTTATCCGTCCACGTGACCGTGATCTTGTCGCCCAGTTTGGCACCCTTCACGCGCAATCCCAGGAACGGGTCGCGCGACACGGCCTGGCTCCACTGCGCGTCGAGCACGGTCTTGCCGTTGTGGGAAACCATGACATTCTGGATGAAGTGGACCGGCACGAGGTTGCCTTGCGAGTCCTTGCGCTGGCCGGTTTCCATCGGATGTCGCATGAGGATGCGCACGTCGGCGACATCGCCCTGCAAGGTCGCCCTGATTCTCATCGGTTCGGACATGATGGCTACCCGCACCCGCCGACGGTGACCTTCACTTCTTTCGAAGCGGTGAAGAACTTGCCGTCCGCTTTCACGATCGCGCGCACGTCCGAGGTTTGCCCGAGCTTGATGCGCACCGATGCATAGGGCTCCGCGCCGTTCGCGACATCGAACGTCGCCGCCAACGGAAACGGGTTCTTCTCCGCGACGATCGAGATGCTCTGCGTGTTCGGTATCTTGCTCGTGATCGCGATCGGCACGACGGCGCCGTTTTCGGCGATATCGGGCGCCGTGATGGTGATGTCCCGGCTTTCGGCCGCGCTCGATGCGCCGAGTCCTTTCAGCGTATCAGTGAGCGCCTTGGATTCGAACGCCGCCTTGTTCCAGTCCGCCGCATCGACGCGTGGCGACGCGAGCGTCCCGGTGAGGGCCATCGCGCCGGCGCCTCCGGTGAACGCGAGAAAGCGTCTGCGTTGCTGTTGCATGAAAATGACCTCCGCGCCCGCCTGTCCGGGTCCGGCAGGCAGAACGCTTAAGATTCAGTGGATTAGCCCAACATTAGAGGCGCGTATCCTAGCCAAGATCGGGCGCCCTGTCCATGACGCGGCGGTTATTAGCTAGCACCTGACCACGCACCCAATGCCCGGAGCGCCCGCCGCGCTTCTCGACGAGCCCGATGCCCTCGATGCGCATGCCGCGGTCGACCGCCTTGCACATGTCGTAGATGGTGAGCAGGCCGACGCTCACCGCGGCAAGGGCTTCCATTTCGACCCCGGTCCGGCCGAGGGTTTCGACGACGGCCGTGCATTCGACGCCGGGACGCCTGGATTCGAGACTGAAATCCACCGTGACTTTCGTGAGCGGAATCGGATGGCACAGCGGAATCAGGTCGGCCGTGCGCTTCGCCGCCTGGATCGCCGCGATGCGCGCGACGCCGAGGACATCGCCTTTTTTCGCGCTTCCGCTCGCGATCTGCTTTAACGTGGCGGGCAGCATGGCGATCCGTCCCGAGGCTCGCGCGACGCGATGCGTCACGTCTTTCTCCGCCACGTCGACCATCAGGGCACGGCCCGCGGCATCGAAGTGCGTGAGCTTTCTTGCTGCCATCTTTCAGGAACTTGCGGCTAAATCGCTCTATCATAGCATTATGCGTTTGCCCTATTTCCTCGCGTTCGTGCTCATGCTGGCGCCCGCGGGTGCTCGCCGAAGGCTTGCCGGATCTCGGCGACGCTTCGCAGGCGTCGTTCAGCGCGCTGGAAGAGCGGCGACTCGGCGAAGAGATCATGCGCGAAGTGCGCGCGGACCGGAGCTATCTACGACGACCCCGAGCCGACCGATTATCTGAACACGCTCGGCAACCGCCTTGCGGCGCGCAGCCTGGAATCGCGCCAGGAGTTCACCTTCTTCCTGATGCAGGACCGGCAGATCAACGCGTTCGCGCTGCCAGGGGGTTACATCGGGGTGAACACGGGGCTGCTTCTCGCCGCGCAAGGCGAGTCGGAAGTCGCCAGCGTCATCGCGCATGAGATCGCACACGTCACGCAGCGACACATCGCGCGCATACTGGATCAGCAGAAGCAAAGCATGGTTATTTCGCTCGCGACGCTCGCCATCGCGGTGCTGGCTGCGCGATCCAACTCGGATCTTGCGACCGCCGCGACGGCAATTGGCCAGGGCGCCGCCGTTCAGAACCTGCTCAATTTCACGCGCGAACACGAGAAGGAAGCCGATCGCGTCGGCCTGCAAACGCTCGAAGCAGCCGGCTTCGACGCGCGCGCCATGGCGACTTTCTTCGAACGCTTGCAGCGCGCCACGCGGATCTACGAAGGCGGCGCGCCGTCGTATCTGCGCACGCACCCGATGACCCACGATCGAATAGCGGACGTTCAGAACCGTCTCGGGAGCATTCCCTATCGCCAGGTGACGGACAGTCTCGATTTCCAGCTCGTCCGCGCGAAATTGAGGGCCGACGCTGACCCGCCGGCGGAAGCGCGCGCGTTCTTCGAAGAGGGGCTCGCCGAACGCCGCTTCCTGAGCGAAGCCGCGAACCGCTACGGGCTCGCCACGAGCCTTTTGCGGCAGAAGAACTACGCGGCCGCGCGCAAGGAGCACGAGGCACTGAAGCGGCTCGTTCCCGCGAATCCGATGGTGGAATCGCTCGGCTGCCGCATACGAAACGCAGCCGGCGAGACAGAAGGCGCGATCAACTGCTATCAGACCGCCTCGCGGGCGTTTCCACAGAGCCGCGCTCTGACCTACGAGTACGCCGAAGCTCTGCTGCAAGCGCGGCGCGCCGAGCCCGCGCTCGGCGTCATCAATGCACGGCTCCAGTTCTCCACCGAGGATCCCAGGCTCTATATCCTGCAGGCGCGGGCGTATGCCTTGCAGGGCAAGCGCCTGGCGCAGCATCGCGCGACGGGCGAAGCCTATGCACGCATGGGTAACCTGCGGGGCGCGGTCGAGCAGATGCAGATCGCGCTCAAAAGCGGCGACGGCGATTTCTACCAGCTTTCGGCGACCGAAGCGCGCCTGCGGGAGCTGCGCAAAGCGGACGAAGCGCGCAGCAAGGAGCGCAAGGAACAGCCGCAGCGGCGGTAGTGGACGGCGCTCGCCTTGGCAAGCGCAGCTTATAATCGCCCGCCGTATGCGCCGCGCCTGCCCTCACGCCCCGACCCCTCGTCGGGCGAGGGAAGGTTCGTGCGGGCAAATGAGTGGCACTCATTTCCGGAAGTTGAACAGGGCGAGGCATCTCGATGCAGTTTGACAAGGAACTCGACGCGCGCGGGCTGAACTGCCCGCTGCCCATCCTGCGCACCAAGAAGGCGCTGACGGACATGGTCTCCGGCCAGGTTCTGAAGATCATGGCGACCGATCCCGGCGCAGTGAAAGACTTCCAGGCGTTCTGCAAGCAGACCGGACACGCGCTGCTCTCCTCCGATGCTTCCACCCACGAGTTCGTCTTCTTCATGCAGAAGAAATGAGCTCGACGCTTTCTTCATAGGCACCGATGGCCGAGATCTGGCGGCTGCTCGATACCGGGCTCGCCTCGGCCCCGCGCAACATCGCCATGAATCGCGCTTTGCTCGAAGCGCGTCGTCGCCATGAGATCGGCAGCACCCTGCGTTTCCTGCGTTGCACCCGGGCAGCGCTCCTGGGGCACTTCCAGAGCGCCGAGCAGGAGCTCGATCTTGCGTATTGCCGCAGTCGTGAAATCGTCGTCCAACGCCGTATCACGGGCGGACGAGCGCTCTACATCGACGAGGCGCAGCTCGGATGGGAGCTCTACGTTCACCGCGACGATCTCAAGACGGCCGACAGCCAGCGCGTCCTCCAGCGCATCTGCCATGCCGCTGCTGCGGCGTTGAGTGCGCTTGGCGTCGATGCGCGCTATCGGCACAGGGACGAGATCGAGATCGACGGACTCGCCGTGTGCACCGCCGGATGCGCGGTCGACGGGGATGCGGTGCTGTTACAAGCGGTCTTGTGGCTGGACATCGACAGCGGCGAGCTCGGGCGGCTCTTTCGAGGACCGGCCATCCCTTCTTCGGCAAGCGCCGCCGTGCAACCGCGGACAGTCGGCTTGAAGACTGCGTTGGGCCGCGCGCCGAGCATCCATCGGATCAAGGAGAATCTGGTCGAAGTGTTCGAAGACGAGTTCAGCGTCGAATTGAGCGATGCGGAGCTCGGATTGAGCGAGCAGCGCCGCTTCGAGGAAGCGTTGCGTGCGGTCGACACGCCGCAATGGACGGCCCTTTTTGCACGAGCGGCCTCCGAGAAGCCGATCTTCGAAGCGCTTCATCAGGTAAACGGAATCCGCTTGCACGTCGCTGTTGCATGCGAGGCGGCCGGCGCGAGGATCCGAGACGTCTGGTTCTGGGGAGATTTCACTGTGGATCCGGCGCGCACCGTGCGCGATCTCGAAGCCGCGCTGCGTGGCGTGGCGATCGCCGGCGTCGCGGCAAAGATTCAGTCGTTCTTCGCGAGTCGCACCGCGGATCTGGGCGCGCTCTCCGCCGACGATTTCATCACCGCCATCCGGCTTGCGCTCAAGCAGCCGCTTGTCGCGCCGGGGTGAGGAGGAAGCGTGTCGCGCCATCATGAAAAGCGTCGCGGCATCCAGGCCCCGACGTTCGCGCTGCTCGCCGGGATCGTCAGCGTGGCTCCCGCGGCCGAGGAGCCCACCTACGCGGTGCGGATGCTGACCGTGGAGACCGCGCTAGAAGCGGCGCAGGTGGCGCTCAACGCGTGCCGCAAGAGCGGCTATCAGGTTGCCGTGGCGGTGGTCGATCGATCAGGGCTTCCGCAGGTGCTGCTGCGCGATCGGTTGGCAGGTCCCCATACGGTGGACATGGCGCTCGACAAGGCATGGACCGCCGTTTCGTTCCGGTTGAGCACCGCCGCGCTCGCGGAAGCAACGGCCCCCGGCAAGCCGCAAAGCGGCATTCGACAACGCCCGCGCGTCGCGGCCGTCGGCGGCGGCTTGTTCATCGAGGGTGCGGGGACTCTGCTCGGAGGCATCGGCGTTTCGGGCGCGCCGGGCGGAGAGGCGGACGAGGCGTGCGCCCGCGCTGGCATCGCGGCGATTCAAGGCAAGATCGATTTTTAGAATTCACCTGCGAGGGCTGCGGAAGAACGGGAAGTTAACGCCCCAGGCTCGCCAACTGCGCGCGCAGCTTCTCGAGAGTCGATCCGAACCGCTCGACGCGCTCGCGTTCCTGCTGGACGACCGCTGCCGGTGCGCGTTCCACGAACTTCGGATTGTCGAGCTTTGCGCGTGCGCGTGCGATCTCCGTCTCCAGCCGCGCGACTTCCTTCCCGAGCCGTTCGCGCTCGGCCGCCACGTCCACCTCCACTTTGAGCATGAGGCGGAAGTCGCCGGCGACCGCAACGGGCGCATCGGCGGAAGGCAGCTCGTCGACGATCACCACTTCCGTCAGGCGGGCGAGCGCAGCGAGGTAAGGGGCGAATGCCGCGAGCCGCTCGTTGTCGCCGTGCGCGAGCAGGGGCATCTTCTCCGACGGCGCGATGGTCATCTCGCTGCGCAGCGTGCGGCACGCTGTCGTGAGCTCCTTCAGCACCTGAATTTCGCGCTCCGCCTCTTCGTCGAGGCGCGCAGTCTCGGACCGAGGATAGGGCTGAAGCATGACCGACGCTCCGCTTCTTCCTGCGAGCGGCGCGACCTTCTGCCAGAGCTCTTCCGTGATGAAGGGGATCACGGGATGCGCAAGCCGCAATATCGCTTCGAGCACGCGCACGAGCGTGCGGCGCGTCGCGCGCTGCTGCGCTTCGTTGCCCGACGAGAGCTGCACTTTCGCGAGCTCGAGGTACCAGTCGCAGTACTCGTCCCACACGAGCTCGTAGATCGCGCGCGAGAGATTGTCGAAGCGATATTCGGCGAAGCCCTTCGCGACTTCGGCTTCGGCGCGCTGCAGGCGGCTCACGATCCAGCGATCGGCGACCGAGGGCTCCAGCGGCGCGCCGGCGTCGAGCCCGACGTCGCGTTCCGCGCAGTTCATCAGCACGAAGCGGGTCGCATTCCAGAGCTTGTTGCAGAAGTTGCGGTAGCCGTCGCAGCGCGCGAGATCGAACTTCACGTCGCGGCCATGCGAGGCGAGGCTTGCGAAGGTGAAGCGCAGCGCATCGGTGCCGAACGCCGATATCCCGTTCGGGAAATGCCTGCGGGTGTCGGCCTCGATGGCGCTCGCCTGCCGCGGGTCCATGAGGCCGGTCGTGCGCTTGTCCACAAGGGCGTCGAGCGTGATGCCGTCGATGATGTCGAGCGGATCGAGGATGTTGCCCTTCGACTTCGACATCTTCTGGCCTTCCGCGTCGCGCACGAGCCCGGTGATGTAGACCTCGCGGAACGGCACCTTGCCGGTGAAGTGGAGCGTCATCATCACCATGCGCGCCACCCAGAAGAAGATGATGTCGAAGCCGGTGACCAGAACGGACGAGGGCAGGTACAGATCGAGCGCGTCGTTCGAGCGGCGCGGGTATTCGGGCGTCCAGTCGAGCGTCGAGAACGGCCACAGCGCGGAAGAGAACCACGTGTCCAGAACGTCTTCGTCCCGGCGTAGCGTGCCTGCGTCAGCGCCGCCGCGCGCGGTTCGGTACTTCGCCTCCGCTTCTTCGCGCGTGCGGGCGACGTAGACGTTGCCTTGCGCGTCGTACCACGCCGGAATGCGATGGCCCCACCAGAGCTGGCGCGAGATGCACCAGTCCTGGATGTTGGAGAGCCACTGGTTGTACGTGGTCGTCCAGTTCGATGGCACGAACTTGACTTCGCCCTTCGCGACCGCCTCGAGCCCGCGCTTCGCGAGCGATTCCATCTTCACGAACCACTGGTCGGTCAGCATCGGCTCGACGATGGCGTCGGTGCGCCCGCAGCGCGGCACGGTGAGCTTGTGAGCTTTGACTTCCGCGATGAGCCCGTAGTGTTCGAGATCCCTCAAGACGAGCCGGCGCGCTTCGAAGCGTTCCAGGCCGCGGTAGCGCGGGGGCGCGTTGTCGTTCACGCGCGCGTCGAGCGTGAAGATGGCGAGCAGCGGGAGGTCGTGGCGCTGTCCGACCTGATAGTCGTTGAAGTCGTGCGCCGGCGTGATCTTCACACAGCCGGTGCCGAACGCGGGATCCACGTATTCATCCGCGATGATCGGGATCGTGCGGTCGGTGAGCGGCAGCGCGACGCGGGCGCCGACCAGGTGCCTGTAACGTTCGTCGGCGGGATGCACCGCCACCGCGACGTCGCCGAGCATCGTCTCGGGACGCGTGGTCGCCACGATCAGATGGCCTTCGCGGCCGGCGAGCGGATAGCGGACGTGCCAGAGCCGGCCCTCTTCTTCCCGCGATTCCACTTCGAGATCGGAGACGGCGGTCTGGAGCACGGGGTCCCAGTTCACCAGCCGCTTGCCGCGGTAGATGAGCCCCTGTTCGTACATGCGGACGAACACTTCGGCGACCGTGCGCGAGAGCCCTTCGTCCATCGTGAAGCGCTCGCGCGACCAGTCGCACGAGGCGCCGAGCCGGCGCATCTGGCGCGTGATGGTCGAGCCCGACTGCTCCTTCCATTGCCAGACGCGCTCGAGGAACGCCTCACGTCCGATGTCGCGGCGCGAGAGACCCTGGCTTTCGAGCTGGCGCTCGACCACGATCTGCGTGGCGATGCCCGCGTGATCGGTCCCGGGCTGCCACAGCGTGTTGAACCCGCGCATGCGGTGGTAGCGCGTGAGCGCATCCATCAGCGTGTGCTGGAACGCGTGCCCCATGTGCAGCGTTCCCGTTACGTTGGGCGGCGGCAGGAGGATGCAGTAATTGTCGGGATTCGAGCGATCGAGGCCGGCTTTGAAGTAGCCGTTGCTCTCCCAGAGGGGATACCAGCGCGCCTCGATGCCCGCTGGATCGAAACTTTTCGCGAGATCCATCGAAGACGGCGGGCGGTGCGGACAAAGCGGGCATTATAGCCGACGACGCTTCGCGGCTCCGGGCTTCGCCTCCAGCGCTTTGCGCAACGGCGCGAGCTGTGCCTGCACCGCATGCTCGACCGATGCGCGGACCATCTGTTCGATATTGGTTTTGAGCTCCGTCGTCATGTGCTCGATGACGGAAGTGAGCGCCGAGCCGAGCCCGGGCATCACCTGCTCACGAACGGCCTCGGCGATTTCGACGTCGAGGTCTTTCCTGAGCCTCTGGTAAACGGCGTGGTGCAGGTTCTGCGTCTGAACCCGCGAGATCACTTCGCCTTCGGTCGCGCTCGGTCTCGTTGCGCCACTGCTGAACGATCGAGTGCCTCTTCATCCTGGAGGAGCTGCGGGTCGGGCGCAACGTCGGTGAGGAGCGGGATATCGCTGTCGTGCTCGGGTGCGGCGTCGCCGACGCTCGCCTTCGGCCTGTCGCCTTCCGCCTTTTCACTCATGCACGGCCGTTCGCTTCTTCGCCCAGGGCGTGCGTTCGAATGTCGTAGCCGCGATCGCGGTAGAACTTGAAGCGTTCGCGCGCGAGCTGCCGATCTTCGTCGTCCGTGCTGACGATTTCCACCAGCCGCTCGAATCGCGCGAAGAGCGGCGGCCATTGCGCCGAGAGATTCACGAGCACTTCATCGTGCGGCGGCGGCGCGTCTCCACGGAAGTCGATGACGACGGGTGTGATCGCGGTGAGGTCGTTGCCTGCGATGCAATGCGGTATGAAGCCGGTCGGCGGGTGAGTCCAGAGCAGCCGGTCGATGCGGTTCGCCACGTCCGCGTCCGGACAGAGGATCAGCGATCCTGTGCCCCAGGCTGTAGACCTTCGCGGCGATGCGACACGCCGTTTGCAGCTTGTCCGCGACGTTGGTGTAGAAATCGATCCGAGTCACATCCGGCTGCTTCCAAGCGTTTCAGCGCGCGTTCGCGCGGCTCACGAGGAACTGGGTGAGCATCGGCACCGGCCGTCCGGTCGCGCCTTTCTCCTTGCCGCCGCGCCACGCGGTTCCTGCGATGTCGAGATGGGCCCATTTGTATTTCGTCGCGAAGCGCGAAAGGAAACAGGCCGCCGTGACGCTGCCGGCGGGGCGCCCGCCGATGTTCGCGAAATCGGCGAAATTGCTCTTCAACTGCTCCTGGTAATCGTCCCACACCGGCATGCGCCACGCGCGGTCGTAGGCCGCATCGGCTGCCGTGAGGAGCTCGCTCGCGAGCGCATCATCGTTCGCGAAGAGCCCGCACGCGACGTGACCGAGCGCGATCACACACGCGCCGGTGAGCGTCGCGATGTCGATGACGGCCGAGGGTTGGTAGCGCTCCGCGTAGGTGAGCGCGTCGCACAGGATGAGCCGACCCTCGGCGTCGGTGTTCAGTATTTCCACGGTCTGCCCGGACATGCTTTTCACGATGTCGCCGGGCCGGGTCGCGCGGCCGCCCGGCATGTTCTCGGTGGTCGGGATGAGGCCGACGACACTCGAAGGCAGCTCGAGCTCCCCGATCGCCTTCAACGTGCCGAGCACCCTGCCCGCGCCGCTCATGTCGAATTTCATCTCGTCCATCTCGGCGGCGGGCTTGATCGAGATGCCGCCCGTGTCGAAGGTGACGCCTTTGCCGACGAGCACGACCGGCTTCGCGGTCTTGCTCGTGGGTCCGGTGCTCGATCACGATGAATTTGGGCGGCTGGGCGCTGCCTTGCGCGACCGAAAGCAGCGTGTTCATCCCGAGCTTTCGCATGTCCGCGCGCTCGAAGACCCGTACCTTCATCCCGTAGCGCTTCCCGAGCTCGCTCGCCTGGGCGGCGAGGTACGCCGGCGTGCACACGTTCGGTGGAAGATTGCCGAGGTCCTTGGTGAGCGCCATGCCTTCCGCGAGCGCGCTGCCGTGTGCGAGCCCCGTTCGGCGGCGCGCAGATCCTCGCGGCTTGCGAACGCCAGCACGATCTCGCGCAGCGGTGGGCCGTGCGGTCCTTGCGGCTTTTCATCTGCTCGAAGCGATAGATGCTTTCGCGCGCGATCGTCGCCGCCTGCTGCGCGCGCCATGCCGCGTCGCGCCCTTTCACCTCGAGCGCGGTCAGGTGGAACTCCGCGCTCGCCGCTCCGGTCGCAGCAACTGCGCGCATGGCGGTCGCGATGGCCTCGCGGTACTGGCGTGCGCCGAAATCGGTCTCGCGCCCGAGCCCGACGAGGAGCACGCGTTCGGCGGCGACATCGGACACGTTGTGCAACGTGAGTGTGGTGCCGCTCTTGCCGTCCATGTCGCCGCGCTTGAGCAGGCTCGCGAGCGCGCCATCCGCCGCGCGATCGAGCTCGCTGCGGGCGCGCTGAGCGTGCGGGATTCGAACACGCCGGCGACGACACAACCCGTCGCGGAGCGGCCCGGCTGAACGTGTTTCATGCTAAATTCCAAATGCTTGCCTCCTCATGCGGAGCCTGATTATCCGCACAACGTTCCGCAAAAGCAAAGCCCGATGATCTTCCACAAAGCGCTCGTGCGCGAGTTCGCGAACACCGCGCTCGCGACTTTTTTCGTGCTGCTCGGCATCACGCTCACGACGCAGCTCGTGAAGCTGCTGGGCCAGGCCGCGACCGGCGCGATCACATCGAACGGTCGTGTTCGCGCTGCTCGGTTTCACGCTCGTCAACTATCTGCCGGTGCTGCTTTCGCTCACGACCTTCATCGCGGTGCTGATGACGCTCACGCGCAGCTACCGCGATTCCGAGATGGTCGTCTGGTTCTCGAGCGGCCTCGGACTCACGCACTGGGTGCGGCCCGTGCTCGCGTTCGCCGGTCCGCTCGTGCTCGTGATCGGCGCTGCTCTCGCTCGTGCTCTCGCCGTGGGCGGTCACCCGATCGGAGGAGCTGCGGCGCCTGATGGACAGCCGCGACGACGTCTCCGCGATCGTTCCCGGCGTCTTCCGCGAATCGGGCCGCGCCGAGCGCGTGTATTTCGTCGAGGAAGTGTCGGACTCCGAGAACGATGGTCGCGAACGTCTTCGTGAGCTCGAACCAGCATCAGAAGCTCGGCGTGATGGTCGCGCGCCGCGGCTATCAGGAAACGGCGGAGAACGGCGACCGGTTTCTCGTCCTGCTGAACGGCCGGCGCTACGAAGGCGCGCCCGGGACCGCCGAGTACCGCGTCTACGAGTTCGAGCGCTACGCGATGCGAGTCGAAATCGGCGAGGCACGCGCGCGCGCGCCGACGACGAAGACGACGCCCACCGACGGATCTCCTGCCAGGATCCGACACCGCGCAATCTGGCGGAGCTTTCGTGGCGCGTCGGCCTGCCGGTGAGCGCGCTGATCCTCTCGCTGCTCGCGATTCCGCTGTCGTTCGTGAATCCGCGCGCGCGGCCGCTCGATGAATCTCGTGCTGGCGCTGCTGATCTACATGATCTACAGCAATCTGCTGTCGATCATGCAGGCGTGGATCGCGCAGTCGCGCGTGAGCTTTCGCGCGTCGGCCTGTGCGTGCACGTCGCTGATGCTGGTCGTGCTCGTCACGCTCTTCTACCGCCGGCTGAGCGTGGTTTCGCTGCGCCGTCTTTTCCGATGAGGACGCTACGGCGCTATCTCGCGGTCGAGATCATCGTGGCGACGGCGCTCGTCATGCTGGCGCTGCTCATGCTGTTCGCGTTCTTCGACCTCGTCGAGGAGATGAAGGACCTCGGCCGCGGCGGCTATCGCCTGAAGAACATCGCCCTGCACGTGCTGCTCTCCGCAGCCGACGCACGTGTACGAAGTCTTCCCGATCGCCGCGCTCATCGGCACGCTCTTCGCGCTCGCCCAGCTCGTGGCGAGCTCCGAGTACACGGTCATGCGCACATCCGGCGTGTCGCTGCTGCGGCTCAATGCGGCGCTCCTGTCCGTGGGGCTGCTGTTCGCCGCGGTCACGTTCGCGTTCGGCGAGTTCATCGGCCCGCCGGCGGAGCAGTTCGCGCAGCGCCTGCGCTCGCTCGCGATCGCCGGCATTGTCGCCCAGGAGTTCCGCTCGGGCCTGTGGGTGAAGGACGGCCGCAATTTCGTCAACGTGGGCGAGGTGACGCCGGACGCAGACCTGAAGCGCATCCGGATCTACGAGTTCGACGACGATTATCGGCTGCAGCACGTTGAGCCTCGCCGACGAGGCCGACGTACGTGCAAGACCGGACGTGGGCATTGAAGGGCGTCGTGCGGACGACCTTCGAAGGCCAGCGCACCAGGTGCAGCGGATCGAGCGGCTGGAATGGGCCTCCGTGCTCGAGCCGCAACTGCTTTCGATGCTGCTCGTGAAGCCCGACCGAATGTCGGCGTGGAGCCTGTATTCGTATTCGCAGCACCTGAGGGAGAACCGCCAGAAGGCGCTGCGCTACGAGATCGCGCTGTGGATAAAGATCATGTATCCGGTCGCCGTGCTCGTGATGGTGATCCTGGCCGTTCCTTTCGCGTCCTTCCAGAAGCGGCAGGGCGGCGTCGGGGCGCGAATCTTCACCGGCATCATGCTCGGCCTCGCGTTCTACACGATGAACCGCCTGTTCGGCTCGCTCGGGCTGCTCTACGACTGGCCCGCGCCCGTTGCAGCGCGGTGACGCCGACGCTGCTTGTTTCTCACCCTGGCGCTCGTCGATGATGTGGCTATCAGGAGCGCCGCTAACCGGCGCTCACACGATGCCGTGTCCGCACCATCCGGTCGTGGAGGAACTGGCGCATCGCGGTCGACCAGCGCCCAGACGAAGGTCAAGCCCACCGCCGCAAGCCCGCAGCGCGGCCGCCACGAAGCGCAGCAGCGCCTGCCGCGCTGCTGACGGGCAGGCCGTTCCCGCGCGACCAGGCGAACGCGCCACGTCTTCATGGGCAGCGTCTGACCGCCGTGCGTCCACTGCCAGGTGAAATAGACAGCGGCGACGCCCGTGAGAAACACCTGAAAGACTGCGCGGTATGCGGGATCTCGAGCGCTGCTTCCGCAAACAGGTAGCCGAGCGCCGTCAGGAAAAGCAGGGCTGCGAGCAGCAGGGTTTCGTACCCCAGGGACATGAGCCTGCGGCCAAGCGGGGCGGTGTCGCAGCACCGCTCCCGTGGAGGCGCGCAGCAGTGGACCGCGCTTACTCCGTTGTGAGGCCGCGTTCTCGGCCGGGGCGGCGGGAGGCGGAGGCGCCGCGCGCGCCTGCTCGTATTCCTCCCAGAGTCGCTTGACCTCTTCGCGCTTCTGGGGCGGTTGCTTGTCAGGGTCTGGTAGTGCTCGCGGGCGGCGCGCCGCTCCTCCGGCGTGAGCTTCGCCCACTCCTGCATGCGCTTCTGCAGCCGCTGCTGCTGGTCGGGCTTCATCGTCGGGATAGCGGTCGGCGATCGTGACCCATTTGCGGCGCCGGGTCGTGTCGAGCTGCTCCCACTCCGGCTGCAGGGGCGCCAGGACCTGCTGCTGCGCCGGCGTGAGCTCCGACCACGCCGGCCGCGGACGCTTTCTTAGTTTCGGACTTGCGTTTCCGCTGCGGCGGCCGACAACGCGATACAAAAACACGCGATCAGCGACGGCGAGCGTTTTAGCCATGAATCGAAGCCTTGGTCGAGATAGGCGTTGAGCGGCAGCTCGTCGGTGAGCAGCCCAGCGTCGATATCCGCCAGGCTATTCGCTGACGCCGTGCTCGTTTGCACGTAAACGACGCCGATCAGGCCGAGCACCAGCGCCGCAAGCGGAATGAGGTAGCGCACGCCGAAGACCGAGCCTTCCGGTGAAGTTCGCGATCGTGGCAAGCCCAGGCCGGCGCGGTGCGCGGATGCCCGACGGCGCCGAATAACGTGCGAGCGCGGCCGCCGCGTGCCTTGGCAAGGCGTTCGCGCTTTGCGGCGACAGCTGGTCGCGCCCTCGTCCAGGAGCCTGGCGATCCGTCCCGCCAGCTCATCTTGCTGATTCATAACTTAATCCCCTGCTTTTCCAGCATCGCGGCAAGCGCATGGGTCGCCCTCGAGCAGTGTGTTTTCACACTGCCCTCGGAGCAACCCATGACTTTCGCCGCTTCTGCGACGTCCATTTCCTCCCAGTAACGCAGCAAAAAAGCCTGACGTTGACGTGCCGGCAGCTTTTCCAGTGCTTTCTCAATCAAACCGAGCATCTGCGTCCTGGCGAGTTGGTCCGGCGGCGGTTCCATGAATTTCGATTCGCTCACCACCTCCAGAGTTTCCAGCGGGTCGTGATCTTCGTCGCTCTCGGCGCCGAAAAGCGACGAAACCGGCGTGGTCCACATCGCGCGCACTTTCTGGCGCCGGTAGAAATCGCGGATGGCGTTCTGGAGAATCCGCTGAAACAGCAGCGGAAGCTCCGACGGAGGCCGCTGTGCGTACTTCTCCGAGAGCTTGAGCATCGCGTCCTGCACGATGTCGAGCGCGACATGATCGTCGCGAACCGCGAACAGCGCCTGCTTGTATGCGCGCCGCTCGACCTCCGCGAGAAAATCCGAAAGTTCCTTGTGGGTAGCCAGTGGCTTTGCCTTCGTCTTGAATCGGATGCGACCGGCACGCAAGCGGCGTCCGACCTCCGCGCCTGGCGTTCGAGGCCCCGCCGGGTGGCAGGCATCTTAGCAAAACACGTCCGGCACGCAAGCCGATACGCCTCGTCCGACTTATCCGCGCAGAGTCGACAGGCGCGGCTATCATACTGTTTAAAGGGGCGTTTTACTTGACCCGTCAAGCTGCAGACGGTAATGTTGCAGTTTTCCGCATTTCCTGGGTGTCGAGCCAGACCTGCTATGTCAATTGACCGGTGCTGAAATCGTCGTGCGTTGCCTCCAGGAGGAGGGCGTCGAGTACGTCTTCGGCTATCCCGGCGGCGCCGTCCTTTTCCTCTACGACGAGCTCTTCAAGCAGAACAAGGTAAAGCACGTCCTGGTGCGCCACGAGCAGGGCGCGATCCACGCCGCCGACGGCTACTCGCGCTCCACCGACAAGGTCGGCGTCGCGCTGGTGACTTCCGGGCCCGGCGTGACGAACGCGGTCACCGGCATCGCCACGGCCTACATGGATTCGATTCCGCTCGTGATCATCACCGGGCCAGGTGCCGACCCACGCCATCGGCCAGGACGCATTTCAGGAGTGCGACACGGTCGGCATCACGCGGCCGTGCGTGAAGCACAACTTTCTCGTGAAGGACGTGAAGGACCTCGCGTCCACGATCAAGAAAGCGTTCTACATCGCGAGCAGCCGGACGTCCCGGGCCCGGTCGTGGTCGACATACCGAAGGACGTGACCAGCCACAAGACCGAGTTCGAGTATCCCGACAAGGTCTCGATGCGCTCGTACAACCCGGTCGTCAAGGGTCACGCCGGGCAGATCAAGAAAGCGATCCAGGTGCTGACGGAGCGCGAAGCGTCCGATGGTCTACACCGGCGGCGGCGTCATCCTCGGCGACGCCGCGCCGCAGCTGACGCGGCTCGTGCGCCTGCTCGGGTTTGCCGTGCACCAACACGCTGATGGGCCTCGGCGGCTATCCCGCGACCGACCGGCAGTTCCTCGGCATGCTCGGCATGCACGGCACCTACGAAGCGAACATGGCGATGCAGCACTGCGACGTGCTGCTCGCGATCGGCGCGCGCTTCGACGATCGCGTGATCGGCAATCCCAAGCACTTCTTCGAAGAGCCGCGCACGATCATCCACATCGACATCGATCCGTCCTCGATCTCGAAGCGCGTCAAGGTGGACGTGCCGATCGTCGGCAACGTGCGCGAGGTGCTCGAGGAGCTGCTGAAGCAGCTCGAAGCTTCAGGCGCGCGGCTCGACGCCGAGGCGCTCAAGACCTGGTGGGCGCAGATCGAGCTGTGGCGCGGCCGCGACTGCCTCAAGTACGACCGCGCCAGCGCGATCATCAAGCCGCAGTACGTGATCCAGAAGCTCTACGAGGTCACGGGCGGCGACGCGTACGTGACCTCCGACGTCGGCCAGCACCAGATGTGGGCGGCGCAGTTCTACAAGTTCGACAAGCCACGGCGCTGGATCAATTCGGGCGGCCTGGGCACGATGGGATTCGGGCTGCCTGCGGCGATGGGCGTGCAGCTCGCGCATCCCGGTGCGCACGGTCGCGTGCGTGACCGGCGAAGCGAGCATCCAGATGTGCATCCAGGAGCTCTCGACCTGCAAGCAGTACCGCCTGCCCATCAAGATCGTGAACCTGAACAACCGCTACATGGGCATGGTGCGGCAGTGGCAGGAGTTCTTCCACGGCAACCGCTACGCCGAGTCGTACATGGACGCGCTGCCCGATTTCGTGCAGCTCGCCGAATCGTACGGCCACGTCGGCATGCGCATCGAGAAGCCCGGCGACGTCGAGCCGGCGCTGAAAGAAGCGTTCGCGCGCAAGAACGACCTCGTCTTCATGGACTTCATCACCGACCAGACCGAGAACGTGTTCCCGATGGTGCCCGGGCGGCAAGGGGCTGTCCGAGATGATCCTCGTATAACGCAACAAGAACAAACATGCGGCACATCGTTTCGGTACTGCTCGAGAACGAAGCCGGCGCGCTCTCGCGCGTCTCGGGTCTGTTCTCGGCGCGCGGCTACAACATCGAATCGCTCACCGTCGCGCCGACCGAGGATGCGACGCTCTCGCGCATGACGATCGTCACTTCCGGGTCGGACGAGGTCATCGAGCAGATCACCAAGCAGCTGAACAAGCTCGTCGACGTCGTGAAGGTCGTCGATCTCTCCGACGGCGAGCACATCGAGCGCGAGCTGATGCTCGTGAAGGTGCGCGCGGTCGGCAAGGACCGCGAAGAGATGAAGCGCATGGCGGACATTTTCCGCGGCCGCATCATCGACGTTACCGACAAGGACTACACGATCGAGCTGACGGGCACCGGCTCGAAGCTCGACGCGTTCCTGAAGGCGATCGACCGCGCCGCGATCCTGGAGACCGTGCGCACCGGCGCTTCGGGCATCGGGCGCGGCGACCGGGTTCTGAGAGTCTAGTGAAGTGGTCGACGGGTTAAGCGAGCGACAGCGCCGCTCACGTAACGGCCCATTCACTGCTTCACTACTTCACGTTTCACTGAGAGGACAACATGAAAATCTATTACGACAAGGACGCCGACCTTTCGCTCATCAAGCGGCAAGCACGTGGCGATCATCGGCTACGGCTCGCAGGGCCACGCGCACGCGAACAATCTCAAGGATTCCGGCGTCAAGGTGACCGTCGGGCTGCGCAAGGGCGGCGCGTCGTGGAACAAGGCGAAGAACGCCGGCATCGCGGTGAAGGAAGTCGCCGAGGCGGTGAAGGGCGCCGACCTCGTCATGATCCTGCTGCCGGACGAGCATCACGCAGCAGGTCTATCAGGACGAGATCGAGCCCAACATCAAGAAAGGCGCGACGCTCGCTTTCGCGCACGGCTTCAACATCCACTTCAAGCAGATCGAGCCGCGCGCCGATCTCGACGTCATCATGATCGCGCCGAAAGGCCCCGGACATCTCGTGCGCTCGACCTATACGCAGGGCGGCGGCGTGCCGTCGCTCATCGCGATCTACCAGGACCCGTCCGGCAAGGCGCGCGACGTGGCGCTTTCGTATGCGGCCGCGATCGGCGCCGCGCGCGCCGGCGTGATCGAAACCACTTTCCGCGAGGAATGCGAGACCGATCTGTTCGGCGAGCAGGTCGTGCTGTGCGGCGGGCTGACCGCGCTGATCCAGGCCGGCTTCGAGACGCTGGTCGAGGCGGGCTACGCGCCCGAGATGGCGTACTTCGAGTGCCTGCACGAAGTGAAGCTGATCGTCGACCTGATCTACGAAGGCGGCATCGCGAACATGCGTTATTCGATCTCGAACACCGCCGAGTACGGCGACTTCACCCGCGGCCCGCGCATCGTCACCGACGAAGACCAAGGCCGAGATGAAGCGCATCCTGAAGGAGATCCAGACCGGCCAGTTCGCGCGCGAGTTCATCCTCGAGAACCGCGCCGGCGCGCCGACGCTGAAGGCGATGCGGCGCATCGGCGCCGAGCAGCAGGTCGAGATCGTCGGCGCGAAGCTGCGCGACATGATGCCGTGGATCAAGAAGAACCGGCTGGTGGACAGTAGCGAAGAACTGAGCATGGCACGTTCAGGCTCACATGATACGACGTGAGCGGCGTCCTGCACGCGATGGCGAACTATCCCCATCCCATCACTCGCCCGAGAAGGCTGGCCGTTCATCGCGGCTTCGGTCGATCGTCGCATTGATCGTGTCACCTGTGGCTCGGCTGGGGTTGGGTCGCTCCCGCTGTGGCTGATCGCCGCTGTTCATGGTGCAGTTCTTCCGCGACCCGCCGCGAACGCCGCCCAGCGATCCGGACGCGGTCGTCTCTCCCGGCCGACGGCCGCGTCGTTGTCGTCGAGCGCGCGCGCGACCCCTACCTCGACCGCGACGCGATCAAGATGAGCGTGTTCATGAACGTCTTCAACGTGCATTCGAACCGCAGCCCGGTCGACGGCGAGGTGCGCAACACGTGGTATCACCCCGGCAGCTTCGTCAACGCCTCGCTCGCCAAGGCTTCGCTCGAGAACGAGCGCGCGGCGCTGTGGCTCGCGACGCGCAAGGCGCCGACGTGACGTGCGTGCAGGTCGCCGGGCTCATCGCGCGCCGCATCCTGTGCTACGCGAGAACGGGCCAACGCCTTGCGCGCGGCGAGCGCTTCGGCTTCATCCGCTTCGGCTCCCGCGTCGACGTCTACCTGCCGCTCGATGCGACGCCCAAGGCACGCGTCGGCGACAAGGTGTACGCTGACGAGCACGACGCTGGCCGTGCTGCCGCTCGGACCGATGAGCGACCCTCGCGAGCACAAGCTCTTCATCAAATCGCGCTTCGCGCGGCGCGGCATCTACTGGCTGCCGAACCTGTTCACGATCATGGCGCTGTTCGCCGGCTTCTACGCGATCGTGCAGGCGATGGGCGGACGCTACGAGCAGGCGGCGATGGCGATTTTCGTCGCGCTGGTGCTCGACGGCATGGACGGCCGCGTCGCGCGCTTGACGCGCACGCAGAGCGCGTTCGGCGCCGAGCTCGACAGCCTGTCGGACATGGTGTCGTTCGGCGTGGCGCCGGCGCTCGTCGTCTATCACTGGGCGCTGCAGGACTTCGCTGTCTCCAAGAGCGTTGCAATGCTCGGGCCATGGCTTTCGTCGAAGCTCGGCTGGATCGCGGCGTTCGTCTACTGCGCGTGCGCGGCGCTGCGGCTCGCGCGCTTCAACACCAACATCGACGTCGTGGACAAGCGCTTCTTCCAGGGACTGCCGAGCCCCGCCGCGGCGTGCCTGGTCGCCGGGCTCGTGTGGGCGATGGAGCGAATACGAGATCCACGGCGCCGGACGTGCGCTGGCTCGCGTGGGGCGCTCACGATGTTCGCCGGGCTCTCGATGGTGAGCAATTTCAAGTTCTACAGCGGCAAGGACATCAATCTGCGGCAAGAGCGTGTCCGTTCTCGGTCGTGGTCGGGATCGCGCTGGGCCTCGTGTTCCTGATCGCGTTCGCGAGCACGCTGCCCGAGATGCTGTTCCTGCTGTTCGGCGGCTACGCGCTGTCGGGCTATGTGCGTGTGGATCTGCGGGCCTCATCGGCAAGCGCACCCGACCGCGCGGTCGCCGCCCGCAGCCGTGATCCGGCTCGCTCGGCTTGCGCCGAATCTGAAAAGCCTTTATATTGCTCCGGCATGAAGCTCCACAGCTCAGGCCTCCGCTGCTCGTCTTCCCGCCCGCGCTCCTGCTGGCCGGCCTGCTGCTGCGCGTTCGCGCGCGCTAAACTTCCCCCACATCCAGATTGGCAGTTTCGGCCGGCGCGAGAATCATGCTCCGGGATGAAGATTATCAGCGCGCGCACGCGATGATTCGCGTGCCGCGGACTGGAGACAGCGGCAATGGCCAAGGAACAGTTGATCATATTCGACACGACGATGCGCGACGGCGAGCAGAGCCCCGGCGCGTCGATGACGAAGGAAGAGAAGATCCGCATCGGGCGCCAGCTCGAGCGCATGAAAGTCGACGTCATCGAAGCGGGATTTCCCGCGGCGAGCGACGGCGACTTCGACGCGGTGCAGGCGGTGGCGCGCACGGTGAAGGACAGCATCGTATGCGGGCTCGCGCGCGCGAACGAGAGCGACATCCGGCGCTGCGGCGAAGCGGTGCGCGTGGCGCGCAAGCCCGCGCGTGCACACCTTCATCGCGACCTCGCCGATCCACATGGAGAAGAAGCTCCGCATGGAGCCTTCGCAGGTGATCGATCAGGCGGTGCGCGCGGTCAAATGGGCGCGCGAATACACGGACAACATCGAGTTCTCGCCCGAGGACGCAGGCCGCTCGGACATCGATTTCCTCTGCCGCATCCTCGAGCAGGTGATCAAGGCCGGCGCGACGACGATCAACGTGCCCGATACCGTCGGCTACACGCTGCCCGAGCATGTTCGGCGGGCTGATCCGCACGCTGCGCGAGCGCGTTCCCAATTCGGACAAGGTGGTGTGGTCGGTGCATTGCCACAACGATCTCGGCCTCGCGGTCGCGAACTCGCTCTCGGCGGTGCTGAACGGCGCGCGCCAGGTCGAGTGCACGATCAACGGCCTGGGCGAGCGCGCGGGCAACGCGGCGCTCGAGGAGATCGTGATGGCGGTGCGCACGCGCCAGGACATGTTTCCGTGCGAGACGCGCATCGACGCGACGCCAGATCGTGCCGGCGAGCCGGCTCGTCTCCGGCATCACCGGCTTTCCGGTGCAGCCGAACAAGGCGATCGTCGGCGCCAATGCTTTCGCGCACGAGTCGGGCATACACCAGGACGGCGTGCTGAAGAGCCGCGACACCTACGAGATCATGCGCGCGCAGGACGTGGGCTGGAATGCGAACAAGCTCGTCGCTCGGCAAGCACAGCGGGCGCAACGCGTTCAAGACGCGCCTGCGGCGAGCTCGGCATCGTGATCGATTCCGAAGAGGCGCTCAACACCGCGTTCAAGCGCTTCAAGGACCTCGCCGACAAGAAGCACGAGATCTTCGACGAAGACCTGCAGGCGCTCATCTCCGAAAGCCGCGGACGAGGTCGATCGCGGAGCACTATCGGCTGGTCGTCGCTCACCGCGCATTCCGAGACGGGCGAAGCAGCCGTTTGCGCGCATCGTGATGTCGCGAGGACGGGCGCGAAGTGCACTCCGAATCGCAGGGCAGCGGTCCCGTCGATGCCTCGTTCAAGGCGATCGAAAGCGTCGCGAAAAGCGGTGCGCGAGCTGCTGCTGTACTCGGTCAACAGCATCACGACCGGCACCGATGCGCAGGGTGAGGTCACGGTGCGCCTGTCGAAAGGCGGCCGCATCGTGAACGGTCAGGGCGCCGACACCGATATCGTCGTCGCTTCGGCCAAGGCGTATATCGATGCGCTGAACAAGCTGCATTCGAAGCTGGAGCGGGTGAATCCGCAGGTGTAGGGGGCGGCGCTCGCCTCCGGCTCGGGCCTCGCCGCCCTGCGGAACAGAGGAAAACCCAGGTTTTCCTCCGTAACCTGCCGCGGGTAGATTCCTCCGGGCGCGAGCGCCCGAGCCGCGGCTCGGTGCACGAACAGAGAGAACCCGACCGCTCCGCTGCCATGGTTTCCCTCCGTTACCTCCCTTCCTTGTAGTGGCGGGTCGAATGGGAACTCCGACTCACTGTACGTTTCCGGCACACTGAAGGCGTGCTCTACATCGGCAAAGCGCAGGAGAAGGCGCGCGTAATGCGCACCGAGCGCCGGCGCACTCGCAGCGGGACCACCTATCCGTGGGTCGTGGAATCCACGGCGATGGTCAGTCACGTCTACTTCTACTGCGTGGACGAAGACTTTGGTCCCTTCTTCATCAAGTTCTGCACCTACTTCCCGTATAACGCGAAGCTGCGCCTGAACGGCAACGAATACGCCAAGTGCCAGTTGCGCAAGCGCCGCATCGGCTTGAAGCGCTCGACAACGGCGTGCGCGCCTGCGACAAGCCCAAGACGCTGCAGAGAATCTGCGACGGCCTGAACGCCGCCCGGATCGATCGACTGCTGCGCAAGTGGCTCGCGCGCCTGCCGCATCCGTTCTCGAAACAGGATCGCGCAGCCGGCTGCCGTTATGCATTGTCCATCCTGCAGGCCGAGTTCTCTCTCACCGAAGTGCTGGATCAGCCGGTGAGCGGTAGCGTGTTCTTTGAGGACGTGATCCGCGAGAATCTGGATATCGGCCGCCCCGGTCAGGTGCAACTGATCTTCGATCGGCGCGTGAGCAAGCGTACCCCGGGACGCTTTCGCACCCGCGTCATCACCGACGGGGTCACGCCTTCCCTGCATGTGGACTACAAGCACAGCCGCATCAAGCAGTATCACAAGCACAACCAGGCGCTGCGCACCGAAACCACCATCAACGATACTCGCGACTTCGCCCTCGGCCGGCGGCTGCATAACCTGGCGGCGCTGCGCCAGGTCGGCTTTAACGCCAACCGACGCCTGCTCGAGGTCCAAACGATCAGCCACGACTGTGCCTTGGGCGAAGCCGATCTCCAACGCGATCAGCGACGCGTGGAGATCAACGGGCAACGCGCTTCGGCGCTACGTTTCGCCGATACGCGCGTGCAGGCCTTGATGCAGGCGCTGCTGTTGTTCGTCCTCTTGCCCCATGGCTTTTGCAATCGCGAGCTGCGCGAGGGTTCCCTCCGTTACCTCCTTTCCTTTGACGGTAAGCCCGACGCCGCTAGCTACGCGAGCTTCATGGCGAACTCCGCGAGCCTGCGGCCGAGCGCGACGCAGAGTCGCTTCTCGTGCTCGGTGATGGGTTCGTCGCTCGCGACACCCGCCACGTGACTCGCGCCGTAGGGTGTGCCGCCGCTGCGAGTGAGCGTGAGATCCCGCTCCGCATAGGGCAATCCGAGGAGGAGCATGCCGTGGTGGAGCAGGGGCAGCATCATCGAGATGAGCGTCGTTTCCTGCCCGCCGTGCATCATCGAGGTGGAGGTGAAAACGGCGGCCGGCTTGCCCGCCAGCGCGCCGTTCAGCCAGAGCTCCGAAGTCGAGTCCCAGAAGTCCTTCAAGGGGGCCGCCATGTTGCCGAAGCGCGTCGGCGACCCGAGCGCAAGCCCCGCGCATTCGGAGAGGTCCTTCAACTCGACGTAAGGTGCGCCGCTCGGCGGCACGGGCGGTTCCATGGCTTGCGTGACGGTCGATACGCGCGGGACCGTGCGCAGCCGTGCGCTCGCTCCTCGCACCTGTTCGATGCCTCGCGCGACGAGCTGCGCCATCGTTCCGACAGAACCGCGATGCGTGTAGTAGAGGACGAGAATGTCACGATTCATGGGCGATCGGCTTCAGCTTACGTAAGGCGTGGCAGGGCGGGTATTATAAAGTTCGAACGAGAGGGGGCTTCGTGGCACAACCGCGTGTGAGCATCGTGAATCTGGGCCGCATCGTGCTGCGGCGGTTCGACGAGGACCGTTGCATGCAGATCGCCTCGAGTCTCACCTTCACGTCGCTGCTGTCGATCGTCCCGGTCGTGACGGTGGCGCTCACGATGATAGCGGCATTCCCCGTGTTCGGAGAGCTCACCGCGGCGCTGCAGAAGTTCATCTTCGATAACATGATGCCGGCCTCGGCGGACGTGATCGCGACCTACACCGAGCAGTTCAGCGACAAGGCGGCGCGGCTCACCGCGGTGGGAATCGGATTCCTCGTGCTCACGGCGCTCATGACGCTGCTCACGATCGATCGCGCCTTCAACGATATCTGGCGCGTGAAGCGTTCGCGGCCGATCGTGCAGCGCATCTTCGTTTACTGGACGCTCATCACCGTCGGCCCCGTTCTAATCGGCGCGAGCCTCTCGCTCACGTCGTGGCTCGTGGGGCAGGCGGTGGGACTCGTCCGCGGGGTGCCCGGAGTGGGCGTGGCCGTGCTGACGGTCGTGCCGATCCTGCTCACCGCCGTTGCATTGACGCTGCTGTATCTGGCGATGCCCAATCGGCGCATCGCCGTGCGCGATGCGGCCATCGGCGGTCTCATTGCGGCAGTGCTGTTCGAAGCTGACGAAACGAGGCTTCGCGTTCTACGTCGCGACCGTCCCCACGTATACCGTCGTGTATGGCGCCCTTGCCACCCTGCCGATCTTCCTCGTGTGGATCTATCTGTCGTGGCTCGTCGTCGTGTTCGGGGCGGTCGTCGTCGCTGCGCTACCCGAGTGGCGGGCCGGCGCAGGCCAGTCGGCGCCGGTGCCGGGCAGCGACTTTTTCGATGCCCTGCAGATACTGAATCTGCTCTGGCGCGGGCATCAGACGGGCCTTGTCGTGAGGTTGCCCGACGTGCTCGCGGCCGCGACCGTGCGCATCGAATGCGTGGAGCAGATACTGGACACGATGACGGGCGCGGGTTGGGTGAGCCGCACGGTTCCGGCCGGATGGGTGCTCAACCGCGACCCGGCGCGCATCATGGTGGACGACGTCTACCGCCTTTTTGTGTTTCGTGGGGAGGCGCATCGGCCGGCAAGTGGCGCCAACGCAGACCTCGAGCGGCTCGTGCACGAGCTCGGGACGCGCACGGCGGAGCCCATGCGCATTTCCGCTCGACGCGCTGTTCAAAGCCGCTGCGGCGACGGGAAGCTCGCTGCCGGCGGCAACGCCTCCGCGGATTGCGCAGGTGGTGTGAGGGGGCACTGTACCGCCCGTTCTGCCCTGAGCCTCGTGCGATCGGATGGGAATGCTAATGAGCGCCGGAAGGCTTCGTGAGCGGGGACCCCGCTGCTTCGCAGCCCCCGCTCACCGGTAAATGGGTGGTGCTAATTAACGTGCTCCTCCGCGGCGTAGCCATTGCGTTCCGCGTCACGCATGCAATGGGCGAGAAACGCGAATTCGGGCGATTCGTTGAGCACCACGCCCGCGTCCCCGACCTGCCGCCACTTCCACTTTACTGCGCGGGTTTGCAGGAACTCCCATTGGGCCGGCTCAACGCGTGTCATTGCCAGCCCGCCTTCCGGCCCCATGGCGCGACGTGCGCTTCGCCTTTATCCGCGCTCCGGAGCCGCCGCCTTTCTGATAGCCATTGCCCATCGCGTCGGCGATGCACTGACTTTCAGCCTGGAAAGTCGCGGCGCTCGTTCGCGTGTGGTGTGAAATGACGTCCGAACAGAGCCAGTACCAGTCGCCGTTCGGGCTCTGGATGAACTGCCAGCGCTCCATTGATGCTCCTTGTGTAACCTGACCGGTTCAATGCACCAGATGTGCCCGCGCGCTGGTCGGAGCCCGATGTTCGAAGGTCGGCTTGTGGCTGACAGTGCCACGCGCGAGGGCTCGCGCTACATCGCCGAGGCGTCGGGCCTTACTGGATCGTGCGCGACGGTGCGCACCGGGTAGAGCCACGTGCCGTGCCATGCCTGGAGCACGGTGTTCGGGTATTCGGCGCGGCCGAGACTGCCGTTGTAGCGCCCGAGCGCCCGGAAGAGATCGCCCTTTTCCATGTCGAGATAGTGCCGCAGGATCACGCAGCCGAAGCGCAGGTTCGTGCGCAGGTGGAAGAGATTCTGATCGCCGGCTGCCGATGACGTTCACCCAGAACGGCATGACCTGCATGAAGCCGCGCGCGCCTGCGGTCGAAACCGCATGCTTCCGGAACGCGCTCTCGACCTGGATCAGCCCGAGCACGAGCTGCGGGTCGAGCCCGGCGCGCTTCGCTTCGTAGTGCACCGTCACGAGGAACTCTTCGCGCGCAACGCGATCCGGCATGCGCTTGGCGAGGCGCGCCGACATCACCGCGAGCCATGCCCGCGCTTCCGCCTCGTCGTCGAACGCGAGGTACGGCACCGCCTGGTCGGCGATCGCCTTGTTGAGCGCCGCGCGCACACTCGCCGACAGCGGCTCGTACATCTGTGCTCCGGCGTGGACGCCCGAAGCTGCAAGAGAGAACAGCAGCATGAGAAGCGCTGCTGCGCCCGCGGTCCAACCCCGTTTCATCGAACGTCCGCTTTTTCCCGCAAGAAAGCGACGGCGTCGGTCAGAGGGATGGCCGCCGCCTTATCGTCGCGTCGGCCCTGATACTCCACGTTGCCGTCTTTCAGCCCGCGCTCCCCCACCACGATGCGATGAGGGATGCCGACGAGCTCCATGTCGGCGAACATGATACCCGGACGCTCGTCCCGGTCGTCAAGGAGCACGTCCAGTCCGAGCTTGATTCAGATCATGATGCAGCCGGCCCGCTGCCTCGCGCACCCTCTCGCTCTTGCCCCATCCGATGGGTACGATGCAGACATCGAAGGGCGCCATGGCGGGCGGGAACGCGATGCCGCGTCCGTCGTGGTTCTGTTCGATGGCGGCGGCCACGATGCGGCGTCACGCCGATTCCGTAGCAGCCCATCTCCATCACGCGCGACTGCCCGTTCTCGTCCAGAAACGTGAGATTCATCACGCTCGAATACTTGGTGCGCAACTGGAAGATGTGACCGACTTCGATGCCCCGGCAGATCTCGAGCGTGCCTTTGCCGTCGGGGCTTGCGTCGCCCGCAACGACGTTGCTGATGTCCGCATAAAGAGGCTCGCTGAAGTCGCGCCCGAGGTTCGCGCCGGTGTAGTGGTGGTCGTCCTCGTTCGCGCCGATGACGAAGTCGCTCATCGCCATCACGGCTCGGTCGGCAACCACCGTGCCGCTGAATCCGACAGGACCCAGCGAACCCGGGTCGGCGCCGAATGCTTCCTTCAGGTCGGAGGCTGATGCGAAACGGACAGGCTTCGCGACGGCGTCGAGCTTGCCTGCCTTGACGAGATTGAGCTCGTGATCGCCGCGCAGGAGCACGAGAACGGGCTTCCCGTCGGCGCCTTCGACCACGACCGACTTGACCGTGCGCTCCGGGGAAATCTTCAGGAACGCGCACAGATCCGCGATGGTCCTCACGCCCGGCGTGTGCACCTTTGCAAGCGGCTCGCGCGGCGTCTCGCGCGATGCCGCGGGTGCGACCGCTTCCGCGAGCTCGACGTTGGCCGCATAATCCGACGCCGGACAGTATGCGATCGCGTCCTCGCCGGAATCCGCGAGCACGTGAAACTCGTGCGAGCCGGTGCCGCCGATCGAGCCCGTGTCCGCCGCGACGGCGCGAAAGCGCAATCCCAGGCGGCTGAAGATCCGGCTGTAGCAGTCGTACATCTCGCGATAGGTCGCGTCGAGGCTGTCCTTGTCGGCATGGAACGAATACGCGTCCTTCATCAGGAACTCGCGCCCGCGCATGACGCCGAAGCGCGGCCGCATTTCGTCCCTGAACTTGGTCTGGATCTGGTAGAGGTTGAGGGGAAGCTGGCGATAGCTCTTCACTTCGCGGCGCACGACGTCGCTCACGACTTCCTCGTGCGTCGGGCCAAGACAGTAATCGCGCGCGTGCCGATCCTTGAGGCGCAGAAGCTCGGGGCCGTATTGTTCCCAGCGGCCGGATTCCTGCCACAGCTCGGCCGGCTGCACGAGCGGCATCGAGAGCTCGATCGCGCCGCTCCTGTTCATCTCCTCGCGCACGACGGCTTCGACTTTGCGCAGCACGCGCAGGCCGAGCGGCATCCACGTGTAGATGCCGCTCGTCAGGCGCTTCATGAGCCCCGCTCGAAGCATGAGCTTGTGACTCACGACTTCGGCTTCGGACGGCGCTTCTTTCAGCGTCGAAAGGAAGAACTGCGAGACTCTCATGGCTGTTCGGAGGCTGAAAAAAGCCTTATTCTACTGGACGTTGGCGCGCATCCCGGCATGAAATTCCTGTCGAAGTGGCGCGTCCGCAAGCCCGCGGACGATGAGCAAACGGTGTACGTGAGCGAGCGCTTCGGCGTGCGCTCGCTGCATATCGGCAGCGATACGGTGCAGAGCTCGATGCGCCTCGCGCGTCCGAACGATCTCGAGCTTTCGTATACCCGCAGCATGATGGCGTTTCTTCTCTTCGCGCCGCCGCCGAAAAAGATGCTGATGATCGGCCTGGGCGGCGGTTCGCTCGCGAAATTCGTCTATCACCGGCTGCCCGGAACCACGACCACGGTGGTGGAAGTGAGCCCGCGCGTGCTGGCGGTCGCGCGGCAATACTTCAACGTTCCCGCCGACGACGCGCGGTTCGCAGTGCTCGTCGCGGACGGAGCAGGCTATGTGGAGCGCGGCGAGGTGAGTGCCGATGTGCTCGCAGTGGACGGTTACGAGGCGGATTCCCACGTCGAAGCGCTCGCCACGCAGTCGTTCTACGCGGCCTGCAACGAGAGGCTCGCGTCCGCGCGGCATACTCGTCGTCAACCTATGGGGCGGCGACAAGATCTTCCAGACGCTTCTCAAGCGCATCGAGGGCGCCTTCCCCGGCGGAACGCTGTGTCTGCCGGCCGAGCGGCCCGGTAACGTCATCGTTTTCGCCTTCAAGGACGCCCGCGAGGCCTTCAGATGGTCGGACCTCACACGGACCGCGGTCGAACTGGAAGCGCTCTACGGGCTCGAATTTCCCAAATTCGTCGCGGGGCTGCGCAAGATGAACCGCTATGACGAGGAGCACCTGTACGTCTGAGTCACGGCAGCCGGCGCTTTGCTATCGATTTTGAATTATGAAAAAATCGTGACAACAGGGGAACTTAGAGGTTACGACATGATTGATCGTGACGGTTATCGCCCCAACGTTGGCATCGTATTGTGTAACGGCAGGAACGAGGTTTTCTGGGGTAAGCGGGTGCGCGAGCACTCCTGGCAGTTTCCGCAAGGCGGCATCAAACCCGGTGAGACGCCCGAGTTCGCCATGTATCGCGAGCTGCACGAAGAGGTGGGCTTGAACGCCGAGCACGTCCGGATCCTCGGACGCACGCGGGACTGGCTGCGCTACGACGTGCCGGACCAATGGATCCGGCGCGACTGGCGCGGCAATTACCGGGGCCAGAAGCAGATCTGGTTTCTGCTGCGCCTCGTCGGGCGTGACTGCGACGTGTGTCTGCGCGCCACCGAAAAGCCGGAATTCGATGCCTGGCGCTGGAGCGACTACTGGGTGCCGATGGAGTCGGTCGATCGACTTCAAGCGCGACGTCTACCAGAAAGCGCTGAGCGAGCTCGCGCGGTTCCTGCGGCGCCGCACCGGCCATGGTCCCGTCGTGCGCACAGGGGAGCGAGGCGCGAACGAGCTCTCGCGCAATTGATGCATGGGCCGTGAGAACTGCGAGTGCACTACACTCGCCTGCACCGCGTGACAAGGAGGCGAGCGTGCTGAGAGATTACACACCGCTCCCGTTCGACACTGCTGCAGCCGGGCGCGCCTTATGCGCAGCCGACGCAGTCAGTGCCGGAACGGGTCAGTCTCGATGACCCTGCACAGCAGGTGATGACCGATTTCCGGTCCGTCACCGCCGTCATCATTCTCTCGGGCGACACCGTCGAAGAGGCCCATCGCCGCATGATCCAGCGCGGCGTGAGGCTTCTCCTCGTGGTCGACCAGGACCGCAGGGTGGTCGGCGTCATCACGGCCACGGACATCCTGGGCGAGAAGCCGATGCAGGTCATCAGCCAGCGCGGCATACGGCGCGAAGAGTTGCTCGTGCGCGACATCATGACGGCCCAGGAAGTGCTGGAAGTGCTGTCGATGAGCGACGTGCGCACGGCCAAGGTCGGCCACGTCGTCGCGACGCTTCGGCGCTCCGGCCGCCATCATGCGATCGCGGTAGAGACGGATAGCCGCGGACGGCAGACGGTGCGGGGCCTGTTCTCGGCAACACAGGTCGCCCGGCAGCTCGGCGTCACGATCACGACCAGCGAGGTCGCGCGCACGTTCTCCGAAATCGAAGCGCAGCTTGCTCGTTAGGGGGCGGCGCTTGCCTCGGCTCGGGCCTCGCCGTGCAGCGCCCGCACGTGCTGCGAGGCCTCGTACATATTGATGGAAATACTGACTGACGCCGGAACGATTCGTTCGCGGGGCCCCGCGGCTCCACAGCCCCCGCTCACCGATAACGGGATGGCCAAGCGAGCTTTTCCCTCCGCGGGTTTGACAGCGTGTCGGGGCGTTTTCTATGATGCTGTAAAGGTGTTGGCGGTGAACTTTCGATAGGAACGCGCCGGCACGAGTTGATATCGAGGTATCGAGTACATGCAACTGAAGGGCTCCAAGACGCATGCCAATCTGAAGGCTGCATTCTCCAGCGAATCGCAGGCGAATCGCCGCTATCTCTACTTCGCCGCCAAGGCGGACGTCGAAGGCGAGAACGATGTCGCCGCGGTATTCCGCTCGACGGCGGAGGGCGAGACCGGACACGCGCACGGGCACCTCGAATATCTGGAGGCATGCGGCGATCCCATGACCGATCTGCCGTTCGGCCGGACGCGCGAGAACCTGAAGGCGTCGATCGCCGGCGAGACTCACGAATTCACCGACATGTATCCCGGAATGGCGAAGGTCGCGCGCGACGAAGGGTTCGGCGAAATCGCCGACTGGTTCGAAACGCTGGCAAAAGCCGAACGCTCGCACGCCAATCGCTTTCAGAAGGCCCTGGATGCGCTGACCGATTGACACCGGCCGATGATGACACGCGCTTTGCATGCGCGGTCGACTCACGGGCCGACTCGAGGGGGAAAGAAAGCAGTTTCATGGATCAGAAGACGCGCGAGCTTCCAGCGAGCTTCATGCGACTTGCCTATGGCACCGAGATGCGAGGCGGGCAAGCGGCGGAGAACTCATCGTGGCGGCGATAAAACGCGACAGTTTGTGGACCCTCGAAACCTATGCCAGGGAGCGGCCGCAGTTTCGTGCGCGCGTGATGGAGCACAAGAAACATCGTACGCTGAAGCTCGGTACGCATCTCACGCTCATCTTCGAAGACGAGTTGACCGTCCGCTATCAGATCCAGGAGATGCTGCGCACTGAGCGCTTGTTTGAGGAAGATGCGATCTGCGCGGAGCTCGACGCCTATAACCCGCTGGTGCCGGACGGCTCGAACTGGAAAGCCACGCTGATGCTGGAGTATGCCGATCCCACCGAGCGCCAGGCGATGCTCCAGAAGCTGATCGGGATCGAAGACCGCGTGTGGGTCCAGCCGCAAAGCTGTTCCCGTATCTACGCGATCGCGGACGAGGACCTCGATCGTGAAAACGACGAGAAGACGTCGTCGGTGCATTTTCTGCGATTCGAGTTCGCGCCGCCGGTGAGGGACACGATCCGGCGCGGAGCCCAGGTTGCCGTGGGTGTCGATCACCCGGGCTATTCGGCCACGGTAGAGACGCTCGACCCGCAACTCGCGGATTCGCTTCGTCAGGATCTCGCGTAACCTACGGGTCGATCATCAGCAATCCTCCGGACGTTCTTTTCGTCCGGAACAGCCGCAAGGAACGTCAATGGAGCAGGGCGCGCTGCTGGGGCGGATCGAAGAGAGGATGCGCGAACTGCGGCTGCCAATCGCGATCACGCTGTGGGACGGACGGCGGGTCGAGACGGCCGGCAACGCAGACGTGAACGTCACGATTCGCTCGCCCAGGGTGCTCGCTTCGCTCGTGAACCCCACCTTGGGCAAGCTCGCGCGGCATTATGTCGAGCACGACCTCGATCTCGAGGGCGAACCGCGCCAGATCATCCGGCTGGGTGAAGCGCTCACCGGAACGCCGGGCGTTGCCGCGGCGACCGCCGCCCGACTGCGCAACTGGATGGGCCACACGCGCGTGTTCGATCGCAAGGCGATACGCCATCACTACGACGTGAGCGATGAGTTCTTCGCTCTGTGGCTCGATGCGCAGCGGGTCTATTCGTGCGCGTACTTCCGGCGCGCGGACGATACGCTCGACCTCGCGCAGGAACAGAAGCTCGACCACATCTGCCGCAAGCTCATGCTGAAGCCGGGCGAGCGGTTTCTGGATATCGGCTGTGGCTGGGGCGCACTCGTGCGCTGGGCAGCGCAGCACTACCGGGTCCGTGCGACCGGAATCACGCTTTCCCGGAACCAGTACGAGTACGCGCGCAGGCGCATCGCGGAAGAGAAGCTGGGCGACACGTGCGACGTGGAGCTCCTCGACTACCGCGACCTTCCGGAGAACGAGCCCTACGACAAGATCGCGAGCGTCGGCATGTTCGAGCACGTGGGGCGCAGGAACCTGCCGGTTTACTTCGGGAAAATCTTCAGGCTGCTGAAGCCCGGCGGGCTTGTCCTGAATCACGGCATCACGCTCAACTCGCCCGATCAGCAGGAGCTCGGCAGCGACATCGGCTCGTTCATCGACGAGTACGTGTTCCCGGGCGGCGAGCTCACCCACATTTCGCATGTGCTGTGCGAGATGTCGGAACAGGGACTGGAAAGCTGGGACGTGGAAAGCCTGCGCTCGCACTATGCGCGCACCCTGTGGCACTGGGTGGACAGGCTGGAAGCCAATGCGAAGCAGGCGCTCGCCTGCGCCGGCGAAAAGAACTATCGCATCTGGCGCATCTACATGGCGGGCTCGGCCCACGCCTTCGAGCGGGGGTGGATGTCCATCCATCAGGTCCTTGCCGGCAGGGCGCTCGACAACGGCCGTCTCTCGGTTCCCTCCACGCGCGAGTACATCTATGCCGCGTAGATTTCCCGCCATCCTCGTGCTCTTCTTCGCGGCTGCGCTGCCGGCTTCCGGCCAGTGGGCGGGCTGGGATTACGATTTCGACGAAGAGAAGAAAACGTGGAAGGAGATCCAGGCGCAGATCCCGCCCTATCCGCAGCCCGGTAACCTCGTTCCACTGGAGGTCAGCCGCGCCCTGGGCCACCGCTACTACGTCGATACGGCTTCCATTTCGCGCGGCGAGGACGGCGTCATGCGCTACACTGCCTTCGTGAAGGCGGCGGGCGGCGCGAGCAACGTCAGCTTCGAAGGCATGCGGTGCGAGACACGGGAATACAAGGTTTATGCGCTCGGACGCAGCGACGGCACGTGGGTGAGGGCGCGCGATCCGAAGTGGCAGCGTGTCGTCTATAAAGACGCCGCGCCCCATCACAGCATGCTGTTTCGGGATTATCTCTGCCCGTCCCGCATCAGCTTGCCTGCGCCCAAGGATGTGGCCTCGGCGCTGAAGCGAGGGCAGTCTCTCAATCCGAACGCAGAGTTTCGCGAGTAGTTCGCGCGCAGAGTGTCACTCTCTTCACAGCAGCACCAGATTATCCCGGTGGATGAGCTCGGGCTCGTCGACGTAGCCTAACTTCGACTCTATTTCCGTCGAAGGCGTGCGCAGGATGCGCCGGGTGTCACTCGCGTTGTAATTCACGAGGCCTCGCGCGATCTCGTGCCGGGATTCGTCCAGACAGCTCACGACTTCGCCTCGCTCGAATTCTCCCAGCGCGTCGTGAACGCCGATCGGCAGCAGGCTCTTGCCCCCGCGCGTGAGCGCTTTGACGGCGCCCGCGTCGAGCACGAGCTTGCCGCGCACCTGCAGATGATCCGCGAGCCACTGCTTGCGCGCGGCCATCGTCGCCTGATCGGCGACGAGTTGCGTGCCGATCCGCTCGCCCGCGGCCAGCCGTATCAGCACGTTCTCTTCCCGTCCCGATGCAATGATCGTGTGCGCGCCGCTGCGCGCGGCGCGTTTCGCCGCGAGCACCTTGGTAAGCATGCCGCCGAGACTGAACGACGAGCCAGCACCGCCCGCCATCGCTTCGAGCGCGGGATCGCCCGCGCGCGCCTCGCACACGAGCTGCGCCGACGGATCTATGCGCGGGTCGCGTTCGTACAGTCCCTCCTGATCCGTCAGTATCACGAGCGCTTCGGCTTCGATCAGGTTGGTCACCAGCGCGCCGAGCGTGTCGTTGTCGCCGAAGCGGATCTCGTCGATCGCGACGGTATCGTTCTCGTTGATGATCGGAATCACACCGAGCGCGAGCAGCGTGCGCAGCGTCGAGCGCGCATTGAGGTAGCGCTTGCGATCGGCGAGATCCTCGTGCGTAAGCAGAATCTGCGAGGTGAGGAGACCGTGCTGCCGGAAGCAGGACTCGTAGACCTCGATGAGTCCCATCTGGCCGACGGCGGCCGCAGCCTGGAGCTCGTGCAGCGCACTCGGCCGTCGCTTCCAACCCAACCGCTGGATGCCTTCCGCGATCGCGCCGCTCGATACCAGCACGACGTCGCGTCCCTGCAGGCGCAACGTGGCGATCTGCTGTGCCCAGAGCTCGAGCGCGTCGCGATCGAGCCCCTTGCCTTCGTTCGTGACGAGACTGCTGCCCACCTTGACGACGAGGCGTCTCACGGTCGCGAGAATCGAGCGCCCGGCAGGGGCGGAGCTCATCGGTGACTCTAAGCGGCGCGCCCCGCACCCGCCCGGCTCGCGCCGACATGGCTGGCGGCGCCGGCTCCGCCTGCGTCTCGTTCTGTCTCCCATCGAGATGGTCCATCACGGCGTAAACCAGCTCGCGGCAACCGTATCCCGTGAGCGCCGAGATCATGAAGGTCGGGCCCTTCCAGCCCAACTTGCGCGCGAAAGCGCGCATCGCCTTCTCCCGCGTGTCTTCAGGCACGAGGTCGACCTTGTTCAGCACGAGCCAGCGCGGCCTGCGGTAGAGCTCGTCATCGTATTTCCGAAGCTCCGCAACGATTGCCCGCGCATCCCTGACGGGATCTCTCTCCGGTTCGAGCGGCGCGAGGTCGACGATGTGGAGGAGCAGGCGTGTGCGCGCGAGATGGCGCAGGAACTGGTGACCCAGGCCGGCGCCTTCGGCCGCCCCTTCGATCAAGCCCGGAATGTCGGCGACAACGAAGCTCCGGCTCTCGTCCACGCGCACGACACCGAGGTTGGGTTGCAGCGTCGTGAACGGATAGTCGGCTACCTTGGGTCGTGCCGCCGACACCGCGCGTATGAACGTCGACTTGCCCGCGTTGGGAAGGCCGAGCAGGCCTACGTCCGCGAGGACTTTCAGCTCGAGCTTCAACTTGCGGCTTTCTCCCGGCGCGCCGTGCGTGAACTGCCGTGGCGCGCGGTTGACACTCGATTTGAAGTGGAGATTACCGAGGCCGCCCTGACCGCCTTTCGCGAGCAGGGCGCGTGCTTCGTGATGCGCCAGGTCAGCCATCACGGCGCCCGTCTCGAAATCCGCAATCACCGTCCCGACCGGCACCCGCAGCACGATATCGGGTGCGGACCTGCCGTAGCAGTCGGAGCCCTGGCCTTTCTCGCCGTTCTTCGCCCGGTGGATGCGCGCGTAGCGGTAGTCGATGAGCGTATTCAGGTTGCGGTCGGCCACGACGTAGATACTGCCGCCGCGGCCGCCATCGCCGCCGTCCGGCCCGCCGCGCGGCACGAACTTCTCCCGCCGGAAGCTCGCGACGCCGTCGCCGCCCTTGCCGGCGTGCACTTCGATCGTTGCTTCGTCGACGAACTTCATGCGGTGCGCGGAACCTCGGTGGGGGGCGGCGCTTGCCTTCGGCTCGGGCCTTGCCCAAACAGCCCCGCACGTTCTGCTCGAGGCCTCGTACATCTTGACGGAAATACTGACTGACGCGGGAATGATTCGTTCGCGAGGGCGCCGCTGCTCCGCAGCCCCCCGCACGTTCTGCTCGATGCCTCGTACATCTTGATGGAAATACTGCTGACCCTGGAATGCTTCGTTCGCGGGGACCCCGCTGCTCCGCAGCCCCCGCTTACCGATATGGCCGTGGTTCTAAGCATGGTCTCGTCGTCCCAAACAAAAAGCCCTGTTCGCGCGAACAGGGCTTCGGGACCTCGGAAGTCGCGGGGTCAGGCGGGGAGGACACTCACCGTCTTGCGATTGGCAGACCCCTGTTGCGAGAACTCGACGCGCCCGGTGACCTTCGCGAAAAGCGTATGGTCGCGCCCGATTCCGACATTGTCTCCCGGATGCACCTGCGTGCCGCGCTGGCGAATGATGATGCTCCCGGCGGGGACGATCTCGCCGCCGAACGCTTTAACGCCGAGCCGTTTTGCCTGGGAATCGCGCCCGTTGCGGGAGCTTCCGCCTGCCTTCTTGTGTGCCATCCTGAGTCCCTTTCTGCTTATCCCGTGATGCCGAGGATTTCGATCTCGGTGAAGTTCTGGCGGTGCCCTTGCGTCTTGCGGTAGTGCTTGCGCCGGCGCATCTTGAAGATCCGGATCTTCTCGCCGCGCCCGTGGCCGACAACCTTCGCCGTCACGGCAGCTCCGTCCACGAGAGGCGTGCCCATCCGCACGTCTTCGCCATTCCCGAGAAACAACACCTCCCCCAGGACGATCTCGGCGCCGATGTCCGCCGCAATCGTTTCTACTTTGACTTTTTCGCCGGCGCTCACGCGATATTGCTTTCCGCCGGTTTTGACGACCGCATACATTGGCTTACCCCAGTCCGATGCTGCTCGGGAAAACCGCGCATTCTACAAAAAGCCCCTGCCGGAGTCAAAGTATAATCGGCGCGTAGCCAATCCATTAAGCCCCGGATTTCAGAGGCTTAGCCGCGTGAGCTCGACGGCCCGCCGGGGCCCCTCTGCCCCTTACTGTATCATCGCGCCTTTTTCATAGCCGCCCCGTGACGATAGAAGCCCTCCGGGCCTTCATTGCCGACGATCTACACGCCGTGGACGACGTGATCCGGCATCGTCTGCATTCGGAAGTCGTGCTGATCCGCCAGATCGCCGATTACATCATCGGCGGCGGCGGGAAGCGCCTGCGGCCGGTGCTGCTCATCCTCGCGGCCCGTGCCTGCGGCTACGAGGGGCGGCACCATCACGAGCTCGCGGCCGTAATCGAGTTCATCCACACCGCCACTTTGCTGCACGATGACGTGGTGGACCAGTCGGCGCTGCGCCGCGGCCGTCCCACGGCGAACTCGCTGTTCGGCAACGCGGCGGCGGTCCTCGTCGGCGACTTCGTCTACTCGCGTGCTTTTCAGATGATGGTGTCGGTCGAGAACATGAAAGTGCTGCGCGTGCTTGCCGACGCCACGAACGTGATCGCGGAAGGCGAGGTGCTGCAGCTCATGAATTGCCGCAACGCCGATCTCGACGAGCAGGGCTATCTTCAGGTCATCCGCTACAAGACGGCGAAACTCTTCGAAGCGGCGACACGACTCGGCGCGATCCTCGGTGAGGCGGGCGACGCAGCAGAAGACGCGATGGCGGCCTATGGGGCGCATCTTGGCACGGCGTTCCAGTTGATCGACGATGTGCTCGACTATTCCGGCGACCATGCGGTGATCGGAAAGAACGTGGGCGACGATCTCGCCGAGGGTAAGGCGACGCTGCCGCTCATTTTTGCGATGAAGCATGGGACGCGCGAGCAGGCGGCGCTCGTGCGCGGCGCGATCGAATGCGGCGGGCTGGACGACCTCGACGCGGTGCTGGAATCGATCCGGGCTTCCGGGGCGCTCGAATATGCGCGTGCCCAGGCGGAATCGGAATCGCGCACGGCGTGCGCATCGCTCACCGTGTTGCCCCAATCGAGCTACCGGGACTATCTGTTACAATTGGCCGATTTCGCGGTAACGCGAACGTTTTGACGTTCGACGGTCACGCCAGCGCTCGTATCATTCCGGGCGCAAGCCGTCCCACCCGAGCTGACCGACCGAAATCTCACCGCTAATCGGGGTGTAGCTCAGCCTGGTAGAGTACTGCGTTCGGGACGCAGGAGTCGGAGGTTCAAATCCTCTCACCCCGACCATTCATTCGAGCGATGCGCGAGCCCGTCCCGGCGCGAGCCGCTCATAGCCCGAACTCCAGATCCGCGCTGGCGTTGGAAACGACAGATCCGCTGAGCGGCCCAGCGGCCGTGCTCGGCTGGGCGGACGCCCACACGCTCTGGTTCGTTGGGGGCCGTAAACTCCAGACTTGCGGCTCCCGCTTGAAGTACCGGTTGGCTTCGAATCGCTCCCAGAGCGTGCCGCAGACGCGGCACTTGAAATGTCCCAGAACCCCGTCACTGCGCGCGCGGGCTCGTTCTCCGAAGAGCGCGCCGTGCGGCTCTACCGTGGTGGGTTTACCGAGCAAGGCATTGCAGTCAGCGCAAGACATCGGATTCATTTCATGCACGAGTCGCCGCTCATCACACGCTGCGGCAGCCGCCGAGGGAACTGTTTTTGGTGAAATCATCTCTGTGGCGATAAAGCGGATTTTCAACGGTGAGTCGAGAAGGAGTTCACACTTTAGACAAAGCCCGCGCTCGCAATCAGGAAAAACGTCTCGCATTGCAGCATGGGACTTCTCGTCGTGCCGTGACGTAAGCGAGCCGGATGCCAACTTCCCCTTTTGGGAACAACGTCCTGCTCGTGGGGTGCCGAGACGTCCCCACGCGTTGGGGAGACGCGCGGGCGCGATGTGTGGCGCCCGTTGTTTAGCCGACGCGAGCCAGGCGTGCGCCGCTTGCGGGGCTTCCAGCCGCGTGGTACGGTTTTCCACGACAAAACAACGCCGCCTGGCCAGTATGAGGGGCGTGCCTGCAGAGAACCTGAAGGGCAGCGTCGCGTCCGGCGTTCTCGCGACTCGGTTCTTCGCGACCGATTAGCGCGTTCGAGGTGCCATGAGGGATTTCTGGATTGCGGCTCTCTTACTTCTGCTGGCGACCTCCGCGCAGGCGACGCAGGTTTTTTCCCACGACACGGGCCGGGTGCGCTGGGAAGCCGAAGTGACCGACTCCACTTTCGCGCTCAGAGAAAAGACGGATGCGTCCGCGGGCAGCGAATTCGTGTGCCCGCTCGGCCCCGCGGTCAGGGCGAGCGTCGTGCGCACCGGTGGGGATACCGGCAGGGTCTGTCTGGTGTTCTCCAGAGACAAGTGCGCTTACAAGGGCGTTGGAGGTGCGCCGGCGGCATCGAGCGCTCCATCTTCGGGCGTGGCGACGTTCAAGTGCGTGGACTTTGGGACCGCTGAGCACGCGAATACGCTGGCGGCGCTCATAAACGCAGGGTCCCAAACGCACGGCCGTTCCAGCACGGCGAATTCACCCGCGAGCGCGAAGGGACCCGCGTTGGCGGAACGCCCGTCGCGCCCGGCCCCTCCGGGCACCGCTTCCCGGAAGGGCGCACCGGCTCCTTCGCTCTCGGCCGCTCGCCTCGGCACGCCGTGATGGCGAAAATGCGCGCTCGCACGCGGCTCGAAGACATGTTCACGGTACGAAGAGGCCCCCGCCTTTGAAATACGTCGTGCTCGCGCTCGTACTTGTCGTGGCCTGGTTCATCATCAGGGCGCACCTGAGAAAGGTCCATCCGCCCCGACACGATCAGGCGGCCAAGGATGAAGACATGGTGCGATGCGTCCATTGCGGCGTCCACCTGCCGCGGAGCGAAAGCGTAATGAGCGGAGAGCTCTTCTACTGCAGTCCCGATCACCGGCAACTCCACCAGAACAAGCCGAGGTAGCATCGTTGCTGCGATGTCCGACGCGCGCGAGCTGACGGCCTCCGGCCCGGTCGCGAAACCCGTCCTGCACGGCCATACATCCGCGGCGCTGTGGCGTTCGCTCCATTACTTCAACGTCTATCGCCTGAGCGCCTCCGCGTTGCTGCTACTCATGGCGGCGGCGTGGGGTTCGAACCTCCAGTTCGGCGCGCGCGATTACGCGCTGTTCGTGTTCGTGACGGCGGCGCAATGCGTGTGCAGCGCGTTCTGGTTCGTTCTGATCCGAGCACGCTGGCGCTTCGAGCTTCAATTGGGCATCCAGGTCTTCGTCGACGTCGGCGTGACGGCGCTGCTTACGTACGCGAGCCACGGCATCACGAGCGGCCTGGGCCTGCTGCTCCTGACAACGCTCGCCGCCGCCGGGCTCGTGAGCCGGGGCAGACTCACCCTGTTCTACGCCGCGCTCGCGACGATCGCGATCCTTGTGGAACAGTCGATCGAAGTGCTGAAGTTCGATGCCCCGATGGCGCTCTTCGCGCAGGCGGGCCTCCTTTGCGCCGCCTATTTCGCGGTCGCATGGCTCGCTCACGAGCTCGCGAAATATGCGATGGCGAGCGAGGAGCTCGCCGCGCAGCGCGAGATCGACCTGGAGAACATGGCGCACGTGAGCGAGCACGTGATCCGGGACATGCAGGACGGCGTGCTGGTCGTCGACGGCGACGGCTTCATAAGGCAGTTCAACACCCGTGCCGAGGGGATTCTAGGCGCCATGCCGGAGCGTCGCGAGATGGCGCTCTCCGAGTACGCTCCGGCCGTCGCACAGCGCTTCGCCGCATGGCGAGCGGCCGACGGCGGCGCCGAGCCAGCGACCGACATGCACATCACGGCCGACATCGGTGCCCGCATCGTGCCGGTCGGCCGGCGACGCAGCGCCGGGGCGGTGATATTCCTGGAGGACCGCACGCGCATCCAGAACGAAGCGCGCCAGATGAAGCTTGCCGCGCTCGGTCGTCTCACCGCGAACATCGCGCACGAAATTCGCAATCCGCTCGGGGCGATCAGTCACGCGACCGAGCTGCTTCAGGAAGAGCCGCCGAGCACCGATACGGCGCAGCGCCTCATCACCATCATCCACGATAACACGCAGCGCCTTAATCGCATGGTGAACGACGTGCTGAAGTTAAGGCGCAGCGACAGCGTGCATCGTGAATACTTCAAAGTGGCCGACTATCTCAACGTGTTCGTCGAGCAGTTCTGTCAGATCGAGCGGATCGATCCCGGAATCTTCGATATCGAGCTGCGGGCCGATCCCAGGGTCGTCTTCGACCGCAGTCATCTGAACCAGGTGATGTGGAATCTCTCCCGCAATGCGCTGCGCCATTGCCGGCGGCAGAAAGGCAGTATCCGTGTCACGGTCGATACGACCAACGGCGGCGACACTGTAAAATTGGAGGTGATCGACGATGGTCCGGGTGTTCCAGCGAGCTTGCGCAGTCAGCTTTTCGAACCCTTCTTCACGACGGCGCCCGGCGGCACGGGCCTCGGACTCTACATTGCGCGCGAAGTATGCGAGGCGAACGATGCGAAGCTCGACTATGTAGACGCGCCGCCGGGTGCGCGCTTTGCCGTGCTTTGCAGGCGAGCTCATGACTAAGGCCCAGGTTCTGGTCGTCGACGACGAGGCGGACATTCGCGAGCTACTCGCGATGACGCTCTCGCGCATGGGGCTCGAGACGGATTGCGCCGGCACGACCGGCGAAGCACTCGCGCTGCTCGCGCAGAACGCCTACGAGCTGTGCTTGACCGACATGCGGCTGCCCGACGGTGACGGCCTCGCAGTGCTCGATTACGTCTCGCGGCATCAACCCAATATGCCGGTTGCCGTGATCACCGCGCATGGCAGCGCCGAAAACGCGGTCGCGGCACTGAAGGCAGGTGCATTCGATTACCTGGCGAAGCCGGTGTCGCTCAACCAGTTGCGAACGCTCGTGCGCTCCGCGCTGAAGCTCACGCGTCCCGGCACGCGCCGGGGGGCCGACGGCGAAGGTGCCAGCGCACCCGGGCTCCCGGTGCTGATCGGCCGCTCGGCGCTCATGCAGTCGACGCGCGCGCTCATCGACCGGCTTGCGCGAAGCCAGGCGCCCATTCACGTCTCGGGTGAGTCGGGGAGCGGGAAGGAACTGGCTGCGCGGCTCATCCATCTCAAGGGATCGCGCCAGGATGGCGCCTTCATCGCGGTCAACTGCGGCGCGATTCCCGAGAACCTCATGGAGTCCGAGTTCTTCGGGTATCGCAAAGGCGCCTTCACGGGCGCGCTCAGCGATCGCGAGGGATTTTTTCAGGCCGCGAACGGGGGCACGCTCTTTCTCGACGAGGTCGCGGATCTCCCGCTGCAGATGCAGGTGAAGCTCCTGCGGGCGATCCAGGAGAAAAAGGTGCGCCGCGTGGGCGCCACGGGCGAAGAACCGGTCGACGTGCGCATCATCAGCGCGACGCACCGCAGCTTGTCGGATGAAGTGAAGGGCGGCCGCTTCCGTCAGGACCTCTACTACAGGTTGAACGTGATCGAGCTGCGCATGCCATCCCTGCGCGAGATGCGCGAAGACATCCCTTCGCTCGCCGAGGCGATATTGAGGCGTCAGTGCGGCAGCGACGATCCGCCGCGGCTGACGGATGACGCGAAGGCGGCGCTCGCGCGATACGACTTTCCGGGCAACGTTCGCGAGCTGGAAAACATCCTGGAGCGCGCTCTTGCTCTCGCAACGGGTGACGAGATCGGCGCGCATGACCTGCAACTGGCCCCCGCGTCCGAACGGCAGGAGGCGAACGATGTCGGCGGTCTGCCGCTGCAGGAAAGGCTGGATGCCATCGAGCGCAAGGCGATTCTTCAAGCGCTCGATCAGACTCACTACAACAGAACCGCGGCGGCCAAGGTACTCGGCATCACCTTCCGGGCGCTCCGCTATCGCATGGAGCGGCTCGGGATCAAGGACGAGCTCGACGCGAAGGGTTGACGGGGGTGCGGCGCTCGCCTTCGGCTCGGGCCTCGCCGCCCTACGGAACAGAGGGACACCGATGGTTTCCCTCCGTAACCTCCTTTCCTTTGCTGGCTTGGCGCTCGCCTTCGACTCGGGCCTCGCCACATTTCGCTCCCGTCTCCGCCATGCGAAGACGTTCGTGTGCGGCATGAAGCGCACGGCGGGCTGATGCGCATCGACGCGCAGGGGCTTCTCGAAGGGGCGCGCTTCATCGATTCGCCCAACTGCGACGAGCGGCCGACTGACACGCCGATCGAGTTGATCGTCGTGCATGCCATCAGCCTTCCGCCCGGCGAGTTCGGCGGACCGGGTGTGGAGCGACTGTTCCTGAATCGCCCTCGATGCGTCGGAACACCCGTATTACGCCGGCATCGCGACGCTGCGCGTTTCCGCTCACTTCTTCGTGCGCCGAACGGGCGATCTCATCCAGTTCGTGCCATGTTCGAAGCGCGCCTGGCACGCAGGCGTATCGCAGTGGCGCGGACGGACCGCCTGTAACGATTTCTCCATCGGCATCGAGCTCGAAGGCACCGACGAGGAGCGCTTCGAGGAACGCGCAATACACTGTCCTTGCCGAGCTCACGAAAGCGATCGAGCGCGCGTATCCGATCGCCGACATCGTCGGCCACGCCGATATCGCGCCGGGGCGCAAGTCCGATCCGGGCCCGTGCTTCGACTGGACGCACTACCGGACGCTACTCCGGCGCCCCTGAAGAGGCCCTGCCGCGGCGCCGCTGTAGATCGGCGTGCTCGGGCTCGCTTCGTTACGACGCGGGGTGCGCCGGGGCATGCCGGGCCCAGGGTTCGACGCCTGAGTTTCCGTGCGCTTCCAGGTCGAACCTGCTCGAAAATTTAATTTGCGGGACTATTGCGTTTGAAAAAACCCGCTACTAGAATTTGTTTCCAGCGCGCCGAAAACCACAATATCTAGTGGTTCGACGGGAAGGATCCGGAACTTCCCGATCCACCAAAAGTAAGGACGATCAAGGAGTTAGTCATGCAACTCAGTACCGAGATCGTCGCATCCGTTGCGACGCCGAATTTCCCCGACGCTGAACCGGCAGCAACCCGGCAGGACCGCTACGCCGAATGCAAGATTATCCGCCGCAACGGCGCCGTCGTCGGCTTCGAGCCGCCGAAGATTTCCATCGCGATGACCAAGGCTTTTCTCGCGGTGAACGGCGGGACGGGCGCGGCCTCGGCGCGCGTGCGCGAGCAGGTGGCCCGCCTCACCGAAGCCGTGGTGCAGGCGCTCGTGCGCCGTCAGCCTTCCGGCGGTACGTTCCATATCGAGGATATCCAGGACCAGGTCGAACTCGCGTTGATGCGCGCGGGCGAGCACAACGTCGCGCGCGCCTACGTCCTCTATCGCGAAGAGCGGGCAAAGGAACGTGCACGGCAGCGCCAGGCGCGGTCGAACGTTGCCCCTGAGGCAAAGCCGGTTATTCAACGTGACCGAGAACGGCGCTTCGCGTCCCCTCGACGTCGCAGAAGATCACGGCCCTCGTCGAATCCGCGTGCGCGGGACTCGGCGCCGACGTGAATCCCCGGCCGATCCTGGAGGCGATGCAGCGCGACCTGTACGACGGCGTTCCGATGGAAGAAGTGCGCAAGTCGCTGATCCTCGCGTGCACGCGCACTGATCGAGCAGGACCCGAGCTACAGCTACGTTACGGCGCGGCTGCTGCTCAACTCGCTGCGGCTGGAAACGCTCGGCGAGGAGGTGACGCAGGCGCAGATGGACGCGCGTTACGCGCAGTATCTGCCCGAGTTCATCGAAAGGGGCATCGAGGCGGAGCTCCTCGACGAGCGGCTCGCCCAGTACGACCTGAAGTGCCTGGGCGCCGCGCTGGATGCGAAGCGCGACCTGAAATTCACCTACCTCGGCCTCCAGATCCTCTACGACCGCTACTTCCTGCACGTGCGCGGGCGGCGCATCGAGCTGCCGCAGATCTTCTTCATGCGCGTCGCGATGGGGCTTGCGCTCAACGAGCCGGAAGCCCAGCGCGAAGCGCGCGCGATCGAGTTCTACAACGTGCTCTCGAGCTTCGATTTCATGAGCTCGACGCCGACGCTGTTCAACTCGGGCACGCGCCGCTCGCAGCTCGCGAGCTGCTATCTCACGACCGTTTCCGACAACCTCGACGGCATCTACGAAGCCATCAAGGAAAACGCGATGCTCCAGAAGTATGCCGGCGGGCTCGGCAACGACTGGACCCCGGTGCGTGCGCTCGGCTCGCACATCAAAGGGACGAACGGGAAATCGCAGGGCGTCGTGCCTTTCCTCAAGGTGGTGAACGATACGGCCGTCGCCGTGAACCAGGGCGGCAAGCGCAAGGGCGCGGTGTGCTCCTACCTCGAAACGTGGCACCTCGACGTCGAGGAGTTTCTCGAGCTCCGCAAGAACACGGGCGACGATCGCCGCCGCACGCACGACATGAACACGGCGAACTGGGTGCCCGATCTCTTCATGAAGCGTGTGATGGAGAACGGCGAGTGGACGCTGTTCTCGCCCTCCGACGTGCCGGACCTTCACGAGAAGTGCGGCAAGGCGTTCGAGAAGGCGTATCTCGAGTACGAGGCCCGGTCGCGCGCGGGGAACTCAAGCTCAACAAGAAGATCCCGGCCGTGCAGCTCTGGCGCAAGATGCTCTCGATGCTCTTCGAGACGGGGCATCCATGGATCACGTTCAAGGATCCATGCAACCTCCGGAATCCGCAGCAGCACGTCGGCGTCGTGCACAGCTCGAATCTGTGCACCGAGATCACGCTCAATACCGGCGCCGACGAGATCGCGGTCTGCAATCTCGGTTCGGTCAACATGCCGGCGCACCTCGATCTTGCGACCGGCCGCATGAACATGGAGAAGTTGAGGCGCACCATCGGCACGGCGATGCGCATGCTGGACAACGTGATCGATCTCAACTTCTATTCGGTCAACAAGGCGCGCAATTCGAACTTCAAGCACCGGCCGGTGGGGCTCGGCATCATGGGGTTCCAGGATTGCCTGCACATGCTGCGCGTTCCCTATGGCTCCCCGGCAGCGGTGGAGTTCGCGGATCGCTCGATGGAAGAGATCGCCTATACGGCCTATCGTGCCTCGACCGACCTGGCGGAAGAACGCGGCGCGTATTCGACGTTCAAGGGCTCGCTGTGGGAGCGCGGCATCCTGCCGTTCGACACGATGGCGAGCTGCTCGAGGACGAGCGCGGCGGCTACGTCGAATGCGACATGTCCAAGTCGCTCGACTGGGACGCGCTCAGCGAAGCGCATCCAGGCCGTCGGCATGCGCAACTCGAACTGCGTCGCGATCGCTCCGACGGCGACGATCGCGAACATCACCGGGCTGTCGCAGTGCATCGAGCCGACGTACCAGAACCTCTACGTGAAATCGAACCTGTCGGGCGAATTCACCGTGGTCAACGAGTTCCTCGTGCGCGATCTGAAGAGGCTCAACCTGTGGGACGAGGTGATGATCGCCGATCTGAAGTACTTCGACGGGTCGCTTTCCCGGATCGACCGCATTCCGCCGGACATCCGCAGCCTTTACGCGACGGCGTTCGAAATCGACGCGCAGTGGCTGGTCGAATGCGCGGCGCGGCGCCAGAAATGGGTCGATCAGTCGCAGTCGTTGAACATCTACATGGCGGGTGCGTCGGGCAAGAAGCTCGACGAGACCTACAAGCTCGCGTGGCTGCGGGGACTGAAGACGACTTACTACCTGCGCACGCTGGGTGCGACATCGGCGGAGAAATCGACGGGACGGGCGGGGCAGCTCAACGCGGTTCCCTCGGGCGGCGGCATTGCGGCAGATTCGTCGAAGCCACGCCGCCGAAATTCTGCTCGATCGACGATCCCGAATGCGAAGCCTGTCAGTAGCTCGACGCAATATACGTGGAATATGAGCGCATATTATGCGTGCGTCTAACGTGCTGTTTCCGCACCGAAGGCGCCGAGCCGCCTCAAGCCTTCGGTGCTAACTTTCACCGGGCGAAAGTAGGGGTTTACTTTCGCCCGCAGGAAATTGGAGAAGAGGATGCTGCAGTTTGAAGAACAAGCGCTTTCAGGCGCGAGCGCAGGGCGGGACTTGCAAGGCACTGTCAAGAGGGCGCGGCCGCGCGTCGTCAGCGGAGAGCGAAGCTTCGCGCCGGGTCAATGTCGCCGACAAGCGCATCATCAACGGCCAGACGGACGTGAATCAGCTCGTCCCGTTCAAGTACAAGTGGGCGTGGGAGAAGTACCTCTCCGCGTGCGCGAACCACTGGATGCCGCAGGAGATCCAGATGAGCCGCGACATCGAGCTGTGGAAGAATCCGAGCGGACTCACGGAGGACGAGCGGCGCGTCGTGAAGCGCAACCTCGGTTTCTTCGTGACCGCCGATTCGCTCGCGGCGAACAATATCGTGCTCGGCACCTACCGGCACATCACCGCGCCCGAGTGCCGCCAGTATCTGCTGCGCCAGGCTTTCGAGGAGGCGATCCACACCCACGCTTACCAGTACATCGTCGAGAGTCTTCAACTCGACGAAGGCGAGGTGTTCAACGCGTACAACGAAATAGCCTCGATCCGGGACAAGGACGAGTTTCTGATCCCGTTCATCAATACGCTGACCGATCCGGCGTTCAAGACCGGCACGCTCGAGAACGACCAGAAGCTGCTGAAAAGCCTGATCGTCTTTGCCTGCATCATGGAGGGGCTCTTCTTCTATGTCGGCTTCACCCAGATCCTCGCGCTCGGTCGCCAGAACAAGATGACCGGCGCGGCGGAACAGTATCAATACATCCTGCGCGACGAATCGATGCACTGCAACTTCGGCATCGATCTCATCAACCCGATCAAGCTCGAGAACCCCCAGCTCTGGACGCCGGAATTCCGCGACGAGATCCGCGCGCTCATGGTGAAGGCGGTCGAGCTCGAGTACCGCTATGCCGAAGACACCATGCCGAGGGGCGTGCTCGGACTGAATGCGTCCATGTTCAAGGAGTACCTCCGGTTCATCGCAAACCGGCGATGCCAGCAGATCGGGCTCGATCCCCAGTTCGAGGGCGCGACGAATCCGTTTCCGTGGATGGCCGAGATGATCGATCTCAAGAAGGAGAAGAACTTCTTCGAAACGCGTGTCACGGAGTACCAGACCGGTGGTGCGCTGAGCTGGGATTGACCACGCGCGAGGGGCACGATCGAGTCGAGACATTCCAACGCGAACCGGCTAGGGAACAAAACACGCGAGCAGGGAGGGGACGCTTGGCATACAGTCTGAAGTACCGACGCTACCGCAGCCGCCGATCGAGCATACATTGCGTCATGGAGTTGCGCGCGGAAAGCAATTACACGCTATGGCTGCGCTTCGACGACGGCCTGGAAGGGCACGTGTACCTGGCGGACCTCGTCTCGACGCAGGTCTACGGCACACTCTGTGACGAGGCGAAGTTCAGCCGGGCGGCGATCGACCCCGTGTCGCATGCGGTCACCTGGGAAGGAGACATTACGCTCGACCCGGATGTGTTGTATCGCGATGTTGTCAGCAAAGCGGTTGCGGCTCTGCATTGAGCGACTCACCCACAGGAGGTCGTATGGCTACGAGGAAGAAATCAGCGCGCGCAAGGAAGGCAGCGAGGAAGTCCCCCGCCCGGAAAACGAAGCTGACCAGAAAGCCCGCGCGCAAAGCCGCGGGCGCGAGCAAGTCGGCGCGGCGCACGCCGGCGCGGAAGGCGGCAAAAACGGCGAAAAAAAAGCCGACTGTGAAGTCGGCTCGGAAAAAAGCAGCCAAGAAAAAGCCCGCTGCCCCTCGTCGGCGCCCGGCACCGGAAGCTCCATCGGCCCAACCCGCCGCGGAGAATCCTGCCCCGGAAGCGCCCAGCCCGGCGTTGATCCCTGGCGCTTGGCCGTTCCCCGTCGGGAACCGGTCATAACCGCCGCCATTGCCGGTGGTCCGACGGCCGTGGAGCCGTCTGGCCTCCGGCGGGATTTTCCGGACGGACAGCAGGGTTCCAAAGATACAGAATCCGGCCCCGCGCGGCAAGGCGTAGACCGCTTTTGCGACGCAGCATAAAATTTTTTATCCTTTTTAATCAGTAGATTAAATGCCGTAAGCGAGGCTGGGAGTGACTCGCGAACGCTACAGGGCTTGACAACGTCATTCACCCGCTTCTAGCCATTTCGATGCGTAGCGAGTCTTCGCATCGACCGCATCCGACGTGCTTTTGCATCGATTGACAGCGTGTGAGCGAACGATGAACCGCAACATGAGCGAGTGATGTCGCATGATGCGGTTGTTGACCCTTTTCGACTCGCTTCAGTACATTCACGCGTCTCGCATGCATGCAGAGGACAAGATGAAGAACCGATGGGCTTTGTTCGTTCGCGTTACGTGCGCACTCGCGGCGCTCGGCGTTGCGCAGTTCGCATACGCACAGGCTGACACGTGCAAGCAGCGTGGTCAGCTCGATACCCTCTACTGCGACGAGAACAACGATCTGGTCGCCGATACTCCGAAGGATTCGAAGCGGTGGAAGAACCCGAACACGCTGGTGTTCACCTATACGCCGGTCGAAGACGCCGCCGTTTATGAAACGGCTTTCAAGCCGTTTCTCGATTATCTCGGCAAGTGCACGGGCAAACGCGTCGTGTATTTCCCCGTTCAATCGAATGCCGCGGAGATCGAGGCGATGCGCGCGGGCCGGCTTCATGTCGGCGGCTTCTCGACAGGCCCCACCGGTTTTGCGGTGAACCTCGCCGGAGCGGTGCCTTTCGCGATCAAAGGCACCGAGAAGGAGTGGCAGGGCTATCACCTGATCACCATCGTCAAACGCAGCAGTCCGTACCAGAAGCTCTCCGATCTGAAAGGCAAGCGCGTCGCGCACACGTCTCCTTCGTCGAACTCGGGACACCTTGCGCCCCAGGTACTGTTCCCTCCGGAGGGGCTCGCGCCCGACAAGGATTACAAGCCTCTCTTCTCGGGGGGCCACGGGCAGTCGGTGAACGGCGTCGCTGCGGGCGACTACGATGCCGCGCCTGTTGCATCGGACGTCTTCAATCGCATGGCCGCGCGCGGAGAGATCAAGGGCGAAGATTTCCGAATCATTTACAAGAGTCCCATCTTCCCGACGTCTTCATTCGCCTACGCCCACGACCTGCATCCCGAACTTCGTGAAGGTGCTGACGAAATGCTTCTACGATTACCGCTTCCCGCCGGAGATGCAGAAGACCTTCGGCGGCGCGGACCGCTTCTTCCCGATCACCTACGAGAAGGACTGGGCGGTCGTGCGTAAAGTGGCGGAGGAAACCGGCACGCCGTTCAATCGTGCGGCCTACGATAAGGAATCGGCGCGCGAGGAAGCTGCACGCCGCAAGGCGGCAGAGCAGAAGGCCGCCGATAAGAAATAGCCGATGCCGGAGGCGCAGCAGGCGCTTGCGCCGGCACTCGAAATCCGCGGCCTCTCGAAGGCCTATCGCCGCGGCGTTCCCGTCCTGCGCGACGTGAGTCTCACCGTCGCGCCGACGGGCGTCACGGCGATCATCGGTCCGTCGGGCACGGGCAAGTCGACGCTCATCCGCTGCATCAACCGGTTGGTCGAGCCGAGCGCCGGCGAAATTCTCTTCCACGGCGTCGATCTCACGCGGCTCAACCGTCGTGACCTGCGCGCGGCGCGGCGGCGGATCGGCATGGTTTTCCAGGAGTACAACCTGGTTGAGCGCCTCTCCGTGATGGAGAACGTGCTGAGCGGCAGGCTCGGCTACATCTCGGCCTTCAAAGCATGGCTTCGCCGTTATCCCCGAGAGGACATCGATGCCGCCTTCGACCTCCTCGAGACCGTCGGGCTCACGCCGTACGCAAACGAGCGCGCCGATGCCTTGTCGGGCGGCCAGCGGCAGCGCGTGGGCATCGCGCGTGCGCTCATGCAGAAGCCGGAGCTCCTGCTCGCGGACGAGCCTACGTCGTCGCTCGATCCGAAGACCTCGGTCGAAATCATGGAGCTCCTCGTGGATATCGCCGCGAGCCGCCGCATCCCGGTGATCGTCAACATCCATAACGTGCCGCTCGCGCGACGCTTCGCCGATCACATGGTCGGGATGACCGGCGGGCGTATCGTCTACGACGGCAGTCCCGACGGCCTCACGGACGAGCATCTACGCCAGATCTACGGCGGACAGGATTGGCTGGACGCAAGTGAAGCTGAGGGGGTGAAGGAGTGAAGGGTGAAGAGAAAAAGCGACAAGCGAGAGTCAAGAGTGAGGTGAAACGTGCCGGACTCTCCCTCGCCCCGAGCCGGGGAGAGGGGAAGCTTGTCGGACGACCCGTCGTGGGCATCGGGCGCAGATGAGCGCGGTGACACGAGCGCAGCGGCAGGCGTTCAAGCCGAACTGGCTCTCGCGGCTCGGTCTGCTGGCGCTGATCGCGTACGTCATCTATGCCGCCTCGATCCTCGACGTCACTTGGGAGCGCTTCCTCATCGGGATCGAGCAGGGAGCGCGCTTCATCGCGCGCATGTTCCCGCCCGATACCTCGCCGGACAAGATGCATCTCATGGCCCGCGGCCTCTACGAGTCGCTCGAGATCGCGATCATCGCCTCCGCGCTCGGTATCGTCCTGTCGCTGCCGATCGGGCTCCTCGCCGCGCGCAACCTGATGCCCGCGTGGATCACGTGGCCGATGCGGCTGCTGATCGCGCTTTGCCGCTCCTTCCACCAGGTCATCGTCGCCATCGTGTTCGTCAAGGCGGTCGGATTCGGTGCGCTCGCCGGCATTCTCGCCCTCACGGTGGCCTCGATCGGGTTCGTCGGGAAACTCTTCGCGGAAGCGATCGAGGAAATCTCGTTGAAGCAGGTCGAAGCCATACGGTCGACCGGCGCCTCGTTCATGAACGTCGTGGTCTACGGCGTGCTGCCGCAGGTGCTCACCCGTTTCGTGGGCTTCGCAACGTATCAGGTCGATTCGAACCTGCGAAATTCCACGATGGTCGGGATCGTCGGTGCAGGCGGCATCGGCGGCACCATGTTCGCGGCGTTCCAGAAGTTCGACTACGACTATCTGCTCACGATTCTGCTGGCGATCATCGCCATGATCATGGCGAGCGAAGCCTTGCAGAACGCGGTGAAGAAGCTTTACCAGTGAGCGTCGCGCTCGAACGCGAGTGGCGCCGCTACACGCCCACCGAGCGTATCGGGCGTTTCGCCTTGTACTTCGGCGTCGTGGCCGCCTGCGTCGTGTCGCTGCGCACGATCGAGATCATCCCGGAATTCCTCTACGATGCCCCGGAGCAGATGGCGGACCTGCTGCGGCGCATGTGGCCCATCGATTGGGCGTTCTATCCGAAAGGCGTGCACGAAGCGCTCGTCGAGACCCTGCATATCGCGACGCTCGGAACGATTCTGGCCGTCCTCATGGCGGTTCCGCTCGGGGTGATGGCAGCGCACAACATCGTGCCGTCGAGCACAATCAACTATGTCGCCAAGTTCCTGCTCGTATCGTCACGGTCGGTGAATTCGCTGGTCTGGGCGCTGCTGTTCGTCGCGATCTTCGGGCCCGGCGCGCTCGCGGGCACGCTGGCGATCGCCTTCCGCTCCATCGGTTTCGTGGGCAAGCTCTTCGGAGAGGCTCTGGAAGAGACACGTCCCGGTCCGATCGAAGCGCTGCGGGCGTGCGGGGCGCCGTGGCCGAGCGTTTTCCTGAAAGGCTACTGGCCGCAGGTCGTCCCGGCATTCTGGGGCATCGCGCTCTTTCGCTGGGACATCAACGTGCGCGAATCGGCCGTGATCGGCCTCGTCGGCGCGGGCGGCATCGGGATGGCGATCGACACGGCGATGAACCTCTTTCAGTGGGAGCGCGTCGCACTGATGCTCGCGGCGATCTTCGCGATCGTCCTCGTGGCGGAAGTGGCGGTCACCTACGTGCGCAAGCGCATCATCTGACCGTAAGGCGGCGCCACACTTCGCCGAACGCGCGCACGGCTTCGTCCACTTCGGCTTCGCCGACGTGGCGATGCGTGACGAACCGCAGCGTGTAGCGTTCGCCCGGGCTTACGGCGATCCCGCGCGTCGCGAGCTCGGCCGACCACTCGGCAGCCGAGCGGCCGCTCGACGGGACGTCAACGTTCACGATATTGGTTTGAACTTCACCGGGATCGACCACCTCCGGCGCGATGCGCTGGAGCCCGTCGGCGAGCCGGCGCGCAATCGCGTGATCCTCGGACAGGCGATCGACCATCGTCTCGAGCGCCGCGATGCCAGCCGCGGCGATCGGTCCAGCCTGGCGCATGTTGCCGCCGACCATCCGCCGGAAGGCCCGCGCACGCTCGATGAATGCGGCCGTGCCGCACAGGAGCGAGCCGACAGGCGCCGAAAGGCCTTTCGAGACGCAGAAGCAGATCGAGTCGGTATGCTCGGCGATCGCGCGCGCATCGGTCTTCAGCGCAACGGCCGCATTGAAGACACGCGCACCGTCCGTATGCACGGGGACGCCGTTGCGGCGGGAAAGCGCATACACCTCGCGCATGTGCTCGAGCGGCAGGACGGCTCCGCCGGCCCGGTTGTGCGAGGTTTCCATGCAGACAAGCGCCGTACCGAAGTTCTGCCGGCTCGCCGGGCGCAGGGTTTGCGCGAGCTTGTCCAGGTCCATGGCGCCGCGTCGACCGGGAATCGCTTTGTAGAAAGCGCCTGCGAGGCTTGCGATGCCGCCCAGCTCCGAATGGACGATGTGAGCGCCTGCTTCGAGCAGCACTTCTCCGCCGCGGGGGGTGTGCGCGAGCACGGCGACGAGATTCGTCATGGTGCCGCTCGGCATGAACGCGGCCGCTTCCTTTCCCATCCGCTCGGCGGCGAGCGCTTCGAGCCGGCGCACGGTTTCATCGCCGTCGCGCGAATCGTCGCCGAAGGTCGCTTCTCGCATCGATTCGAGCATCGCTTCGGTCGGCCGCGTGACGGTGTCGCTGCGCAGATCGATCATGCGGCGTTGCCGTTCCGCGCGGCGAGAATCGCATCCGCTGCTTCGCGGAACCCGGCGCCGCATCGCGCGCGCGTCACATAGGCGGGCGGGTGAGCGAGCTCGCTTTCGAAATCGCGCACGTTCGCGACGCCGATCGCATGCGGGAAATAGGCGAAGGCGGGCGCATCGTTCGGCGAATCGCCGATGAACGCGAAATGCGCGCGATCGTGGTCGAGGTCGATCCCGTGACATTCACGCATGAGCAGGCGCGTCATCGTGAGCTTGTCGTAGGCGCCGAACCAGCCGTTCACGTGAATCGAGCTCACCTTCGCCGTCAGGCCGGCATCGCGCATGAGCGCGGCGATCCGCTCGACGGCGGAAGGGGGAAGCCGCGGCACGTCTTCGCTGAAATCGATGGCGAGGTCGGTCTCGCGATATGGCTGGTCGGCGGCCACTGCCGCGCCGGGAACCGACCGCACGATCTCCTGGCCGATCGCATGCAGGCGCTCGCGGTTATGGGCGCGCGTCGTTGCGTCGTCCACGAAGCGCCGGTGCATACGGCGGGCACGATGGTCGTAGCGGAAGTAGAACGCGCCATTCTCTCCGACGACGCTGTCGACCGGCCACATGCGCGCGATGTGGTCGCACCACCCTGCCGGCCGGCCCGTGATCGGAATGGTCAGAATTCCCGCCGCCTGCAGCCGCTCGATTGCTGCGTAGGCGCTTGCGTGGAGCACGCCGTCCGTCGTCAGCGTGTCGTCGATATCGAAGAACAGACCGCGGATCGAGCGTCGCTCGGCGAACGAGAATTCCGCAAGCGGTCGCATCGCGCTCCTACCGCCCGGCGGCGGAAGGCGTTGCGACGAAATCGAAGCGCTGCGGCACGTCGGTGGAACGGATCGCTTCGACCTTGACGTTCGCGTCCCCGTACCTCACCCAAAGCAGCGCTTCATGGCCGCTCTGAAAACCTTCCACGATGCGCTCGAGATCGTCTTCAGAAAACGGCGTGCCGCCCTCATCGACCAATGCCGGGACCACGCTTTCGAGATCGCGATCCAGGACGACGCCGACGCCGTGCTCGGTCGCGACGAGCAGCTCCGAGTTCTCATCCATCCAGCTTCCCGCCACGTCGGCGGCAGGTCGCGCGGTGTGGGTCTGGAGCTCGAGCGGTTCGCCGAAAGCACTGACGACCCGGTACACGAGGGGTGTGTACTCGAGTGCCACGTAGACACGTTGGGCGCCATTCTGAAAGAACCAGCGTCCCTCGCGGTCGCGCTCGTAGTTGCGGCCGATGAATTCGACCACCGCGCGATTACTGATGCGCTCGCCCTTAAGCAACCAGTTGCCGCGGCGGTCCAGCGCGAGCCAGCCGTAGACGGCAGGCACGTCGGGCCATTTGGCCATGCTGCGGAGAACGGCTTCGTCCATGCCTTCGTCTTCACGCCTACCTAGGCTGGGCTAGCGTGTCGGATTTCTGCCTCCGACACGCCACAAAGGAAGGGAGGTAACGGAGGGAAACCATGGGAGCGGAGCGGTCGGGTGCCCTCTGTTCGTACACCGAGTCGCGGCTCGGGCGCTTGCGCCCGGAGGAGTCTTGCCGCGGCCGAGCGCCCCCACGTCACTCTTCTTCGGCTTGAGCCGTCTTGCTGTGGAGCGTCGCGAGGTCCTTCTGGACGTTCGGCGGCACGGGGTCATAGTGAGAGAGCTCGACCGAAAACGACCCCTGGCCCGCCGTGACGGACTTCAGACGCGCCTGATAGTTGTTCAACTCGGCGAGCGGGACCTGCCCCCGTATCGCCACCGTGCCGGGTCCGGCTGAATCGGTGCCATTGATCTGGCCGCGCTTGGAGGACAGATCGCCGGCGATGTCGCCCATGCTCGGCTCGGGCGCATTGATCTCCACTTTCACGATCGGCTCGAGCACGATCGGACGGGCCTTGGCGATCGCATCCATGAACGCGCGCTTGCCCGCCGAGATGAAAGCGACTTCCTTGGAATCGACCGGGTGGTGTTTGCCGTCGTAGACGATGACGCGAACGTCCTGCACCGGATAACCGGCGATGGGACCCGCGTCGAGCACCTGGCGCACGCCTTTCTCGACCGCGGGCATGTACTGCGTCGGAATGACGCCGCCCTTCACCTGGTCGACGAACTCGAATCCACCGCCGCGCGGCAGCGGCTCCACGCGCAGAAACACCTCGCCGAACTGGCCCGCGCCGCCGGTCTGCTTCTTGTGGCGGTGATGGCCTTCCGCCTTGGCCGTGATCGTTTCGCGATAGGGAATGCGCGGCGGCTTGGTCGTCACTTCGACGTGATACTGCGCCTGAAGCCGGTCCAGGATATAGCGCATGTGCAGGTCGCCGAGACCGCTGATTACGGTTTCCGCAGCCGCTGTATGCGCGACTTTGAATGTCGGGTCCTCCGCGGCAAGCTTGTGCATCGCCTCCGAAATCCGCTGCTCGTCACCGCGGCGCTTCGGCTCGATGGCAAGGCTGTGCATCGGCGTGGGGAACTCCAAAGGAGCGAGATGGATGTGATCTTCGTCGTGGGAATCGTGCAGCACGGCGTCGAAGTGGATCTCGTCTACCTTCGCCACCGCGCCGATGTCGCCGGGCACGAGCGCCTCGCTCTCGACGAACTCCTTGCCCTGAAGCAGGTACGCATGGCTCACCTTGAACGGCTTGCGCCCGTCGCCGATGAAAAGCTGCGTGTCGCGCGTGATAGTGCCCTGGTGCACCCGGAAGACGCCCACCTTGCCCACGAACGGGTCGATCATGACTTTGAAGACGTGGGCGAGGACGTGCTTCGAGGGATCCGGCGACGCGTGAATCGGCTCGGCGGCCGCGCCTTCGCCCTTCAGAAACTGCGGCGGATTGCCTTCGGTCGGATTGGGCATCAACTTCACGAACACGTCGAGCAGCTCGGGCACGCCGGCGCCGGTGCGCGCCGACGTAAAGCAGATCGGGATGAGGTGCCCCTCTCTCAGCGCCTGTTCGAAGGGCGCGTGCAGCTCGGCCGGGCTCACTTCGCCCTGCTCGAGATACTTCGACATCAGCTCTTCGTCGACCTCGACGACCTGGTCGATGAGCGCCTGGTGCGCTTCTTCAACCGAAGAGAAGTCCGCTTCACCCGACGGATTGAAGAAGCAGTCGACGACGCGTTTACCGCCGTCCGCCGGCAGGTTGATCGGCAGGCATTCCTTCCCGAAGGCCGCCTGGATCTGGGAAAGCAACTGCGGCAGATCGACGTTTTCCGCATCGATCTTGTTTACAACGATCATGCGGCACACGCCGCGCTTTCCCGCCCACTGCATCATGCGCTGCGTGATCATCTCGATGCCGTTCTGTGCGCTGATCACGACCGCCGCGGTTTCGACGGCGGGCAGTGCCCCGATCGCCCGCCCGACGAAATCGGGCAGCCCGGGCGTGTCGACGAGGTGAATGCGCGTTTCAGCGGAGGTGAGGTGCACGCACGAGGCATTGAGCGAATGCTGGTAAGTTTTTTCGAGCGGATCGAAGTCGCAGACGGTGCTGCCTCTTTCGACGCTGCCCGCGGTTGCGATCGCCCCAGCGCGATGCAATAACGCCTCCGCAAGCGTTGTCTTGCCGGCCGCGCCGTGGCCCACCAGCGCGATCGTGCGGATCATTTCAGGCGAAAACTTCGGCATTAATCCTCCTATCCGGCAATGAACTCGCTCCGCACTCGCGCGCGAGCGGCGCGACGACATTCATGAGGAGGTATTCAGAAGGGATTGGACCAGTATAAACGGGGCTCCGCGGCGCTTACAAGCAAGCCCGCTCACCTCGCGTGAACCCTCGAATCCGGCGCGCCGTCGCGCGGATGCGCGGATCCGCGCTGGTTTATTCTCGAGCTCGAAGCATCTCGAAGCGGCGTTGAATGAACGCGCGTTCCGCGCCTCGCACCCGATCGAATCATGACCGAACCCGCCGAAGCCAGCGACCCCGCTCCCGAGCCGCCGCGCGTGCCCGAGCCCGACGAGTGTTGTCAAAGCGGCTGCGAGCCGTGCATCTACGACCTCTACTGGAGCGCGGTCGAGCGTTACGAGACGGCGCTGGACGCATGGAAAAAGCGGCGCGCGCTCCGATGAAGCCCGGACCATTCCGGGGCGCGCCGACCTACAACGCGGACTGCCCGCCGTCAAGGGCGTCCCGGGCCGAGCGGGCGGAGCCGGTTGCACAATGGCTCCCTGCGGTTACAATGCGGGGACTCAGCGGCTTGGCGAACCACCGAATCGTACCGTAAGCCGTTGACTTTCCAGGCTTAGTCCGTGCACAGGCGGCGGATCCGGTCGTCCCGGAACGGTCGCGGTAAGCCAGCGATGTGGATGCTTGGTGCGTTGCACCACGTCGTGATGTCACAAGCGGCTGGCGTGCCTCGCACGATACGGCCGATCAAAGAAGCACTCGCTCGTTTTCCGCGCGGGGCGTTTTTGCCCCTGCTTGTGAGAACGGAACCGAAACGTTGCCGGACACGGTGACAGGCTGACTGCGGTCGCGGCTGTGCGACCCGGTCTCGAAACCAAGGAGGTTTTGCATGTCTGCAAAATCAGCCCCGCAGCTTTTCGCAAGTTCGATTCAATCGATCCGGCTGCATCGCAACTCGAGCATGCTCGTCGGCCTGATCGCACTCGTCACGATCGCCGCGGGATGGGTTACGGGCAGTCAGCACGAAGTGCCGGCGCAGCCCTCGACCGAGGCAGTCAGCGGGCAGACGCCCGCTACGGAAACGGAGGCCGCCGAGGCGGCGCCGAATACCACCAAGGCGGCGGCCGTTTCCCACGACAATCCGCGGTACCGGCGGCTCTCGGAGTTTCTGGCGAAGCGCTACAAGGTCTCACAGGCGTTCACGCTTGACCTCGTCGGGATCGCGCACGCGGCCGGCCAGCAGATCGGGCTCGATCCGCTGCTGATCATCGCCGTCATTGCGGTCGAGTCTCGCTTCAACCCCATCGCAGAAAGCGTCATGGGCGCGAAAGGACTCATGCAGGTCATTCCCAAATTCCACGCAGAGAAGTTCCGCGAGTTCGGCGGAGAGCAGTATGCTGTCTTCGATCCACAGACGAATATTCTGGTCGGCGCGCGTGTTCTGAAGGAATACCTGTCCCGCACTGGCAGCCTGAGCTCCGCGCTCCAGATGTACGTGGGGTCGTCCAACGTCGAAGACTTCACCTACATGGAAAAGATCATGACCGAGAAAGAGCGCCTCCAGCAGGTGCTGCATCGAGGCACAGCACCACAGGGTGACCGCGTGCAGGCGCCGGCCGGAGAATTGCTCGCAGTTGCCCGGCGCTGAACACGCGGGCGAGAGCGGCGCTGCCGCCGCAGGAGGGCAATCATGGCCGAGCCGGGGCTACCCAAGGATCTGTTCGAGTGGATGCAGAAAATGTGGAACCCCATGTCGTTCCCCATTCCTGGAATGCTCACGCCTACCGCCAACGTCGATGAGATCCAGGCGAAGATCCGCGAGTTGAAGAGCGTCGAGAACTGGCTGACGATGAACGTCGGTTTCGTTCAGATGACGATCAAGACGCTCGAAATGCAGAAGGCCGCCCTTGAGGCGCTCGGGGCGGGGGACAAGCCCAAAGGGCCTTGAAGCGCTCCGTCGCTTTCACGAGCTCCGCGCAGATCCCCGGTTCCCACGCCGAGTGCCCTGCGTCGGGCACGATCACGTATTCGGCTTCCGGCCACGCGCGGTGCAGATCATCCGCCGTGACGATCGGGCACACCGCGTCGTAGCGGCCCTGCACCATCACCGCCGGTACGTCGCGGATGCGACCGACGTTGTCGAGCAGGGCGTTCGGGGGCAGGAAGATATCGTTCGTGAAGTAATGTGCCTCGATGCGCGCAAGGCCGAGGGCGACGACATCGCTCGCGAAATAAGCGATCGTTTCGGGATTCGCGAGGAGCGTCGAGCACGAGCCTTCGTAGATGCTCCACGCTTTCGCGGCGGGCAGGTGAATGGCGGGATCGGGGTGCGTGAGCCGCTTGTAGTACGCGGCCAGCAGGTCGCCGCGTTCGGCGGCGGGAATAGCTTCCGCGAACGCCGACCAGGCTTCCGGAAAGAGATTGCGCACGCCGTAGAGAAACCAGTCTATTTCGCTCTTCCGGCAGAGGAAGATCCCGCGCAAGACCAGACCCGCGCAGCGCTCGGCATGCTCGATCGCGTATGCGATGGCGAGCGTGCTGCCCCACGAACCGCCAAAGACCAGCCAGCGCTCGATGCCGACGTGCCGGCGCAGGCGCTCCATGTCATCGATCAGGAGTGGCGTCGTGTTGCGCGCGAGCTCGCCGAGCGGCCATGAGCGGCCCGCGCCGCGCTGATCGAAGATGACGATCCGATAATGCGCAGGATCGAAAAAGCGACGATGCGCCGGCGCTGACCCCGCGCCCGGCCCTCCGTGCAGGAAGACCACCGGCTGTCCCCGTGGATTGCCGCATTCCTCCCAGTACATGCGGTGCACGCTGTCCAGTTCCAGCATGCCGGAGCGGTGCGGTTCGAGCTCGGGATAAAGCTCCGTGCGTATGGTTAGCGTGTCCATGGAGAGATGATACATCGCGTGTCGCGCTTGCCATCGCGACACGCCACGAAGGAGGGAAGGTTACGGAGGGGAACCTCGGTTCCTCTCTGTTCGTGCACCGAGCCGCGGCAGAGCTCCGCCCTAATCCCACACGTACCGGTAGAACAGTCCGAGAGAGCTCGAGCGGCCGGTCTGCGCCCGCAGCGCCGTTCTTTCTGTGAGAGTCATCTCCAATCTCAGAAGACTTTCGGTTCCACCGATGCTCTGTTCGAATGCGAGATAGACCCGGTCGGATATTCGCTTGCCGAGCGTCACGAACTGCTCCGAGGACGCATCGCCGCTGCGCACGCCCACTTCGTCCAGGTGCAACGCCTGGGCGAGCGGCGCGCCCGTTTTCCCGAGCAGCGCGCCGGTAGCAAGAGGGAGCGCCGAGAGCTGGCCTCCTCCGGCCTGGCTGGGCGCGCGCCCGAGTATGAGCCATGAGAGCGCTTCGCTTTCGGGAAGGGGCGGATTGGACACGACACGCACCAGCGGCTGACTGAGCGTACCCGTAACCGATACCCCGGCTTCGACCGTCTGGCGCTTACGCATGGCGAGAAAATCCAGTCCGGGATTGTTGAGCGGCCCGTTGAAGTACAGCCGCCCGCGCTCGATTTCCAGCCGCTGACCGTAGGCGGTAAAGAGGCCGCGTTTTGCGTCGATCGTACCGACGCCGCGCAGCTCGCCCTGCGCATTGGTCTGCACACGCAGCGCGCCCGAGAGCCAGACATCGAGGCCGCTCCCACGCAAGTGCACGGCATCACCCAGATCGAGGTTGAGATCGACTACTGCCTTGGTAGCGCGCTTGCCGCGCGCTTCGGCGGGTCGACGCTCCGCTTCCTTCAGGCGCTTCCCTTCACGCCCGACGATCACGACGTCATCGCCAAGCTCGGGCAGGGACGTCGTCGAGAGCTCGAACAGCCCCTCGATCGCGCGCAACGCACCCGTGAAGGCGAGCTGTCCGCCGCGCAATGCCGCATTGCCTTTGCCGGACACGACGAGGCGACGGTCGGGCCGCGCGAGCACGGTGAAGTTCTGCGCCGACCAGTCGACCGAGGCATCCTGAAAACCCGCTCGCGCGAGCGTGCCGGTCGCGCTCAGGGTCCCTTCACCGCCGCGGATCGAGAATGACTCGACGCGAATCTCGTTGCGATCGAGAGACGCGCGGAGCGTGCCTTCTTTCAGATCGATGCCCTCGGCCGGCAGCGCCACGGCGATACCGTTTCCGGTGATCGGCCCGGTCACTTGCGGTTCGGCCAGGGTTCCGCGCCCGGAGAGCCGCGCCTGAACGCTGCCGTCCAGAAGTGTCGTGGTACCGATGAACGCCGCGAACGCTGCGAGCCGCGCCACATCGACGTTCGCAGTGAAGGCGATCGGCGAGGCACCCGAGTAGCCGGCATTCGTGCCTGCGCTCGCGGGACTCACAAGTCCGTCGACAGTCGCGCTCGCGAGTGCCGATCGCACGGCCGCCTGCAACGTGATGCCCTTGGGCTCGAACCGTGCGTCGACCGAGAGCGACTGCAACCCGAGCTGCATCGATCCATCGGCGTCGAGCGCGACATCTCCGGAGTCTCGCGAAACCGCGACGGTTCCGCTCAACTGCGGCACGTTCTTGAAAGACCAGCTTCCGTTCAGACGCAGCGTGCCGGCCATCGCCGCGGGTCCACCCGCGAGTGCAAGCACCGGTCGCACGGGCAGCGCGACGAATTTCCCCTCTGTCTGAAGGCGGCCTTCGCGGTAGTCGAGCGCGTTCACGAGGAACTGCCCGCCCAGGAACCTCAATTCGAACGCGTCGGCAGAGGCGCGCTGAGGACCGACGGTGATCGCGACCGGCGCCGTCAGTGCGACGGCGACTTCGCCTTTGTTGACGAGCTCTTCGATCTTGCCTGACCAGCCTGTCTGCGCCTTCCATCCGCCGCTCGCGCGCGATTGGATATCGACCCGATCGCCTCTTGCGTTGACGGCGAGCGTGTGCGCGGCCGTCGTGCCCCGCGCGCGCAGCGCGGCCGAGTCGAGCTGCCAATCCGGCAGGATGATGCCGCGCAGTGTCGCGTCCACGGTGAACGGACCGCCCGTCTGGGTCGCGAGCTCACCCCGCGCCTGCAGCGTCTTCACCTGCACGATCTTCTGATACCGCAGTCCGCTTCCAGTCACATCGAATCGCACGGCGGGCGAGCGCCATGCGCCGCTCAACTGTGCTCCCCCGCGCGCGCTTCCCTGCACATCGTCCGAGAAGACGCCGAGCTTCGGCGCGTCGAACTTGACTTCCAGTGTGTCCTGCGGCGATCCCAATGTGCCCTTCGCGGAGAAGTTGTTCCCGCCGATCGCCGCAGTGACATCGGCCTGCTTCAATCTCTCGCCGCGAACGCTGAAGGTGCCGCGCGCGACGAGCGGCGCGTCGAGCCAGCGGGAATCGCGGATCCCGAGGTCGACATCGGCTTCAGGTCCTTCCGCGAAACCCTTCGCTGCGACCGTTCCGTTGATCGATCCCGGCGGAAAGCTGCCCCACGCCGACGGATCGAAGCGCGAGAACGAGGCATTCGCGGCGAACGCACGACGCCCGCTCAGGGTGATCCGTGCCGTGCCTCCCGCTTCGCCGCCGCGCGCCTGCGCGCGAAAATGCGATACGTTGACGTGATCTCCGGCGCGTTGTGCCGTGAAGGCGAGTCCGATCTCGTCCTGCGATACGTTGGCCGTAATCGACTGACGCGCTTCCGCGAGTGTCAGGTCCGCACGGCCTGCGAGGTGGGTCTTGCGCATGCGGCTGTGCAGCCCCCACAGATTGAGGTTGCCGGTCTTCAGCGTGAGCTTGACGGTGTCTTGAACGAGCGATCCGCTCCCGGTGATCGTGCCGCCGGCGCCGAGGTTGGCAGCGAGGCCGAACGTGCGAACGTCCTTCACGTCCGTGCGAACGTCGAGCCGCAGTGCCGCGACGGGAACGCGCCCCTTGTCGTACGGACCGTGCGCGGCATTCGTGAGACGCACGGGGCCGATCAGCAGCGCACCCGTTCGCTCGAGCTCGATATCGCCCGCGAGGACGGTGTGAGGCGCTTCCTTCACGAAGGCCTTCACGTCGAGGTTCTCGATGTGCGCGTTCAGGGACGCGAGAGGGAAAGACGCATAGGGCTCGACGTCGCTTCGGAACGTGAGCGCTGCGTCTCCGCTCTCCACGGCGCCCTCGAGCTTCAGCGCGCTCAGTGTGCCGCTCGCCGCCACTTTCATCGACGCCTGGGGCGCCGGGTGCCGGGTGACCGCAGCGTTACCTTCGAGCGCGAAGGGCGGCTGCGCGTCGATCCGGCCGGCGAGCTCGACGTCCTGTCCGTATCCCGAGAGCACGAGCTTGTGGATGCGATGCACGTCGCGGCCGCCCGAGTAATCGAGAGCGACGTTCGTCAACTCGATCGGACCTTTTCCGAGGTCGATGACCAAGCGTTCGACGCGGGCGTCGGAGAGCTCGAAGCTCACTGGAAGCTCGAGCGTGTCGGGTGGCTTACCGCGCGGCTCTGTGGGCTTCGTGACGACCGCGAGTTCGGCCGCGCGTAAGCCCAGGATGCGTGGGCGGAGCGTGATGAGCGACCATGGCGATACGCGCACATCGGTGTTCGTGACGCGCACCTCGATGTCTTCGCCGGCGTAGCGGATATGTCGTGCGCGGACGCCGTGGGCGAGCGTGCCTGCCACGCCATCGATTTCCAGCCCCTCACCGGCCATCGATACGGCGCGGGTGCTGAGCCACGCGAGGCCGGCTTCGGTGTAGAGCAGCCAGGCGCCCGCTCCCACCGCAGCGCACACCGTGGCGAGCACGACTATCGCAAAAGTGAGTAGGGCGACGTAGCGTCTGCGCATGATGTCGCGAAGTCTCAGAAGGTATAGCCCACGGAGAAATGCAGCCGAAATTGTTCGGTGCGCTCGCCGTACGCCACATCCGCCCTGAAAGGTCCGATCGGAGAGCGCCAGCGCACGCCCACGCCGACGCCGATTGCCAGATCGAATGCGCTCATCTGGTCGAATGCGTCACCGGCGTCGACGAAAACGGCCGCTCCCAGCGTCTGAGTGATCCAGTGCGTATACTCCACGCTCCCGAGCGCGAGATAGCGTCCGCCCACGGTCGCTTCGCCCTGCGACACCCCGATCGATTCGAACTCATAGCCTCTGATGGACTGGTCGCCGCCGGTCCGGAAGAGGAAGGACGAAACGACGCCATTGCGTGAGCTCGCGAGAACCACGCCGGCCTCGCCGCGCAGGAGCAGATCGCCCTTCATCCCGACCGGAATGAGCCAGTTCAGCTTCGTGCGTGCACGAATGAATTCCTGGCTCGACACGCCGGGCACGCTCGTTCCTATTTCGGCGGTGCCCAGTACGCCGCGCCGCGGAGAGACGATGTCGTCGGTCGTTCGAAAGGTTTTTCGGTATCCGACGAACACCGCATAGTTGTTCTCGGTGGTCGAGCCCGAAATTTTCTGGTTCTCCAAGTGGCCCGACACGCTGATCAGGGACGGCGTGGTTTCGAGGCCCCAGTTGCGCGCGTATCCGACCATCGCCTCGGTCGTGGCCTGGCCCTGGATGTCGCGGTGCTGCAGACGTGTCGCGTACGTGTCCCATATGCCGCCGGGCTTGGGCGGCGTGTCGAGCGCGACATTGATCTGCTGCTCTTTCTCGTTCAGGTTGAAGCGGGGCCGGAGTCGCCAGGCGCGGTCGAATATGTCTACGTTGGTGTAGTCCACCGTGAGTCCGAATCCCGTATCGGTACTGAACTCGAGTCCGGTGTCGATGCGCTGCGAAGAAGCTTCGATCACGTTCACTCGCAGCGGCGCGGAGGCGGCCTGCGCGGGGTCCGGATCGACGGAAAAATCGACCGCATTGAAGTAGCCGGTTTCGAGCAGACGCCGCTGAAAGAGGTCGAGCTCGATTGCGTCATACGGTTGGCCCGGGTGCACCGGGTTGAGATTTTCCACGATGCTCGCCGGATAGCGCTTCATCCCGCTTACGACGACAGGACCGGCGAGGAACGTGGGACCGCTGTCGAGCTCGAGCTTCAAGTCGGCCGCGCGCTCCGCCGGGTCGATGCGTGCTTCGCTATGGGCGATGCTCGCGGCTGCATAGCGCCCGCGCGCAAGCCGCGCGAGCGCACGTTCCTTGGCGGCGGCCCACTCCGATTGGCGAAAGGGCTCACCCGGTTGCAGCCCCCACGTCTGGCGCACGACTTCGAAGCGCTTCCTGCCTTCCGGATCGTTGACCGCCGTTCCATGGAAACGGATATCGATGCCTCGCACCCGCGTGCGAGGGCCCGGTTCCACGGTAATGCGCACCAGCGTCTTGTCCCCCTGCGAGCTGTCGATACTGGAGTCCACCTTCGCGTCGAAATAGCCGTCAGCCGCCAGCGCCTCGGCTGCAGACTTGCGCGCTTCGCCTACGAGCCGCTCCAGAAGGGGCATCGTCACCCGTTGCTCGCCCTGCCAGCGCGAGATGTCCAAGCCTTTTTCAAGCATCTCCCGGTAAGGTCGAGGCGCCTCGATGACCACGCGAAAATGGATCGTAGTCGGCGCATCGGGATCGTAGCCGGCGCATCCGGGATCGTAGCCGGCGCATCTGCGCTCGGCGGCTCCTGAGCTGCCGAGGGAAGAACCCACGCAACCATCAATGCCGCCCAGGCGAACCAGCGCGCGGTTGGCAGCATCCTGCGCTTTCGCGTGCGCTGCGAAAGGCTCATGGGCCGAGATGGCGGAAAGGCAACTCGCATGCCGGATTCGAAATGTGCGTCCGAACGGAGCAAGACTGGAAATGCCTGCGAGCGATCGGGTGTTTGTCCGGGCGCGTCGGGGGCGCTGATATAATCAATCGACGTTCTCTCGATCATCCGATCATCGTTCTTTTTCGCGCAGCACGTCTTACTTGCCAGCTTGACTTCTCCCATGGACGAACAACTGCGCAAGGCTGCGCATGAATACCACCGCTTGCCGACTCCGGGCAAGATCGCCGTCACGGCGACGAAGGCACTCATCAATCAGCGCGACCTCGCGCTCGCCTACACGCCGGGCGTCGCGAGCGTGTGCGAATCGATCGCGGCGGAGCCCGCCGAAGCCTCCAAGTTCACCGCGCGTGGTAACCTCGTCGCCGTGATCACGAACGGCACCGCCGTGCTCGGGCTCGGCGCGATCGGGCCGCTCGCCGCGAAACCGGTGATGGAAGGCAAGTCGGTCCTGTTCAAGAAATTCGCGGGGATCGACGTCTTCGACATCGAGATCGACGAGCGCGACCCCGCGAAGCTCGTCGACATCATCGCCGCGCTCGAACCCACCTTCGGCGGAATCAATCTCGAAGACATCAAGGCGCCCGAGTGCTTCTACGTCGAACGCGCCTTGCGCGAGCGCATGAAGATCCCGGTGTTCCACGACGACCAGCATGGCACGGCGATCATCGTGTCGGCGGCGATCTCGAACGGCCTGAAGGTCGTCGGCAAGGACGTCGCGCGCGTGAAGCTCGTCGTCTCGGGCGCGGGCGCGGCCGCGCTCGCGTGCCTGGACCTGCTCGTCGCGATGGGAGTGCGCAAGCAGAACATCGTCGTCACCGACATCGCGGGCGTCGTGTACGAAGGCCGCAAAGAGGAGATGGATCCCGAGAAGGCGCGCTATGCGGTCGCGACGAACGCGCGCAAGCTGGGCGATGTGATGGCCGGCGCCGACATCTTCCTCGGGCTTTCGGCAGGCAACGTGCTGAAGCCCGAGATGGTGGCGAAAATGGCGGAGCGCCCGCTCATCCTCGCGCTCGCGAATCCCGAGCCCGAGATTCGCCCGGAGCTCGCGCGGCAGGCGAAGCCGGATGCGGTGATCGCGACGGGCCGCTCGGATTATCCGAACCAGGTCAACAACGTCCTGTGCTTCCCGTTCATTTTCCGCGGCGCGCTCGACGTCGGCGCGACGACGATCAACGAGCAGATGGAGCTCGCCGCCGTGCGGGCGATCGCCGAGCTCGCGCAGGCGGAGCAGTCGGACATCGTGGCTCTCGCCTACGGCGGCAGAATCTCTCCTTCGGTCCCGACTACCTCATTCCCCGGCCGTTCGATCCGCGGCTCATCGCGAAAGATCGCGCCCGCGGTCGCGAAAGCCGCGATGGACAGCGGCGTCGCCACGCGCCCCATCGAGAACATCGAAAGCTATCGCGAGCGGCTGAACCAGTTCGTCTACCAGTCCGGCTTCGTCATGAAGCCGCTCTTTGCCGCCGCGAAACAGGCGCCGCGCAAGGTCGTGTATGCCGAAGGCGAGGAAGAGCGCATTCTGCGCGCCGCGCAGGTCGTGGTCGACGAGGGCATGGCGCGGCCGGTGCTCGTCGGCCGTCCCGACGTGATCGAGCGCCGCGTCGAGCGGCTGGGGCTGCGTTTGAAGCGCGGCGCAGGATTACGAGCTCGTCGATCCGGACCAGGATCCGCGTTACCGCGAATATGGACCGAGTACCACCGCCTTGCCGCGCGCCGCGGCGTGACGCCGGAAATCGCGAAGCTCGACATGCGGCGGCAATCCCGCGCTGATCGGCGCGATGCTGATGCACATGGGCGAAGCCGACGCGATGCTGTGCGGGATACTCGGCAACTACGCGGCGCATCTGAAGTTCATCGACAGCGTCATCGGCAAAGCGCCCGGGCGTGAACCACTACGCCGCGATGAACCTGCTGCTGCTGCCCGAGCGCACCGTGTTCATCTGCGATACGTACGTCAATTTCGATCCCACCGCGGAAATGATCGCGGAGATCGACGATACTCGCGGCCGAGGAAATCCGCCGCTTCGGCCTCACGCCGAAAGTGGCGCTGCTGTCGCACTCGAGCTTCGGTGCGGGCGATACGCCCACCGCCATCAAGATGCGCGAGGCGCTGCACGCATTCTGTGGCAGCGCGCACCGGAGCTCGAAGTGGACGGTGAGATGCAGGGCGACATGGCGCTCTCGGAGGAGATACGCCGGCAGGTCTTTCCCGGTTCGCGCCTCAAAGGCGAAGCGAACCTGCTCGTGATGCCGAACCTCGACGCCGCGAACATCGCGTTCAACCTGCTGAAGACCGCGGCGGGCGGCGGCATCACGGTCGGGCCGATGCTGCTCGGCGCCGCAAAGCCCGTCCACATCATCACGCCGTCGGCGACGGTGCGGCGCATCGTCAATATCACGGCGGTGACGGTGGTGGACGCCCATCATCGCGCCGAGCAGAAGGCGCTGCCACAGCTCGGACGGACCTGGCTCCACATAGCGCTGTTCTCCACGTTGCACGTCAGTCACACTTCTTCATGACCCAGCAAACACGCATCGAACACGACACGATGGGCGACATCGAAGTCCGCCAGGACCGGCTGTGGGGCGCGCAGACCGAGCGCAGCCTGCATCACTTCCATTTCCCCGGCGAGACGATGCCGCCCGAAGTCGTGCGCGCGCAGGTGCTCGTGAAGAAAGCCGCGGCGGCCGTGAACATGGCCCTCGGCATCCTCGACGAGAAGAAGGGGAGCGCGATCATCGCTGCCGCGGACGAAGCGCTCGCGGGCAAGCTCGACGAGCATTTTCCCCTCGTCGTGTGGCAGACCGGCTCCGGCACGCAGACCAACATGAACGTGAACGAAGTGCTCGCGAACCGCGCCTCCGAGCTCCTCGGCGGCGAGCGCGGGCGCAAAGCGGCTCGTGCACGAGAACGACGACGTCAACAAGGGGCAGTCGTCGAACGACACGTTCCCGACCGCGATGCACGTGGCTGCGGTGATCGCGCTCGAACGCACGCTGAAACCCGCGGTGAAGAAGCTGCGCGACACGCTCGACGCCAAGGCGCAGGCGTTCATGCACATCGTCAAGATCGGCCGCACGCATCTGCAGGACGCGACGCCGCTCACGCTCGGACAGGAATTCTCCGGTTACGTGTCGCAGCTCGACCATGGTTTGAAGCACGTCGACGACGCGCTGCCTCACCTGTGCGAGCTCGCGCTCGGCGGCACCGCGGTCGGCACCGGCCTGAATGCGCATCCGCAGTTCGCCGTGAAGGTCGCCGAGGAGCTCGCGACGCTGACCGGCCTGCCTTTCGTCACCGCGCCGAACAAATTCGAAGCGCTCGGCTCGTGCGACGGCGTGGTGCACGCGCACGGCGCGGTGAAGACGCTCGCGGCGTCGCTCATGAAGATCGCCAACGACATCCGGTGGCTCGCGAGCGGTCCGCGCTCGGGCATCGGCGAGCTCGTCGATTCCGGAGAACGAGCCCGGCAGCTCGATCATGCCGGGCAAGGTGAATCCGACGCAGTCCGAGTCGATGACCATGGTGTGCTGCCAGGTCTTCGGCAACGATGTCGCGATCAACGTCGGCGGCTCGATGGGCAACTTCGAGCTGAACGTCTTCCGGCCGATGGTCATCCGCAATTTCCTGCACAGCGCGCGCCTGCTCGCGCACGCGTGCGAGAACTTCAACGAGCATTGCGCGGCCGGCATCGAGCCCAACCTCGAGCGCATCGAGCAGCTCATGCGCGATTCGCTGATGCTCGTGACGGCGCTGAACCCGCACATCGGCTACGAGAAAGCGGCGGCCATCGCGAAGAACGCGCACAAGAAAGGCACTCACGCTCAAGGAGTCGGCGCATCGCAGCTCGGTCACCTCACCGGCCAGCAGTTCGACGAGTGGGTGAAGCCCGAAAACATGGTCGGCATGACGGTCTCGCCGCCGGGCCGCAAGGGATAGCGAGCGCATGGCGAGCCCGACGCGCATCGCGCTCGTCACGGGCGGCAACCGCGGAATCGGCTTCGAAATCTGCCGGCAGCTCGCGCAGCAAGGGCTTGCCGTCGTGCTTACGGCGCGCGACGCGGCGAAGGGCAAGGCGGCCGTCAAAACGCTGCATGACGAGGGTCTCGACGTCGAATTCCAGCGGCTCGACGTCACGAGCTGCCGCAGCATCCGCGCGTGTGTCGCGGCCGTTGCGGAGCGCCGGCGGCGCATCGACGTGCTCGTCAACAACGCCGGCGTGCTGCTCGATCCGCGCGGCTCGCGCTTTCTCGATTCCAAGCTCGACACCTATCGCGATACGCTGGAGACGAATCTGTTCGGCCCGCTGCAGCTCGCGCAATCGGTCATGCCGCTCATGAAAGCGAATCGCTATGGCCGCATCGTCAATCTGTCGAGCGGCCTCGGGCAGCTTGCGGAGATGGGCGCCGGCACGCCGGCCTATCGGATATCGAAAACGGCGCTCAACGCGCTCACGCGCATCCTCGCGGCGGAGTTCCGCGAGAGCAACATCCT
>CAWEHH010000036.1:0-111792 GCA_963808765.1 uncultured beta proteobacterium
GCTTCTTCACGTTCAGCGGCATTCCGGGACCTCTCGACAAGCGCTATGGCTCAGACGCCCCTCGAGCTCCCGCTGCCGCATCTGCACGCGACCATGCTGCGTGTCGCGCAGAACGAGGGGCGCAGGCAAGCGCCTGCAAGAGCGTCGAAGCATCTCCTCACGGGCCGCGAGGTCGAGATTCTGCGGTGGCTTCAGCGCGGCAAGAGCAACTCGGAAATTGGCGTGGCGCTGGGCATCAGTGCGCTGACGGTGAAGAACCACGTTCAGAACGTGTTGCGGAAGTTGAACGTGAATAACCGGACGCAGGCGGTCGCTAAAGGCTATTCGCTGCGGATATTGAGCTCGTCATAGCGAACGCGAAGTCGTCGCGAAGGAAACTTTCCTCGTATGCTGGGCGCTCGTGCTTGCGATGTGCTCCCGCCGGGCACATGCCAGCGCGCAAGCCTGCTGCAAGCCCGCGCGCTGACCAATCACCGCGTTAGATAGACCGTCGCCCTTCGAGTTCTTGCGCTGAATCGCGATCACGCACGGCCTCGGGTGCCCGTCGAGCATCCCCTCGATATTGCTCGGCCAGTGGCTGGTGCGCGTAACCGTCCGGTTCTGCGTGAACGTCGAGCCGTCGAGGTCGAGCATCTCGATGTCGCGCGTGAGCGTTTGAGGCGCGAGACCCTAGTCGCAGTCCTCGCCCGGTGCTGAATCGAGTGACGAGCGAGTTGCCGACGAACGTCGGTCCCGTCATCTCACAGCGTGTGGGGCCGTAGGCGAACGGGAAAACTTCGCCGGCCTGCTCGCCCGAAATCGGGATGTAGAAGAGCTGCCGAACGTACCGATGAACGTGCTCACGTCGCCTGTCGCGGTGTGGTTGATCGTCGTGGGATTGTTCGGGAGGCCATCGGTAAACCCGTTGTGCAGCCCCGTCGACATGTCGGTCACGCCCCAGACATTGCGCTGCGTGTCGAAGGCGAGATTGTCGATCGCCGCGAAGCCGGAACCTTCGACCGATCCTGCTTCGCCGCCCTGCTCGAGCTTCTCCCACCGGAAGGTGAGGCCGGCGCCGTCGCGGCTGTCCTCGACGATCTTGTAGAGGCCGCCCGACTGCTGTGTCGCATTGGGCGCCGAGCTGAGTTTGGCCACCTGGAAAATGCGCGAGTCGGGATAACCATCGCCCCCGGGCGCGCCGTCCGTGAACGCGATGAACACCTCACGCGGATTGCGCGGATTGACTTCGAGATCTTCGGGGCGTGCCGCGGGCGTTCCGCCGACGAGGTTTCCGGCATGGATGGCATCGCACACGATCGCCCCTTCGGTCGGGTAGAAGTTGCCGAGCGTTGCGTTGAGGTAGCCGGCCGGGAAGTTCTGGAACGCCGCCGCTTCCTGGGGCCGCTCGCAGATGAACGATCCTCCGTCGATCGACTGTCCGGCGACACCGCTCCGGCGCGGCAGCCGGATGCGGCCGGCAAACAATGTGCCCCACGTGAAACCATTCGCGGCCGGCACCGAGGAGATTTCCGTCGGACGCAGCGGGTTGGTCGAGGTCGAAAGCTCGAGCGGGATCCACGTGCCGGTGCCGTCCGGGTTGTAGCGGGCGACGTATAACGTGCCGACTCGAGGAGCTTGCTGTTTTCATGGCTGCGCCGGCGGCGGACGGTGTCCCGACTCACGAACTTCCAGGTGTGCCCGCCGCGACGGTCATCTCCCATGTAGGCGACCAGGCGTTCTCCGCGTTCGACGCGCAATGCGATGTTTTCGTCGCGGAAGCGTCCAAGCGCCGTGTGTTTGCGTGGGCGAATTTCATCGTCGTCCGGATCGATCGACAAGCCAGCCGTACTTTTCGCCGACCTGGCCGAATTCCGTTCCGCTCGCGACCACACCGGCGGTGGTGGGAAGGTATTCGAGCTGCGTGCCGTTCGGACGCACTTCCTCCTGCACGCCCATGAAGAACGGATTGGTACCGGTCGTGCGTCGGCTTAAACACCCGCCAGCCGGTCCGATAACGTGGCCCCGCCGGCATTCGCGCCTTTCGGGAAGCTCATTCCAGCACGCTCCGGTCGGTCGTCGGGCTGTTTTCCAAACCCGCGACGATCCCTGGCGTGAGCGTGGAGGCGGGATAACTCACGTATTCATGGTTCACCCACAAGTAACCGGTTTCTGCTTTCGAGTGGCGGTCATCGTCGTCGTCATGGCGGTCGTTACGCGGCATCGGAACGAACCCTGTGTAGTCGGCGTTGTAGCCGACATAGTCCTCCGGGTTCCGGAAGACGCGCTCTCCCCAGTGCACGATGACGTAGCGTTTGTATTCGGGGGACGACAACATCGTCGATCACGGTGTAAGCGTCGAGCCGCGTGGCGTCGGACGCAGGCAGACGCTGCCCGTCCGAGTCCGTCGCAAGGAAATTCTGGTACTTCGTATAGATCGGCAGCGGGGTCGGAAGCCTCACCGGCGTGAAGAAAGCTGATTGCCCTGGGCGAATGCTTTGGCGCCGGCGCCGCACAGAAGGTCGGAAGCGAGCGGCTCCGCCAGCACGCCCATCGCTGATGCACCAAAGAACTTCAGATGCTCCTGCGGGAAAGAGTCCCTGACATGAATGTCTCCATTGGATTTTGCCCGCGGCGCGTGCCTTGTGATGCCCCTGCGTTCGCGGTTCGGGGACGTATCGGTCATCGCGATGTTTCAGTCGTGATTCCTGCGCGGAGAAACGGATAGCGCGAAAGAACTATGGCGCAGGGCGACGGGAGGTTCGTGACGCAAGTAAGTTCACCTGCTCATGCGACATTCAGCAGGGTGGCGCGTCGATGCTTTCGGTCGCTCGCAACTGAAATGATTTTGCGTTCGGCTTAGAAACCGTACGGTCATCCGACGGCACCAACGGGAACATCGACGACCTAACATCACGCAAGAGAGCAGTTACCGGCCACGAATGTCCAGCGCCGCTTCATAAACCACTTGCATGAGGAGTTCCATCTTGATCATTGTCGACGCAATCCGCAGGGCCAGAACCGAACACGTCGTGTACTCCTGCTCTCGGCGTGGCTCGAAACGCTGGTACACACTGGCCGCGCACGCGCGTTGCCGGAGGACGCCGCACGACTGCCCGTGCGCGAGGGCCGGGAGGTGCCCCGTCGATTGCATCTGATCCGTGAAAAGCTTGCGTGCGAAAAGGACATCGCGCCGCGGCGTGCGCGCGTGCTCGAGGATGCGGCGCGCGCTTTCGCAGTCGCGCGCGACAAGCTGCGTGATCTTCGCACCCGTGTCACGTATCGTGGGGAAAGGCCGACGCGCCGCGGCTCTCCTGTTTTTCGACCTGGCGCAGGGAGAGCATGAGCGAAGACAGGCGATTGGCGCTTCGGGCGGAACACCGAATTGCAACAATCGGGCGCGATCATTCGTGCTGATCAGGCAGGAGACGAGCCCATGTCTCGGACGAAGCGTGGAACGACATCCGCATCGGAGATCGACGCGTAGCAGATCTGGAAGGGCCATGACTCAGGCACTTGCGCCGCTGCTCGGCGAAGCCGTCCAGATCCAGATCACGAAAGTCACGCAAACCGACGACGCCGTGACCGCGCTGGAAATGGAGGCGTTCTTCGAGGACGAGGAAGAGCCGAGGGTTGCCATCGGCTGATTCCCGAAGACAGCCTCGTCTCACCGCTCAACGAAAAATGCGATCGAGCGTGAGAGCGAGCCGAACGCCGGCCTGGGAAAGACGACGGTCGAGCAGAGGGCGCTGCCGGGAGTGGTAGTCGTAACCCAGGTTCGGCCGGGCCGCGTCGTCGATCTCCTTGCTCGCTTTCGGCCGCACAATAGGGGAGATCGCGGCCGCCTTCCGGAGATCGCTTTATCGGCGGATAGACTTGCGTACGGTGGACCTGCGATTCAGTTATCCAGTCGGCGTAGCTTCCGCGTGCCCATGATCGGGCCTCCTGCTCGCTCGTCGCTTGCCGCAGGAGGCGCGCGTATCGGTGTAGCTCAGATTGAGCCGGTCGATGAGACCGGTGTCCCACACCGCATGCAGGTTCGTTCGCTCGCCGAAATAACGCACGAAGCACAGGTTGCCGCCGCGATCGCGTGTATTGCCGACGTGCAGCGGCTGATGGATGTCCGCGACGAGGTGCACCAGGAAGCTCAGGGCGTAGCGTTTCCCCCGACTTGCCGAAGGGGAGCGCAACGTTTTCTCCATGCGCTCGAGCGCGGAAAGCGCATCGCCATGGGGGCTCCGCCGTGCGGTGGACACCGTTTCGCCGTCAGGGATATCGATGAAGTGCCATGCGAGCGTATGCTTGAAGCGCTCCTCTGGGTCGCTGCGGATTTCGTCGGGCCATGTCGAGACGCGGCTGAGCGTTTCGCGGCCGAGGATGCCCAATCCCCTGCTTCGCGGCGGGGGAAAGCCGCGACTGGGCGATTTCCGCAATGACTCTGTGCCCGTTCTGCCCCCACGCATGCACATACGGGGGCGCGCCCGCGAGGACGAGTCCGAGTAGCACGGGGGCGAGGCGGAGCCACATCGGCCGCTTCGAGCATGGATTCGTGAACACGCCGCACGTGATACCTGCGGGCCGCGTGGAGCGCAAGGGGAACGGGGCGGCGCTCGCCTTCGGGCTCGGGTCTCCCCCCCCGGCATAGCCCTTGCGGACCATGAATCACAGGTGGACCCCGCCCAAAGCGGTCATGTGCGGCCACTAAATTCATTCCCGTCTTCACAAGGGAGGGCCACAATGAAGTCTTTCGCCCGCGGCTCCTGGCCGCAGGAATCGGCATCATCTTCACGCTCGGAATGTCGAGCGCCGTCCACCTTGGCGACCGGCCGACGGCGAACACGGCGGACCAATCGTCATCGGCCACCGCGGTGCGAGCGGTTACGTTCCGGAACATACGCTTGCCGCTTATTACATCGCCATTCTCCAGGGCGCCAACTACGTAGAGCGACCTCGCTACCACGAAGGACGGGGGTGCTCGTCGCGCGCCACGAGAACGAGATCGGCGGCACGACCAACGTCGCCGACATCCCCAAATTCCGCGGGCCGGCGCGTGACCAAGACGATCGACGGCGTGCAGATCACGGGGTGGTTCACTGAAGATTTCACGCTGGCCGAGTTGAAGACCCTGCGCGCCAAAGAGCGTATCCCGCAGCAGCGGCCGGCGAACACGCGCTTCGACGGCATGTTCGAAGTGCCCGACGTTCGAGGAAGTGCTCGCGCTGGTGCATAGCATCAACGAACAGCGACGCAGAGCGGCCCACGGCAAGGAGCTGGCCGGCATGTGAAACTTCTTGGCATCTACCCGGAGACCAAACATCCGACGTTTTTCCAGGGTATCGGTCTGCCGCTCGAGGAGCCTCTCGTGCGGACGCTGAACCGTTACGGCTACAACAGCGCGCACGATCCTGTTTACATCCAGTCGTTCGAGGTCGCGAATCTGCGCAAGCTCGAAGATGACCAAGGCGAAGCTCGTGCAACTGGTGAGCGATGTGGGAGCGCCCTGGGATTTCGTGGTGGCCAAGGACCCGCGCACGTATGCCACTATGGTTACGCCGGCCGGTCTGAAGGAGATCGCGGAGGACGCTTCAGGCATCGGCGCCAACAAGAATCTGATGATTCCGCGGGTGGACGACTTCCTGAGCACGCCGACTTCGCTGGTGCGTGATGCACACGACGTGGGTCTCATCGTTCACGGATGGACGTTCCGGGCGGAGAACGCGTTTCTGCCGAGAGAGTTCCGTACTGGAGCCGATCCGAACGCAACCGGCGACCTGCCAGGCGAGATCAAGAAGTTCCTCGAGCTCGGCATGGACGGCTTCTTCACCGACCAACCGGACATCGGCGTGAAGGCGCGTAACGATTCGTGAAATAGCGCTGCCCTCGTGTGCGCCGCCGGGCACTACCGGCGGCGCATGTGCTCGGCGAACCGTCGCAGGTCGCGAGGATCGACATCCGAAATCGCCGAGTAGCGTAGGCCGTCCTCGGTCCAGTTGACGATGCTGAAGCCGCGCCCACGCGTTTCCCCTTCCGCTCCGTCCCGTGCCTCGCGCGGGCCAGACGAAAAGATTGATCACGTGGTTGCGAACGCGATAGACGATCGCGGCAGCCTGTACGCTCGCCCACGTGGTCCACGCGGCCGCCAAGCAGCACGAACCCTGCTCCGAGAGGTCTTTGACGGTCGGTGCGAAATCCACTTTGCCCTGGAACCACGGTTTGACCGTGTGACGTTCTCCAGACTCGATCGAGACAGCGGTCCGGGCTGCGCCAGCGATGCGACGTGGCTGGCAACGACGTGTTCGCGCCAGGGTGCTTCGGGCACCGGCCGCAGCCAGTACGTCAGAAGCGCGCTCAAGAGGCGGCGCACGCGGCGATGCGCCGGCCTGCAGCCAGGCCGGTGCCGCTCGGCCGGACCGGATGGCGTGCTGCTGCTCCTGATCGCGCGGCTTGCGCGCAGCAAGGCCCGGGCGCCGCGGTAATACGGCGCGCGCGTCCGGATCGTTTGCGAGAGCTTCCGGCGCTGCGATTCGAGCGTTCGCACGCCGGGCAGGCCGTCGACGTGGGCGCGAATTCCGCGCTCGTCGAGAGTCGAGCTCGCCGTCGATCCAGGCGTCGAGCACCTGGCTGAGACGTGCGCAGTTCACGATTGCGATTCTCCGCCGCGCTCTCGACGAGCCGCTGCTGAAGAAGCTCGCGCCCGCGCGCGAGGCGCGACATCACGGTCCCCACCGGCACGTCGACGATGGCGCTGATCTCCCTGTAGCAGAGCTCCTCCAGCTCACGCAGGACGATCACCTCGCGATATTCGCGCGGAAGCGTCGCGATGCCGTGCAGCCAGCGTGCTTCCGGACGCGCGCGCAGGCAGCTTCGGGCGATTCGAAATCCGCAACGAAGCTGCTGCGGGCCGTGCGTTTCCTCGTCGTAAGCCTCGTGATCTTTCGCCGGCCCGCTCCGCCTCCATCCAGTCGATGCAGGCGTTGCGAACGATGGCCAGGAACCACGCTTTCACATTCGGCCCGTGCTGCGCCTCGAAAAAGCGGAATGCACGCAGGCAGGCGTCCTGGACGGCGTCCTCCGCGCCCGCTTCGTCGCGAGTAAGCCAGCGCGCGAGGTTGTAGGCGGCGTCGAGGTGGACAAGACCGTTTGCTCGAACTGCGGCTCGTGCTGGCGTCGGCAAATCCCCGCTCCTGACGGACTGCACCAAGATCATGAAGACTCTACTCGGCCCGCCGCCCAATTATTCCCGGAATAAAGCGGCTCGGCGGTCGGGTCTTCCGGCTCCGAGATGGAGCCCCGACGTCAGATTCCGACAGGGCGCGACATGGACGCAACGCATACAGCAGAAGAGATTTCATGAGGCTCGCCGGCCTCGGCGGTGTCGTATTCGCCTCGGGACTCGCCGGATGCGCGGGTCTCGGGCGCGGCGTCAGGAGGACTTCCATTTCGTGCAGCTCTCCGACATTCATCTCGGCTACGACAACCCGAAGGTGAATCCCGACGCGCGCGGCACGCTGCAAAAGACGATCGCAGCCGTGAACGCACTGGAGCAGAAGCCGGATTTCGTGATCTTCACCGGCGACCTGACGCAGACAACGGACGACCCGAAGCTGCAGGCGGCGCGGCTCACCCAGTTCCGCGACATCGCGAGCGACTCAGGGTGCGAAGGTGTACTACTTCGCCGGCGAGCACGATGCGGCACTCGATCGCGGCGAGGCCTACCAGGAAGTCATCGGCGGCCCGCTCTATTACACCTTCGATCACAAGGGCATCCATTTCATCGTGCTGGACAACACATCGGACCCCGCGCCCGTGCTCGGGGCCAGCAGATCGAATGGCTGAAGGCCGATCTTGCGCGGCGCCGCAAGACGCGCCGATCGTCGTCTTCACGCACCGGCCTCTCTTCCCGCTGCTCTCCGCAATGGGATTGGGCGACCCGCGATGGGCAGGCAGCCGTGGACGCGCTGATCGGGCACCGGAACGTGACGGTGTTCTACGGTCACATCCATCACGAACACCACCATCGGGACCGGGCACATCGAGCACCACGCAGCGCGCGCGGTGATGTTTCCCTTGTCGCCCGCTGGGCACGGCGCCGCAGAAAACGCAGCTCCCGTGGGACGCCGCCCAACCCTACAAAGGGCTGGGTTTCCGCTCCGTGGAGGCCGGCGCAGCAAGCGCTGCCGAGACTGCGCGAGCACCCGATCAGCGCGAGGCTGAGCGTGGCCGCGCTTCTGCTCCGCTGCGCGATGGCACTCGTGGTCGGTGCGGCGGCGCCGGCTACCTTGCCGCCGCGCGTTGCGAACCGCGCAATGCGCAGCGCGTCACGATTACCGCACGCAAGTACGAGTTCAGCCCCAGGAGATCGCGTCAGAAAAGGTCAGCCGGTGACTCTGGGTCACGCACGCCGGATTTCGCGCATGGCTTCAGCATGCCCGACTTCAACGTGCGCACCGACCTGGTCCCGGGAAGACGGTCGAGTTCACATTGACGCCCGACAAGACGGGCCGCTTCACGTTTCTGTGCGACAACTTCTGCGGTGACGCGCACGACCGGATGAGCGGGTTTCTGGTCGTCACCGAATAGCGGGGCGTGACGCAGGGAACGACGGTCGCGAACAGGCTTTGGGACTAACGCGAGTGTCGCAGCCACTGCGGCGGCGCCGCGAACGAATGCGCCTCACGCGGGGTGGTCACAATGACGACGGTCTTGTGATCCGTCTACTGCGCCGCAGTGCAGTAAGTTCCCGCCTGTAACAAATCTGCAAGACACGGCGCATACACTGCGGTGGCGGTCGTAGTAGCGCGCCTGAGCCCTGCCTCGCGTCATCAAACAAAACATAATCATCTGCAGTACGGCCGTGTTCTGAGCTGAATCAGTCGATGCGAAACGGATTCAGCGTTCTCGCTGACGGCGGCCGGATATCCTCGAGGTCGCGCGCGACAAGCCGACATCCCGCAGCTTGCGGTCGTTCATCTCGTTCGACTGCTGACGGGCAGCACGAGTGGAACGCCGTCGATCGAGCCGCGCGCGAGGGAGACCGCAGACGCATGAATGCGGCGCGCGCCCAAGCTCGGCGGACGATGAATAAAGCAGTGCGAGCACGAAGAGATTGCGACCCGGATAGCCAGTCATGACGGAACTCCACATCGAGTGTGCCGCAGGGCAAAGAGCGCGGGCAGTGTAGGCCTCGGTGCGTTTCGCGATGATTTCAATCCTGGCGCACTTTGTATCTGTTTCGTTACGGAGGGGTTCGCGTGCCGGGGAGCGGGATCGCGCCGAACGGATTACTGCCGGCGTGAACCGATAAAGGTCGAGGAATCCGCGGAACGTTGTCGATTCGACGGCCGTCAGATCGACTATGGATCATGACGAATCCGGATAAGCCATGAAAGCGGCGGGACGGCGCGAACGTTCCTTGCAGACGGACACCACACAGCCCTTCACGCGCGCCCCGCCCGCGGCGCTGCACATTCGCCGCCGGGTGTTCGGGCCGATGGCGGCTCGCCGCGTACCCGGAGTCGATGCCGCGTCACGCGCGGTTCGCGAGAAATGTTAGAGGAGAACCCCATGAAATACTTGTGTTTGATCCGTGCCGAGACCGTGATGGAACAGATGCCGGAGTCCGGGCGGAGCAGCACTTCGAGGAATACCGCGTCTTCACCGAGGACATCAGGAGGAGCGGCCACTTTGTCGGCTGCAACCGGCTGCTGATGCCGGAAACGGCGACGACGGTGCGCGTTCGGGACGGCAAAGTGTCGGCCACGGACGGCCCTTACATCGAGACGAAAGAGCAGCTCGGCGGCTATTACCTGATCGAAGCGGCAGACATGAGCGAGGCGATCGAGGTCGCCTCCCGGATACCCGGCGCACGCATCGGTTCTGTCGAAGTGCGGCCGGTCGCCGAGGACGAACAAACGCTGCGCGCGATCGGCGCCCCGAACTGACATGAGCACCGCCACGCGCCGCGAGTGGATCGGACTCGCCGTCATTGCGCTGCCGTGCATGCTGTATTCGATGGATCTCACGGTGCTCAATCTCGCCGTGCCGTCGCTCAGCGCCGAACTCAAGCCGAGCAGCGCGGAGTTGCTGTGGATCGTCGATATCTACGGCTTTCTCGTAGCGGGATCGCTCATCACCATGGGCACGCTCGGCGATCGTATCGGCCGCCGCAAACTGCTGCTGATCGGCGCGGGCGTGTTCGGCCTGGCTTCAGTGCTCGCCGCGTTTTCCGAGACCCCGGCGACGCTCATTGCGACGCGCGCGCTGCTTGGCGTCGCCGCTGCGACGCTGGCGCCATCGACCTTGTCCTTGATACGCAACATGTTTCTCGACCCGCAGGAGCGCACTGTCGCGATCAGCGTGTGGATCATGAGCTATTCCGCCGGCGCCGCCATCGGACCGCTGATCGGCGGCGTGCTGCTCGAGCACTATTGGTGGGGCTCGGTCTTTCTGATCAACGTTCCCGTGATGTTCCTGCTGCTCGCGGTCGGGCCGGTTCTGCTGCCGGAGTTTCGCGATCCCGATGCAGGCCGCCTCGATCCGACGAGCGCAGTGCAGTCGATCGCCGCGGTGCTCGCGGTGATCTACGGCTTGAAGCGCATCGCGGAAGACGGAATCGGCTGGCCGCCGGCGCTCTCGATCGCGGCGGGCATCGCGATCGGTGCGGTGTTCGTGCGGCGCCAGCGCACGCTCGCCGATCCGCTGATCGATCTGTCGCTTTTCCGCAGCCGCGCCTTCAATACGGCGCTCGCGGTGAACGTCCTGGGATTCTCCACGACCTTCGCCGCCTTTCTCTTCATCGCCCAGTACCTGCAATCGGTGCTCGGGCTGTCTCCACTCGAGGCCGGCTTGTGGGGACTGCCCTCCGCGTTGGCGTTTATCGGCGGCTCGATGGTGACGCCCGCGATCGTTCGTCGCTTCCATCCGGCGAACGTAATCACCGGCGGCATGGTCGTTTCGGCGCTTGGCTTCGTCATGTTGGCGTTCGTCGATGACGTCGCGTGGCCGCTCGGGATGCTGGTCGCCGGCTCGGTCGTGTCGTCGGCCGGCTTGACTCCGGTCGTGACGCTGACGACGGACATCGTGCTGACAGCGGCCCCGCCCGAACGCGCCGGTGCCGCATCGGCGCTGTCCGAGACAAGCTCCGAGTTCGGTGGCGCGCTCGGCATCGCCGTGCTGGGCAGCATCGTGACCGCGATCTATCGAGGTGAAGTGGCCGGCACGCTTCCCTCGGGCGTCCCCGCTGACGCTGCCGAAGTTGCGCGTCGCACGATCGGCGGAGCCGTCTCCGTGGCGGGTGAGCTTCCCGGCGCGCTCGGCGCGGAAGTTCTCGGTTCGGCGCGAGGGGCATTCGCGCACGCATTCGAGACAACGGCCGCCATCAGCGCCGTGATCGCGATCGCCGTGGCGATCCTTGCGACAGCGCTTCTAGGCGCGCGCAAGCTCGCTCATGAGCCGGGAACGTCAGTGGACCTGGAAAGGCATGTCCGGAGGAGCCCGAGATGAATTCCGTGAAACTGGATCCGAATGGCCCGTTCAAGCGCGATCCGCTCGCGCCTCATCGGATGCGCGAGCGCGTGACGCGCACCGAGAATGTCATCGTGCTGTGTCACCTCGGCATCCCGCGCATCGAACGCGGTCAATGGTCGCTCACGATCGACGGCATGGTGGAACGGCCGCTGTACGCTCGAGTTCGACGATCTCGCAAGCTATCCGAAGGATCGAGCTGCGGAGCGTGCATCAATGCTGCGGCAGCCCGCTGGAGCCGTTCACACCGACGCGGCGCGTGTGCAACGTCGTGTGGGGCGGCGCGCGGCTCGCTGACGTTCTTGCTGATTGTCGACCGAGCGCCGCGGCGCGCTATCTCTGGTCCCAGGGCGCGGACTTCGGCGTATTCGGCGGGGTTGCGGTCGATGCCTATACCAAGGACCTGCCGATTGCGCGGATCGAAGCGGATGTGCTGATCGCGTACGAGCTGAACGGCGCTGCGCTGCCTCGCTGAACACGGCTTCCCGGCCTCGACTCGTCGTGCCCGGCTTCTACGGCACGAACAGCGTCAAGTGGCTGACCCGGATCACACTCTCCGACAGGCGGACCGCCGGGCCGTTCACGACGCGCTACTACAACGATCCGCTGCGGGACGGCGCCGGGCGCGAAACGGGCGAAACCACGCCGGTGTGGTCGGTTGCGCCGGAGTCGCTCATCGTTTCGCCGGCGCCGGACGAACTGGTCGGGCCGTCGATCGAGCGTGGAGATCTGGGGCTGGGCCTGGGCGGACGGCGGCGTTCGCCGTGTTCTTGTTCGCACCGATGACGCCGGGAAATGGCGCGAGGCGGATCTCGAGCCGCCGCGGGAACGCGAGTGGCAGCGCTTCTCGATGCGGTGGACGCCCGGGAACGCGGGTGAGGCGATCCTCGCCTCGCTCGCCGAAGCCATGAACGGCGTTCTCCAGCCAACGTCGGGAACGCGCAACGCCGTCTACGAAGTGCCGGTGCGTCTGGGGCGATCGGGTGCGAACGGCAAATGACCGCGCTCACCGTGTAAGTCGAGGCGGGCTGGAACTGCCGGCTGCCGGACGAAGACGATGCAACGCGTTGCGACCGCAGCTGGACTTCAGGCCAGCACGAGCTCCGTGAGCGAGTGAATCGCAAGCCCCACGGTGGCGCCGACCACGGTGCCGTTGATGCGTATGTATTGCAGGTCCGGACCGATCGCGCGCTCGAACTCGATGACGAGTTTCTCGGTCGTCCACGAGTGGATCTGCTCTTCGATGAACCGTCCGATGCCCTCACGGTAACGCCGGACGAAGTGCGGCGCTTCGTTGAGGACCTGCTCGTTGATGAATTCCTGGACGGCTCGGTCGTCTTTCAGTTTCTGCCCCAGGAAACCCACGAGTACCGACTGCCTGCGCGTGGATCACGGAATCGCTTCTTTCCACGTCAGCCTGAAGCCAGGCGTGCAGCTCCGCCCACAAGACTTCGACGTAGCGTCTCACGGCTGCGCTGTCGAGGAACTCGAGCTTCAGCTCTTCCACCTTCGAGCGCAGCTCCGGATCGTTTCTCAGGCGTGAGACGAACGTTGCCATCGCGGCGTCGAACCGCTGCCGCAGGTCGTGATCCGGGTCGTTTCTTACCTCGGTCAACAGGTTGGTGCAGGTGTCGACGAGCTTCGTGGCGGTGGCGTCGCTCAATTTCCATCCCATGCGCTGGGAAATCTTCAGCACCCAGAACTGACGCGCCAGCTCGTCGGCGACGAAGCGCCGCGTTTCCTCACGTGAGAGAACAGTGTCGGCCGCGGCGAGCGCCGCATCGAACAGCACGTGATGCCGCTTTTCGTGCGTGAGCAGGTCGAGCACGAGTGCTGCAAGCCGCGACAGATCGATCTCCCGGAGGTTCTTGCCCACCGCATCGTAGAGGAAGTGACGCACACGCTCGTCGTCCAGGGCGATAAGACCGTATGCGATCAACCGCCTCGCATAGTGCGCGATCGTCTCGCCGTTCTCCGGCCTCGTGAGCCAGTCGGCGAGCCTGCGCGCGGGATTGAAGTCCCTCACCTTGGCCGTCACGACTTCGGGCGAGAGAAACTCGTGCTGAATGAACTCGCCGATCTGCCGCGCGAGACGGTCCTTGTTTCTCGCGATGATGTTCGTATGGGGGATCGCCCGTATGTTGAAGGGATGCTGGAACAGTGCGACGACGGCAAACCAGTCTGCCAGCGCACCGATGATGCCCGCTTCAGCCGCGGCTGCGACGTAAGCCAGCCACGGGTAGCGCGCGCGCAGTGCGACCGATACGATGTACACCGCGATGACGGCGACGAGCAGCGCGGTGGCGCGCGTTTTCATCGTCCGCAGCCGGGCGTCTCTGGCGTCAAAAATCGAAGAAGTCAGCTCCACGGCAGAACCCGGCCCTGTAAGCACGAAAGCCGGATTGTGCTATGCCGGAGCCCAGCCCTGCGCAATCAGCCCGAAAAGCGACTATCGGGCGGCGGAGTCAGGCGCCACTGCGAACTTCTGGGGTCCGAGACTCGAGACTTTGTTATGCCGATCCGTCGCTCGCTCGACAAGGGAGCGCTCGACATCGGTCGCGGCAGATCAATCGGCCTCACGTCGAGGCCGATTGAACGGTATGTGCTTACGCCGCCTGCGCCTTCCGCGCACGCGAGAGCCTGCCCAGACGTGCGGCCACCCTCAGCACCAGACGTCCGCCGCCACGATCATGATGGTCCATCATGCGTGCGAGAACCTCTGCGATCAGCACGGCTCTACGTGCTTCGCGCTGCGCCTCCAGTCGCTTGTGCGCGCTCATTTTCATCGTTCGCAGGGCTCTCAGTATGTCCAGATAATCGCGGTTCACTTTCATGCGCTTGGTTCTCCAGGTGATCAGGCGGTGCATGTCGCATCGCCCTTACGACCAACGCACGCGTTGTGCCAGTGGCTGACCTGGATGGAAGACCAATTCTCTACCGAGACCTGAGAATTCTTGTCGAAGCATTGCCTGCGACCGACAGCGTCAGACGGCGCGATTCTTCTCGGTCATGCCGGCGGGAAACTGCGACGCGGGAACCGCTCATCGTAGCGGCGCGGTATGACAGCTTTGTTACGGCATCCCCTGCTTCCTGCGCGGCGCCTTGTGTCTTGGAAACTCGATCACCCCGAGCACGCGACTCACCCTGAGCTGCTGTTTGCAGACCGGGCAGTTCGCTTTCATGTGCCCGCTGTCGGTCGCATCGAGACGGTGCCGTGCGCCGCGAACGGGACGCCGGCTTCCATCGCAAAGTTCATTCATACACTCACCAGAAATTGTTCGTTGCTTGTCGCTCACACGGCCGATCTCCGGAAATCTCCTACGGCGCGCGAGCGGATGGGGGCGGGACAGGCCCGACAGAGCGTGATTTTACGCCGGTACGCCGGGCTGTAGATCGCTGCCAGCTCTCCAAGGCGTCCCGGGGCCTGTCACCGCGCCAGCAGCGCGACGGCCCAGACCACCGGCACGTCGATGAGCGACAACATGACCGCTGCGCTGCCCAGGTCCTTCGCCCGCTTGGCCAGTGCGTGGTCTTCGAGGGAAATGCGATCCGTCACCGCTTCGATGCCGGAGTTCAGAAGCTCGACGATCAGCACGAGCAGCACGCTTGCGATCATGATCGCTTTGGCCGCGGCGCTCACAGCCGTGACAAGCGCGATGGGGATGAGGACGCCGGCGATCAGGACTTCCTGCCTAAATGCGGCTTCGTGCGTGAATGCGGCGCGGAATCCATCGAGGGAGTAGGACAGGGCGTTCCATAGGCGCTGGAGTCCGCGCCGGCCCTTATAGGGACTCGCGACGCTGCGCTCAGCGGGATCGGACATCGCGGAAGAAGTCGGCGGGCAGCAATGCGAGAAAGTGCTGGTGCTGCGATCCGCGCCCATGGTCGGGCCGTGGCGGAGTCGATTCGGGCTCGGCCTGCGCCGCCGCGCGCTGCTCTCGCCTCGATGGAGGTAAGCGAGCGCGCGGCGCGTGGGCCCAGATGACGCCCGTCAATCGCCCGGCGCCCGGAAGCCCGGTGTATGGCCCGACACGCGATGCACGCATTGCGGGCAGCGTAGCGGTGGTGCATGACGCAACGGTGACCGCTGCGTTAAGAATCAGTTACGTGGGGCCGACACCTCACACGCTATTGCAGGGCGTCACATTTCCGTAACATAGCCGCAATTTCACTGCCGCAGCACTGGAAGCGACATGCGTATCAAGACGAGCGATTTCCGAGTCCACGAAGGCGCCAAGATAAACCTCGAGAAGTGGCCGACTCGCGTGAAGCCGTACTACGAGTCGAAGGAGAACTACGAGACGCTGCTCGCGGGCAACACCGCCAAGCTGCGCGAGCGCCAGCCCGTGCTCTTCGCCCACAACCGCTACGCGCTGCTCATCATCTTCCAGGCGATGGACAGCGCCGGGAAGGACGGCGCCATCAAGCATGTGATGTCGGGCGTCAATCCGCAGGGTTGCCAGGTCTTCAGCTTCAAGCATCCGAGCGCTGAAGTGCTCGCGCACGACTTCCTGTGGAACGCCGCCCGATGGCTCCCGGAGCGTGGCCGCATCGGCATCTTCAATCGCTCCTATTACGAGGAGGTCCTGATCGTGCGCGTGCGGCGCCAGTTGCTGGACGCGCAACATTTGCCGGACGAGGCGCTGAAGAACGGTTCGATCTGGCGCGACCGCTATCATTCGATCCGGTCGTTCGAGCGCCATCTCCATCGCAACGGGACACGCATCATCAAGTTCTATCTTCACCTCTCCAAAGGCGAGCAGCGCAAGCGCCTCATTGCCCGGCTCGAAGATCCCGAGAAGCACTGGAAATTCGACGAGGGCGATGTCGAGCAGCGGAAGTACTGGGATCGCTACATGGAAGCCTACGAAGCCTGCATCTCCGAGACGAGTACGGGTGAAGCGCCTTGGTATGTCGTGCCGGCGGATGATAAGAAGAACGCGCGGCTCATCGTTTCGCGCACGATCATCGAGACGCTCGACTCCCTGCGGATCGGCTATCCGAAGATCGACAAAGAGCGCACGAAACAGTTGGAGAGGGTGCGGGCGGTCCTGGAGTCCGATGGCTGACATGGCCATCATTACCGAATCAGTCTTGACCTGCCCGAAATGCGGCTTTGCAAAGAGCGAAGCCATGCCGACTGATGCATGCCTGTTCTTCTACCAGTGCACGTCTTGTAAAACCCTTCTCAGGCCAACCGAAGGCGACTGCTGTGTCTTCTGTTCGTTCGGATCGGTTAAATGTCCGCCCAGGCAGTGCTGCGCGTAGAAGGCGATGGGTATGAATCAGACTGCGACACTTCCCATTCCAGCGAGCGCTTGACTTGAGTTCTACGTTTCCATGAAAATAGAAACATGGAAACGAAATCTGCTGTCGCGGCGCTGGCGGCTCTTGCCCAGGAAACCAGGCTTTCCGCTTTCAGGCTGCTCGTCGAAGCCGGACCGGATGGGGTGGCGGCGGGCGACCTCGGCCAGAAGCTGGGTGTGCCGCCTGCAACGCTTTCGTTTCATCTCAAGGAGCTTAGCCACGCCTTGTTGGTGACCTCCCGCCAGCAGGGAAGGTTCGTGTACTACGCGGCGAACTTCGACCACATGGCCGCGCTCATGAGTTTCCTTACGCAGAACTGCTGCAAGGGGATGCCCGAGGAATGTCTGACCGTCGTGGAGACGGCACTCGGCCGCTGTTGCAGCGGACCATCGACGAAACGCAAATCCTCACGCCGGCACAGCCGGCAGCCGCAAGGCGCTGCTGAGGGCTCATGAGCGAACGTACCTTCAACGTGCTGTTTCTCTGCACCGGCAACTCGGCGCGCAGCATCCTGGCTGAAGCCTACTTGAAAAGCATCGGCCGCGGCCGCTTCTACGCCTTCAGCGCGGGAAGCCATCCGACCGGGAGAGTGAATCCGTTCGCGCTCGAGCTGCTGGAGCGCAATCGGATTTCAACTGCAGGGCTGCGCAGTAAGGCGTGGGATGGGTTCGCGGGACCTGACGCACCGGAAATGGACATCATCATCACCGTCTGCGATCAGGCTGCCGGAGAGACCTGCCCGGTTTGGCCGGGTGAGCCCGTAAGCGCGCATTGGGGCGTTGAAGATCCGGCTGCGGTAGTGGGTAGCGAAGAGGCACGGCGGGCGGCGTTTTTGAGGGCGTTCACGGTGCTTCAGAAACGCATTGCCCTGCTCACGAGTTTGCGCCTCGAATTACTCGACCGGATGGCAGCTACTCAGCAGCTCAGGCGCATCGGAACCGAGCGCTGAGGAACCGACTCTGCGGCATTCGAGGGCTCGCAAGGACTCCATCTCACAGCGACTGTAACCAATGGAAAGCCGATCTTCAGCTCTGGGCGCGGCCCCCCGTGCCGTTCTGCCGATGAGCACCTTCGAGCGTTACCTCAGCCTGTGGGTCTTCCTGTGCATTATCGTCGGCATTGCGCTCGGGCAGCTCTTCCCCGCGGCCTTCGAGGCAGTCGGACGCATGGAGATCGCTCGCGTCAACGTCCCCGTGGGCCTCCTCATCTGGGTCATGATCATCCCGATGCTGGTGAAGATCGACTTTGCCGCCCTTCATCAGGTAGGAGCGCATTGGCGCGGCATCGGTGTCACGTTGTTCGTGAACTGGGCCGTGAAGCCTTTTTCGATGGCGTTACTCGGCTGGCTCTTTATCCGGCACCTGTTCGCACCCTACCTCCCGGCCGAGCAGCTCGACAGCTACATCGCCGGGCTGATCATTCTGGCTGCGGCGCCGTGCACGGCGATGGTGTTCGTGTGGAGTCGCCTCACCAACGGCGATCCTTACTTCACCCTGTCACAGGTGGCGCTGAACGATGTGATCATGATCTTCGCGTTCGCGCCGATCGTGGCACTGCTGCTCGGCATCTCGGCCATCACCGTGCCGTGGGACACGCTCATTACGTCGGTGGTGCTGTACATCGTTATCCCGGTCATCCTCGCGCAGCTTTGGCGCACGGTACTTCTGCGGCGCGGCCAGGCGACATTCGACCGCGCGATGCGCCAGACGGGCGTCTGGTCGATCGGCGCATTGCTGCTCACTTTGATTCTGCTCTTCGCCTTCCAGGGCGAAGCTATTCTGGAGCAACCCCTGATCATCGCGATGCTGGCAGTGCCGATCCTGATACAGGTGTTCTTCAATTCAGCACTCGCATACTGGCTCAACAGGAAGCTGGGCGAGAAGCACAGCGTTGCCTGCCCATCGGCACTCATCGGCGCCTCGAACTTCTTCGAGCTCGCGGTAGCGGCGGCGATCAGTCTCTTCGGATTCGAGTCGGGTGCGGCGCTCGCGACGGTCGTCGGTGTCCTCGTGGAAGTTCCGGTGATGCTGCTCGTCGTGCGGGTCGTGAACAATACGCGGGATTGGTACGCCGCCGGAGGCGAATCGGGCACAAGGAGACTTCAATGACGACTGAAAGCATCAAGCACATCGTGAGACAGAAGTACGGCCAGGCCGCGGTGCAGGCGCAAACGCAACGCAGTGCCTGCTGCGGGCCTGCGGTGGAGGGTGCGTGCTGCGACCCGATTACATCGAACCTCTACAGCGAGGCTCAAGGCGGCGAAGTACCCGAGCTCGCCCTGCGTGCATCGCTCGGCTGTGGCAACCCCACGGCCCTCGCGGAGCTCGAGCCCGGCGAGATCGTTCTCGATCTCGGCTCGGGTGGGGGAATCGATGTGCTGCTGTCGGCCAAGCGAGTCGGGCCTGCGGGCAAGGCTTACGGACTCGACATGACCGACGAAATGCTGGCACTCGCCAGAGAGAATCAGGCCAAAGCCGGCGTCGAGAACGTCGAATTCCTGAAAGGCGAGATCGAAGCGATCCCGCTCCCGGACAACTCGGTGGACGTGATCATCTCGAACTGCGTGATCAACTTGTCCGGCGATAAGGACCGGGTTCTGCGCGAGGCGTTTCGTGTGCTGAAGCCCGGCGGCCGGTTCGCCGTGTCTGACGTCGTGGTGCGCGGGGAAGTGCCAGCCGAAGTTCGCAGGAACGTGGAGCTATGGGTCGGCTGCATCGCTGGCGCGCTCAGAGATACTGAGTACGTGAGCAAGCTCACGGCTGCCGGTTTCGAGGACATCGAAATCGAGCCGACGCGCATCTACGCAATAGAAGACGCCCGGCAGTTTCTGACGGGGCAGGGGATCGATGTGGACGCGATTGCGGAAGAGGTCGACGGCAAGTTCATGAGTGCCTTCGTGCGCGCATCGAAGCCTGAAAGCCAGCAGTGCTGTGCGCCCACTTGTTGCGCACGCAGCGAGGAAGCGACGTAACGCGAACGTCTGCCTCGGGTCTTCGAGCGTGACGCCGGCCTGCAAACACGACCGAGCGCCCCTCACCAGCGGTAGACGGCTGGCCGCTGCCAACACTACACGCGGAGCCGTCTGGGCCGCCATCGGCGCCCCGGCGCCCGACTGCGCCGTACGCTGACGGCATCGACGCTACGGCGCCCCGCCGCCGGCCATACGCCTCATCATGCCGCGGCGCATTGCCGCCATGCCGTCCTGTACCAGCTCCGTAACTTCGTCCGCATGCCCGTGCAGCGCGGCGACCACTTTGGGGTCCGAAGAAGTGCGGGTCACAACGGCGCCTTTGTCGGTCAACTGTACGGTCGAGTGGATTTTGTCGCGATTCTCGAACAGGACGGGCAACGTCTTGCTGAAGATGTTGAATTCCCGCCCGTCCTTCAGGCGCTCGGACATGCTGTCAACGTGAGCTTTGATCGCCTGGACGACCTGGGGATTGTCCGACTCGGTCTGGGTCTTGATCCCGTCCGGCAGTCGCGTCACCGTCCGCTTGATTTCGCGGTTGCTCGCGAGCAGCTCGTGGACCAGGCCCATATCCGCGGCTGAGCCTGCGTCTTGCGTCGTGAGCATGCCGATCGGACCTGCCATGTGTCCGTGCATACCATGCCGCATTCCATGCATCATGCCGGGGCCCATCGACTGAGCTTGCGCGAGCGTCGTGAAACCTAATGCCACTGACGCCGCAACCCCTGCTGCAATCCGTTTCGTACGGTTCATTTGATTCTCCTCGTTAGGAAATTGTGTTTGACGCCGATTGTGTCGATCGCTCGTCGCTGGTGCTCACCCCGTTGTCCGCCGCCGGAATACGAGAAAAAACTGCTTCGGCAGGAATCCGTGCTCCTGGACGAGCTCGTAGCCCGCGCTCTTCAGCTCTGCTTTGACGCGCTCCGGCGCGATACGCGCGGCTTTCGGAGGACCGTCGGGCGAGTTCATCCGGAAATCGATGATCGCCACGCGGCCCCCGGGCTTCAGATAGCCGGCAAGCTTCGAGAAATAGCGCTCACGCTCGGCGATGTGGTGGTAGACATCGACGAGCAGAACAACGTCAGCCTCTTGCGGCAGGCGTGGATCGTTGGGTGCGCTGGCGATCGCTGACAAGTTCCCGAGTCCGTCGCGCTTGGCACGCTCCGTCAGGTGCCTGACCATGTCCGGTTCGGTATCCACTGCATAGACGCGACCCTTTGGAACCATATGGGCCAGGCGCGTTGCGAAATACCCGGTGCCTGCGCCTATATCCGCGACGATCGCGTCGGGCTTGAGCCCCAGCGCCTGAATGACTTCGTGTGGCTTCTGCCACGCATCGCGCTTCGGGTCGTCGAAGACTTTGGCCCACTCGGCTGCACCGCTGAAGCTGTGATCGTGAGTGTGAGGCGATTTCGCCGAAGAGGGCGCACCAAACGACGCGCTGCAGGCTGACAGTATGATCGCGGTGATAAATGAACGTCTCTTCATTGGTACCTCATCGTGTTCTTCGCGCGGGGCGAGTTTCCCGCCCGCTCGGATTGGTCAGGTTAGTGCTTGTGGCCAGCCTGGCCCTCCTCCAGGAAAATTGAGCATCGGGCAGCGTCGTCCCGAAGGTGCACGAGCGACGCATCGCCAGCCGAGATTTAACATGGAACGGTTACGACGTACGATGTCAGATAGTCGTCGTTTCGTATCGCATCGTTTCAGACTCACGTTTTTTACAGGGCGTTACAAAAAGCGGGCGTGCTCGGCGGTTCGACACGCGCGAGTGCGAGCATACTGAACTCCAATGAGTGCCAACGTACTTCCTGATCATGAAAGGATGTGGTGCGAGTTGATCCCGCCCGAGGTGTGCATGGGACTGACGAAGATCATCGCAGGCGAGGCTGCATCGCGGGACTATAGGAGCCTGCCGGTGTCGCGACGAGCTGACTCTATGACCGCTCGTGTTGGCGGAGGCGACATGGTATCGATCAATGAGGGCCATGCGCCGGCAGGCCGTGCAGTTTCGAAAGGAAAGGACTTGTCATGTATACGGTAACGTGGACGATCGACCTGAATGAAGGCACCAGCCGGCAGGACATCCTGCTCGAGCTCGAAGCATCCAAAGGTGACTACGAAAGCGCTGCGGGCCTGATCACGGCCATATTCGGGTTCTCGAAGGACAACAAGTCCGTCCTCCAGATCTCGATGTGGGACGGTGAGAGCGCGGCAAGACAATTCTTTACGCCCCATTTCGAAACGGCCATGTCCCGACGGTGGCAGGCGGCACCGATGAAGCGCCTGGACTGGGAAACGCCTACTGTCGTTCAGATCGACAGCTCGGCATATGGATAGGCGCCGAAATCGACCGGAGCTGGAGGGGCTACTGTTCCAGCGGCGAAAGCGGCGCGACACGCATCAGACGACCTCGCGCGAGCGGACGTGGTAGATCCGAGGGTGAGCTTCTCTTCGAGCTGGGGCCAGTCTCGGTTACCCAGACCGACGCAGGAATCGCTCGCGCATGCGCGAGGGACGAAGCGGCGCACGTTCCGCATGACCAACTGAGGTGGTAACGTGAACCGCAATCTATGGCTGATGGTCGCAGCTCAAGCGCTTTTCCTCACCAACAACGTCGTATTCGTCGCGATCAACGGCCTGGTGGGCCTGTCGCTCGCACCGTACGGCTGGATGGCGACCCTGCCGATAATGGGCTATGTGGTCGGCGGCGCGCTTTCCACAGGGCCCGTGGCGTGGTCCCAGTCGCGCTGGGGCCGCAAGGTTTCTTTTCAGATTGGCCTCGGCGCTGCAATCGCATCGGCGCTGTTGGCCATGTACGCGGCAACGATCGCGAACTTCTGGCTGCTGGTCACGGCAACGATGATGGCCGGCTACTACAGCGCGAACGGTCACCTGTATCGCTTTGCCGCAGCTGAACTTGCGAGGCCGCAGTATCGCGACCGTGCCGTGTCGATGGTGCTTGCCGGCGGAATCGTGGGCGGAGTGATCGGGCCCAGCCTTGCACGATGGACGCAGCACGTCAGTGCAGTCCCGTTCGCGGCCGCCTACGGCGCCTTGGCACTCGTCGCGTTGCTAGCGATGGCTGCGGTATCGCTCGTAGACTTTCCGGCGGCACCTCCAAAGAAGAAGGGAACCAGCGGCGGGCGTCCATTGTTCATTATCATGCGCCAGCCCGTGTTTATCGTAAGCACGGCCGCGGCTGCGCTCGGCTATGGCGTCATGAACATGCTGATGGCCGCTTCACCGATTGCAATGAAGCTGCACGGCCACCCGTTCACGGAAGCGGCAGTCGTACTTCAATGGCACGTCATCGGCATGTTCGCGCCTGGATTCGTCACGGGACGCCTGATCGATCGCTTCGGCGCCATTGCTATCCTGGGCGCGGGCGTCATGCTCAACTTGCTGTGCATCGCCGTCGCGCTGTCGGGCACGGAGACGATGTATTTTGTCGTGTCCCTGTTCGTGCTCGGTGTCGGCTGGAACTTTCTCTTTACGGCAGGCACCTCGTTGTCGCTGAAAGCATATCGCCCGGAGGAAAGGGACAAGACTCAGGGAGCCGTCAATTTCTGCGTCTTCGCGATGATGATGATTTCCTCGTTTTCATCGGGCGCCTTGGTAACGACGCGGGGTTGGGCGCTGCTTAATTACGTTTCGTTGCTTCTGATCGGAGCCACCGCCATTGCCGTGCTCTGGTACGCTTTGAAGGAACGGGCCCGGCACCAGCCGGCAACATGATGGGCCAGGGCTGACGCCCGCGCAGTTCTGGCTCGCGCTTAGCCACGGTGCTCGTATCGGCCAGTCGAGTCGAACACTTGGCGACTCGCACGGTGCTCGTGCCCTTCCGGATCAGGAACGGGCCGGACTCGAACGCCTGCTCGCCGTCGGACCGTTGGCCGCCGCGCAGAACGCGCGAATTCATCGGCCTCATGACCGCGGCGCCTGGTTTGGCGCCTCATTCGCTCGAAAAAGTTGTCACGCAGTGTTGCAGAACGGCCGCTTGCCAAGCTGCGATACAAAGGAGCCCGTTTCGGAAATCACTCATTTACAACTTCCTGCTCCAATGGCGCCACTGAGACCATCTGTTCTGCTTCAAATCATGGAATAGGGGCGGCTGGTCGAAGGGAACACTTCTCAACCTTGGAAAGGAACGATCATGAAACGCTCGAGCAGGATTGCAGTTGGAATCGCCGCATCAGTGTCACTCGGTCTTGCAGCCGCCGCCTTTGCCCATCCGGGCCCATTCGGCCCCGGTGCGGGGTTACACGCAAAGGCTGGCATGCATCAAGGCATGAAAGGCGGGACGGGACCCGGCGCCACTGGGCACGGACCCGGTCAGCGGGGTGCTGCCAGTCAACTCATGACACCCGAAGAGCGCACGGCGTTGCGCGACAAGATGCATAGCGCGACACCGGCGGAACGGCAGCAGATCGCGCAAGCCGCGCACGCCGAGATGCAAAAGCGTGCGACGGAGAAAGGCGTGACGCTCCCGGAGCACCGCGGCCCGCGTGGCGGCGCTGGTCCGAGACCCGGAACCCCGGAGTAATCGCCCGCCGCCACTTAAGGCACGTCCGCTAGCATGGGAGAGGCCGGGCAACCGGCCTCTATCGCTGAGGTGCATGGCATCGAGAACCGTTGCCGCTTCTCATCTGCCACGGAGCGTCTGCTTTTCGAGCAGCGAAGGCTAATCAGAAATAGAGCCGTGCGCGAAGCTCGAGCCTGCGCGCGTTCTGCTTCTCACCGAAATCGGAGAGCTCGCGGCCCTCGAGCCAGAAGAAGCGCAGCCGCAGCTCTACGTTCGTGAAACCGGTATAGAGTAGCTCGGGTGCTATGGAGAAGCTGCGGTCCTGAAGGTTGACGATCGATGTGACCCCCGGCGTCAAATACAAGATGTCGAATGGATCTTTATGGGTGACGCGAAGATAAGCATAACGCCCCATCGCCTGGGGCCGGGCGTAACCTGACTGTGCTGCTGCGGCTGCACGCTTCAACAACGCGTCTGTGCCGGTCGATTCAAACTGTGCCAGACCGTTGTCGATGAGACGAAGAAAGTCCTGCATCTCGGGCTCCGTGAAGCCGCTGCCATTTCTGTAGTACTCGAGTATGTAGGTCGTTTCGTTCTCGGTGAGGTAGCGCAAGCCCAGCAGATAGCTGTCAGCGTCCTTGCGCGTGATGGACGGTGCACCGGAGGCGGTCACCACACGCCGCTCGGCGTCCTTGACCCGGGCCCATTCCCCGTGCAGCTCGAGATTGCTCGAGACGTTGCGCGAAAAGTCGAAGCCGAAGCGCTGCGTCCGGCTGCCGGCGCCGAGATAGACCAGGTCGATATCGGTGTCGTACCACAGCAGGTAAAGCTTCGCGGCGACATTCGTATGCCCTGGCCTACCGTAGTCGCTGTTGAGGTCCTGCCCGGTAGGGAGCACAACGGGCGTAAGAGCGACGGTTTTCAACGGGCCATCGAATGTCCTGACCCAATCCGCCGTCGCCATCCAGAAGCCTTCACGTGCGAGCTCCGGCTCGTTCGGATCTTTCAGCCGCTCGACGAACCCGACCGGGTTCCAGGCGTATCCCTTCCCCCACTTGAGCGGGATCTTGCCGATTTCAGCAGTGAAGCCTGGATTCGGCTTCCAGGACACCGCGAGCTCGTCGAAGCGTGCCGTGCGTTCCGAGGCCAGATCGTCCGTCACGTACTCCAGGTGCGTGCGCGAGCGGACCGAGACGGCTCCGCGCGTATATGTGCCTTCGAGCTTGAGCGCCGCTGCGTCGCGGTTGAGCGATGTGCGTCGATCCCGGTCGTAAAAGCTCAACCCGTAGAAAGCACCGTCGCGGTTGAGATGCAGGTAATCGTGGCGATATTCCGCATAGCCGCTCCATTCCCAAGACTTGCGCTCGAACTCGGAGGCATCGAACGTATACTCGGCCGCGCCCGAACAGGCCGCGCTGAAGAGCAGGATCAGCGCCGCGAGCGCACGCATCTGCGAGCGCCTCTGTCAGTGGCCGCGGAGGTCTTCGATGCGCGCCAAGTTCGTCAGCGTGAAGACTTCGTCCGGGAGCTCGCGGCGTTTCAGTTGTGAATACAGCATGACGGACTTGTAACCCTTGAACAGCGGGCTATCGGTTTCGACGGTCGCGGGCCGCTTGATCCCGCCGCCGAAATCCTTGATATCCGAGAAGTGAATCGTCTTGATGAGCATGCCGCTCGCCGCATAGGCCTCGATCCTGGTGGGAAGCAAGACCTTGCGGTCGACCCACATCTTGAGCCGATCGTACGCCACCTCGCCGGTTTTGGCCTTCATCGAGAGGAGGTACGCATCCTTCTCTTCCACCGCGCTCTCGACGTTGTACTCCTCGGAATAGTCGATCCGGAGGATATCCGCGTTGTTGAACACGCCGCCCGTAACCGACTGCAGGCTCGTGATGCGCACCGGCTTCCCGACATTGGGGATGTACAGCCACATGTTGTCGCCGAGCCGCAATGTCGCCCGCCCTTTGTCGCTCGATGGCGCAAGGAAGAGCGCCGCCACCTTGTCCTTGCCCTTCTTGACCGAGAAAAGCACGAACTCCTTCTTCGCCCCGTTAGGCTCGATGTTTATGAGCTTGCGATACATTTCATAGGATTGCGGCTCGAGATTGCGGTCGACCTTCCTGAGTATGTCCGTGCCATCGAGCGTGGCCGCGCTCACCGGCGGTGCAGGCAGCAGCCAGCACGCACTCGCGAGCAGCACCAGTGCGCCTCCAAACCGGATCGAGACGCGTGTAAGCATGTTCATGGTCATTCTCCTAAACGTGGCGCAGCGCGGTGATGGGATCCATACGCGAAGCCTTCCACGCTGGCTGCAAGCTCGCGATGACCGCTACCGCAATCACCATTGCGCCGACCGTCAGCAGCTCGCGGACGGCAAGGCTACCCACCAGCGGCAGGCCCTGCTGCTGCCCGAAGTTGAACGTGAGCCCTGCGGAGTTCAGCGCGTACATCGCGCCAAAGCTCACGGCGATGCCGGCGGCCGTGCCGGCGATGCCGAGCAGCAGCCCCTCGGAAAGGAATAACTCCAGGATGCGCCGCGGAGGCGTGCCGATCGCCGCGATTGTCCCGATCTCCCGGATGCGCTCGTAGACCGCCATCACCATCACGTTCATCACGCTGACGAGAACGATCGCGATCAGCATCGCTCGTATGAAGATCGTCATCACGTCGATCATCTTCGCAATGTTGGCGAACGGCGTGAGACGCTCCCACGGATGGACCTCCAGCACCGACATCCCCTGCTTGTTTTTCATTTCGGCAAAGCTCTGCTGCAGCGTGCGGTAGTGGTGCGGTCCACCGCATCGAGGCTTTTCAACCGCACTGCGATCTCGCTTACTTCGGGTTCGGTCATGCGCAGGAGCTCGCGTGCGTCCTCGATGTGTATGTAGCCATCGCGGCCGCCGGGGCCTGTCACGCTCTCGAGCTGACTCTTCACGCGGAAAGTCTTGCCGTTGACCGACCCGTCCTTGTTCGTCGCAATGAGCACGACCTCGTCGCCGGCTTTCACCTGCAGCCCGCGCGCAATCAGCACCGGCACCAGGATTTCGCCCCGCGCGAGCACGGACTCGCCGCCTTGCGTATCGCGCAGCCGGCCGGGCAACAAGGGCATGGTCGCTGCTTCGCGCTCCGGGTCTACGCCGTTTACCCTGATGCTCGTCGTCTCGGCGAAATTGCTGAACATCGCGCCGAATTTCACACGCATGGAGTAGGCCGCGACGTCTTCGCTCGACTTCAGAGCTTCTTCCACGCGCTTCGTCATGCTGCCACCCATATTGAGGTTGAGCGGCAGGCTCTCGATCGAGGCAACGTAGCCTCTGCGATGCACTTGCAAGTGGCCCATCATCGAATCGGTGATCTGGCCGATCATCATGTTCTTGAACGAACCCGAAACGCCCACGAACAAGAGCACCGCCACGATACCGATCACGATCAGCGTGGAGGTAAGGAGCGTGCGGCGCCGGTAACGCAGCAGGTTGCGCGCTGCTATTTTCATCACGTTGCTCATGCGACCCTCCTTGGCTGCGCGGTGGTCTGGGCGAGCCGGCCATCCTCGAGTGAGAGCGTAAGCTCCGCCGACTGCATGATCTTCGTGTCATGCGTGGAAAAGAGAAACGTCGTCCCGAAATCATTCCGCATCTTCTTCATGAGCTCGATGATCCGGAACGCCGTGTCGTGGTCCAGGTTCGCTGTCGGCTCGTCGGCCAGGACTAGCTTGGAGTTCGCCACGAGCGCGCGCGCGACGGCGACGCGCTGCTTCTGTCCGCCGGAGAGCTGATCCGGGCGCTTGCCTGCCTGGTCAGCCATGCCGACCGCTTCAAGCAGCTCTCGCACGCGTTTTGCGCGCTCTGCGGGCGAGCGCTTCTGCACCATCACGAGCGGATACTCGATGTTCTCGTACGCCGTGAGCACCGGGATCAGGTTGAAATCCTGAAATACGAAGCCGATATGGCGGCCACGGAAGTTCGCAGCAGCGCGCCGGTCGAGCTTACCCACCTCGGTGTCCAGCACTTGCAGCATTCCCGACGTGGGACGATCGAGGCAGCCGATCATGTTGAGCAACGTGGTCTTTCCGCTGCCCGAGGGCCCGACGAAGCAGACGAACGAGGACGGTTCGATCGTGAAATTGACGTCTCGGATGGCGGGCACATCGATGTCCCCCGCCCGATAGGTTTTGACGAGACGTTCGGCGCGAATCAGAGGCATGGCGTTTCTCCTGGGCTCGTGCAAAGCACTTCGTTCCGGGAGTCGTGTCAACGCGGCCAAGCGACTCGGCGACAAGCGGTCAAGGGGAGACTCTTTGTGGCAGTGTCCGGCGGACGGGTGAATGGCTCATTGATTCATGTCAACGAAAGGGCCCGGGGACTTCGCAGACACCGCCTGACAGAAAATTGAGGCACATCAAGCCAAGCTCGGGTGCGCTCGGGTAGTTTCGAGCGAGGCTTCAACCGCGCGTGCACACGGATGGATCCATCACCGCTCCGGCTCGTCCAGGCAGTCGTGACCGCCTACTGGCGGGTTGGTCTCGCTTTGCTCGTGCTGTCCGTCACCGGTTGCCAGACGATCGGCCCTGCGAGCATGCAGCGCGACCGCATGGACTACGGCGCCGCAATCGCGGATTCGTGGAAAGAGCAGACGCTGCTCAACATCAGTCCGGGACCGAGCGCCCGGCGGACGCGTATGCGGCCGTCGGTTACCGGGATCATTGGTTTTGGATCGATGACAGAGACATCTACTCCAAGCGTGCGTTCATGTTCCTGATGATGTTTTCGTCCATCGCCGAGACGGGTGTCGCGCCGCAGGTCCCGATCATCACGATACCTGCAAACTGATCCTGCGAAGGACTCGCACCCCACAGAATGACTGCTCTGACGTTCGCCCAACGCACTCAGGCCCTGCCGCGACAGCACCCGCGGCTGTTTCTGCTCGCCGCTGTGCTGCTCTGGTGGGCGTTTTATCGGTCCCTGGTCTCCGCGTCCGAGGCGCTCGTCGCGGTGCTGCCGGTAACCCGTGAAAGCCACCTCGGCAGCGCTCTGCAGTTCTTCTTCTACGACACCCCCAAGGTGCTGATGCTGCTGACCGGCATCGTGTTCGTCATGGGAATGGTGAATTCCTATTTCACGCCCGAGCGCACACGGGCCCTCCTCGCCGGGCGCAGCGAGGGCGTCGGCAACATCATGGCGGCGTCGCTGGGCGTCGTCACGCCCTTCTGCTCGTGCTCGGCAGTCCCGCTGTTCATCGGCTTCGTTCAGGCAGGCGTGCCCTTGGGCGTGACGTTCTCGTTTCTCATCGCGGCGCCGATGATCAATGAAGTGGCGTTGACGCTTCTCTTTGCGTTGTTCGGCTGGGAGATCGCCGCGCTCTACCTCGGCCTGGGCCTTTCCGTGGCGATCGTTTCGGGCTGGATCATAGGCCGTCTCAGGATGGAGGAACACCTCGAGGACTGGGTGCGCGACATGCCGCATGTTCATGCGTCCGCAGGCGATGTCCGGGTTTCTCTGTCGGAACGAGTGGCCGCGGGGTTCGCCAGCGTACGGCTTATCGTCGGAAAGGTCTGGCCGTACATCGTCGTGGGTATTGCGATCGGCGCCGCGATTCACGGCTACGTACCGGCGCAGTTCATGGCGGGTTTTATGGGCAAGGAAGCCTGGTGGGCAGTGCCTCTTGCCGTGGTCCTTGGCGTGCCGATGTATTCCAACGCCGCCGGGATGATCCCCATCGTGCAGGCGTTGCTCGCCAAAGGCGCGGCGCTCGGCACGGTGCTCGCGTTCATGATGAGCGTGATCGCACTGTCGCTGCCGGAGATGATCATCCTGCGCAAGGTCCTCAAGCCGCGGCTGATCGCGACCTTCATCGGCGTGGTCGCCGCTGGCATTCTCATCGTGGGCTACGTTTTCAATGCCGTTCTCTGAACGTCAGCGCCGCGTCAGTGCCGCCGCACTATCGGCCTTTTCTCTCGTCAGAAGGAGCTCGTCATGGAAGTGAAAGTACTCGGTACCGGCTGCGCGAACTGCAGAACCACGATCGCGATCATCGAAGAGGTGGCGAAGTCGAAAGGCGTGAGCGTCACCGTGCAGAAGGTCCAGGAGCTGCGCGACATCATGAGCTATGGCGTCATGTCGACGCCGGGGGTCGTAATCGACGGGAGGGTGGTGCATGCCGGTGGCGTGCCCAGTCGGGACAAGGTCGAGCAGTGGTTGGCCGCGTGACGGTCGCTTCAGGCGCATTTAATGTCAGGCACTTCTTTATGAGCGCTTTCAACGGTTTCATTGCGATTGAGAGCGCGAGGGAGCGCGGTCGGGAGCCTGCCGTCGGTCGGACCACCGCCTATAGCTTTCCATCTCAACGGACGCACCGGCGACGCTTCAGTCAAGAGTGATTCTCACTGCGGCGCTCTGCATCGAACGGTGCCCAGCAACATCCGCCCGCCTTGATGTCCATCAACGTTTGCGCTGGATCGCAGGAATAGTCTGCGATGAAGCCCGCATCCCACATCAGGAGCTCCACATGAAACTCAGCAGACGCGCCTTCATCCAGGCCTCCGCGGCGACCAGCGGCTGGCTTGCGGCAGGAATGTCGTTCGCCGGCGAACCTGTGACGAATGCCATGACCGTTCGCAAGGCAAAGGCGGCCGGGGCGCCGAAGGGCGAATGGGTTTCTACGGCGTGTCAGGGCTGCACTCAATGGTGCGCCATCCAGATCTTCGTGCAGGACGGGCGCGCGGTGCGTGTTCGCGGCAATCCGCTGAGCAAGACCAACAATGGATACGTGTGTCCCCGTGGGCACATGATTCCGCAGCAGACATACGATCCGGACCGTATCAAGGTGCCCATGAAGCGCACCAATCCGCAGAAGGGCCGAGGCATCGATCCGAAGTTCGTTCCAATCACGTGGGACGAGGCGCTCGATCTCGTCGCCGACAAGATGATCGAGCTGCGCAATGCAAAGGAGCCCCAGAAACTTACCTATATCCGCGGCCGCTATTCATCGACCTCGACCGACATCCTCTACGGCGCCCTGCCGAAAATTTACGGCACGTCGAACTACTTCTCGCACAGCGCCATTTGCGCGGAAGCGGAAAAGATGGGGCCGGGACTGACCCAGGGCTTCTTCGGTTATCGCGATTACGATCTTGCCAACACCAACTGTCTGGTGGCCTGGGGGACCGATCCGCTCGCGTCCAATCGGATGGTGCCGAACACGATCAACAAGTTCGGCGAGATCCTGGCGCGCGGCTCCGTCATCGTGGTGGATCCGCGAATGTCGACCTCGGCTGCAAAGGCGCACGAATGGCTGCCGGTGAAGCCGGGCACGGACGGTGCCCTGGCCGGCGCCGTTGCGCACGTGCTGCTCACCGAAGGGCTGTGGAACGCCGACTTCGTCGGCACGTTCAAGGACGGCATCAATCACTTTGTGGCCGGCCGGAACGTGGACGAAGCAGCATTCGAGGAGTTCGAGACGCATGGCCTGGTGAAATGGTGGAACCTCGAGCTCAAAGACCGCACGCCCGAGTGGGCCGAGAAAGAGACTCTGATCCCGGCAGAACAGATCGTGCGGGTTGCGCGTGCAATGGGCAAGGCCGCACCGAAGGTCGCAGTCTGGATGGGCCCCGGCGTCGCGATGAATCCCCGCGGCACCTATGCGGCGATGGCCGTACACGCTCTGAACGGACTTGCTTGGATCGATCGACGTCGAAGGCGGCACCCTCCAGAGCTCGAGTGTGTCCCGTCGGGCGGTTCCCCAGCCCTGACCCGTACGTCGACGAGATCGCCAAAGCCGGCGGCAAGGCAAAGAAGATCGATGGTCGCGGTGAGAAAGACATGCCGGCGATGATGAACGCAAGGCCCGGAAGCGGAGTCGTGACGAACAACATCGCGAACGGCATGCTCAAAGACCCGGGCGCGGTCAAGGTGCTCCTGTCCTCGTGGACCAATTTCAACTTCTCATGCACCGACCCGGCGCGTTGGGACAAGGCGCTTGCCGCTGTTCCGTTCTTCGCGCACATGGTGACGAACGCGTCCGAGATGACGCAGTTCGCCGACGTGGTGCTCCCGTCTACGTACAACTCGAGCGAAGGCTTCTCGGTCATCACGAACATGGGCAACACCTACGGCTACGCGACGATTCAGCAGCCTGCCGCCAAGCGCCTGTGGGATGTGAAGCAGGAAGAAACCGAAGTCGTGTGGCTGCTGGCAGCCAAGCTCCGGGACAAAGGTTTCCCGAACCTGTTCGATTACCTGTCGAAGGCCTTCAAAGATCCGGAAACGGGCGCCACACCCAGGAACGAGCATGAGTTCACCGAGATCGCGGCGAAGATTTCGAGTGCCCCGTTGTGGATGCCGAAGGAGCCACTCAAAGGGCGACAAGCTCGAGGGTTGGGCCGACTTCCGCAAGAAAGGCATCTTCGTCGGGCCGAAGTACACCTACAAACGCGGGTGGGGCGGCAAGTTCTCCACGTGCAACCAAGAAGTTCGAGTTCTACAGCGAGACACTGAAGAAGGGGCTCACCGCTCACGCGGCCAAATTCCAGACGACACCTGATGACGTGCTGACCGTCACCGGGTATGTCGCCCGTGGCGAGCTGGCGTATGTGCCGCACTACGAGCCTCCGAAACGGCATGGCAGCCGATCGGAGTACCCGTTCGACTTCATCGACTACAAGTCGCGCCTGAATCGCGAAGGCCGCTCCGCGAATCTGCCGTGGTACCACGAGTTCAAGAAGGTGGACGCGGGGGACGTCTCGTATAGCGATGTTCTCAAGATGAACCCCAGCGACGGCAAGCGACTGGGGCTGAAGTCAGGGGATACCGTTCGCGTGTCGTCGCTGGCTGGCTCGATCGTCACGAAGCTCAAGCTGTGGGAAGGTGTACGCCCCGGGACGGTTGCCAAAGCATACGGCCAGGGACACTGGGCGTATGGGCGCGTCGCAGCGGGGGATTACGCGCAGGCGCTGCCGAACGGCGGTAACAACAATGAGGTGCTCGTGGACGATTACGATCGCTTGAGCGGCGCGACTGCTCGTAACGGCGGTTTTGTCGGCGTCAAAGTGCAGAAGGCCTGAAGCCCGGCTCGCGATCGCAAGGAGATTAGCAAATGCCCAAACTAGGAATGGTGATCGATCTGCAGCGGTGTGTGGGCTGCGGAGCATGCGCCCTGGCTTGCAAAGCCGAGAACAACACCCGAACTCGCGCCAATGGCCAAAGCTACAACTACGCCGACTTTCTGATGCGCACGGAAGGGACGTTCCCGAAGACGACGCAGTGGGTGATCCCGGTCTTGTGCAACCATTGCGAGAACGCGCCGTGCGTGGCGGCATGTCCTGTCACACCCAAAGCGATGTTCAAAACGGCCGAAGGCATCACGATGCACGACCCCAGCTTGTGCATCGGATGTCGGGCCTGTCAGAACGCGTGTCCGTATAGCAGCGCCGAACTCGGTGAGTCGAGCCTCAATGGGGAGGCTTACAGCGTCATCAGCTTCAACCCGCATGGCGAGCAATCGCAGCCTCAGTGGGCCGACAAGAGCTCGATCATTCCGGGCTGCACCGCATCAGGCGCGGAGACAAGCAAACTGGCCGGCGCGCCCGTTCCCGCCATGAATCGGTTCGCCGGCGGCGACGCGCAACCCCTGCGAAAGGACGGCGTAGTCGAGAAGTGCACGTTCTGCTATCACCGCGTGAGCAACGGGCTGCAGCCTGCGTGCGTGGACGCGTGTCCAGCGAAAGCCCGCATATTCGGAGACCAGGAGAACCCGACGTCGGAGATCTCGAAGGTGCTCGCGGCCAGCAAGTCATTCCGACTGAAGGAAGAAAAGGGCACGAAACCGAACGTACACTATATAGGGAAGTACAGTCCGCGCCTGTGATTCGCTGGCGCGTATCATCAAGGGCGGGGCCTTCCCGCCCTTTTCTTTGTGCGCCCGGCAGGGCGCACTCACTTGGAGGTGAGAGTCCTCTACACACCCGGCATGGGGAAGTGTTAGCTGAAGGCAAGGGTGTCGCGGGCGACTGCGAATCCGGAGGAAGCCGAAGGCAAAGCGCTGGCCTGACGAACAGGAAGCGGATAGAGGCGCTGCATCGGGGTGAGCAGGCAAAGAAGTGCGAAGCCCGATACATGCACGGAACGATGCGGCGTAGATCCGACAGGCATAAGCGTGAAGGTGAGTGCGTCATACCCGGGGAGATCTGGTGCTCTGCCTTGAGCTAGCGACGTCGAGAGGCGTGGCAATGGGGCACCAGAAGTCAGCAGAGGCCATAGTAGGTGGCAACACCGAAGGGCCGAACATGAAGTGCCGCGAGTAGGCGGCGGTGACACGTGTGAGTCGATGACGGCAGAAGCACATCGAGTAGATGAGGCTTACGTGGGCGGAACCGGACGGAAGCCGGTGAGGTTTGCGTGAGTGCCGAGGCGAGCGCGGCGGACCGCATGCAGACGAAAGCGGAGGCGAGCGGGCTGATGGAAGCGGTAGTAGAACGCCGTAACCTTCAGCTTGCGTATCAGCGGGTGGTGGAGAACAAGGGTGCCGCGGGTGTCGACGACATCACGGTGGCCGAACTCAAAGACCATCTGAAGCAACACTGGCCTTCAATTCGGGCCAAGCTGCTGGCGGGGGCGTATGTGCCTTCGGCGGTGCGTCGAGTGGACATCCCGAAGCCCGATGGTGGGCTGAGGACGCTCGGCATACCGACGGTGATCGACCGCCTGATCCAGCAGGCGCTGCATCAAGTGCTCTCCCCGATCTTCGAGCCGACCTTCTCGGAGGCGAGCTACGGCTTTCGGCCGGGTAGGAACGCACATCAGGCGCTGAAAGCTGCACAGAACCACGTGGCAGATGGCAAGCGCTGGGTGGTGGACATCGACCTGGAGAAGTTCTTCGACCGGGTCAATCACGACCGACTGATGAGCAAATTGGCAGACAAGATCGACGATGCACGCGTGCTCAAACTGATCCGCCGCTATCTTGAGGCGGGCATGATGCAAGACGGGCTGGTGAGTCCGCGAACGGAAGGCACGCCCCAAGGCGGGCCACTCTCACCGCTCTTGTCGAACATTGTGCTCACCGAGTTGGACCGGGAACTGGAACGGCGCGGCCATACCTTCTGCCGCTATGCCGATGACTGCAACGTGTATGTGCGCAGCCAACAGGCAGGCAAGCGGGCGCTGGCAAGCCTTACCCGCTTCATCTCGGAACGGCTCAAACTCAAGGTGAATGCGGCCAAGAGCGCGGTGGACGTGCCGTGGCGACGCAAATTCCTGGGCTACAGCCTCACCTGGCACAGGGCGCCGCAACTGCGCATTGCGAAGCCGAGCTTAAAGCGTATGACGGATAAAGTACGCGCACGGCTGCGCGGCGCACGTGGTAGAAGCCTGGGCTACACCATCGAGCAGTTGAACCCGCTGCTGCGCGGCTGGGCAGCGTACTTTAAGCTCGCCAGCGGCAAGCAGGCATTGGAGACGCTCGATGGCTGGATCAGGCGGAAACTGCGTTGCGTCTTGTGGCGGCAATGGAAGCGGGCGGCGGCACGCGCCCGTAACCTGATGCGGCGTGGACTGACGGCAGACCGGGCATGGCGTTCGGCAACGAACGGACGAGGACCGTGGTGGAATGCGGGTGCCTCGCACATGAACGCGGCCTTCCCGAAGTCGTGGTTTGATACCTTGGGGCTGGTGTCGCTGCTCGATACCGTGCGGCGCCTCCAGCGTGCCTCATGAACCGCCGTATGCGGAACCGCACGTACGGTGGTGTGGGAGGGCGGCGCGGGTAACCGCGCTCCCTACCCGATTTCAGGGTTCGTATGACTGACGGAGACACGACCATCGCGGCGGCTCGCGCTGACTTGTGCCGATTCCTCGCGGGCTGCTATTACCAACCCGGGCCGGAGTTCGTGGAAGAAAGGCTGTTCGATTCGATGTCGAAAGCGGCCTCGCTGATCGATCCTGAACTTGCTGCGGGCGCAGCCCGCCTGGGCGAACACTTCGCTTCTGCAGGAATCGAGAGTCTGCTCGTTGACTATACGCGTCTTTTTCTGGGCCCGACCGACATCCTCGCCAAGCCATACGGGTCCGCCTGGCTCACGGGCGAGAAGACATTGATGCAGGATTCGACGATGAACGTAGTCGAGCTCTATCGCGAGGGCGGCTTCGAACTCGACGAGCGCTTTCGAGAACTGCCGGATCACGTTGCGGCGGAACTGGAGTTCTTGTATCTGCTGATTTTTCGCGAGCATCAGGCGATCCTGAAAAATGACTCTTCGGCGCTCGCGTCACTATCGTCTCTGAAAAAAAGATACCTGGCCCAGCATCTCGGGCGCTGGATGCCGCAATTTGCGGCGGCGATCGAACGCGGCGCCGAGAGCGCGTTCTACCGTGAGCTCGCGATGCTTACCCATCGCTTCGTGGAGGCGGAGATTGCCCGCGTCGATGCGTAGGGTTACCCGCTTCCGTCGGGGTTGAACGGCAAGCGTCTCCGAGCGACTGCGTCTGTGCAATCGCGCTACGCGGCGCGCCGACCGTTTGCTTCCGCACGTTGCGAGGCGGCCATGCCGGGACACCCCCGTAACGCCTGAGCGCTCCCCGACTCCAGATTGCCGTCGCATTACCTCGTTCGATCCAGCGTCAGAGCCACGCTCCTCACGTTCCGGGATCGATTGTTCGACTGGCTCGAAGCAAGTGTCATTTTTCTGTAACACCGCGCCTGTACAGTTCAAAGAATTTGAGCGGACGTGCGGCGGCGCAAACCTCCGAATCGACTCGCTGCCACGTTTCCGTAATGTGCGCCCGCTACGATTCAGCGTCACGAGATGACAAACCCTATTCAGGAGCGAAAATTTATGACGAGTTTCAAGCAGATCACGCGGTTCGGCGTGCTCGCGGCGATCTCAGCCGTGGTCGCAGCTGCAGCCGCGCAGAGCTGGGCTCAGACGGTCAAAGTCGACGGTTCCAGCACGGTTTTCCCGATCACCGAGGCGGTCGCAGAGGACTTTCAGAAATCCAAGAAGGGCGCCGTGAAAGTCACGGTAGGCATCTCCGGCACCGGCGGCGGCTTCAAGAAATTCTGCCGAGGCGAGACCGACGTTTCCAACGCGTCTCGACCGATCCTGAAGGCCGAGATGGAAGACTGCAAGAAGGCGGGCATCCAGTATCTCGAAATGCCCGTCGCCTACGACGCGCTCACCGTCGTCGTCAATCCCAAGAACAACTGGATCAAGAGCATGACGCGTGGCGGAGCTGAAGAAGATCTGGGAGCCTGCCGCGCAGGGCAAGATCACACACTGGAACCAGGTCAATGCGGCCTGGCCAAATCAGCCGATCAAGCTTTACGGGGCGGGCGCGGATTCAGGAACGTTCGATTACTTCACCGAGGCGTCACCGGCAAGTCGAAATCGAGCCGCGGGCGATTTCACGGCGAGCGAAGACGATAACGTGCTCGTCCAGGGCGTGTCGAGAGACGTGAACGCCCTTGGCTTCTTCGGCTATGCCTACTACCTGGAAAACCGCGACAAGCTAAGGGCCGTGCCGATCGTGGAAAAGGACGGCAAACCGGCGGTGTCTCCGTCGCTCGAGACGGTGATAAACGGCACGTATCAGCCGCTTGCCCGCCCGATCTTCATTTACGTCAATACGAAGGCGGTCCAGCGGCCCGAGGTGAAAGAGTTCATCGACTACTTCAACCGGCACGGGGAGAAGCTCGCGAAGGAAGTCAAGTACGTGCCGCTGCCTCCCAAGGCCTACACGCTACAACCTCGAGACGCTGAAGGCCATGCGCGTCGGGACGAAGTTCGACGGCGAAAACAAGGTGGGGCTGACGATCGAGCAGTTGATGAAGCTCGAGGCGAAGCTCTGACCTGCTGTCAATAGACACGGCCCGGGAGGCAGCGAAAGGCCTCCCGATTTTTTTGCCGGCCGGCCTGGCGCGGCAACTCTGTAAACTTCGCACCATAACGGCTGGATGACTGCCCTCTCGCAAGCTCCCGGAATAGATGCGGTGTCCGATCACGTCGTGAGTGAGCGCCTCGCGCGGCGGCGTTTGCGCCATGTGAAGGAGCGCGCGATCGAGCTCGTCCTTTCCTGGCCGCTTCCGTGTCGGTCGCGACCACGATCGGCATCGTGGTCGTTCTGCTCACCGAGTCGCTCGCGTTCTTCCGGCAAGTCTCGATCGTGGAGTTCCTGACCGACTACGCAATGGACGCCGCTCTTTGCGGACGCGCATTACGGCATCGTGCCGCTCCTCGCCGGCACGATGGTAAGCTCGCGGAGTCGCTCTGCTCGTCGCGATACCGCTCGGGACCATCATCGCGATCTACCTGTCCGAGTTCGCGCCGTTCGGGGTGCGCGAGATCGCGAAGCCGTTTCTCGAGCTGCTCGGCGGCATTCCGACGATCGTTTTCGGGTATTTCGCATTGCTGTTCGTAACCCCGCTGCTCCAGGCAATCTGGCCGTCGCTGCCCGGCTTCAATCTCCTGTCTGCCGGGCTCGTCATGGGGATCATGATCATCCCCTATGTGAGCTCGCTGTCCGAGGATGCGATGCGCGCGGTGCCGATGAACCTGCGCGAGGGTTCGTATGCGATGGGCGCAACACGCCTTCAGACGGCGGTTCGCGTGGTTGCGCCCGCGGCCTTCTCGGGCATCGCGGCAGCCTACATACTCGCCGTGTCGCGGGCGGTGGGCGAGACGATGATCGTGGCCATTGCCGCCGGCATGCAGCCGAACCTCACGTGGAATCCCGCGGAGCCGGCCGCCACGATCACGGCCTATATCGTCCAGGTGGCGCTGGGCGATCTTCCTCACGGCTCGCTCGCCTATCAGACGATTTTTGCGGCCGGCCTCACCCTCGCGCTGATCACATTGCTGTTCAACGTGCTTGGGCATCTCCTGAGAAAGCGATTCCGTCAGGTTTACTGACCATGAGCGAAGCCTCTCGCGTTGCCGACATCCGCGCGCTCATCGCGCTCCACAAGCGATGGGATTTCGCGTTCGGGATCGTCGGTGTGCTGGCGCTGATGATCGGCGTGCTCACGTTCACGGCGCTGTTCGTGGACATGTTGATCGACGGTGCGTCGCGCCTGAGACCCGACTTCTTCACTTCATTCCCGTCGCGCAGGGCGGCCCAGGCCGGGATACTGTCTGCCTGGGTAGGATCGGTTCTCGTCATGCTGGTCACCGCGGCCGCAGCCGTGCCGCTGGGCGTTGCGGCCGGGGTTTATCTGGAAGAGTACGCGCCGCGGAACTGGATGACCGATCTCATCGAGATCAACGTCACCAATCTCGCCGGCGTGCCCTCGATCATCTACGGTCTGCTCGCTCTCGGTCTGTTCGTCTATCAGTTCGGGCTCGGCCAGAGCATTCTCACGGCCGGTCTTACGCTCGCGCTCCTGATTCTGCCGATCGTGATCGTCGCGACGCGGGAGTCCATACGTCGGATACCGGGAATGATACGGGAAGGTGCCTACGCGCTCGGCGCGACGAAATGGCAGACCACCTCCGATCACATCATCCCGTATGCAACCCCCGGCATCATGACGGGCGTGATCATCGGCATGGCGCGCGCGATCGGCGAGACCGCCCCTATCATCACGATCGGAGCGCTCACGTTCATCGCGTTCCTGCCCGCCCCCCGGTGCACAGCCGAGCCGCCCTTTCTTTCGTTCGAGTGGCTGTGGTCTCCTTTCACGGTGATGCCGATCCAGATGTTCAACTGGACGTCGAGACCTGAAGCTGCCTTTCACCAGAACGCCGCCGCTGCAGGCCTCGTGCTCGTGGTCATGACGCTGTCGATGAACGCGGTCGCGATATGGCTGCGCTACCGCATGAGAAAGAAAATCAAATGGTGAGCCGCCACGGCGCTGGCGAAGGACGCCCGTATCTTCGGAAGCACCCGCCCCCCCCATGAAGGCCGAGTCCGTGGAGCTCGAGCTTCTACTACGGCCAATTCCAGGCGCTGAAAAGCGTGTCAATGCCGCTCTACGAAAAGAAGATAACTGCGCTGATCGGACCATCCGGATGCGGCAAGTCGACGTTCCTGCGCTGCTTCAACCGCATGCACGATCTATACCCGGGCAACCGGTACGAGGGGCAGATCGTCCTGCATCCGGACAGGACGAATCTCCTCGGCGCCGACGTGGATCCGATCGAGGTTCGCATGCGCATCAGCATGGTCTTCCAGAAGCCGAATCCGTTCCCGAAGTCGATCTATCGAGAACGTCGCTTACGGCCTGCGGGTACGCGGTGAGCGCAATCGCCGGCTGCTCGACCAGAAGGTGGAAGAGGCTCTGCGCAACGCCGCTCTCTGGGAGGAAGTGAAGGACCGGCTGAACGAGCTCGCGTTCAATTTGTCCGGGCGGCCAGCAGCAGCGGCTGTGCATCGCCCGCGCGCTCGCGACCCAACCCGAGATACTCCTTTTCGACGAGCCGACCTCCGCGCTGGATCCGATCGCGACCGCCAACATCGAAAAGCTGATGGATGAGCTGCGCAGCAAGGTGACGATCCTGATCGTGACGCACAACATGCAGCAGGCGGCGCGCGTATCGGATTACACCGCGTACATGTACCTGGGGGAGCTCATCGAGTTCGATGCGACCGATACGATATTCATCAAGCCGAAGAACCGGGAGACCGAAGACTACATCACTGGCCGCTTCGGTTAGCCCGGATGGGTCGGACGCTCGCTCATCGTGCGGGAGACCGCCGCATGGCGGAGATGACCCGGTGATAGACTGTCGTTCCGTCGAGGGCATGCCACGCGAAGGCGCAGTAGCGGCAGCACAGGAGGAAACGTGTCCACCCTGGACGAGGCTATTACCGACTCTGCGGGCCTTCCCGCGGAGTCTGCAGCACCGAGTCTGTTCACGCATATGGCTAACGACGTCGCGGCGACCCGGCCGCTGAAGCCGCCGCCGCAGCTCTACCTCAACCGCGAGCTCGGCCAGCTCGCGTTCAATCGCCGCGTGCTCGCGCAGGCGGCCGATCCGAGCACGCCGCTGCTCGAGCGCCTGAAATTCCTGTGCATCGTCAGCAGCAATCTCGACGAGTTCTTCGAGATCCGCGTCGCCGGTGCTGCAGGCCGAGATCGAAGCGGGCTCGGCCCCCGTCGGGTCCCGACAACATGCGGCCGCAGCAGGTGTTCGAGCAGGTCGCCGCGCGAAGCGCACGCGCTCGTTGCGGCGCAGTACCGGCTGCTCAACAGCGAAGTGCTGCCCGCGCTGGAAGCCGAAGGCATCCGTTTCCTGCGGCGCGCCGAGTTCACGCCCGAGCAGGCCGCGTGGATCAAGGACTACTTCCTGCGCGAGGTGATGCCGGTGTTGACGCCGATCGGGCTCGATCCGGCGCACCCGTTTCCGCGCGTGCTCAACAAGAGCCTCAATTTCGCGGTCGAGCTCCAGGGCAAGGACGCGTTCGGGCGCAACTCCGGCATCGCCATCGTGCAGGCGCCGCGGGTGCTGCCGCGCGTCATCCGCCTGCCCGACGGAGATCGCGAGCGGCCCAGTACGATTTCGTGTTTCTCTCGTCGATACTGCACGCGCACGTCGGCGAGCTCTTCGCCGGCATGCGTGTCGTCGACTCGCTATCAGTTTCGCGTCACGCGCAACAGCGAGCTCTTCGTGGACGAGGAAGAAGTGAAGGATCTGCGCACGGCGCTGCGCGGCGGACTGCCGCAGCGCCATTTCGGCGACGAAGTGCGGCTCGAGGTCGCCGACAACTGCCCGCCGCACATCAGCGACTTCCTGCTCGCGCAGTTCGGTCTCGAGCGCGCCGATCTCTACCGCGTCGAGGGTCCCGTCAATCTCGTGCGCTTGATGAGCGTGCCCGACGGGGTGGACCGCCCGGATCTCAAGTTCCCGTGTTCACGCCCGGCGTTCCGGTCATGGCCGCACGCGGGCACGACATGTTCGCAGGCGATGCGCGAGGGCGACATCCTGCTGCATCATCCGTTCCAGTCGTTCCAGCCGGTGGTCGAGTTCCTGCAGCAGGCCGCGCGCGACCCGAACGTCGTCGCGATCAAGCAGACCGTGTATCGCACGGGCGCCGAGTCGGAGCTGATGGAGATCCTGATCGCGGCGGCGCGCAGCGGCAAGGAAGTCACCGCGGTCGTGGAGCTCATGGCGCGCTTCGACGAGGAAGCCAACATCAACTGGGCGCAGCGGCTGGAGGAAACGGGCGCTCACGTCGTCTACGGCGTCGTCGGCCACAAGACGCACGCCAAGATGCTGATCGTCGTGCGCCGCGAAGACGGCGGGCTGCGGCGCTACGTGCATCTTTCGACCGGCAACTATCACGCGCGCACGACCAAGCTCTACACCGACTTCGGTCTCCTCACTGCGAACGAGGAGATCTGCGCCGACGTGAACGACGTCTTCATTCAGTTGACGGGCCTCGGCAAGGCGACGCGGCTCAAGCACCTGTGGCAGTCGCCGTTCACGCTGCACCAGCCGCGTGCTGCGCGCGATCCAGGAGGAGACCGCGCACGCGCAGGCCGGACGCAAGGGACGCATCATCGCGAAGATGAATGCGCTGCTGGAGCCGCAGGTGATCGCCGCGCTTTACGAAGCCTCGCAGCGCCGGCGTGGAGATCGATCTCATCGTGCGCGGCGTGTGCGCGCTGCGGCCCGGCATACCGGATTGCTCGCACAACATCCGCGTGCGCTCGATCGTCGGGCCGCTTCCTCGAGCACACGCGCGTGTTCTACTTTCACAACGACGGCGCGGAAGACGTCTATCTCTCCAGCGCCGACTGGATGCCACGCAATTTCTTCCGGCGCGTGGAAGTCTGCTTCCCGGTGTTCGATCCGAAGCTGAAGCGGCGCATCGTGAACGAGGGCCTGACGCCTTACCTCGAAGACAACACGCAGGCGTGGCTCATGCGATCGGACGGCAGCTACCGGCTGGCGACGGCGGGAGAGGCACCCCCATCGAGCGCACAGAGCCTGCTGCTCGAACGGTTCGCGAGCCATCAAGCGTCCTGAAAACACCCGAGACGCCCATGGGCTCCTTGCCGGTGGAAACCGAGCTCAAGTTACGTGTCCCGCCACCGGCCATGCGGCGCCTCGGCGCTCATCCCGTGCTCGGGAGCAGCCAGCCCACGCGCCCGCGGAAGCTCCGTGCGATCTACTACGACACCCCCGACCTCGCGCTGAGCAGGGCCGGTGTCGCCCTGCGGGTGAGGCGTGAAGGACGGCGCTGGGTCCAGACCGTCAAATGGGCGGGAGATGTTCACGGCGCGCTGCACCGGCGCAACGAAAGTGAAGTGGAGGTGAGCGGGCCGACGCCCGATCTCGCGAAGTTCGATCCGGAAGCCGGCGCGCTCTTTCGCTCGCCGCACATCGCCGATGCGCTGCAACCCGTCTTCGAGACCGACTTCGTGCGATCAACCCGCATGCTCGTATTCGATGATGCTTCGCGCGTGGAGGCGAGCCTTGACCGCGGCGAGATCCGCAGCGGAGAACGCGTGGAAGGATTGAGTGAGCTCGAGCTCGAATTGAAGGCGGGAAGCGTTCCTGCGCTGTTCGATCTCGCGTTGAAGATCGCCGAGACGACGCCGGTCGCACTGGAGGGCCGTTCGAAAGCGGAGCGCGGCTACGCACTGTTCAGGAACGCACGGCACACTCCGGTCAAGGCGAGCGCTCCCCGCCTGACGACCGACATGACCGTGAGCGACGCGTTCGCCAGCGATCGCGTGGGAAAACCTGCGGCAGATCCAGGCGAACGAGCAAGGCACTCTCGAGGGCGCGGACCCGGAGTTCCTGCACCAGATGCGCGTTGCGCTGCGGCGGCTGCGCTCGGGCTTCAGCGCGTTTGCGCATGCGCTCCCGCCGGATCGCGACACCACGGTGAAAGCGGACCTGCGCTGGCTCGGAAGCCGCCTGGGGCCCGCCCGAGATTGGGACGTGTTCGTCACGGAAACGCTGCCGTCGGTCCGTGCTGCCGTCGGCGAGAGTGCGGCGTTCGGACCTCTTCTCGCAGCAGCGCGGAAGCAGCGGTTGGAGGCTCAACGGGGCGTGCGGCGCACGCTCCGCTCGCGGCGCTACCCGCAGGCGATGCTCGGTCTCTCCGGCTGGCTCGCCGCCCGGGCGTGGCAGAACGGAGCGGAGGAGGAACAGCTCGCCCGGCTCGCGACACCCGTTCGGGCGTATGCGCAGTCCGAGCTCGAGCGCCGCTACGAGCGCGTGCGAAAGCGCGGCCACAAGCTTGCGCATCTCGACGCGGCCGGCCGGCACGCACTGCGGATCGCGATCAAGAAGCTGCGCTATTCAGTCGAATTCTTCGCATCGCTGTTCGATACGGAGGCATCGCGCGTGCTGCGCGCGCGTCTTGCGCGCCTGCAGGATATCCTTGGCACGCATGAACGACGCGGTGACGTCTGCAACGCCTGCTCTCGGAGCTCCATGCCGATACGAAGGAGATCGCGATGGCGGAAGCGCGCGGCGTTCTGATCGGGTGGAGCGCCGGTCGCGGCGCGGCGCTGCACGCGGAGCTCGAGCGCGCGTGGAAGAGCTTCCGGCGCACGCCCACTTTCTGGTAGACGGGCGACGGGAGCGGGCCGATGGATCTCGTGTTGTGGCGGCATGCCGATGCGGAGGAGGGCCGGGACGATCACGCCCGGCGCCTCACGCCGAAGGGACTGAAACAAGCCGAGCGCATGGCCGTGTGGCTCGACGCACACCTGCCGAAGAACGCGCGGCTCATCGTGAGCCCGGCGGTCAGAGCGCAGCAGACCGCCGAACTCCTCGACCGCGAACAGAAGACCGACGACGCGCTCGCACCCGGCGCGGGAGCCTCGGGACGCTACTGGAAGCATGCGGCTGGCCTCACGGCAAGGGCACGGTCGTCGTGGTCGGCCATCAGCCGACGCTGGGCAGCGCAGCCGCACTGGCGCTCACTGGCCGCCCCGTTCGCTGGCACATGAAGAAAGGCGCGATCTGGTGGATCGCGAGCCGTGAGGGAGAGTCCTCGCCCCGTGTCGTGGCGGTGCTGAGTCCGGACCTGCTGTAGCCCGGAGACGGTGACGGGTTCACACGGGAAGCACGCTCGCGTCCGCCGCGGGTGCAGATTCGAGCTCGGGCACCTTCAACTCGAATCCGATGCGCTGCCATTCCGCGCATTTCTTCGCGCAGCGCGGCGGCCGTAGAGCGGATTGCCCGCGAGCCATCGCGGGTCGACGTTCACGCGGAAGCGGGCGCCGCCGTAGCGCGCCTGGATGGACGGGCAGCGCAATGTCGGCTCGTCCGCGATAGAAGGTGACGGCAAGCCGCAGCGCCAGCACGGCCCGAAGGTCGACCGCGCCTTCGATGCGCGCCTGCACTTTCTTCAGAGAACGCCGATGCGCGAGGACGAGCAGCGCGACCTGCGACTGCTCGTCGCGCGAGAAGCCGGGCATGTCGGCGTTCTCGAGGATGTACGCGCTGTGCTTGTGGTATCCGCTGTAGGCGACCGAGATGCCGATTTCGTGCAGCTTCGCGGCCCAGCCGATGTAGGTCGGATCGCTGTCGTCCAGCGTCTCTCGCGTCCGCCGCGAGCTTCCTGTAGAGCGACTGCGCGAGCGTGCCGACGCGCCGCGCCTGCGCCGCGTCGACGTGGTAGCGCTGCATGAACTGCGCGACGGTGACGTCGCGCATGTCCTTGTGGTGGACGCGGCCGAGCAGATCGTAGAGCAGTCCCTGACGCATGGCGCCCGTCGCGGGCGTGAGCTCGTCGATATCGAGCTCGGACAAAACGGCATTCAGGATCGCGAGCCCGCCCGGTATCACCGGGATGCGATCCGCCCTGAGCCCTGCAATCTCCATGCGCTCGACGCTGCCCGCTTTGATCAGCGTGCTGCGCAGCTTGTCGAGCCCCTCGCGCGTGATGGCGCCTTCGGTCGACGCGCCGTCTGCCGCGAGCTCGGCCAGCGCGCGCACGGTGCCGGAAGAGCCGACCGCCTGCTCCCAATGCTTTCTGCGAGAATCTCGGCGATCAGCGGCTGGAGCTCGTTGCGCGCGGCGAGCTTCCGCGTCCTTCATGGCGGACCGCGTGACGATTCCGCCCGGAAAGTAACGCTGGCTGAAGCTCACGCAGCCCATGTAAAGGCTCGCGAGCTTGTCAGGCTTGAAGCCGCTGCCGATGATGAACTCGGTCGAGCCGCCGCCGATGTCGATCACGAGCCGGCGCTCTTTCGATGGCGGCAGGCTGTGCTGGACGCCGATGAAAATGAGCCGCGCTTCTTCGCGTCCCGCGATCACTTCGATCGGGAAGCCGAGCGCGATGCGCGCGAGCTTCAGGAACGCCGGCGCATTCTTCGCCACGCGCAGCGCATTGGTGCCGACGGCGCGCACAGCGTGACGATCGAGTCCGCGCAGCCGTTCGCCGAAGCGGCGCAGCGCGGCGAGCGAGCGCTCCTGCGACGCGGCATCGAGCAGCTTGTCATCGCCGAGCCCCGCGCCGAGCCGACCGGCTCGCGCAGCGAATCGAGCGGATAGATCTGATCTCCGACGACGCGGGCGATCTGGCAGTGGAAGGAGTTGCTTCCGAGATCGACCGCAGCGAGCGTCGAGTACTCAGCCATCACCGATTGCGCCGAAAGGGAGTCGTGCAGGCATTCGGCAGTATAGGCAAAGGGCGCGCCTGCGTCTCGACAAATGGGTCACGGCGCGCGCTCCCACACGAAGGCGCAGCACCGAAGCGCAACCGCTCGCGTTCGAGTACCAACGGCCGAGGGATGTCCTTTCCGCTCGGCGCGAGCCAGCCTCGAACCGATCGATCAGGTGCCTATGACTCCGCCATCGTCGCGCCGGATCACGACCGTCGCGGAGCGCGGCCGTCCGCCGCCAGGGCCGTCGGGCCACGTGCTCACCGCCTGTGCATTCGCCGGGTCGCTGCGCTCGCTCGGGCTCTCGCCGGGATGCTGGATGTTGATAAACAACGTGCGGCCGTCGGGCGTCGTCGTGATGCCGGTCACTTCGCATCCGCGGGGCCCTGTCAGGAAGCGGCGGATTTCGCGCGTCCGCGGATCGGCGCAGAGCATCTGGTTGTTGCCGAGGCGCTCGTAGTGACCGCGATTCAACGTGCTCGTCGATACGTCGGTCTGTATCCAGATGAGACCGTTGTCGTCGATCCATAGGCCGTCGGGGCTGCCGAACGCCGCGCCCTTCAGGTTGCCGTGCTTCTCGCTCTCCTTGTGCTGCGGATCGCCCGCGAGCGCGAAGATGTCCCACGTGAACGCGAGGCCCGCCGGGTCGCTGCCTTTTTCCAGCCAGCGGATGACGTGGCCGAAGACGTTGTTCACGCGCGGATTCGCCGCATCGGTGGGCGCCCCTTTGGCAACCGCCCGATTCGCGTTGTTGGTGAGCGTGCAGTAGACCTCCTTGCTCGATGGATCGACCGCGATCCACTCGGGGCGGTCCATCTTGGTCGCACCCACGGCGTCGCCGGCTGCGCGAGTGCGAATGAGCACGTCGGCCTGATCGGCGAAGCCGGCCTCGGCCGTGAGCTTGCCGCTGCCATGCATGAGTGGAAGCCACGAGCCGGTGCCGTCCGAATCGAATCGCGCGACGTACAGCGTGCCGCGGTCGAGCAGGTCGCGATTGGCTGCGCGATTCGAACGATCGACTCGCGACGCCGACACGAACTTGTAGATGTACTCGAACGCGCGGTCGTCGCCCATGTAGATGACGAGCCGTCCGTCGGACGCGTGTACGCTCGCTGCGCCTTCATGACTGAAACGCCCGAGCGCGGTGCGTTTGACGGGCGTCGACCGAGGGTCGTAGGGATCGAATTCGACGACCCAGCCGTGGCGATGCGGCTCGTTCGGATGCTTGCCGGCATCGAAGCGTTCGTCGAACTCGTTCCAGCGGTAGCCGCGGCCTTTGGGCGAGATGCCCGACCGGCGGTGCTCCGCCGTCAGCATGCCGGTATTGACGAAATAGCCGTCGAAATTTTCTTCGCACGTGAGATACGTGCCCCACGGCGTGTAGCCGTCGGCGCAGTTGTTGAACGTTCCGAGAACCGTTCGTGCCCGACGGATCGGCGGCCGTTCGCATCGCCGGCGCGCCTGCCGCGGGCCCCGACAGGCGCATCGGCGTGGCGGCCGTGATGCGGCGCGCATAGCGCGACGGGCGCACGACGCTCCAGCGTCCGTCCGCGAGCGCCACTTCGATCACGCTGCAACCGTGCGCGTTCTGCGCTTTGCGCACCTTGTCTGCGCTCCAGTTCGCAAAGCCGTCGCCGTGCAGGAGGCCATCGTCGGTGTACTCGTGGTTCATCGCGAGCAGGCCGCGCGTCGAGCTGCGCGAGCCGTAGGGCAGCGGGAAAGTAGTGGATGCCGTCGTGATGCATGCCGGCCTGCAGCGCCTGTTCTTCGGCGGTGTTACCTGCGTCGGGTCTGAATGCAGGCGACCCGGATGGATGACCGATGGGATCGCCCCATTTGTAGAGCGTGCGTCGCCGTGTAGCCGGGCGGCACGCGCACCGCATCGTCGGTCGAGATGGCGATGCTCGCGAATCCGGGTGTAGCCGCGTCTTCGCGGGCAGGGATCAGATGCAAGGTCCGGCGCCGATACGCATCCGGCCAGCGGTGCAGCCGACAGGAGCGGCAGGGCTGCCGCCGTCAGCAGAAAATCGCGCCGGGAAACCTCGCACCTGCGACTTCGGTTATGTGGGGATTGCCGGACGGGTTGACGCTGTCGCCGTCACTGTAACTTTGCTCATGGTGTGGGATCGGTAACGGAAAGCCCGACCATACGCACGGCGCATTACAGGACGATGACGACGCGATGACGCGGACGAGGCGTCGAGCAGAACAGGGGGCCCGAGCCGAAGGCGAGCGCTGCCCCCTGTAACGAAAGCGTAATGATTGCTCAATAATATCCGGGCGGACAAAAGCAGGCTAAAGTTCCGATAGTGGCAACCATACTGATCGTCGAAGACGAGCCGGACATCCAGGAGCTGATCGCGTATAACCTCGAGAAGGCCGGGCATCGAGGCGATACGCGCCGGCAAGCGCCGAGCAGGCGCTCGAAATCGTGCGCGAGGCGCTGCCGCATCTCATGATCATCGACTGGATGCTGCCGGGCATGAGCGGATCGAGCTCGCGCGATGGCTGCGGGCCAATCGGCGCACGCGAAGGCGTTCCGCTGATCATGGTCACCGCCCGCAGCTCCGAGCAGGACAAGCTCGCGGGGCTCGAGATCGGCGCTGACGATTACATGACGAAGCCGTTCAGCCCGCGGGAACTGAATGCGCGGGTGAAGGCCGTGTTGCGCCGGCGCGCGCCCCAGGTGACCGACGATTCGGTGGAGGTCGACGGGCTGCAGGCTCGACCCGGCGAGCCATCGGGTCACGTCGGGCGAGAAGCGCTCGTGCTGGGCCCGACGGAATTCAGGCTGCTCCATTTCTTCATGACGCACCCGGACCGCGTCTATTCCCGTGCGCAACTGCTCGACAACGTCTGGGGCGATCACGTTTTCGTCGAGGAGCGCACGGTTGACGTGCACATCCGCCGGCTGCGCAAGGCGCTGGAGCCGGGCGGCCATGACCGGCTGATCCAGACGGTGCGCAGCGCGGGTTATCGCTTCTCGCGGGCGCTCTGAGATGGCGCTCGCCTTCGGCTCGGGCCGCGCCACGAACGAAGCGTTGGATGGCATGCCCGAGACGCTCCGGGGTGCGGCAGGCTGCCTTGCGCGAAGCGCCCAGCGTGTCACCGGGATCAGGCGCTTGCCCGAGCTGACGCAAACGCGCGAGCGCGCCTTCCAGGATGGCGTCGCTTCGGCCGCGGCGGCCGTTACGTTCCCGGAGGCTCCGTTGCCCGTCTCGCGCAGCATCTCCGTGCGCCGCCTGAGGTCGTCCACACCGCCGACCGGCAGAGCGATGACGGACTCGGGTATGCCCGAGCTCGTGTGAAAATGGTGAGCGATTCGATATAGGCTGTGACGAGGAAAAAAACGGCATGCTCCGACACTGCCGAACCGATGGCATCCACGATCATCATGTCGAGGTGCTCCGGGGTGAGTGCCCTCAGCATAGAGCGGGCGTGTTACAGAAAATGAGAGAACGGGACGTGAGCTTAAGCCGAGGGGCCCTGCCGATGAGTGCGTGTGTCACAAATTCGCGCGCGGAGCGTCCCCAACGTAAGCGCGAGCACGGCGCGTGAAGTTGGGCATACGGCTTCAAGCTGTTCCTGTTTTCCCTGGGTCTGATCGCGGTTTCGGTGCTGGCGGCGGAAGTGTATCTGTCGCGCGCGCTGGAGAGCCAGCTCACCGAGCGCATCCGCGCCGACCTGCTCGTTCGGGCGCGCCTCATCGCGCAGAGCGCGCCGCCGTGAGCGCTCGGCTCGAGCGACCGCAGACTCGTGGATGCGCTCGCGGACGAAGCTCGCGGTGGCGCGCGTGCGCGCGTCACGCTGGTCGACAGGCCGGCGCCGTGGCGGGCGACTCGGAAGTGGACGTCGAGCAGCTTGCGGAAGTGGAAAACCATGGCGCGCGGCCCGGAGATCATCGAGGCGCTGCGCAGGCGAGGGCAGCAGCGTGCGCTACAGCTCGACCGTCGGCAAGCGGATGATGTATGCCGCCGTTCCCGATACGAGCCGCGGCGGCGTGTCGGCACCGCGCGCGTCGCCCTTCCCCTCACCGAAGTCGAAGAGGCCGCGATCGCGCAGATGCACAAGAGTCTCGCCATGGGCGCGCTCGTCGCGCTCTCGTCGCGGTCGTCGCTGTCGCTCACGGCCGCCCAGCTCACTTCCAGGCGGCTGCGGGAGCTTACCGACGCTCGCGCGGCAGATGGCGGCGGGCGACATCTCGCTCGCGCACGCGTGCCTCCGGGTCACGACGAGATCGTGGCGCTCGGGCAGGCGCTCGACCAGCTCGCAGACAGCCTCTCGCGCAAGCCTCGACGAACTGCGCACCGAGCGCGACCTTCTCACCGGCATCCTGTCGAGCATGAACGAAGGCGTGCTGGTCGTCGGCCGCGACGGGCGCATCGTGCTTACCAATCCGGCGCTGCGCGCGATGCTGCTGATCGGCCCCGACGCGGTCGGGCAGGTCGGTGCTGCAGGTCGTGCGCAACGCCGATCTCAACCAGCTACTCGAGAACGCCGCGCGCGGGAGCGCCGAGCGAGGTCGAGATCGATCTGGCCGGCCTGATGCCGCGGCGCGCGCTGGTGCGGGCCGTGACGCTGCAAGGACGCACCGGGCGGCGTGCTCGCGGTGTTCGTCGACGTGACCGAGCTGCGCAGGCTGGAAGCGGTCCGGCGCGATTTCGTCGCGAACGCGTCGCACGAGCTGCGCAGCCCGCTCACGACCGTGCGCGCGGCCGCGGAGACGCTGCGCGACCGTGGAGAACGATGCGCAAAGCCGCCGGAGCGCTTCATCGAGCTGATCCAGCGCAACGCCGAGCGGCTGGCGCAACCTGATCGACGACCTGCTCGAGCTCTCGCGCATCGAGTCGCGCGAGCTGAAGCTCGAGATCGAGCCGCTCGACCTGCGCGCGGTGGTCGACCGCACGATCTCGCCAGCACGCCCACCGCGCGCAGGTGAAGCGCATCGGCCTGTCACACGATGTGCGCGGCGCGTCCGCGCGTGCGGGCCGACCGGCGCGCGCTCGAGCACGTGCTCGGCAACCTCATCGACAACGCGCTCAAGTACTGTCCCGAAGGCGCCGCGGTGCGCATGAGCGCGGCAGCCGAGCAGACGGCGTGGTGCGCGTCGTCGGTCGCGGACACCGGCCCCGGCATCGCGCCGGAGCACCTGCCGCGCATGTTCGAGCGCTTCTACCGCGTCGATGCCGGCACGCTCGCGCGAGCTCGGCGGCACCGGCCTCGGGCCTGTCGATCGTCAAGCACCTGGTCGAAGCGATGGGCGGCACGGTGTCGGTCGAAAGCCGGCTCGGCGCGGGCTCGACGTTCTCGTTCACGCTGCAGCGCGCTTGAAAGCGTGTCACTCTGGATAGGAAAGCAGCCATGCCCACTCTGACCGACCGCGAATACGACGCCGAGCTGCACAAACTCCACGACCAGCTCCTGCTCATGGGCGCGAAGGTCGAGGAGATGATCGCTAACAGCATGCGCGCGCTCACCGAGCGTGACAGCGAGCTCGCGCGCCGCATGATCGAGTTCGACCACCAGATCAATCGGCTGGAAGTGGAAATCGACGAGCTGTGCCTGCGCATCCTCGCCAAGCGCCAGCCGGTCGCGTCCGACCTGCGGCTGATCACCACCGCGCTCAAGCTCGTGACCGATCTCGAGCGCATCGGCGACGCCTGCGTGAACATCTGCGAGCGCGTGGTCGAGCTCAATATGGAGCCGATCCTGAAGCCTTACGTCGACCTTCCGCGGATGGCCGAAACGGTGCAGGCGATGGTGCGCGACGCACTCGATGCGTTCGTGCAGGCCGACCCCGAGCGCGCCCGCGAGGTGGTGGACCGCGACCGCGTCGTCGACGCTTACTACGGCCAGGTCTTTCGCGAGCTGCTCACCTACATGATGGAGGATCCGCGCAACATCTACCGCGCGGTGCGCGCGCAGTCGATCGCGAAGTACCTCGAGCGCATCGGCGACCACGCCACGAATCTCGCCGAGATGGTGATCTTCATGGTGGTCGGCAAGGACATGCGGCACCTGGGCAGCATGGTCGAGCCGGCGGGCCGGCACATGCCGCGCGGGATGCTTTTCCTCTGCGTGCACAACTCGGCGCGCAGCCAGATCGCCGAAGGCTGGGCGCGCAAGCTCTTTCCTCCCGGTGTGCAGCGTCTGCTAGCGCCGGCGCGCGAACCGGCGCGCGACGTCAATCCGTACGCCGTGCGCGTCATGCAGGAAGTCGGCATCGATATCTCGAGACAGCGTCCGAAGCCCGTGGGCGACGTCCCGCTCGGCGACATCGACACCGTTGATCACGCTGTGCGCCGAAGAAGGTTGCGCGCTGCCGCCTGGCGGACTCGCGCAGCATCACTGGGCGTTCGACGATCCGCGGGGCGTCACGGGGACTCGGAGGAAGAAATCATGGCGGAGTTTCGCCGCACGCGCGATTCGATCAAGGGACGGCTGGAGGACTTGCTCGCGCAGTCGAGTTGAAAGGCAGGCGAGGCGTCGCGCCGGTTCGTCTCGCATACGCCCTCATGACTGAGCTTGATCCCTCGAGAGCACTCCGGCGCTTGACTCCATAATAAGAACGATTATCATCTGGCACCTTTTGGGCGCCTGTGGACGAGCTACGAGCTACAGGGCGGCGACTTCAAGGGGCTCGGCTTTGGCCTCGGTGCCTACTACCTGAGCGAGCGCCAGGGCGATGCGAACAACACGTTCCAGGTGCCCGGCTATACGCGCGTCGACGCGGCGCTCTTCTACAAAACGAAGGCATGGACTGCGCGGCTCAACGTTTACAACCTCGCTGACCGCGAGATCCTCCTGAATCCCACGCGTGCGCCGTTCTTCAAGCCCGATGCGCCGCGCCATTTCCTCGCGACGCTCGAGTGGAAATTCCTGTAGCCATGCGGCGCGTGCTTTATTTCATGCACCTCTATGCGGGCCTCTTTTTCGGCGCGGCCGTGGTGTTCGTCGGCGTTACCGGCAGCGCGGTCATGTATCGCCCCGAGATCGAGCAATTGCTGAATCCAGAGTGGTTTCGCGCGAGCGCACCAGGCGAGATGCGTCCGCTGGACGAGCTCGTTGCGAACGCCGTTCAAACGTACCCCGCAGCGGTGCCGACCTTCGTTTCGATCCAACCGCCACTTGGCGCCGGGGAAGCGGCCATGGTCATCATGAAGGATCGTTTCGGCGCGGGCAGCGGGCCCTGGATCAGAGCGCACGTCGATCCCTATACGGGAGCGGTGCTCGCTTCCTTCGACCCGCGGCAGACTTTTTCCGGCGTTCTGTTCGATCTCCACTCGAGCCTGCTCGTGGGCGAGCATACGTGGGGCGAGCAGATCGTCGGCGTGTTCGGCATCGTTCTCCTGTTGTTTTGCGTGACAGGGGCCGTGTTGTGGTGGCCGGGCACGAGGAGCGTCATTCGGGCGTTGAAGGTGCGGTGGAAGGGCGGGGCATTCACGGTCAATTACGACCTGCATCGCGTGGCCGGCATTGCGTTGCTGGTTCCATTGACGCTGGTCGCCTTGACCGGAATCGTGCTCGTCTTCCCGAGTACACGCGAGCGCCGATCGTCGCGGCTCTCGACATCGAGCGTCCACGGAAGGCGCCGCGCTCGAGCGGCGTCGGCCCACGCATCAGCGTCGAAGCCGTGCGAAACATCGTCGCGCGCGCCTATCCGGCCGCACGCCTGGCGGGAATTCAGCTTCCGGGCAACGACAAGGCCCCGTATCACGCTCGCCTGCTGCTGCCGGGCGATTCGAAGAAGCGCTACGGCGGCGGCGCGAAGCTCTCCGTCTGGATCGACGCCGTATCGGGTGAAGTGCTGAAGGCGCACGACGCAACGTGGATGCCGGTCGCCTCGCGTGTCATGTTCGAGTGGATCTTCCCGACGCACACGGGCGACATCGCTGGAGAACCGGGCCGTCTGCTGACGTTCGCGAGCGGACTCGCGCCTCTCGCGCTGTTCGTCACAGGCCTCTCTGTCTGGTTCATCAAACGGGGGCAGCGGCCTGCAGCCCGCGGAGCACGAGCCGCGCATCCATCGATTGCAGAGCGCGCTCGCCATAGTGGTCGAAAACTTGCGATATCAAATAAGAACGATTATCATTAATGTAAAGGGGCGTCCTTCGCCATCCTCCGGCTCTTCCGCCGACGCGATTCGTCCCGTTAACGGCGGGCCTCGCGGCATCCCGGGAGAGACGCATGGGAACGGATGCCCTCGTCACGCCAAGCCAGACACGGTTTACCGATGCCACTGATGCCTGAAATGCCGGGCACCGAGCCCGGCTTTGCCGAAACGGTCGCTCAGCTTTTTCCGACCCGGCAGCACACCGAAAGCGCGCCGCCCGAGCACGATGGCGCTGCCAGCCGCCGCCGTAAGCTCTGGGAGATCGAAGCCGAACATCACTGCATCGTGATCGGCACGTGCATCTCGATGCCGGAGCTGCGCCGCTTCTCGCGCCAGGCCGGCATAGTGGAATGGAGCACGGCGACCGATTACGAGCTTCACCGTATCGCCGTGACGGCCGCTCGCGAACGCGGTGCGCTTTCCAAGCTCATGCACAAGGGGCTCGAGCGCAAGTTCCCGCTCGCCGTGCGGCGCTTAGAAGACAGCAGGAACGACGAGGAATTGCGCGCAGCTTGGAAAGAGACGCTCGGGCGCGGCGAATTGGCCGGGCCGCTGTGGGCCCTCATGACGCACCCGATGACCTCGGCCCATACGCTGGTGCGGGCGACCGAAGAGCTGCACATGCTGTCGCACCAGGTCGGTGCCGCCAGCCGCGCGGATCTGCAGCGCCTCGTCCAGCTCGAGCAGGAGAACAGGGCGCTCAAGGAGCAACTCCAGCGCTTGGGCGGTCGGGCCTCGGCCCAACTCGCCGAGAAGGACGTGCTCATCCATACGCTGGAAGCGCGCGCGGCGGAGGCGGCTGCGGCGCGAGCGCGGTGCGAGCACGTCGAAGCACGGCTGCGCGAGTTCGAAGGCTCAGCGGCCATCTCCGACCTGCGGCAGCGCGCCCATGAGCAGGCACGGCGCGCCGAGCGCGCGGAGGCGCGCGCTTCGGAGCTCTCGGAGGCGGCTGCGCGCTGCGAGCGCCTCGAACGCGCGCTCTCCGATGCGCGACACGAGGCGCGCTCTGCGCAGAGCCTGCTCGCGGCGCTGCGCGCGGAAGACGCGCGCCCGATGGAGCCATGTCCGCGCGCGAGTTGCCCCGCGGAGCTCGCGGGGCGCTGCGTCCTGTGCGTCGGAGGCCGCGCCGGTCTCGTCGAGCAATACCGGGTGCTCGTCGAACACTGCCGTGGGGAATTCGCCTACCACGACGGCGGACTCGAAAACAGCATGGCGCGGCTCCAGGCCTTCCTCGCGAGCGCCGATGCCGTGATCTGCCTCACCGGCAACGTGAGCCACGGCGCGTACTACGTCGTCAAGCGCCACTGCAAGCAGCATGGCAAGCCCTGCGTGCTACTGAAGAACGGCGCGCTTTCTTCGTTCTGTCAGGGACTGTCCACGCTTGCGGGCGGCGCAACACCAGGCGGCGGAGGGACCCAGGCGGTGTTGCTCGGCTCGCCTGTTCCACCGGCCAAGCCGCAGCCGGCGGCGCCATGAGCGCCGGAGCCCCGGTCACGCTCGACGAAGCTGCGATCGGTGAGCCTCTCGTCGTGCGCGAGGTGTCGGCGCCCCCCGGTGCGCCCGAATGGGCTGGCTGGCTCGCAGAGATCGGATTCATCCCTGACGAGCGCGTAACGCTGCTGGCCCGTTTCGTTCCGGGCGGCGATCCGCTGGTGGTGCGCATCGGGCTTTCGACGTTCGCGCTCCGGCGTGCCGAGGCGGCGTGCGTTCACGTCGCCCCGCCCGCGGTCGTGCAGCGATGAGCGAGGCAGTCATCCATGTGTATCGCGGCGGCCCGCTCGCGGCGCTCGTCGGCAATCCGAACTGCGGCAAGACCGCGCTCTTCAATCTTCTCACCGGGAGCAGCCAGAAGGTCGCGAACTACGCGGGTGTCACCGTCGAGCGCAAGGAAGGGCGGCTCACCACGCCCGCAGGCAAGCTGCTGCGCGTGCTCGACCTGCCCGGCGCCTACAGCCTGAATCCGCGCTCTCCCGACGAGCGCATCACATCCGATGTGCTGTATGGCCGCGCGCCCGGCGAGAAGCGCCCCGACCTCGTCGTGTGCGTGGTGGACGCCACGAATCTGCGGCGGAGCCTCCGGCTCGTGCTGGCGGTGAAGCGCCTGGGCTTTGCGTGCGTCGTCGCCCTGAACATGACCGACGTCGCGGCGCGTCGTGGCCTCAAAGTCGACGCGGACGCGCTCGCGTCGGAGCTCGGCGTGCCCGTCGTGCCGACGGTCGGCGTCACCGCGCATGGGGCCGACGCGCTGCGCACGTTGCTGGATGAGGCGGAGGTGTGGCGACGGGCGGCACCGCCAGCGCCGAAGCGGAAGGACCCAGCCAGACCGAGGCGGACCACGACGCCGTGCAACGTATCCTGCGCGCGCTGGGGCTGGACGAGCTCATGCCGGATACGGCGAGCGACCGCATCGACCGCGTCGTACTGCATCCCGTCGTCGGTCCGGTGCTGCTCGCGGTCGTGCTGTTCCTCGTCTTCCAGGCGGTATTCGCGTGGGCCGAATGGCCGATGAACGCGATCGAAGCCGCAACGGCATGGCTCGGCGAAGTGCTGGGGGGCGCTCTGCCCGAAGGCTGGTTGAGAAGCCTGATCGTCAACGGCGTGATCGCCGGCGTGGGCGGCGTGATCGTGTTCCTCCCGCAGATCGTGATCCTCTTCGCTTTCATCCTGCTGCTGGAGGAGTGGGGTTACCTTCCGCGCGCGGCGTTCCTGCTCGACCGCCTGATGGGGAGCGTCGGACTGTCGGGTCGCTCGTTCATTCCGCTCTTGTCGAGCTTTGCCTGCGCGATTCCCGGCATCATGGCCGCGCGCACCATCGCCAATCCGCGCGACCGGATGGTCACGATCATGATCGCGCCGATCATGACGTGCTCGGCGCGGTTGCCCGTGTATGCGCTCCTCATCGGCGCGTTCATCCCGAAGCGCGAAGTATGGGGCGGACTCGAGTTGCAGGGCCTCGTGCTGTTCGCGCTCTATGTGGCGGGAATCCTGGGCGCCCTTGCGGTCGCGTGGGTGCTCAAACGTTTCACGACCCGCGGGCAGGTACGCACGTTGATGATGGAGTTGCCTTCCTACCACCTTCCCACACTGCGCAACATCGCGATCGGTCTGTGGCAGCGCGTGATGGTTTTCGTGAAGCGCGTCGGCACGATCATCCTCATCCTGACGATCGCAATGTGGTTCCTGGCAAGCTTCCCGGCGCCGCCCGAGGGCGCGACCGGACCGGCGATCGAATACAGCGTCGCCGGCATGCTCGGCCGCGGGCTTGCCGTGCTGTTCGAGCCGATCGGCTTCAACTGGCAGATCAGCATCGCGCTCGTGCCGGGGTTTGCCGCGCGCGAAGTCGCGGTCAGCGCGCTGGGCACCGTGTATGCACTCTCCGCCGCGGCCGAGGACACCGCGGGCGCGCTCACGCCGCTCATCGCGCAAAGCTGGAGTCTCGCAACGGCGTTGTCGCTGCTCGCGTGGTATGTGTTCGCGCCGCAGTGCCTGTCGACGCTCGCCACGGTGAAGCGCGAAACCGGCGGCTGGACGATGCCGCTCGTGATGGCGGCGTATCTGTTCGCGCTGGCGTATGCGGCCGCGTTCGTCACCTATCGCATCGCGCTCCATTTGACTTAGCCTAACTTCCACAGTTCGGTAGTGCTGGTGCCGAAAGCAGCGGGGTGTCGCGCAGCTGCAACAACGACTGCGCAGAGTGAGAACGCACAGCGAGATGCAGATGCCGGGGCTGATTTTGGGTGAACGATAGCAAAAGCGGCGTGTAGTGGCGACCCAGTCGGTTGCGGCGAATGGGGTGTGTGCTGAGAATGTGTGTTCATGTATCTGCGACACACGACGCGACGCAAAGACGGCAAGACGCACGTGTATTGGCAATTGGTGCGCTCGGTGCGCCGTGGCCGCAAGGTGGTGCAGGAGACGGTAGCGCAGCTCGGTGAGCTGGATGCACGGGGGCGTGCGCGCGCGGCCGCGCTGGCGCGCAGCATATCGGGTCACGCGGGTGGATATTCTCAGCGCAAGCTCTTTGAAGGCGATGAGCCGAGCGCCGCGGTAGCGGTAGAACTCGATCGGGTTCGTCTTGAGCGCGCGCGCAGCTTCGGTGCGGTATGGCTGGGCTGGCTGCTGTGGCAAGCACTGAAGTTCGATGAGCTGTGTAGCGCGCTCATGCCGCCGGGTCGTGAAGCGGTGGCGTGGGCCGATGTAATTGCGATTCTGGTGATTGGTCGGTTGTGCGAGCCCTCGAGTGAATTGCATGTGGCCGAGCGCTGGTATCGCACCACGGCACTGGAAGATCTGCTCGGGGTGAAGAGCGAAGACATCTATGACGAGCGGCTCTACCGGGCGCTCGATCGGTTGTTGCCGCACAAGGAGGCAATCGAGCAGCACCTTGTGAAACGACTGGGTGAGCTCTTTGAGCTCGACTACGATCTGCTGCTCTACGATGTGACGAGCACCTACTTCGAGGGTGTCGCCGACCCGAACATCGCGCGACGTGGCTATTCGCGCGATCATCGTCCCGATTGCGTGCAGGTGAACATCGCACTGGTGGTCACGCGCGAGGGCATGCCGCTGGGCTACGAGATCTTCGCCGGCAACACGGCCGATGTCAGCACGGTGCAGGAGATCGTAGCCGGTATGGAGCGGCGCTTCGGGAAAGCCCAGCGCGTGTGGGTGATGGATCGGGGCATGGTCAGCGCCGAGAACATCGCCTGGCTCAATGAAACGGGCCGGCGCTACGTCATAGGAAGCGCGCGTGCGGAGTTAAAGCGCTGGTCCCGAGAGCTCGCTGAGAAGAACGATTGGCGCCACATTCGCGAAGACGTCGAGGTCAAGATCTGCCGCGGCCCTGACGGAGCCGAAACCTTCCTGCTGTCGCTCGGCGAGCCGGCTGGAGAAAGAGAAGGCGATGCACGGCCGCTTCGCTTCTCGCATCGAAGAGGGGCTCGACTCACTCGCACGGCGCATCGAGAAGAGCAAACGTGCGCTTGATCGCGGTGTGCTCGAGCGACAGATCGGCCGGCTGCTGCAAAAGAATTCGCGTGCCGCTGGCCGCTACGCGATCGCGATTACCGAAGATAAAGCCGTGCCGGCGCGCCTGAGACTGAAGTGGAGCGCGCGTGCCGAGTGGGATGACTGGGCCAGCGTGAGCGAAGGCACCTACATCCTGCGCAGCAACATCCACGAGTGGTCCGACGAAGAGCTCTGGAAGACCTACGTCCAACTGAGCGAAGCCGAGGCTGCCTTCCGCATTCAGAAGTCTGATTTATGCATCCGCCCGATCTGGCACCACAAGGAAGAGCGCATCAAAGCGCACATCCTGGTCTGCTTCCTCGCTTACGCGCTGTGGAAGACGCTGCAGCAATGGCAATCGCGCGCCGGCCTCGGTGATGCACCGCGTAACATCCTGACCGAGTTCTCACGAATTCACGCCGCAGATATCGTGCTGCCGCTCGCGGAGGCTTCGCGCAGAGAGTTACGGTTGCGGTGTGTGGTGCGCCCGGATCGCGAACAGGCGATTCTTCTACAGCATCTCGGCCTCACCTTACCGGAGCGTCTGCGCCCGCCACACAGGACCGAAATGTAGTGGCGACCCGTGACACTAAGTTATTGATATTCCACAATACCGCCCTTCGAAATGTGGAAGTTGGGTTAGCGGAAGGAGGTGCGTCTCTGCAGCTTTTCGAACGCATCCTGATGCAGCGCCTCACGCGTTCGCTCGCAGCAAGCCAGCCAAGGAACGCCGTGTCCCCAGCCAGCCCCCATAGAAAACAGAACAGATCGAAAAAAAGGGAGGCTAGATGGGATCCACTCACTGCGTTTCACCGATCCGCCGCCGCGTACGGCTCGCGCTCGCGGCGCTCTTCGCCGTCCCGGCCGGGGCGGCTGCACAAGTCACGGCGGCAGCCGATCAGCAATTGCCGCCGGTTTCGGTGAGCGCGACGCGCACCGAACGCCCCGTCGAGGACGTACCGGGCACCGTAACCGTGATCGACGAGAAAACGATCGAACGCAACGTCATGAAGGACATCTCGGATCTCGTGCGCTACGAGCCCGGTGTGTCGGTGTCGAACAACGTGGGGCGCTTCGGCCGCAACAGCTTCAACATCCGCGGCATCGGCGGCAACCGTGTGCTCATGCAGGTCGACGGCATCCGGGTGCCGGACGCGTTCTCGTTCGGTTCGTTCAGCAGCTCGTCGCGCGACGTGGTGGACATCGATGCGCTGAAGGCGGTGGAGATCCTGCGCGGACCCGGATCGAGTTTGTACGGCTCGGACGCGATCGCCGGCGTGGTGAGCTACATCACGAAAGACCCGGGCGATTACATGGCGCTCACCGACAAGCCCATTTTCGCGAGCATCAAGGGCGGCTACGCATCCGCGGACGATAGCTGGCTCTCGACGACGACGCTCGCGGCCGGACGCGGCCCCGTGCAGGGCATGGTGCTCTATACCTACCGCGCGGGCAGCGAGACCGACAACAAGGGCACCGTCGGCGGTGCGGGGCCGAGCCGCACCGAGCCCAATCCGCAGTCCTACCGCGACGGCAATTTCCTCGGCAAGCTCGTCTTCGTTCTGAATCCCGAGAATCGCTTCAGGCTGACCGCCGAGCGCCTCGAGAACCGCACGGCGACCAACGTGCTGACGCTCAATTCGCAGACGCCGCGAACGACCGGGCTCGCCGGCAATGACGACGAGAAGCGCGAGCGGGTGAGCTTCGATCACGAATACAAGAACGCGGGCGGACGGCTGTTTCAGCTTGCGCGCTGGCAGATCTATTACCAGGAAAGTCACGCGGCCCAAAGCACCTTCGAGACGCGGGCCAATACCACTGCGGCGTGCTCGGGCGTCACGGTCGGCACGAATACATGCGTGTTCGACCGCGGGTTCGATTTCCGGCAGCGTATCTACGGACTCAATGCGCAGCTCGAAAAGCTCTTCGAGACGGGCCCGTGGTCGCACCACCTCATCTACGGCTTCGACTACAGCAAGATGCACACGTCGCAAGTGCGCGATGCGCTGCGCACCAACGTCACCACGGGCGTTTCAACGAGAAGCGTCCCGCCCGACAACTTTCCGGCGCGGGATTTCCCCGTGAGCGATACGACGCTCGCGGGCGTGTTCATCCAGGACGAGCTCAAGTTCGGCCCGTGGAGCGTGATCCCCGGCCTGCGCTACGACTACTACAAGCTCGAGCCGCTTCCGGATTTCCTCTTTACGAAAGACAATCCCGGCATCACGCCGGTGGAGAAAAAGGAAGAAGCGTGGTCGCCGAAGGTGGGCGTGCTTTACCGTCTCGGTCCGCAATACACGCTGTTCGGCCAGTACGCGCACGGCTTTCGCGCTCCGCCTTACAACGATGTCAACATCGGCTTCACCAATCTCCAGTTCGGCTACACGGCGATCCCCAATTCCGAGCTGAAGCCGGAACGGAGCCGCGGCGTCGAGGCGGGCTTGCGCGGGCGCTTCGCCGCGAGCAATTTCAGCGTCGCCGCGTTCTACAACCGCTACAGGGACTTCATCAGCTCGCTCACCGCCTTGAACTGTCCCGGCGATCCCCGTTGCAGCACGGTCGTGCCCATCACGTTCCAGTCGATCAATCTCACGAACGTGCGCATTTACGGGTTCGAAGCGCGCGGCGAGGCTGCGCTCGGTAACGGCTTCGGAGTCATCGGCTCGTTCGCCTACGCGAAAGGCGAAGACACCGACCGCGATCAGCCGGTGAACAGCATCGAGCCGATCAAGCTCGTCACGGGGATCACCTACAACGCGCCGGCGAATCGCTATGGTGCACAGTTCGTGGGCACGTTCGTCGAACGCAAGCACGGGATCGACCAGACGACGGCGCCGGTGCCGGTCGCGAGCCCCGGCTTTGCCGGTTCGACCTGCTGGGTTACTGGAACCTGACGAAACAGCTCGTGCTGAATGCCGGCGTGTTCAATCTGACCGATCGCAAGTATTTCCTGTGGTCCGATCTGCAGGGCGTGGGCGGTGGCACGTCGCCGCTCGCCGTGAACGCCGCGACACTCGATCGCTTCAGTCAGCCCGGCCGCAATGCACGGGTAACGCTCAAGTATCAGTTCTGACGAACGGACCCTTCCGTCCAGGAGACGCAATATGCAGTTTCTTCCTCTCATTGCGCGTGCCGTTCGCACGCGTGCGTTCGCCATGGCATTCGCGCTCGCTCTTGCGAGCATCGTTCAGCCGGCGACGGCCGCGCAATCGGTGGACACCTTCGGCGTTCTCGTCATGGCCCACGGCGGGTCACCCGAGTGGAATCAGCGGCGTGTCTGCCGCGGTCGAGCCGCTGCGCAGCCGCTATCCGGTGGAGATCGCCTTCGGCATGGCCGATGCGGTGACGATGCAGGACGCCGTCAGAAAACTGGAAGCGCAAGGCGTTCGCGAGATCGGCGTCGTGCGTCTCTTCGTGAGCGGCGAAAGCTGGTACGAGCGCACGCGACAGATTCTGGGACTCGCTCCCGGCGCGCCCGACGCGCCGCCCGCCTCGGCGCAGGCGCAGGAGGGCCATCACGGGCACGGGCACTCGATGGCGTTCTGGAAAGTGCAGTCGAATGCGTCGTTCACATTGAGCGCGCAGGGACTGGGCGAAGCACCGGTGACCGGCGCCATCCTCGCCGAGCGGGCGCGAGCGCTCAGCCGGGCGCCGGAGCGCGAAGACGTGCTGATCCTGGCGCACGGACCGGCCGACGATGCCGAGAACGAGAAGTGGATCGCGCAGATCAATGCGCGCGCCGACGCGATCCGACAGGCGCTTCCGTTCCGGCGCGTGCAGGTCGAGACATTGCGCGAAGACTGGCCCGAGAAGCGCAAGCCGGCCGAGGCGCGCGTCCGTGGTTACGTGCGGCGCGCTGCCGAGGAGGGCGGAACCGCCATCGTGATCCCGTTTCGCATACACGGGTTCGGCCCTTATGCGGGCGTGCTGAAAGGACTCGATTACGTGGCTGACCGCACGGGGTTGCTTCCGCACCCGAGCGTCACGAAGTGGATCGAGGAGCAGATCGTCACGCTCAGGAAAGGCCCCTTCCGAAGTGCGACCGACGTGCGCATACGAAGGGGGCAGGAGGGCGCTTGAGGTTGAGGATTCGTCGAAGAGCTCACGCGTCGTTCAGCCGATACCCCACACCCGTTTCGGTGAGAAACAGCGCGGGGCGGGTCGGGTCCGCTTCGAGCTTCTGCCTGAGGTTGGCCATGTAGATCCGCAGGTAATGCGCGCGCTCGAGGTGGCCGGGTCCCCATACTTCCTTGAGAAGAAAAGGCTGGGTGAGGACTTTACCGCGATGCTTGACGAGCGTGGCGAGCAGCCGGTATTCCGTCGGCGTGAGATGCACTTCGAAACCCGCGAGCGTCACCCGCCGCGCACCGAGATCCACGCGGAGGTCGCCGCGGACGTAGACAGCGCCGTCGTCGCCGTGCTCTGCCGTGGAGGCGTGTCGCAGGGCGACTCGCAATCGCGCGAGCAGTTCCCCCGCGCCGAACGGTTTGACCACGTAGTCGTCCGCGCCCGCATCGAGCGCCGCGATCTTTTCCGTTTCCTGCGTGCGGGCAGACAGCACGATGATCGGAACGGTGCTCCACTCGCGCACGCGACGGATGACTTCCACGCCGTCCATGTCCGGCAGCCCGAGGTCGAGGATGATGCACTCGGGCCGTCTGTTCGCAGCGTCCGTGATGCCGCGCGCCCCGTTTTCGGCCTCCACCACTTCGAAGTTCCGGGCGTCGAGGGTCGTGCGCAGGAAGCGGCGGACGACGACGACGGGCCTTGCCGAGGTCAAGCCGTCTGCTCCTCGGTCTCGCGTGGAATGGAGGGTGGCTTCTCGTCCTGAGGCAGCGTGAACCGGAACAGCGCACCGCCCGCGGGGATGTTTTCGGCGTAGATCGTGCCGCCGTGCGCTTCCACGATCGCCTTGCAGATCGCAAGTCCGAGTCCCGCGCCGCCCGGCACGCTTTCGCGTGCGACACGGTGGAACTTGTCGAACACCTTCTCCTCTTCGCCGGGTGGAAGCCCGGGCCCGTCGTCGGTGACCGTGATCGCGAGCTCGCCGCGCGAGAACGCGGCCGAAACGTTGATGTGCGAAGCGGGAGGCGTGTACTTGGCCGCATTCTCCAGCAGGTTCGCCAGCACCTGCTCGATGAGCACCGCATCCAGATGTGCGAGCCGCGACTTGGCTGGAAGTCGTGTTGTCACGCGGTGATGAGCGAGTCTCGCCACCATCCTCGATAGCGCGCTGCCGATCACTTCCTCGATCGGATGCCACTCCGCCTGAACGCGCGTCGCACCGGCCTGCAACCGTGCGAGCTCGAGCACTTTCACGACGATGTCGCTCATGCGCTGCGCTTCCTCCGCAACGCCCCGTGCGAGCTCACGGCGCGCCGCTTCGCTCATACTCTCCGGCGCTTCCGCAAGACTCGTGGATGCGCCGACGATCGTCGCGAGCGGCGTGCGCAGCTCGTGCGAGATCGCGGAGAGGAGAGCGTTGCGCACGCCTTCCGTGCGGGCGCGCAGCTCGGACGCGCGCGCAGCCTCCGCGACCTGTGCGCGTTCGATCGCCACTGCGATCTGCCCGGCGAACGTATCCAGCAGACGGCGCTGCTCGGGCACGAACACGCGCCGCGGATTGGCGGGGAGCAGGGCGATCACGCCGATGATCTTGTTCGGCGAGACGAGCGGCACGAAGAGCGTGTCTGCGCCCGCGAGCGTATCGGTTCCCAGTCCGGCGGGCTGCCCATGATCGTGGACCCATTGCGCGATGCTGAGGTCAGCGCCATGGAGCGAGCCGAAAACGCTCTGGGCACGCGGGTAGCGGACGCGCGCCGTGTCGTCCGGCAGCAGCACGACGAGCTGACTCGCGAAAACCTCGTGTAGATGCTTCACTGCGATACCTACGATGTCCTCGAGTTTTTCCGTCGCGGCGAGCTCCCGGCTCATCTCATAGAGGGCCGAAGCGCGCTCCTCGCGATAGCCGGCGATTCTCGCCTGCAACCGCACGCGTGCCGCCAGATTGCTGATCGTGAAGCCCACGAGCAGCATCACGCCGAAGGTGACGAGATACTCGATGTCCGATACGGCGAACGTCAGGTACGGCGGAACGAAGAAGAAGTCGAACGCGGCGACAGACAATACCGACGCGAGGATCGACGGCCCGCGGCCGAAGTAGATCGCGACCGGCACGACGCCCAGCAGATACAGCATGATGATGTTCGAAAGCTCCAGCTTGCCGTGGATGAGCGAGCCCAGCGCGGTGAGCACGATGGGCACCGCCGCCCCGACGGCGTAGCGGTGCCAGCGGCGCTTCGTCGGACGCACGACATCCAGCGCATCGCGCGTGCGGGCAATCATCGCCGCGGCGACAGCGGTCGGACGCGCCTCGGCCCCTATGATCGCAACGTCGAGGTCCGGCGCGCCGGCGACGATGCGGTCCGCTGTCGAACCGACGATCCACTTGCGCCAGCCGCGCCGATGCGGCCGCCCGACGAGAATGCGGCTCATGCTCTGGGCGCGCGCGTATTCCAGCACCGCAGTGGCCACATCGCCTCCGCCGACCACCACGCTCTTGCCGCCGAGCGATTCCGCCAGTCGCAGAGCGCCGAGGATGCGGTCGCGGTCGACCTCGGGCAGACGCTGCAACGCAGGCGTTTCCACGTACAGCACGGTCCATTCGGCGTCGAGGGCGGCGCCAAGTCGCCGCGCTGCGCGCACGAGGTTTTCCGCATCGGAGCCGGGCCCGACTGTCACGAGCACGCGATCCGCGGCGGGCCACGACACGCGTATGCCCGCGCCGGTGCGGTAGTCCCGCATCTGCTCGTCGACGCGGTCGGCCGTGCGGCGCAACGCGAGCTCGCGCAGTGCGATGAGATTGCCTTTGCGAAAGAAATTGTCGGCCGCACGCAGCGCCTGTTCGGGCACGTACACCTTGCCTTCGTGCAGGCGCTCGATCAGCTCGTCGGGCGGAAGATCGACGAGCTCCACCTCGTCGGCTTCATCGAAGACTTTGTCCGGCAAGGTCTCGAAGACGCGTATGCCGGTGATCTGGCCGACGACATCGTTGAGGCTTTCCAGGTGCTGCACGTTGAGCGTCGTGCAGACGTCGATCCCGGCCGCCAGCAGCTCCTGCACGTCCTGCCAGCGCTTCGGATGCCGCGACCCCGGCGCATTCGTGTGCGCGAGCTCGTCGACGAATATGACTTCCGGCTTGCGAGCGAGCGCCGCGTCGAGATCGAATTCCTCGAGCGTCGTGTCCTTGTACGGGATCGTGCGCCGCGGCACCTGCTCGAGGCCTTCGGTGAGAGCGGCCGTTTCCGATCGGCCGTGTGTCTCGACGATACCGATCACGATGTCCGTTCCGCGTGCCTTCTCTTCGCGCGCGTCGGAGAGCATCGCGTACGTCTTCCCCACACCCGCGGAGGCGCCGAGAAAGATCTTGAGCTTGCCGCGCTTTGACTTCACTTCCTCGCGCTGGACGCGCGCGAGAAGGGCGTCGGGATCGGGGCGGATTTCGGCCATTGCAGGAAAAGTGTAGCGCAGCCGCTCAGCGCCGCGGTCCAGCTCGCGTCCCGCACTCGACAAATGCAGCGCGGCCGGCGGCTGCGCGCGCTTGAAGCAAACAGCGTCTCTGGAGTAGCGTAAAGTCATTGCCCTTGACGGTCGGGCCGCGTCGCAAACGTGATTGCTGTGGAGGTGGTCGGCGATGACGGAGATTCGCATAACAGGGAAGGCGGCACCGGCACGCGCTGCGGAAGCGGCGCTGCGTGCCCTGGTGCAGGAGCAATTCGGCATCGATGCGGCAGCACGACCGGTCGAGCCCGACAACGACGACCCCCGTCGTGGCCTGGTGGAGTGGTTGAGTTTGGCGTTTGCCATTCCCGGCGGCGTCATCGCGGCCATCGATCTGGCGCAGCGGCTCGAGCTCGTTCCGAAGCTCAGACGTCTCATCGGGCTCGCGGCGGAGCAGAAGCAGGCGAACGGCGTTCGCCTGCTGATCGATGTCGGCGACGGCATACCGCGGCCGCTGGATGGCGTTACACCGGAACAGATCCTCGACGCCGTGGCGCGGCTCAAGCCGGATCGTTGAGCCATGCCGCGCGTGGTCTTCCGCCTGCGCGAGGGGACGCTGCATGCCGATGGCGGCCCGCTTGCGGGTGGGCAACGGCCGTTAAGCGATGCAGACTGGCAGGCATTCGAGGGCTGGGTAACGGCTTATCGCACCGCGGCGACGCAGCCGGAAGCGCTGCTCGCACTGGGCGCCGACATCCACACCTGGCTCGACGGAGCGCAGCGCTGGGTCACGCGGCTGCGGCAGGAGGGCGGCGCACCCGTCATCGCCGAATTCGCCGTCGAGAATCAGGCCGACGACCACGCCCGCAGCTTCCTGGCTGTCCCTTGGGAACTGCTGGCGGACGGCGCCCGTCACCTCGCGGCCGACGAAACGGTGCAATGGGCGCCGCTTCGCCGCATCGGTCCGGAGCGCGACAAGCCGGCGCCGCGCGCCGACCTTAAGCTCGGCATGATGTTCATGGCGGCTGATCCGCAAGGCCAGACCGAGCTGGCCTACGAGCGCGAGGAAGCCGGCATCCTGCGGGCGACCGAGCGTACCGGGCTCGACCTGTTCGTCGAGGAGACGGGCAGCCTCGACGACCTGAGCGCGGCCTGGAGTGATGCCGCCAGCCTCGACGTGCTCCACTTGTCCTGCCACGGCATGGGCGGCGCGGAGCCTTGGCTCGCGCTCGAGACCGAGGGCGGCGAACTCGACCGTGTGAACGTGCCGAGGTTTGTCGGTGCGTTTCCCGGCCAATCGAGACCGCGGTTGCTGTTCCTGTCGGCCTGCCACACCGGAGAGGACCAGCCCGACATCGATTCGCTGGCGCGCCGCATCGTGGCGGCTGGTTTCCCGGCCGTGCTGGGCTGGGCCGATGCCGTTTACGACAGCGATGCCGCCGCCTTCGCTGCCGAGTTTTACGGCAAGCGGTCGCGTCGCAATGCCAGTGTCGAAGATGCGTGGGTCGCCGCGCGCTTCGTGCTGTTGAATGGCCGGGATGGAAGGCACCCGCCGCGCCACTGGCATCTGGCGCGGCTGCTATTGGGGCCGTCCGGCGGCGGCGCGCTCAGTAACGGACGTGCGCCGCGCACGCGGCATGACGCCGACCATGGCCGGAAGCGGTTTCTCGATGCGCGCCAGCAGAAGGTCGAGGTGGCGAGCCGGTTCGAATTCGTTGGCCGGCGGCGCGAGATCCAGAAGATCTTGCGGGAGTTCCGTGATCCCGCGCATGCCGGCGTGCTGATCCACGGCTTCGGCCGCCAGGGCAAGTCGAGCCTCGCGGCCCGCATCGTCGATCGCGTCGAACACGAGCCCGTGGTGTCGTTCCAGCGCTGCGATGCGGGCGCGGTGCTGAAGGCGATCCGCGACGCCCTCGCAGCCGAGCCGAAAGTAACCGCCGTCTGCGACGCGTTCATCGACCAGGTCGATCGCTACAAGCCGGGCGGCGATCCGGCGCGGCTCTACGACGCGCTGCGGGCGCTGTTCAAAGCTCCGTGCGGCTATTTCGGGCAGGGGAGCCCGATCCTGCTGATCCTCGATGATTTCGAGGCGCTGCTCGACCCGCCGCAGGAGGGCGGGCACTGGCGCGTACAGGCCGAGGTTGTGGCTCCGCTCTCCGCCATCATCCGCGCCTTCGACCAGGGCGGCACGGATTCACGGCTGCTGATCACCAGCCGATACACATTCCCGCTCTCGGCCGATGGGCGCGATCTCGCGGCGCGGCTGCTCACGGTGTCCTTGCCGCAGATGACGGAGGCCGGCGCGCTCAAGCAGGTGCGGCAGAAGGCGTTCGCGAGCTTCGGCGATGCGGCGGAGGCGAAACTCCGTGACAACACCGAACTGACCCAGCGGGCCGTGAGGGCGGCCCGCGGCAATGCCGGGCTGCAGGACATCCTGTTCCAGGCCGTGATGGAAGACCCCCCTGCCGGCGAGAAAGCCGTCGCGGCGCTCGAGGCCTTCCTCGATCAAGGCGACCTGCCGGCGGACCCAGGCAAGCTGCGCGAAACGTTGGAGAAGCTGGCGATCGACACGCTGATCGGCGCCTTGACGGATAGCGAGAGCGGGCTGCTGCGCGCCTCGACGCTCTCGCCGACGCCGCTGCCGTTCGAAGTCTGGAGCGGCTTCGCTGCCGGGGCCGGCTACGGCGATCCGTCGCGCCTGCTCGCCTTCGGGCTGTGGGAGCGCGTGCCCGACCTGGTGAACCCCGAGTGCGAGGCGGTAGTCCGCAACGCCATCGCCGGGGAGCGGATCGGCTCGCTTTCGGAGGCGGATGCGAAGACGGTTGCGGCCGCGATCGTGCCGCGGCTTTATAACGCCTGGGGCGGCATCGAAGGCGTCCGCCGCTCTCACGTCGCGCCGCTGACGCTCGCCACGTTAGCTATGGTTGCCGGGAACATTGAAGTACTGGAAGCGACGGCCCTGCATGCGGTGCGTTCACTCGAAGCCATCGACGCCTACCGCCAGGCAGCCAACTTCGCAACGAACTGCATGGTCGCCCTGAAAGGGGCCGGCCGCAATCCCTCGCCTGACCTGCTGCGCGCCGCGTCCGAGATGTACGACAGCGTCGGCGATGCCGACGGCCTGCGCCTCGTCTGGGCGGTCGCTGAAAAGACCGGGGCGCTGGCCGACGACCCTGCCTTGCCCGCCGACGAGCGCCGGTCGCGAGCACAATTGCGCGTGTGCCATGCAGGCTATTTGGTCCAGCAAGGCGATCCCGATCGAGCGATTCCCGTGCTGGAAACAACCCGCGACGTCTTCGAAGCGCTGGGGGACCGGCGGGAGCGGGCGGTGACGCTGGGCGACATCGCGCGAATCAAGACGGACAAGGGCGAGATGGACGCCGCCCTGCAACTGCAACACGAGCGGCTGCAGGTTAACCGAACTTGGCGGATTCGCGGGGGTCACGGCGGCCAAGTGCTTGATTAATCATAAGGGGACCCTACAAGGTCTGCACTACACGAGCGTTGCCGCCGCGGCCTGTGCGGCGCTGATTTTCGGCGGTGATTGAGCCGGCAGCGTGAGCTTGAGTTTGTCGAGCAGCAGCTTCAACTCGGGCTCGGGCTGGGTGTAGCGCGTGAAGCTGTGCTCCCGGTCATCGGTGGTCGGCACGTGGACGTCGATCATCTGGACGGCACCGAACTTCTCGAACACCGAGCGCGGGGTGAGCCCTGGCGCCAGTGCTTTCAATTGCTGGCCGAGCGTGACATGCAGGCAGTAGGCAAGGAAGGCGATGAAGATGTGCGCCTCGATTCTCGGCTCGGCCTGATGGAACACGGGGCGGATGGCGAGATCGCTTTTGAGCGTCTTGAACGCGGCTTCCACTTCGACCAGCTGCAGATAGAACTGCCAGAGCTTCGCCGGATCGGCTTCGGTGAGATTGGTGCGCAGCAAATAGCGGCCCTCCCGGCGCCGCGCCTGTTTGAGCTTGTCGCGGTTAAGCCGATAGCTGAAGGTGCCAGCGCTTTCGGCAACGGTGAGCTCGACGAGGCGCCACGCCGTGGGTGTTTTGCTCTTGGCCGCGCCGAGCTTCATGAGCAGCTGATCGCGCGTGAGCTCCATCGTGCTCAACTTCTCCAGTCGCGCCCACAGCCATTTCATCTGCCGGCGGCGCATCGAGCGCTCCTTGGCCACGCGATCGCGGCTCTCGGCGAAGACGTAGAGCTCATCCTCCTGCGCCAGCAGCTTCACCTTCACCTCGGGCCGCGCCTGATGCCAGGGTTGCTCCAGTAGCGCCTGCTCCAAGCGCGTGAGCCGCCCCTTCGGCGTGCCCACCAGGTACTGCACCGGCGGGTCGGCTGCGCGCATCTGCGCCAGCACCTCTTCGGTCGGGATGCCGCGATCCATGCACCACACCCGCCGCGCCTTGCCGTACTGGCCCTCGATGCGCGCCAGGAAGTCTTTGAGCGTGGTCGAGTCGGCGGTGTTGCCCGCCAGCACCTCGTAGGCCAATGGAAAGCCTTGCGGGGTTACCACCAGCGCAATCACCACCTGCACGCAGTCCGGGCGATGATCGCGTGAGTAACCGTAGCGGCGCTTGTCCTCATCATCGAACGGCGGGTCGGATTCGAAATAGGTGCTCGTGAGGTCATACAGGAGCACATCGAAGCGCGCATTAAACAAGTCACGCCAGCGATTCACCAGATGATCGAAGAGCGCTCGCTTGTGCTCGAGCAGCCGATCATGACAAGCGTAGAGCGTGTGGATGTCGGCCGCCGCGTGATCCACACCGAGCAGATCGGCCAGCGCGCTGCGGTCGAACCAGTGCCGGTGCAGACGCCATTCGCTGCCCGGCGCAAGCAGCCGATACACCACCAGCACCGCGAGCACCTGATCGAAACGCGTGCCCTTGCGCGTGGGCGGCAAGCGCGCGCTCCAGAAGCGATCGAGTTGAAGCTCCTGCCACAGCCTCAGCGCCAGCCAGCACGCGCCCCACTGCCGCGGGCGCTCCAGCCGCAGCTGTGCCAGCCGGAGCCGCACCACCGCGTCCTCACCGACGAGCGCCTCACAGCGATCCTCCGCAAACAGCGCCACCGTACGCGGCGCGCGCGTGACCTCGTCCAGCACTTCGATCGAGCGCCGCCAGGCAAGCTCTTGCGACGAATTGATCTCCCCCAGATACAGCACGTGGCGCTGCATCACGCGCCCGCCGCTCACACGCTTGTTCTCAACAATGGAGAAGTAGCGGTGCTCCTTGCCGTCCTTCTTGCGAGTCGTCGCGCGTAGAAACATCTCGACGCGCAATTATCCGCAGAAGTTCACCGTGCGCCAGAGGCAAGGTCTTCACTACAGCCGAATTCGCGCGATTCGCTGGGGCCGCGCTCAGAAAAAACAGTCGGTTACACTGCGCGAGAATGCGAAAATCGAAACGAATCCGCTAAGTCAGGTTAACGAAACGCTTGGAGACCAGGGAGGCTTGGCAGCGGCGCATTTCGACATCGGGCAGCTTCACCTTGCGCGTGCTGCAAGCCAGCGTAGCATCGAAGCGTTCGAGCTGGCCATGCGTCACCTGACCGAGGGCTATGGTATTGCGATGAAGCTCGGACACATCTCCGCCATCGCGAACATCGGCGTGATGCTCGCGCAAGCGCTGATGATGGCGGGTGAGCGCGAAGACGCTCGGCCGATCCTGGAGCGCTCACGGGCGGGCTTCCTCAAACTCGGCCAGCCGGACGATGCGGCCCAGGTGGACGCGCTGCTGCAAGCGCTGGGCGATCCCTCTCCGGAGTAACGCTGACTTCCGCACCAGGGTAGCGCGGGACTGGTTTCCTGTGCGTTGTGCTCTACGCTGGGAAGTAGCGCTCGAGCCAGGCACGCAGAAGCGCAATCACCCGCACGTTGTTCTCCGCCAGCATGAAGTGATCGGTGTCGGCGAACAGATGCAGCTCGGCCGGCGGCTGGCGCGCTTGAACAGCTCGATCGACTGCTCGGTGGGCGTCACCGAGTCGGGCGAGCTGTGCAGCAGCAGCAAGGGGCGCGGGGCGATGCTGCCGACGACGTCTTCGGCGCGGAAGTCGAACATGCTCTGGGCGGTTTCGGCCGTGAACGCCTGCAGCGATGAGGGTTCATGTGCGCGCGCAGCTCCGGCGGGATCGGCACGATGTCGTAGCGCGGGACCATCAGCGATTGCCCGGTCTGCTGCGGTGTCGGCGGCCTTCTTCGAGCATGGCGGTGAAGCGTGCCCAGGCCTCGGGGTCGCGTGCTGGCCGCGGAACTTGCGTTCGCCGTGGCCCCAGCCGCCGGAAGAGATCGTCGCGGCCACTCGCTCGTCGATCCCCGCGGCATAGACCGCGACCGCGGCGCCGAAGCTGCTGCCGATGAGGGCGATGCGCCGGGGATCGACCGCCCGGATGCGCTGCGAGAAACGTCCAGCGCGTCGCGCGTGTTCTGCACCTGATCGAGACAGACGAGATGGCCGCGCTCGCCGCCGCTCTCGCCGCAGCCGCGCATGTCGAAGCGCAGCGTTACATAGCCGAGCTCGCCGAGCAAGTTGCAGGGGCCGAGGACGTTGCCCGCCTGCTTGTTGCTGCCGAAGCCGTGGAGCACGATGAACGCGGGCCGGCGCTCGCCGGCCCTGGCGGCGTCGGGCACGCGTACCACGCCCGAGAGTTCGAGCCCCTGCGAGGTGAACGTGACGCTCTCTTCACGCGCGGTCGTCACGGCATCGCTCCTTATCGATGTCAATTTGCGCCATCATCCCGAACCCGAGTTCTCCTGCGACGTTCGATTATAAAATCGGCCGCGCCGAAACATTGGACAAATTGAGCGAGATGACGAGCGCGAAGGGCGTGCCTGCGGAAGAGCTTCGGAGATTCGTCGAGGCGCTGCTCGCGGCCAAGGGGCTGGATGCGAGCGACGCCGCGACGGTGGCCGACGTGCTGCTCTGGGCCGATCTGCGCGGCGTGAGCACGCACGGCGTCGCGTGGCTGCCGCGCTATCTCGAACTGCTCGACGCGGGGCAGATCGACGCGCGAGCGAAACCGGCGATCATCCAGGACCACCCGGCGCGCTTTGTCCTCGAAGGTCATCGCTGCTCGGGTGCGGTGGCGATGATGCAGGCAACCGCTATTGCCGTCGAGCGCGCGCACTCGAGCGGCGTGTGCATCGCGGGCGTACGCAACACCACCCACACCGGCGCGATCGGCCGTTACACGAGCTGGGCGGCCGACCGCGGCTGTGCGGCGATCGCGCTGGTCGCCGGTCCACCGTTGATGGCGGCGCACGGCGCGCGTGTTGCGAGCCTCTCGACCAGCCCGATCGCGATCGCCGTAGCGCGGGGTCGTGGCACGCTGCTGCTCGACATGGCAACGAGCGTCGTGCCCTTCAGCCGGTTGCGCCAGGCGCGCATCGAGAAGGAAACGATCCCGGCCGGATGGGCGATCACCGCAGCGAGGCGAGCCGACCACGGATGGAACGCAGGCCGCGATCCCGCTGCCGATCGGCGGTGCCAAGGGATCGGGCCTCGCGTTGATGAGCGAGGTGCTCGCGAGCGTCCTTCTCGGCAACCCGATCGTGGCCGAGTATCTCGATCCGGGCGGCGATCATCGCCATCGCCAGAATGCGCTGATGATCGTGCTCGACATCGGACGGTTTATCGCTCCCGAAGAATTCGAGGCGCAGCTCGTGCGGCTCGCGGCGACGATCACGGGCCTGCCGCGCGCGCAGGGCTTCGATGCCATCCGCTTGCCGGGTGAGCGCGGCGATGCGACGGCCGCCGAGCGCACGCGACACGGCATTCCTTTGCCCGCCGGCGTGCGCACGATGCTCGCGACGCTCGCGCACGAGCATGCATTGACCTGGAACTGGAAAGATTGAAAGGGAGATCGAGGATGAGGCGTTCAGGTCCATGGCTCGCGCTGCTCGCCGTGGCGCTATGTGCGGGGAATGCCTGCGCACAGGCGTATCCGTCCAAGCTCGTGCGGCTGGTGGTGCCGAGCAACCCCGGCGGTGCCACCGACGTCAACGCCCGCCTGGTCGCACCGAAGCTTGCCGAGCAATTCGGACACAACGTGCTCGTCGAGAATCGCACCGACGCGACCGCGTTCGAAAACGTCGCACGCGCCGCCCCCGATGGCTACACGCTGATTGCCGTGTTCGACAATTTCACGACCAATCCGTATCTGTACAAGCACGCCGGCTACGATCCGGTACGCGACTTCACGCCGGTCGCGATGCTCACGCGCAGCGCACAGGTGGTGGTCGTGACACCGGGCCTCGGCGTGCGGCGGCTCGACGCGTTCGTGAAGCTCGCGCAGGCGAAAGGCGATGCGCTCAACTGCGCGACGGCAGGGCCTGGAACGTCGAGCCGGCTCACTGCCGAGCTGTTCAAAGCCGTCGCGGGCATCAATCCTACATTCGTGCATTACAAGGGCGGCAACCCGGCGATGACGGCGCTGCTCGGTGCGCAGGTCGACATGATGATCGTCACGATCGGCACGGTGCTCCCGCACCTCACCGCAGGCAAGCTCGTGCCGCTCGCGGTGACCTCCGCCGGGCGGCATCCGATTCTTACCGAGCTGCCGACGGTCGCGTCGTTCTATCCGTGGGTCGGCATCCTCGGGCCCGCGGGGTTGCCGAACGAGATCGTCGCGCGCTTGAACGCGGCGCTCGCGACGGCGCTCGCGAACGAGGACGTACGCAAACGCCTGCAGGGTCTCGCCTACGAGATCGTCGCCGGCGCGCCGGAAGCGTTCGCCGACTGGATACGCGTGGACGCGGCGCGCTGGAGCAAGATCATCCGTGAGCGCAACATCACGCTCGAATAGGCTGGCAGGGCTTCGGGGAAGGTCGCGCTGGAGTGGGTTCGGTCGAGATGATTCGTACTACGAACCTGCACGCTGTGCTTCGGCGAGCGCAGCTTCGTCGCCTGCACGTCGCGCTTGGCAGCGCGCAGGTGTGCGGCCTGCGCTTTACTGCGGCTTTCCGCCAGCGCCTCCGCGAAGTTCGCAAATAGAACGGTGAACCAGAGCCAGAGCGAGACGTTGAGGATGTAGCCCACCGAAGCCTCGCCGTCGCCGGCGATCGCCTGGATGCCGAGGCCGGTCGTGAAGATCGCGCCGATGTAGCACACGAACATGACGGGATTGCGCCACTGGTACTGCGGCGCGAGACGTTTGAACGACTCGACCAGCGCCGGCTGGAGGAAGCGCACCTCGAACATCGAGATGCGGGGTGTCACCGCGGTATGGGTTTGTGCAGGCATGGCTTACCTGAATAGCTGGAAGTGTTCGACGACCGGGCCGAGCGCGAGCGCAGGCACGAACGTGAGCGCGCCCACGACCAGCACGACGCTCATGAGCAGCACGACGAAAAGCGGCGTGTGAGTAGGCAGCGTTCCCGGGCTCGTCGGGACCGTCTTCTTCGCCGCGAGCGAACCGGCGATTGCGAGCACCGGCACGATGAGCCAATAGCGCGAGAAGAGCATCGCGAACCCGAGCGCGGTGTTGTAGAACGGCGTGTTGGCGGAGAGCCCCGCGAATGCGCTGCCGTTGTTGTTGCCGGCGGAGGAGAAGGCGTAGAGGATCTCCGAGTGGCCGTGCGCGCCCGGATTGGACATGCCCGCCCTTCCGGGCTCGACCATCACCGCGATGGCCGTGCCGACGAGCACGACGAGCGGCGGCAACAGGATCGCGACGGAGGCCATCTTCATCTCGTAGGCCTCGATCTTCTTGCCGAGATACTCCGGCGTCCTCCCGATCATGAGTCCGGCGATGAACACGGCGACGAGCGCGAAGACGAGCATGCCGTAGAGCCCGGAGCCGACGCCGCCGAAGATGACTTCCCCAAGCTGCATGAGCCACATCGGCACCATTCCGCCGAGCGGCGTGTACGAGTCGTGCATCGAATTCACCGATCCGTTGGACGCGGCCGTCGTAGCCGTGGCCCACAGCGCGGAGGAGGCAATGCCGAAACGCTCTTCCTTGCCTTCCATGTTGCCGCCGGCGTGCAGCGCGCTCGCTTCGATGTCCGCGCCGGCCTGCGCATGCAGCGGATTGCCGCTTGTTCGGACACGACTGCTATGTGCAGTTGGAGCGACACGGCTAAATTTAAGCCGCGTGCCGTGTCGCGCCCGATCTCCGTCAGCCGGCCTTACCAAGGTCGGCGGCCGTGCGGTCGCGGAATTCCGCAACGCTCCCGTATACTCCGGCGATGCATTCAAGGCCGTATCGGCGTCCGCCGTCTGTGTTGCAGCGAGCTCCCTGGGCTGTGACGCTCCTGTTCGCGTGCGCCTCGCTCGCGCATGCCGGTCAGGCCCACGTGCACGGCGTTGCGGCTCTGGATGTCGTAGTCGAAGGCGGACGGCTCACGCTGGAATTCTCGAGCCCGCTCGACAATCTGGTCGGATTCGAGCGCACTCCGCGAACGGACAAGGAGAAGGCCGCCGTGCACGATGCACTCGAGCGTCTGCGCAGGAGCGAAGACCTGTTCGTTCCTTCAGCGGCCGCGCAGTGCATGCGCGTCGCGGCCAACATCCATGCGCCCGTGCTGGACACACCCTACAAGGCACCGAAAGGCGAGCACGCCTCACTCACGGTGGCGGTCGAGTTCCGGTGCAACCAGCCGCAAAGCCTGCGAAGCTTGCGCGTCCTCGCCTTCGAGGCTTTCCCCAGACTGAAGCGCATCGACGCGCAGGTGGCGAGCGGAACCAGGCAAAGCGCGCGCAAGCTGACGAGCCGCGATCGCACGCTGTTCTGGTGAACGATGGAGCCCATCGTTCGAATCAGCGCGCTTCGGTTCACGTGGCCTCGCCAGGCGGCGGCATGCCTCGAGATTCCCGAGCTTGCCGTCTACGCCGGCGAGCGCATCTTCATCCATGGCCCGAGCGGAAGCGGCAAGAGCACACTGCTCGCGCTGCTCGGCGGCGTGCTGACACCGCAAGAGGGCAGCGTGCAGGTGCTCGGCATCGAGCTGAATACGCTCAAGGCCTCCCAACGCGACCGTTTCCGGTGCGATCACGTTGGCTTCGTGTTTCAGTTATTCAACCTCGTGCCGTATCTGTCGGTGCTCGACAACGTGATGCTGCCATGCCGGTTCTCGGCGCGGCGGCGTGAGCGGTGCGTCTCGACCGGCGGTTCCGTTCGCGATGAAGCGTTGCGGCTTCTTTCTCATCTCGACCTGGATGCGTCACTGCTCGCGCGCGAAGTCACCGATCTTTCGGTCGGGCCAGCAGCAGCGGGTCGCCGCCGCGCGCGCGCTCCTGGGACAACCCGAGATCGTCGTCGCGGACGAGCCGACGTCCGCGCTCGACGCGGACCGTCAGCACGCGTTCCTGCAACTGTTGATGCAGGAATGCGCCGCCGCATCCGCAACACTGCTCTTCGTGAGCCACGACCGGCGCCTCGCGTCCCAGTTCACGCGCGAAGTCGACTTGCAGGTCATCAACCGCGCGCATCCGGAGCGGCAGGCGGCATGAGACATCTGCTCTATCTTGCCGCACGCAGCGCCTGGAACCGCCGGCTGACGCTTGTCATGACGCTTACGGCGATCGCGTTGAGCGTCGCGCTCCTGCTCGGCGTGGACCGCGTGCGGCGCGACGCGCGGGAGAGTTTCTCGCAGTCGGTTTCGGGCACCGACCTGATCGTGGGCGCGCGCACGAGCCCCGTGCAGCTCATGCTGTATTCCGTGTTCCGCATGGGGGAAGCGACGAACAACATGCAGTGGCAAAGCTTCGAGCACGTTGCCGCGCATTCGCTCGTCGCGTGGGCGGTCCCGCTTTCACTGGGTGACTCGCATCGCGGTTTTTCGGTCGTCGGGACATCGCGAGCGTACTTCGAGCATTTCAAGTACAGCGGAGGAGAGCGCCTTACGTTCGCTTCCGGAAAGCCGTTCGACAATGTCTTCGAGGCGGTGATCGGCGCGGAAGTCGCGGAGCGCCTGCGCTACGTTCCGGGCGAGCGCATCGTGCTGAACCACGGCTTGTCGGACGTCGGCGCGGCGCATGCGGACAAACCATTCACCGTCGTCGGCGTGCTTGCCCGCACCGGCACGCCCGTGGACAGGTCCGTTCACGTGCCGCTCGAAGGCATCGAAGCCATGCACCTCGACTGGCAGGGCGGCGCGCCGATGCCCGGCGTCGTGATCCCGCCCGAGCACGTGAGCAAATTCGATCTGAGGCCGAAGAACATCACGGCTGCGCTCGTGGGACTGAAGAATCGCGCCGCCGTCTTCAGGGTGCAGCGCGAGGTGAACGGCTATTCCGGCGAAGCGCTGATGGCGGTACTTCCCGGCGTTGCGCTCGACCAATTGTGGCAGGTCGTCGGTGTGGCCGAGCGCGTGCTGCTGGCGGTTTCGGCCATGGTGGTGGCGGTCGGGCTCGCGGGGCTCGTGGCCGTGGTGCTCGCGGGGCTCAACGAACGACGCCGAGAGCTTGCGATCCTGCGCTCGGTCGGCGCGCGGCCGCGCGAGATCTTCTTCCTGCTGATGATCGAGGCGGTCGGAATCACCCTCGCGGGTGCGCTCGCCGGCGTCGCCATTCTGGCCGTTCTCACGGCCCTGCTCGCGCCGCTCGCCGCAGCTCGTTACGGACTTCTCATCGAGCCCGGGTTCGTCGCCGGCTCCGAACTAGTGCTGCTCGCGGCGGTCGTAGCCGTGGGCGTGCTCGCAGCCGTGTTGCCGGGCTACCGGGCGTATAAACTTTCGCTTGCGGACGGGCTCACGCCCCGGCTCTAGGAGGTGTCAGGTGCAAGGACCATCGGAGAAGCGCCGCGTCATTCTCGGCGGACTTGCGGGATCGTGCGTGTTTGTGGGGCTCGGGTTGTATGCCGCGGATAAGCAGGACTACAAAGTGGGCGATCGATTGCCGCAGAAGCCGGCTGCGGGGAGCTCCGGTTACAAGGAAATGACGTGGGACGCGCTGATGCCCGCGGACTGGAATCCCGCCAAGGAATTTCAGGCGCTCGATCTCGCGAACCTGAGCGATTCGGATCCGCGCGCGATCAAGGCGCTCGAACAGTTGCGGAGCGCGCTCGATAACGCGCCGGTCGTCTCCGAGCTGAACGGCACGCGCATTCGCATTGCAGGCTTCACCGTGCCGCTCGAGAGCGCGCGCGGCCAGATCTCGGAGTTCCTGCTCGTGCCGTATTTCGGCGCGTGCATTCACACGCCGCCGCCGCCCGCCAATCAGATCATCCACGTGAAGCCCGTGAAGCCGTACAAGTCCGATCAGGCGATCGAAGCCGTCTGGGTGAGCGGGCCGATCGAAACCGTGCGCTCCGAGACGGGCCTCGGAAATGCCGGCTACCGGATGCGGGCGGAGCTCATCGCTCCTTATACGCGCTGAAGGTAACTCGCGCTTCCCGCGCCCGTTGAGCCGGGGGGAGCGAGTGTATGTGCACCCATCAAAGGGAAAGTTGCAGTGGTAACCAGCACCGGCCAGGGGATCGGCCGCGCTATTGCGCTTCGATTAGCGAACGACGGCGCGGACATCGCCATCGTCGACGTGAAGCAGGACAAGATGGATGCAGTGGCCGAAGAGGTGCGAAGGATTGGCCGCAAAGCGACAACGTTCAAGGCCGACGTGACGAAACGCGAGGACGTCTATGCCGCGATGGATCACGCCGCGAAGGCGCTTGGCGGTTTCGACATCATCGTCAATAGCGCGGGCATCCCCCAGGTCCAGCCGCTCCTCGACGTCACCGCTGAGGAACTCGACAAGATCCTCAAAGTCAACGTCCAGGGCGTGCTGTGGGGCATCCAGGCGGCTGCGAAGAAATTCAAGACACGCAAGCAGAAAGGGCAAGATCATCAACGCTTCGTCGATCGCAGGCCACGAAGGCTTCGCCATGCTCGGCGTCTACTCGGCCACCAAGTTTGAGGTCCGCGCTTTGACGCAGGCGGCGGCGAAAGAGCTTGCGAGCGACGGCATTACGGTCAATGCGTACCTGTCCCGGGGTCGTCGGCACCGATATGTGGGTCGAAATCGACAGACGGTTTCCGAGATCACAGGGACGCCCGTCGGTGTGACTTACAAGAAATACGTCGAAGGCATCGCGCTCGGCCGCGCTCAGACGCCGGAAGACGTGGCCGCTTTCGTGTCCTATCTCGCCGGTCCGGATTCGGACTACATGACCGGCCAGGCTCATCTGATCGACGGGGGGATTGTCTACCGATAAGCTTCTCGCGAAGGTGTCATCCGCGGCTGAACGTGAGCGCATGAGGAGAAGTGGATGAGCGTTCATCAAGACCACGCCGACCACGCAGGCGATTTCCATCACGCCTCGCACGCGCCTGAGCCGCCGCGGCAAGCGCCTGCCGGCGAAGCACGACCGGGGAAGTCGGGCCAGGCGCTGTATACGTGTCCCATGCATCCCGAAATCGTCCGCGATGCGCCGGGCTCGTGCCCGCTCTGCGGAATGGCGCTGGTGCCCATCGCAGGCACCGGCGAAGCGGACGATAGCGAGCTGCGCGACCTGACGAAACGCTTCTGGGTCGGCGCTGCGCTTTCCATTCCGCTCGTTGTGCTCGCAATGGCGCCGATGGTTGGATTCGAACAACCACTTGGCCTCGCACCACGTGTCCGTGGCTGGGTCGAGTTCCTGCTCGGCACACCGGTCGTGTTGTGGGTCGGCTGGCCCATCCTCCACAAGTTCTGGCTGTCTCTCGAGACCCGCGCGCTCAATATGTACACGCTGATCGGGCTAGGCGTCGGTCTCGCGTACTTGTTCAGTCTCGCCGCCGTATTCGCTCCCGGCTTGTTTCCGATGGAATTCCGTGCGCACGACGGCGGCGTCGGCACCTATTTCGAAGCTGCCGCAGTGATCGTGACGCTCGTGCTGCTCGGGGATGTATTGCAGTTGCGGGCGATGGGTCGCACCAGTGACGCCATCACCGCGTTACTCGAGCTCTCGCCTAACCTTGCTTGGCGCGTGCGCGAAGATGGCGTCGAGGAGCAGGTTCCGCTCGAGAGCGTCGTGGTGGGCGATCGTCTGCGCGTGAAACCCGGAGAAAAGATACCGGTCGATGGCGTGGTGTTCGATGGTGCGAGCCGCGTCGATGAGTCGATGTTGACAGGTGAACCGGTGCCGGTAGCCAAGGCGGCAGGCGACAAGGTGACCGGCGCCACGATGAACGGCACAGGGTCATTCATCATGCGGGCAGAGCGGGTAGGCTCCGACACGCTGCTCGCACGCATCGTGCACATGGTCGGCGAGGCGCAGCGCACGCGTGCGCCGATTCAACGGCTCGCCGATCTCATAGCCGCACGCTTCGTGCAGGTCGTGATCGCGATCGCTCTGCTGACAGCGGGAGTGTGGTGGTTTTTCGGACCCGAGCCCGCAGTCACTTACGCGCTTCTGAACGCCATTGCGGTGCTGATCATCGCCTGCCCGTGTGCCGTCGGTCTGGCGACGCCGATCTCGATGACCGTGGCGATGGGCGAAGGGGCGCGCGCCGGCATCCTTTTCCGGAACGCTGAAGCGATCGAGCGGATGCTGGACGTCGATATGGTGGTAGTCGACAAGACCGGGACGCTCACGTTAGGGCGCCCCGCTCTAACCGACCTCGAAGTGGATGCAATCAGCCGCAATGAGGCGCTCTTGCTGCTGGCTTCCGCCGAGCAGCCTTCGGAACACCCGATCGCGCACGCGATCGTTGCGGCGGCGAGAGATGCTGGCGTCACGCTTCGGCCAAGCTCTGACTTTCAGGTGCTGAACGGGTTGGGCATCGAAGCGACGGTGGACCGGCGGCGAGTTCTGGTCGGCAGCCGCGCCTTTCTCGAGCAGCGTGGCGCGGATAGCCGCAGGTGGCAGGCACGCGCCGAACAGTTGAGCGCGGACGCAAAGACCGTCGTGTTCCTCGCGGTCGACGGCGTCGTGCGCGGGATCGCCGCCATCGCCGACCCGATCAAGGACAGCACGGCGGAAGCGATCGCCGGGCTGAAGCGCTCTAATGTGCGCGTCGTGATGCTCACGGGCGATTCTCAGCGCACGGCGGACGCCGTCGCAGCGAAGCTCGGCATCGACGAAGCGATTGGAGGAGTCCTGCCCGAAGACAAGGCGAAACACGTCAAGCGGCTCCAGGATGCCGGTCACAGGGTCGCGATGGCAGGCGACGGAATCAACGACGCACCGGCGCTTGCGCAGGCTGACGTCGGCATCGCGATGGGCACGGGCACCGATGTCGCGATGGAAAGCGCCGCAGTCACGCTCGTCAAAGGGGACCTTCGCGGCATTGCGCGCGCCGCTCGACTCTCGCGAGCGACGATGCGCAATATTCGTCAGAACCTGCTCTTCGCGTTTGGCTACAACGCGCTCGGAATTCCGGTCGCGGCCGGCGTGCTCTACCCCGCATTCGGCATCCTGCTCTCCCCGGTCTTCGCGGGTGCGGCGATGGCTCTTTCCTCGCTCTCGGTCGTGACGAATGCGCTTCGCCTCAAGCAGACCCCATCGGGCGCGGGCGAACGGTAACGCCAGGAGAAGCCCATGGCGACTACCAGCGTCGGTGCTCGTTCCATCTCTTCGCGTCGGCGAGCGCGAATGCACCTCGTCGGTCTGAGGCGGAGCGTCGCTAGTATTCCACGCGGAAGTTGAGCATCATCCCGTGCGTCTCATGCTCCAGGTTATGGCACTGGAGCATGTAAACCTGATCGCCCTGATGCGGGTGCGAGAAATCCATCGCGAGGCGCAACGTCTCGTCGGGCCACACGAGCACGCTGTCTTTCCATCCTGACTCGGTTGCGAGCACGCCGCGCTCATTCACCGCAAGCCTTTGCACGTGCGGCGGGCTCCCCCTGCGCTCGAGCACGCGATACTGAAAACCATGCACGTGCACCGGATGCGGCATGCCGGGCGCGGGGTTGCGAAACTCCCACACCTCCTGCGCGCCCCGGCGCACCGAGAACGCGGTCTGCGTCATGCGATAGGTCGAGCGATTGATGCGCCACAGGCCTTTCGCATGGTCGAGCGTGAAGACGCGCCGCGCCTGCGGCGGCGTTAGCTCGGGAATCGCCGACAGTTCTGCCGGAACCGCTCCGTCGTAAGGCACGCTTGCGGCCACTCGAATCAGCATGATGTCGAGCGGCGCGCCGTTCGCCTGCACCTCGTGCGCCGCGTGTTTCGCGGGGCCCGCACGCGCCTCGAACATCATCGGATCGAAAGACAGGCTCGAGAGCATCACACGCTCTCCCACGGGCGAGGCACGAAGGTCCAGCAGTACGTCGGCGCGCTCGCTTGGCGCAAGGAATACCTCACGCACGGGCAGCGGCCGTTCCAGAAGCCCCCCGTCACTCCCGATCAGGGTGAATTCGATCGGCTCGCCCTCGCGCACGAATGCGAAGCGGTAAATGCGCGCGTTCGACCCGTTGACGATGCGGAAGCGGTAGATGCGCGTTTCGCAATCCAGGCACGGCGAGCGCGTCAGATTGACGAGAACATGATCGCCCAGGTGTCCGTGGAAATGTTCGGTGCCGCCGGACGCGTACGCGAAGCTGCCGTCCTCGTTCAGGCGCTTGTCCTGAACGAGCAGCGGGATGTCCGTCGCGCCCAGAGTGAGATCGAGGGCGCGCTGCACAGCGAGCTCCTCCGCGTCTTCCACCAGCAGAAATCCGGCGAGTCCCAGATAAGCCTGCTTGCCTGCGAGATGGTGCGGATGCGGGTGATACCAGTAGGTGCCCGCGCGGTTCGCGACGGTGAACTGATAGTCGTAGGTTTCGCCGGCATTTACAGCGTAATGAGGGTGACCGTCATTGTTCGTATCGACCTTCAGGCCGTGCCAATGGACGATGCTGGTCTCGTCGAGCGCGTTCCAATAGCGAACGCGAAGATGACTGCCCGTTGCGATCCGTAGACACGGATTGAAGAACGTGCGTCCGCCGTGCTCGAGCGTGTACGCCAGCATCGGCGCGCGTTTGCCGGGGACGATCTCGTGCTGAATGGGCGCGCTCACGATCGTGAACGATCCGCCGGGCTCGAAAAGGCCGTGCAGGCCTTCGTCTCCGGGCAGCTTGAGCGCGTTCGGAAAAATCGGATCGGGCGGGAGCGCAGGCGCCGGCGCAGCCGGCGGCTCGAGCGGCGGCTGCTGCGAGCGCCGCCACAGCGCCACACCGGCGGCGCCTGCGACGGCGGCCGCCGCAGTGCCGGCGAGAAAGCGTCTGCGTGTATTTGTCACCGATAGAAACGATGTAGTCTGGGACGCCGCATGATCGCTCATCGACGAGCGTTGTCAATGCGCTTTAAGCCGAAAGTTGGCGTCCCGACGGCCGGCGACGCAGCCCTGTCGCCGTCGTCGCCTACTGCGGGGGGAGAAAATCCGTTGGTGACCCCAGCGCGTGCGCGCCGCAATCGCGGTCGAAACACCCGCGTTCGCGGCGGGCGCGGCGCTGCTCGGGTCGACCTCAGTGCGTGGTCGCGCGCTCTTCTGCTTCTTCGTCCTCGCTTTCCATGCCCATCTCCGGCATGAGCTCGGCCTTGCGATCCTGCATGCGCGCGGCAAGTTCCTTGAAGTCGAGATCCAGCTTCTTGATCTTCGGAAACATCTCTTTCTCTTCTTCCTTTACGTGGTGCTTCACGTATTCCATCAGCACGGTGAAGTGCGCATGCCGCTTTTCGGCGCCGGGTCCCATATCCTCGATTTTCTGGATGAGGTCCCGCACGGTCGTGTGTTCGACTTCCGCTTCGTCGAGCAGCTCTTCCTGCTCCTCTTCCGCCTGCTGGTGCACGGCTGGATAGAAAATTTCGGTTTCGAGCTTGTCGTGGATTTGCAGCTCGCCGCACACCGCTTCGACGATGACGTCCGCCGCTTCGTGATCGTCCGACTCGTGCAGCTTTTCGAATTCCTTGAACAGAGATTCGACGCGGCGATGGTCCTGTTTCAGTATATCGATCGCATCGGGTTCCTTGCGTGTCTTGGCCATGGGTTGTCGTCCTTTCGTGTGGCTGTGCGTTGCAGTAAAGGGGGCGGCTCGGCCCCGCGGGCTTATCAATGGCAACGGGCGTGCCGCTCCGGCCGGACGGCACTTTCGCGCACGTTTCCGGGGCGCGGATTCCCGGCTCTTGAAATTCGGTGACACGCCCCTAAGTAACGGCTTGTAAACAGAATTGTGGGGGGAATCGATGACCATGCCATCGGAGGTGGTCGAGTCGCTGCGCGAGCTCACACGCGGCGAACTCCAGCGCTCCCTGCCGGAGCCGCATGTTCAGAAACTGGTCGAAGGCGGGTACGCTCAGACCCGCGATGGCAAGATCGTGATCACGCCGCTCGGACGTGCGCTGCTCGCCATGCGCGTTGCCGGACCAGAATCCTCCTCATTCGGTGAGCGGGGGCCGTGAAACGGCGGGGTCCCCGCGAACGACGCCTTCCGGTGCCGGTGAGCACTCTCGTCCGATCGTCCGAGGCTCAGCGCAGAAGAGGCTCACGGAGCGCACGTTCTGAAACCCGCAAACACGTCTGCGCGCCCGGGCAGGTAGAAGTTGCGAAACGTGTTGCGTACGAGCCGGCGCGACGTCGCGAAGCTGGCGCCGCGCAACACTTTGTGCGTCTGGAACCACGGCTCGGAGTATTCCCTGTAGGGATCGACTTCGAAACCCGGATAGGGCGCGAAAGCGCTTGCGGTCCACTCCCAGGTGTTGCCGATCATCTGCCGGCATCCCCCCGCCGAATCGCCGTCGGCGTAAGCCGTGACCGGCGCGAGGCCGCCGCCTTCGAGATTCGCATGCGACGGCGAGGGCGGTTGCGAACCCCACGGCAGAAATCGCCTGGCGCCGCTCGCCGCGTCGTGGGCCGCGGCGAATTCCCACTCCGCCTCGGAGGGCAGGCGCCGCTTCGCGAACGCGCAATAGGCCTGCGCTTCGTGCCAGCTCACGTGCACCACGGGTTCATCTTCGACAAGCGTCTCCACGCGATCGAAGCGCTGTTGTAGCCAACTCCCATCGCGCTTCGTCCAATAAGTCGGAGCGGCGCCGCCGCGCTCGCGGACCCAGCGCCACCCGTCGTCGCTCCACCATTCTCGCCGCCCGTAGCCGTCAGACTCGACGAACTCCCGAAATTCGCGATTCGTCACCGCGGTGCGCGACATCCTGAACGGTTGCACGAACACTTCGTGCGCCCATTTCTCGTTGTCGAACACGAAAGCCCCGTCGCGCGCGGCACCCAGTTCGAAGACGCCGCCCGAAAGCTCCACATCTCCGGCGGGGCCGACGGACGGTGTGGGCTCGGAGCGGGCGGCCGACAACTGTCGCGATACGCCTTCTCCGCCGGGTTGACTATCCGACGAGCGAGCGTCCGACAACGGGTCTTCATAGGCCAGCGTCTGACAGGTATAGCGAAACGCCTCCGCGTGCATGTCTTCGTGGTACGCGGCGAGGCGGACGAAATAGAGCAGGGTGGCGTTCTCCGGCTCACACTCGACGCGATCGATCACACGACCGATAACCTCCGCCTGATAGGCATGCGTCTCTGCGAGACTCGGCAGTGGTAGACTCCAGCGCCGCGCATGTGCTATCCGGGCCGAATCGTAAAGCGCGTCCGAGCCGGCCATGACCGACGCGCCGGCGCTGCCGTCGGGCTTGCGGCGCAGACACCAGTACTCCTGAAACCATGCGACATGGCCAAGCTCCCACAGCGGCGGATTGACGATCGCGAGACACGGGCCCAGGAGGCGTTCGCCGGTCAGATGCGCGGTCACTCGGCCAAGGTGTGCGCGGGCTTCGCGCAGATCTCGGGTGAGCGTGGCGGGATCGCTGTCCTGATTCATGCGTGCGACGGATGAAGATTGCATTTGCGGTTCCGACTTCGGCCGACGTGCGCAGCGGCAACTGGCGTTCCGCGGCGCGGTGGGCCCGGATGCTGCGCGGCCTCGGTCATCGTGTGTCGAGCACGACGCACTGGACAGGCGGCAACGAGGACGTGCTGATCGCGCTTCATGCGCGCAAGAGCCATCCTTCGATCGTGTGCTTCCGCGAGCAGCGTCCGCGGTGTCCGATAATTGTCGGTACTCACTGGAACCGACGTCTATCGCGACATTCGCTCTGACGCCGATGCGCAGTCATCGCTCGCGATGGCCGATCGCCTCGTCGTGCTTCAGGCGCGCGCGCTCGACGAGCTCGCGTCTGCATTCAGGCGTAAAGCGCACATCATCCCCAGTCGTGCGCGAACAGGCTCGAACACTCCCCGCCGCGTTCAAAGTTTCGCATCTCGGTCGTCGCGCATCTGCGGGAAGAGAAAGACCCGTTTCGCGCAGTGCGCGCGCTCGCGCTGCTGCCCAACCGGGATGACCTCCAGGTGGTTCAGGTGGGTGAAGCGCTCGATTCCCGCATGCGGGCGGATGCGCTGGACTGGCAGTCGCGCGAGAAGCGTTACCGCTGGACGGGCAGCGTGCCGCATGCGCGTGCGCTGCGCTGGATGGCGGCAAGCCACGCGATCGTCGTGAGCTCCGTCATGGAAGGCGGCGCCAATGTGATATCGGAGGCGGTGGCGGTCGGCGTGCCCGTGCTCGCCTCGAAAATCCCGGGCAACGTCGGCATGCTCGGGGCGCGTTATCGCGGTTACTTCGAGACAGGCAGTGAGAAAGCGCTCGCGCAACTCATCGAGCGCTGCCGCGCCGATGCAGCGTTCTATGCCGCCCTGCGCAAGAGCGTGATCGAAAAGCGCGCGCAGTTCAGCGAGAAGGCCGAGATCGACGCGTGGCGGCGTGTTCTCAGATCGGTTTCACCGCCGAGTGATAGGCGACGGTCCCCGCCAGCACGGCCTGTGCGCGCACGTCGGTGAAGCCGATCTCCTTCAGCACGATCGAAAGCTCGTCTGCCGAATAGAACATCTGCAACGCGTCGACGAAGTACTTCTTGCAGTTCAGCGCGGCCTGCCCGGAGCTGAACAGGAAAGCGGTAAACCCGAGACAGAATCGCAGATAGGCGTAGTAGACATGCTCGACGAGCGGATTGGCGGGCCGCAGCATGTCGCAGTGATGGAAGCGCCCACCGGGCTTCAAGACCCGGTGTATCTCGCCGAACACGCGCCGCACGCCGAGATGGCGTGACGCGAACTGGAGCGTAACGAGATCGAAGTGATTGTCCGGGAACGGGAGGGTGTGCACGTCGCCGATATGGCTGCGGATCTCGAGGCCCTTCGCGCTGGCGCGATGGCCTCCGACTTCCTGCATCGCCTCGCTGCGGTCGATCGCATGCACTTCGAGCGTGGGCTCCCGTTCGAGCAGCCCGATGCCGTTCGCGTTGGTCCCCGCGCACACGTCGAGCACGCGCATGTGCGGCTTCACGCGGATGGTCGCCATGAACCCGCGCCGGATGCTGTCGCACAGGCCGAGTGTCGCGATGTCGTTCGCGCGATCGTAATACGGCGCGACATCGGCGAAAACCTTGTTGAGCTCCTCCGTCCATACCGGAGCGAAACGGGCCTCACGGACGAGTTCACGGGTGGCGAGCGGGGGCGGGGTGATCACAGCTTCTTCTCCCTGGTTGGCGTGATGATTTTGTCTGCGCGGTCAAGCGCCTTTGATTCGCATCAAGATACCATGGACCGGGGGAACCTTGCTTGGAACCACCGCTTTATCGTGAGCGGGGCTGCGGAGCAGCGGGGTCGCCACAAACGAAAGTGTTTCCATCAAGATGTACGAGGCCTCGAATGCGCCAGGCCCGAGCCGAAGGCGAGCGCCACCCCCGCCCCGCTACGGCAACTCGCGGCTGGTGCCGTCGCGGAAGTACTGTGCGTACACCTTCGTTCGCCCGTCGGGCAACACGAGCAAGACGTCGTACGCGTCCCGATGGCGGGTGCTTTCCATGCCGGGAGAGCCGGCAGGCATGCCCGCGACGGCGAGGCCGCGCGCCTTCGGCCGCTGGGCGAGCAGGCGCTTCACCTCGCGGGCAGGCACGTGTCCTTCGATCGCGTAGCCCTCCACCACGGCGGTATGGCAACCGCCGAGATGTTCCGGGATGCCGTGCTTGCGGCGGTGGACCGTCGGGTCGGGAACGTTGATCGGATTCACACGGAACCCGTTTGCGCGCAGGTGATCGCCCCACGCGTTGCAGCAGCCTCAGCCAGGATCCTTGTACATGTCTACGCTGGAGGCCGCAAAGGCGCCGGCGGCTGCCAGAAAAAGCGCCGCTGCAAGCCAAGTGGACACACGCATCTTCTTGTTCCGCCGAATGTATTCGGATAAGGGCATGTTACCGTTAGGTGCTTACAGTCCTTTGATGGAAATCAACGTAGCCAAGTTCCAGCGCTAACAAACTTTCAGCGACGTCGTGGCCTCCCACCGGGCTGCGTCCTCTTCCCAACTTTAACCTCGGAGCATGTTCTCGTGACGGGCGGACTCTACGACGACTACGTCATGGATCACATCAAGAACGCGCGCAATTACCGCGTTCTGACCGATGCGGATCACAGCGCGAGCGGCACGAGCCCGCTCTGCGGCGACGATATCACTGTTTACGTGAAGCTCGAAGACGGAAGTATCGAAGACATCGCGTTCCAATGTAGCTGCTGCGGCGTGTCGATGGCCTCGGCTTCCATCATGACGGAGCTCGTGAAGGGGGTGCGCACCCAGGACGCCCGCGCGCTCATACACGAGTTCGTCACGCTGCTCTCCTTTGCGGCGAATGGCGCCGGCCCGCTCTTGACACCGGAGCGGCTCGCGATGCTCGAGACCGTTCGCAGGTTTCCCTCGCGCGGCCGGTGTGCCGTGCTGCCGTGGGCGACGCTCGAGCGCGCGCTCGCGCAGCGCCACGATCCTGTCGTTCTGCGTTAGGCTTCGGGGGGTGAGCTCGAGCTCGTCAGCGATTCCGCCCGTTCCACCACCGACTGCGGCCGCCGCGGATTCCGTTCCGTTCCGGGAAGCGTTCTGGTTCTGGCTGAAGCTGGGGTTCATCAGCTTCGGCGGGCCTGCTGGCCAGATCGCCGTCATGCATCAGGAGCTCGTCGAGCGCAGGCGCTGGATTTCCGAGCGGCGCTTTCTCCACGCGCTCAACTACTGCATGGTGTTGCCGGGACCGGAGGCAACGCAGCTCGCGACGTACATCGGCTGGATCATGCATCGCACGTGGGGCGGTATCGTCGCGGGCAGCCTTTTCGTGCTGCCGTCGTTCGCCATCCTGATCGCGCTCTCCTGGATCTACATCGCATATGGCAACGTTCCGGTGGTCGCGGGCACTCTGTACGGCATCAAGCCGGCCGTCACCGCGATCGTCCTGTTCGCGGCCTATCGCATCGGGTCGCGGGCATTGACGAACGGTGTCCTGTGGCTCATCGCCGCAGGGGCCTTCCTCGCGATCTTCGCGTTGCGCCTGCCGTTCCCGCTGATCGTGATTACCGCCGCGGTTGTCGGTTACATTGGGGGCCGCATCGCACCGGCGAAGTTCGCGACGCCGGGCGGCCACGGGGCGGCGGGCAACTCGATGGGCGCCGCGCTCATCGACGACGCAACGCCTACACCGCCCCACGCGCTGTTCACGTGGCCGAAGGCGGCGAAAGTCGTCATCGCCGCGCTCGCGCTCTGGGGTCTCGTGCTCGGAGCGCTCGTCGTTGCGTATGGCTGGCAATCGAGCTTCGCGCAAATGGGCTGGTTCTTCACCAAGGCCGCGCTGCTTACGTTCGGCGGGGCCTATGCGGTGCTGCCCTACGTATATCAGGCTGCGGTCGAGCACTACGAGTGGCTGTCCGCCGCGCAGATGATTGACGGTCTCGCGCTCGGTGAGACGACACCCGGCCCGCTCATCATGATCGTCGCGTTCGTCGGCTTCATCGGCGCATGGCTCGACGCGCCGCTCGGCCCTGATGCACTCTTCGTTGCGGGCGTGCTGGGCGCCGGGATCGCCACGTACTTCACTTTCCTGCCGAGCTTCGTCTTCATCCTGCTCGGCGGACCGCTCGTCGAGACGACGCACGGAGATCTCAAATTCACGGCGCCGCTCACCGGAATCACCGCGGCGGTCGTCGGCGTGATCCTCAACCTCGCAGTGTTCTTCGCCTACCACGTGCTGTGGCCCGCCGGTTTCGACGGCCGCTTCGAATGGGCCTCGGCCGCGATCGGCATCGCAGCCTTCATCGCGCTCTGGCGCTATAAAATCGGGATCATCCCGGTGATCCTCGCGTGCGGCGTTGCGGGGCTCGCCTGGTCGTTGGCGATGAAGAGCGCGCTTTAGTCCTGCGCGCAGGGATGATCGGCTCGTGCCCTTCGAGCGAAGGGAACGAGTCCTCCGGCGACCTACTTCACTTTCGTGATCACGTAGTCCTTGCCGTGCTCCGCGAACTCGAATTCGACTTTCTTGCCTTCGCCGAGCTTGCCGAGCGCCGCTTTGTCCGGCACCTTGAAGTCCATCGTCATCGCGGGCATGTTCGCCGCCTTTACCGGATCGTGCGCGATCGTCGCGACGCCGCCCTTCGCGTCGACTTTCTTCACGATGCCGGTGGCGCTGTGCGTCGCATGTCCCTTATGGTCGGCCGCAGGCGCCTTCGCGTCCTTGCCGGCCTCGCCCGCGTAGACGAACGCAGCGCCGATCATCAGTGCGACCGCGAGTATCCTTGCTTTCATCTCATTCTCCCTCAGACGAGCGATCAAGCGCCGCCCGCGGGTGCGAGCGCACGCGAACCTGCACGGCCACGGTGCTCGCGCTCGAGCGTATGCTCCTTAACGATCGCATACAGCGCCGGGATGACAAGCAGCGTCAGAAAGACCGATGACACCATCCCGCCGATCATGGGCGCCGCGATACGGCGCATCACCTCGGAGCCCGTTCCCGTGCTCCACATGATCGGCAGCAACCCGGCCATGATAGCAACAACCGTCATCATCTTGGGACGTACGCGCTCGACGGCGCCTTCCATGACGGCTGCGTAGAGGTCGCCCAAGTCGGCCCGCCTGCCTTCCGTCGCCCGGCGCGCCTGGATCGCGGCCCATGCATGATCGAGGTAGATCAGCATGATGACGCCGGTCTCCGCGGCGACGCCGGCAAGCGCGAGAAAGCCCACGGCCACCGCGACGCTCATGTTGTAGCCCAGCAGCCACATGAGCCACACGCCGCCCACCAGCCCGAACGGCACCGAGAGCATCACGATGAGCGCCTCCGGCAGTCGTTTGAAATTGAGGTAGAGCAGCACGAAGATGATGAGCAGCGTGACGGGGATCACCACCTTCAGTTTCTCGATCGCCCGTTCCATGTACTCGAACTGTCCGCTCCAGGTCGCGTAGTAGCCCGGGGGAAACTGCACGCGCTCGGCGACGGCTTTCCGGGCCTGCACGACGTACGAGCCGATGTCCCGGTCGCGGATGTCCACGTAGATGTACGCCGAGAGCAACGCGTTCTCGGTGCGGATCGCGGGCGCGCCTTTGACGATCTCGATGCGCGCCACCTGGCCGAGGGGCACCATGCCGCGGTCCATCGTGGGCACGAGCACTTCGCGCGAGATTTTGTCGGGACTGCTGCGCAAGTCCCGCGGGTAGCGCACGATCACGCCGAAGCGTTCGCGGCCTTCGACGGTCGTCGTGACCAACTCGCCGCCGAGGGCGGTCGCGATCACGTCCTGCACTTCCCCGATCGTCAGCCCGTAGCGTGCGAGCGCCTGCCGGTCCGGCTCGATGTTCAAGTAGAACCCGCCGGTGATGCGCTCGGCGAACGCACTCGTCGTTCCGGGAACGGTCCTCACGACAGCCTCGATGTCCTTCGCGACGCGCTCCATTTCGGTGAGATCGGTGCCGAACACCTTGATGCCGACGGGTGTGCGAATGCCGGTGGAGAGCATGTCGATGCGTGCGCGGATCGGCATGGTCCAGGCGTTGGAGACGCCGGGGAACTGCAGCGCCTGATCCAGCTCGGCGACGAGCTTGTCGATCGTCATGCCCGCGCGCCATTGCGACTCGGGCTTCAGATTGATGACGGTTTCGAACATCTCGAGCGGTGCCGGGTCCGTCGCGGTCGCCGCGCGGCCCGCCTTTCCGAGCACCGATGCGACCTCCGGGAAGCTCTTGATGATCTTGTCCTGAGTCTGCATGAGCTCCGCCGCTTTCGTGATCGACATGCCGGGGAGCGAGGATGGCATGTAGAGCAGCGTGCCTTCGTTCAGCGCGGGCATGAACTCCGCGCCGAGCCGTGTCGCGGGCCAGATCGTCACCGCCAGCGCGATCACCGCGAGCGCGATGGTGAGTTTCTTCCAGCGCATCACCCATGCGATCTGCGGGCGATAGAACCATATCAACAGCCGGTTCACCGGATTGCGGTGCTCGGGCATGATGCGCCCGCGCACGAAGAGCACCATCAGCACCGGCACGAGCGTGATGGACAGGAACGCCGCGCCCGCCATCGCGAACGTCTTCGTGTAGGCGAGCGGAGAGAAGAGCCGTCCTTCCTGCGCTTCGAGCGTGAAGACGGGCAGGAAAGAGACGGTGATGATGAGGAGCGAAAAGAAGAGCGCGGGTCCCACTTCCCGGCACGCCGAGACGATTGCGTCGACGCGGGACTCGCCGGGCTGCAGACGTTCGAGATGCTTGTGAGCGTTCTCGATCATGACGATCGCCGCGTCGACCATCGCCCCGATCGCGATCGCGATGCCGCCGAGACTCATGATGTTCGAGTTGATACCGAGCCAGCGCATCGCGATGAATGCGATCAGCACGCCGATCGGCAGCATGATGATCGCAACGAGCGCGCTTCGCACGTGCAGCAGGAAGATGACGCAGACGAGCGCCACGATCACGCTCTCCTCGAGGAGCGTGCGCTTCAGCGTGTCGATCGCGCGCTGAATGAGCTCGGACCGGTCGTACACGGTCGCGATTTCCACGCCCTGCGGGAGTCCCGATGCGACTTCCCGGATCTTGTCCTTGATGTTGCGGATCACCTCGAGCGCGTTCTGGCCGTAGCGTGCGACGGCGATGGCCGAGACCACTTCGCCCTCGCCGTTCAACTCGGTCAGGCCGCGGCGTTCATCGGGTCCGAGCTCGATGCGGGCTACGTCGCGAAGCAGCACAGGCGTTCCGGCCGCGGCCTTGACGACGAGCGTCTCGAGATCGGCACGACCGCGCAGATAGCCTTTACCGCGGACCATGTACTCCGTCTCCGCCATCTCGACGACACGCCCGCCCACGTCGCGGTTCGATTCGCGGATCACCTGGGTCACGCGCGAAAGGGGAATGCCGTAGGCGCGCAGTTTCATGGGATCGACCGTGACGTGATATTGCTGGACGAAACCACCGATCGACGCGATCTCCGCGACACCGTTTGCCTTGGTGAGCTGGTAGCGCAGGAACCAGTCCTGAATGGTGCGCAGCTCGGCGAGCGTCCGATTCGCGCCGAGCACCGCGTACTGATAGACCCAGCCGACGCCGGTCGCGTCGGGACCGAGCTGCGGTGTCACGCCCCGCGGCAGCCGACCCGCTGCGAAATTCAGATATTCGAGCACCCTCGAGCGCGCCCAGTAGATGTCGGTGCGATCTTCGAAGATCACGTAAACGAAAGACGCGCCGAAGAACGAGAAGCCGCGCACCACTCGCGACTTCGGCACCGAGAGCATCGCTGTAGTGAGCGGATACGTGACCTGATCTTCGACGACTTGCGGCGCCTGTCCCGGATACTCGGTGTAGATGATGACCTGCACGTCGGACAGGTCGGGCAGCGCATCGAGCGGCGTTCTGACGAGTGCGTAGACGCCCGCGAGCACCACGAACACCGTCGAGAGCAATACGAGAAAGCGGTTCCGCGCGGACCATTCGATGATCGCGTTCAGCATGTCAGCGCCCTCCCGCAGCCGCTGTGGTGCTCGGCTCTATCTTCGTGATCACGTATTCACCCGGCTTACGCTCGACGAACTCGATGGAAACCGTGCTGCCGGGTTTGACTCGCGCCGCCAGCGAGGGATTCGCGAGCATGAATTTCATGGTCATCGACGACCATCCCAGCGTCGGCACAGGACCGTGCGTGACGGTGACGGTACCGGCGTTCGCGTCGATGCTGTCGACGGTGCCCTGCGCGCGATGGCCGACCTTTGGCGTCGATGAGCCGCGCGCGGTGTCGCCGCCTGCTGTGGATGCGCCATGCCCGGTGTGGTCGACGGTTTTCGGAGGGGCGCCGTGAGCCGCATGATCGACGCTGGCCGGCGAGGCGCCTGAGCGGTGCCTGCTGCGCTCTGTTGCGCCGGCGTGAATCCGGTCAGCGCGGCTTTCAGATTGCTTTCGGCGTCGATGAGGAAGTTCGCGGTCACCACCACGGCTTCACCTTCCCTCACGCCTTCGAGCACCTCGACGTAATCGTCGGCGCGCGCGCCGAGCTTCACGTCGCGCGGCTCGAACCGGCCTTCTCCCGCCTGCACCAGCACGATCCGGCGGGCGCCGCTGTCGATGACGGCGGAGGCGGCCACGGACAGCACTTTGCGGCGTTCCCCCGCGGCGAGCTCGACCGATGCGTACATCGCGGGCTTCAGGAGCCCGCCGGGATTCGCGAGCTCGATACGGACTTTTCCGGTGCGTGTCTCGGGTGTGACGGTGGGATAGAGGAACGCCACGCGGCCCTTGAAGCTCTTGCCCGGGAACGCATTCACTTCGATGGTGGCTGTCTGGCCCAAACGCACCAGCCCGAGATCCTGCTCGAAGATGTCCGCGGTGAGCCACAGGCTCGAAAGATCGGAGATCTGGTAGAGCTTCTCTCCGGGCATGAAGCGCATGCCTTGCACCGCGACCTTCTCGACGACGATGCCGGATGCAGGCGAACGCAGCGTCACGGTCCGGCGCATCGTGCCTGACTGCTGGAGCTCCGCGAGCTCCTGGTCGGATATATCCCAGTTGCGGAGCCGGGTGAGCGCGCTTTCTCGCAACTGGCGCATGCTCCGCTGCATCTCCGGGCTCGCGTCGCGAACGTCGTCGATGCCTTTCGCTGCGATGAGATACTCCTGCTGCGCCGTGACCAGATCGGGGCTGTAGACCTCCATGAGCGGTTGTCCGCGCGCAACCGCCTGTCCGGTCGTGTTCACGTGAAGGCGCTCGATCCAGCCTTCGAACTTGGGAGACACCGTGCTCACGCGGCGCTCGTCGATCTGCAACGTGCCAACGGCGCGCACGGTGCGAGAAAGCGCGCGCATGCTCGCGCTTTCCGTGCGAACACCGAGCCGCTGGACCTTTTCGGTGCTGATCCGGATTTCGTTCGCGCCTGCGGTGTTCTCTTCGCCTTCGTAAACGGGGACGTAATCCATGCCCATGGGATCCTTCTTGGGCACGGGAGAAGTATCCGGCAAGCCCATCGGATTGCGGTAGTACAGGACTTTCCTTTCGCTCTTCGGCGCGCTCCCGTGAGTGTCCGTCGAGTGACTCGCGTCGCTCGTGTTGTCCGCATGCCGCGCACCGATCCAGTAGCCGGCGCCGATCCCTGCGCCGATCAGCACCGCGGCAACTGCGAGGGCAGTCAAGGTTCTCATGGCGTCCTCCCATGGTGCGTGCCGTTCGCGCGGTCCGGCGCGCGTCCGATCAGGAATTCGATCTCGGCGAGCGCTTTGTGATAATTCGTAACGGCCGAGGCATAGCCCAGCTCCGCGTTCAGGATCGACATCTGCACGTCGAAGATCGGCATCAGTTCGCCTCGATTCTGCTGATAGGAGGAGAGCGTCGCTTCGAAGGTGAGGCGCGTCTGAGGCAGGATCTCGTCCCGATAGAGCCGCGCCGACCGCAGGCTTTGCTCCGCGGTGGCCATCTGGTGATGGAGTTTCGTCCCGGTCTCGACGCGCTGCGCTTCGAGAAGACTCAACGCCTGGTCATGCATCGCCTGCGCCTCCGCGATGCGCGGCTCCGTCTTCGTGGCGCGCCACACCGGAAGGTTGATCGCGACGGTCATGCTGAAGAGGTCCGCCCGCCGTGTGCCGTCAGGCATATTGTCGCGCTGACCGTAAGAGAAGCGCAGATCGAAATCGGGATAGCGATCCTTGCGCGCGAGCTCGACCGCCCGCTCGCTGCGATTCACCATCGCGTGCAAGGCGCGGAGCTGCGGCCGTCCCGCCCAGGCGCTCTCCTGCAGGTCGGCACCCGAGACGGCCGATCGATCCAGCACCGGTAACGCTGCCAGCGGTGCCGGCGTGTGCGGCACGCGGTTCAGCAGACGATTCAATTCCGACTCGAGCATCGGCCGCTCGCGGTCGATCTTGATGCTTTCCTCGCTCAAGCGCGAAAGCTGAGTCTGCGCCTTCAGCACGTCCACCTGTGCCGCGCGGCCGACCGAGTGACGGCCTTCCACGATTTTCAGCAGGTGTCCCACGATCGTGCGGTTCTGGGCGACCACCCGCCCGGACTCCTGGACGAGGGCGAGATCGTAATACGTGGTTTTCACCTCGCGCGCGATGCGGTTCACGGCTTCTTCGTAGGCATGCATCACCGACTCGGCGTTGCGTTCCGCGATGTCGCGCCGCAGGTCACGCTTGCCCGGATACGGAATCCGCTGCGAAAGACCGAGCATCTTCATGGTCATGTCTTCGCGGCTGAAACCGGGCGATCGCACCGGAACGTTGAGCACGCCGAGCTCGAGCATCGGATCGTCGAGCGTGCCGGCGGGCAGCACACGGCTGCGAGCGGCTTCGCGCTCCTTTTCCGCGGCCTTGATCTCCGGATTGTTCTGGAGCGCTTCGGCCACGAGCTCACTCAAGCTCACGCCTGCGGTGTAAGCCGCGCGTTCTGACGCGGCGGCGGAAGCGAAGCGCATCAGTTCGCGTTCGACCGGCCGGGCTTCGCTTGCTTGTGCAGCCTGTGCCGCGGCGAGCGCGGCCAGCATGCCGTACATGGCTCGCCGCACGAAATGCGTGCAACGATTGATGGAATGACGCATAGATCCTCCGCGTGAAACGTAGGTCAGCGGCGACGCCGATCGGCATGGCCGCACGCGAACGTCAGGCGAAGGATCTAATTACGAAGACGGGAGTAGAGCAGGTGAAGCGGCGGAGGCGCGCCGGCATGTGTGACAGGCGTGACCGGCGCAGTGGTGCGGGTGTTCGATGGGGCAAAGGCGAGCGCTGCCGCAAAGCACACGAGCGTGGGTGTAACGGTCGGAAGCTTGAACGTCTCGGCAACGCTCTGGGCCTCGTCGCAAGGAATGTGCACCGCTTTCCCGGGGTGTCCCTGCTCATCGGGCGTCAAGTGGCAGGCGGCGCCGTTTGCTTCAGCTGTGCCCCATTCGATGGCGCGGCCATGAACGAGCCCCGCCGCCTGACACAGCAGCAGCGCGAGCGTGGCGAACGATGCCACCAGCGAGGTCCAACGCCTTCTCGACATGGCGGGCATCTTAGCCGTGCGTTTGCCCGCGGGCAAACGGACACGGCATCGACGCTTGATTTGCATCAATGACGGGGGCACGGTGCGAATGGCGGGCGGCTGTTCTGCACTGACCCTCGTACAATCGGACGAGAGTTCTGATTGGCGCTGGACTGCTTCGTTCGCGGCGACAGCCTGTCCCACGCGCGCCGCTCACCGGAACGAGTGGGTTCTACTCTGACATGTTCCGCTATTCGAACCCGCCGCCAATTGCTGTTACACTTCGCGCCGTCGTTTTTAAGGCCATAGGCAGTTTATGAAATGGACGGCAAAAAGCACGTCAAATTCGGCGGCAGGCTGGTCTTCGTCGGCTTCGGCTCGGTCGGGCAGGGCTCGTTGCCGCTGCTGTTGCGCCACATCGACATGCCGCTACGACCGCATCTCGCATCGTCACGGGCGACGAGCGCGGCCGCGCGGAAGCCGCGCATTACGGCATAAAGTTCCAGGTCCGTCCGCTCACGCGCGAGAACTATCGCGCCGTCCTCGAGCCCCTGATCGGCAAGGGCGATTTTCTCCTCAATCTTTCGGTCGACGTCTCCAGCGTCGCGCTCATCGAGCTGTGCTACGAGAAGGGCGCGATGTACCTCGACACGTGCATCGAGCCGTGGCTCGGCGGCTACACCGATCCAGAGCGTGTCGCCCTCGCACCGCTCGAATTACGGACTGCGCGAAGCGGTGCTCGCGCTGCGCGCGAAGCATCCCGACGAGGGCCGACGGTCATTCCGACGCACGGCGCGAACCCCGGGCTCATCTCGCACTGGGTGAAGCAGGCGATGGTCAATATCGCGCGCGACATCGAAGGCGACGTCGGCATGCCCGCAGTCGCGCGACGAATGGGCGCAGCTCGCGATGCGGCTCGGCGTGAAAGTGATCCATTGCGCCGAGCGCGACACGCAGGTTGCGGACCCGCGCAAGCGCCGCTTCGAGTTCGTGAACACCTGGTCGGTCGACGGTTTCATCGGCGAAGGCTCGCAGCCGTGCGAGCTCGGCTGGGGCTCGCACGAGAAGCATTTCCCGCCCGACGGGCAGGCAGCACGAGTTCGGCTGCAAGGCCGCGATCTATCTGACGCGGCCCGGCGCATCGGTGAAAGTGCGCTCGTGGACGCCGACTCGAAGGCCAGTACCACGGCTTGCTGATCACGCACGGCGAGGCGATCTCGATTTCGGACTACTTCACCGTGCGCGAGGGCGGACGCGTCGTTTACCGGCCGACTTGTCATTACGCCTACCACCCGTGCGACGACACGGTGCTCTCGGTGCACGAGCTCGCGGGCAAGAGGCTGGATCGGGCAGGAGCAAGCGCCGCATCCTCATGGACGAGATCTACGACGGCGTCGACGAGCTCGGCGCGCTGCTGATGGGCCACGCGCGAAGGCGCTTACTGGTTCGGCTCGCGCATCTCGGTGCACGAAGCGCGCAAGCTCGCGCCTTTCAACAACGCGACGAGCATCCAGGTCGCGGCCGGCGTGCATGGGCGGCGTGGTGTGGGCGATGGAGAATCCGCGCGCGGGCATCATCGATCCCGACGAGGTCGATTTCCAGCGCGTGCTCGAGATCGCCGAATCCGTACCTGGGCAGCGTCGTGGGTGTCTACAGCGACTGGACGCCGCTCGCGGGGCGCAATCACCCGTTTCCGGAAGACCTCGACACGAGCGACCCTTGGCAGTTCAAGAACTTCCGGGTGTAGGGGGCGGCGCTCGCCTTCGGCTCGGGCCTCGCCGCCCTGCGGAACGGAGGGAAACCGAGGTTTCCCTCCGTAACCTCCCCCTCCTTAACAGCCCGCTTCGTCCTGGCGTTTCAGATCATGCACGGGGATCAGGCGCCGTCTGAATGGGTGACGCGGTGGGCGACGCTGGCCGCCCACGGCGGGCGCGTGCTCGACGTGGCGAGCGGCGGGGGACGGCACGCGCGCTGGTTCGCCGCGCGCGGGCACCCGTCGACGCGGTGGACCGCGACGCGGAAGCGATTGCGGCGCTCACGGCCGTACCCGGCATCGATGCCGTATGCGCCGACATCGAACGCGGTGCATGGCCTTTCGCGCCCGGCGCCTATGCCGGTGTTTGTCGTGGCCAACTACCTGCACCGGCCGCTTTTTCCCGACTCTGCTCGCCGCGCTCGCGCCCGGCGGCGTCCTCATCTACGAGACGTTTCGCGGCGGGCAACGAGCGCTACGGCCGGCCGTCGAACCCGGATTTCCTGCTGCAGCCGGGAGAATTGCTCGAGGTCGTGCGGGGACGGCTGCGAGTCGTCGCCTACGAGGACATTGTTGTCGAAGAGCCGCGCCCGGCGTGCATCCAGCGCATCTGCGCGACATCGTGAGCCGGTGCTTGGGGTGGTAGAATCGCCCGTTTGAAATGGCGTCAAGAGCGCTGTTTTTTCAGGAAGATCATGGCCAAGCTCCAGGGCAGTCTGGTTGCGATCGTGACGCCGATGCGCGAGGACGGCGCGCTCGACCTCGACGCGTTCCGGCGTCTCATCGACTGGCACATCGCCGAAGGCACCGACGGCATCGTCGTCGTCGGCACGACCGGCGAATCGCCGACGGTCGATTTCGAAGAGCACCGGCTGCTGATCGATACTGCGGTGAAGCACGCCGCGAAGCGCATTCCGATCATCGCCGGCACCGGGGCGAATTCGACGAAGGAAGCGATCGAGCTCGCGACGCACGCAAGAAAGCCGGCGCGGACATGAGCCTCACGGTCGTGCCGTACTACAACAAGCCGACCCAGGAAGGCTTGTATCGCCACTTCCGCGCGATCGCCGAAGCGGTCGACATGCCGCACATTCTGTACAACGTCCCGGGGCGCACGGTCGCGGACATGCAGAACGAGACCGTGCTGCGGCTCGCGGAGATCCCGAACATCGTCGGCATCAAGGACGCCACCGCCGATCTGCAGCGCGGCGCCGAGCTGCTGCGCCGCAAGCCCGCCGATTTCCTGGTCTACAGCGGCGACGACGGCACCGGGCTGGCGCTGATGCTGCTCGGCGGCGACGGCGTGATTTCGGTCACCGCCAACGTCGCGCCGCGGCTCATGCACGAGATGTGCAAGGCGCGCGCTCGCCGGGAACGCCGGCACGGCGCGCGAGAGTCAACAACAAGCTGCTGGGCCTGCACCGCCACCTTTTCTGCGAGGCCAACCCGATCCCGGTCAAATGGGCCGTCCAGCAGCTCGGCCTCATTCCGCGGCGGCATCCGGCTGCCGCTCACGCCGCTCGCGAGCGGCTTTCAGAACCAGGTGCGCGACGCGATGCGCCAGGCCGGTCTGCTTGACGCGGCCCACGATCAGGAGACTCTATGAGAACGTTCTTGCACGCACGTCCTCTGCCTTTGGGCGGGTTCGCGCTTGCGGCATGCAGCAGCTTCGAGATGCCGACCAAGAAAGTCGAATACAAGTCGGCGGGCCGGCTGCCGCCGCTCGATATCCCGCCCGATCTGACGCGTCCGAGCAGCCGACGACCGCTTCGTCGTGCCCGAGGGGCGCGGAGGCGGCGCCGCGACGTTTTCCGCCTATCAGAAGGACCGCGAAGGACGCGCCGAAGCGCGGCAGCGGCGGCGTGCTGCCGGAGCAGGACAACGCGCGCGTCGAGCGCGCCGGCACCCAGCGCTGGCTCGTCGTGAAAGGCGAGCCCGACCAGCTGTGGCCGGTGGTGAAGGAGTTCTGGCAGGAGATCGGTTTCATCGTGAACATCGAAATGCCCGAAGCCGGCGTGATGGAGACCGACTGGGCCGAGAACCGCGCGCGCATTCCCGACGGCTTCATCCGCAACACGCTCGGCAAACTGCTCGACCAGGTGTACTCGACCGGCGAGCGCGACAAGTTCCGCACCCGTCTCGAGCGCGGCGCGCAGCCCGGCACGACCGAGATCTACATCAGCCATCGCGGCATGGAAGAGGTCTACACCAATCGGGAACAGGACCAGACGAAGTGGCAGCCGCGGCCGTCCAATCCCGAGCTCGAGGCCGAGATGCTGCGCCGGATGATGGTGCGGCTCGGCGTGCAGGAAGAGCGCGCCAAGACCGTGCTCGCCGGAGCGCAGGCGCCGCCGGTGCGCGCGACGCTTCAGAAGGGCGGCGACGGCGCCACGCTCGCGCTGAACGAGCAGTTCGACCGCGCCTGGCGCCGCGTGGGCCTCGCGCTCGACCGCGTCGGCTTCACGGTCGAAGATCGCGACCGCTCGAAGGGCATCTATTTCGTGCGCTACATCGATCCCGAGATCGACAACAAGACCGCGGAAAAGGGCCTGGCTTTCCAGCTTCAATTCTCGGGCAGCAGCAGCGACAAGCAGAAGCAGGAGCAGTATCGCGTGCTCGTGAAGGACGCGGGCGAGCGCGCCGAGGTGAACGTCCTCAACAAGGAAGGCGTGCGCGAGCAATCGGCGACCGCGAACCGGATCCTGACGCTGCTGTACGAACAGCTGAAATGACCGTTGCATGATGCGCTTCGCCTCGCTGGGCAGCGGCAGCGAAGGCAACGGACTCCTCGTCGAGTCGGGCGCGACCCGGATACTGGTCGATTGCGGCTTCAGTCTGACCGAGACCGTGCGCGGCTCGGGCGCCTCGGTCTCGAGCCGTCCGATCTCGCCGCGATCCTCGTCACGCACGAGCACGACGATCACGTCGGCGGCGTTGCGCGCTTCGCGCGACGCTACGACCTGCCGGTGTATCTGACTTACGGCACGCTGGTGGCTTTGGGTGAAGCGCGGCTCGACGATGCCCCGCGTGAGCCTGATCGACAGCCATACGCCCTTCGCGATCGGCGACCTCGAAATCCATCCCTATCCCGTGCCGCACGACGCGCGCGAGCCTTCGCAGTTCGTGTTCAGCGACGGCGACCTGCGGCTGGGACTGCTCACCGATACGGGCGACTCGACGCCGCACATCGAGCGCATGCTCTCCGGCATCGATGCGCTCGTGCTCGAGTGCAATCACGACCTCGAGCTGCTGATGAACGGGCCGTATCCGCCGACGCTCAAGCGCCGCATCTCGGGCCGCTACGGGCATCTCGACAACGCCACGGCCGCGCGCATCCTCGGCGGCATCGACTGCAGCCGGCTGCAGCATTTCATCGCCGCGCACCTTTCGGCGCAGAACAACACGCCCGAGCTCGCGCGCGTCGCTGATCGTCGGCGCTCGGGTGCGAGTCTTCCTGGATCGGAATCGCGAGCCAGTCGGAGGGACTCGCCTGGCGGGAGATCTCGTCAAAAAAGCCGGCGCTCGGCCGGCTTTTCAGTGATGCGTGGCTGTTACTTCTTGTCGGCGGGCTCGGATCCGCGGCCTTCGGCGCGTCCGGTACCGGGCGCTGCGGGGAGGAGTACCGGTCGCGCCGGTGCCCGGGGCCATGCCGCCCGGCGCTGCCTCTGCTTTGGGCTCGGCCGGTGCCGGCGCGGGCGTGGCTGGAGGCGCTGCCGTGCTCGGGGCAGGCGCAGCTGGTGGAGGTGTTGCGGCTTTCTCTTCTTTCTTACTGCAGGCCGAAAGGCCGATCGCAAGACAGGCGGCGAGGAGGAGCGAGCGTTTCATAAGTTAATCCTTTAACGCAGTGATCGAACGTTCACGGAAACGAACGCCGGAGACCCGGTGTCATGCGGTTCCGTCGATCGCGGCATTATTTTACCAGCTCTATACGCCGATGCTCGCCGGCCGCGCCCGGGCGCTACAGACCCAGCACGCTTGCGCCTAACGCCGGGCGTGAGCTTCCCACAGCTCATCGAAACGGTCAAGCAGCTGCTGCGCGCCGTCGAGCTCGTTCAGACCGCGCGCGAAGCGCATGTGCTCATGATGAAAGCAATGCACATAGTGAATTGCGTCGAACACGGCGAAGGGATCGTACACGTGCCGCGCCCAGCGCGGCGTCTGTCGCACCTTGACGACATGGCTGAATCGCTGCGAGAGCGAGATGAAACGCGGACAGACGCGTTCCACGCCGCTCGTCGCATGCACGACGATGTGAAGCCGGTTGAGCCGTCCGGCCCGCGCGAACTGCGCGAGCCGCTCGCAGCGTGCGGGTGAGTTGAAGGCCTGCGACAAGGCGTGTTCGAAGATGCGGACCGTCTGCTGCGCCGATGGGATCAGCTCGTCGAACATCGCTTCGGTACTCGCGCAGGCTCTCGAAGCGTTCGTACGAAGCATGAGGCAGGGGCGACGCGGTCTCGATCATGGCCGTGCGAGTTGAATATAGCCCGCAGTGTACCAGTCATGGAGCGGAGCGCGGGCGGCTGGCGGAATGGCGAAAGGGGGCGCGAGCTCACGCGCGTTCGCGAGCTTTCGCAGAAGCTCGTGCCCCGGGCCGCGCATGTCGACGACTTCGCCATTGATGAAGATGTTTCCGGCGCGGTAGAGCATGCGGCTCGCCGGTGCGAGCCTCAAACCGATATGGCGAGCCCGCCGCTCGAACGCGCCGACCGCGAGGTGCGCGGCCGGCCGCTGGAAGACGACGTTCGGCTTGGGCTCGGTCAGATACGAGCCCAGGAATCGGCGTCACGTCCGGTCCCGACCATCGCAAGCGCGCGAGCCATCGATCGCTCGTCGCGACGCAGGCGCGTAGGGATGCGGGCCGGCGCACGGGTCGCGGCGATGCCGGCATCCGCGTACATGCCCTCGAGCGCCAGCCGGTCGTGCAGGAAATCGAGAAAGCGCGCGCCGAGCTCCTGCGCGCGCGGCGCGCGAAAGCCGACCGAATACGTGATGCACTCGTCCGAGCGCCACGCCGTCGTGGGCATAGCGCGGCGGCAGGTAGAGCAGGTCTCCGGGCGCGAGCTCCCACTCGCTGCTCGGGCCTGAAAGTCGTCGAAGAATCTTCAGCGGCGCCCGGGCACGAGCTCGAGGTCGCGGCTGGCTGCTCAGTCTCCAGCGGCGCGTCGCCTTGTCCCTGCACCAGGAACACGTCGTAGCTGTCGAAGTGCGGCCCGACGCCGCCGCCGGGCGCGGCGTAGCTCACCATCACGTCGTCGAGCCTCGCGTAGCGGAATGAACGAGAACTCGCGCAAGCAGCCGCGCCGCCTCGACGAGCGCGAGGTCGACGCCCTGCACGAGCAGCGTCCAGCCGGCGCGCGGAAGGCGTCGCGAGATCGCGCGGATTCGAAACGGGCCGTGACGAACGTGCCAGCGTCCGCGCGCGCGGGTCACGATGCGCGATTCGACGTCGTCACGGCAGGCGAGCTCGAACAGTCGCTCGCGCGTGACGAGCGGGCTGTATTCGCGGAGGGCGCCGCGCGCGAGCAGCGGTTTTTTCTGCCAGTGCCGCCGCAGAAATTCGGCCGCGCTCAAACCGGCAAGAAAACTCTTTTTCATGTAAAAGGATTATAGCGATCGCAGTCTCCTTGACCCGCGCGCGGTTTGTTCACACAATGCCGACACACGTCGATGGAGGCTCGCGTGGAGCTGCTCAGGGGAGAGAATCGAGTCATGCTGCAAGCCGGTGCAACCGGCGCCGGCGTTCGATCTGCCCGACGCCGATCTCAACATCGTGAGCCTCGACGAATTCAAGAACCACCAGAACGTCGTCCTGTACTTCTATCCGCGCGACGGCACGCCCGGCTGCACGATGGAAGCGATCGATTTCAGCGAGCTCGAAGATGATTTCACGCGCTGGAGACGGTCGTGCTCGGCGTGAGCATGGACGACTGCATGTCGCACGGCGCGTTTCGCGACAAGCACGGCGCTCTGCGTGCAGCTGCTCGCCGACCCGGACGGCGAAGTGTGCCAGCGTTACGGCGTGCTGCAGGAGAAGGAGATGGAAGGGCGCAGGAGAAGACGTGGATCGTGCGCTCGACTTTCGTCATCGACCGCAAAGGTCTGCTCAAGCACGCGCTGTATGGCGTGAGTGCGCGCGGACACGCCGCTGAAGTGCTCGGGCTCGTGAAAGGCATAGGCAAATGCAAATAGGCAAGGACACCGTCGTCTCGCTCGAGTACCAGCTTTTCGACACCGACGGCGAGCTGATCGAGAAGACCGAGCGAGCCCGTCGAATACCTGCACGGCGGGTACGGCGGGATGTTTCCGGCCGTGGAGAAAGCGCTCGAGGGCAAGAACGTCGGCGAGACGTGCCGCGTGCGGCTCGACGCCCGACGACGGCTTCGGCGACTACGACGCCGAGCTCGTGCACGTCGAGCCGCGCGACAAGTTTCCCGAGCACGTCGAAGTCGGCATGCAGTTCGAAGGCAAAGGCGAGGAGTCCGGCGAGACCATGGTCTATACGGTCACCGACATCGCCGACGACAAAGTCGTCGTCGACGGCAACCACCCGCTCGCCGGCCAGACGCTGCACATGGAATGCACCGTCGCGCGGCGTTCGCGCGGCGAGCGCCGAAGAGATGACCCACGGCCACGCGCACGGGGCGCACGGCCACCATCCACTGAGTCTTCGCGGCTCCGCTCAGTCTGCCTGAGCCTGCCATTTGATGTGATACTGACAGCGTTCGAATGCTTCGTGAGCGGAACCCTCGTCCCGCTGCTCACGTTCTCGAGTCGACAATGTGTGACTACAGCGTTCGAATCGTGAGCGCTCGTCCGGCGCTGCACCAGGAATGCACGTCGAGCTTCGGCTCGAGCGCTCCGGGTTTTGCCTCGAACCTTGCGCGGCCGTTTTCGATGGTGACCGTGACGAGCGTCCATGCCACGAACGGACTGCCGAAGACTTCCAGACGCCGCACGTTCGGGACATTGCGCGCGGCGAGCGGCTGGTCGAAGCGAAACCAGTGCGTGTCGCCGTGGACCACCAGCATCTCGCCGTCGAAACGCTGCGCGTGCGCGGAGAGCGCGGCAAGGATCTCGGCGTAGGCGCTTCTGCCCGTGAAGATGTTGCCGTGCATGGCGAGCACGACGGCGGGCAGACTTGCGATCGCGCGCGATGCGAAACGTCTCTTCCAATCCAGTCGAGCAGCGCGCGCGGTGCGCGGCTGCGATTCCTGCCGTCATCGGCGATGATTGTCCGGGCCGGGCACGTTGAGCGTCGCGAAGACGACGTCCTCGACGGTCCACCGCAGATGTTCCGGGTAAGCAGCGCGCTCGCCTGCTGCTCGACGCGCGAGCGGTCCGCGTGCCGAGGGTGATTCGCCGTCGAGAAGAAAGCTCGCGCAGCTTCGCCAGTCGCTCGAGCGGCTCGCGCGGCGCCCAGCGCCGCCAAGGCAGTCGACCCACTCGTTGTCGCCCGGGATGAAGACGAACGCATGGTGCGATCGCGAGAAGTCGGCGCGCCGCCGCTGCGAAGAGCTCGTCGCTGCAATCGGCTCGCGCATGCTTGAAGTCGCCGACGTGCAACGAGAATGCGAGCGGCTGCGCGATTCATCTCGTCGATCATCGATGACGAGCTGCAGCTCCTCGGCGGCGTTGTAGGGCGTGTCGCCGAACGCGGCGAAAGAGAACTGCGCTGAATGCGCGAGCGACGAGGCCGCAAACAGCGCGATCGAAAAGATGCGCGCAGCGTGCACCGCGTTCCAGACCCGGCGCAGACGTGGACCGGGATAATTGTCGCCATCGTCCCCGGGGACTGGGGTCCCGCACGCGGGGGCGGGGTCACTGCGTCGATGAGTCTTCACTCGTCCAGCTTCTGGCGCAGCTCGTACAGGAGCTCGAGCGCTTCCCGCGGCGTGAGCGCGTCGGGCTCGATTGACCTCAGCAGCTCGAGCGCGGGATGCTGCCGCACCGGTTCCGGCGCCGGCACCTCGGTGGCGAAGAGATCGCGCTGCGGGCTCCCGCGCAGGCCCTGTTCTTCGAGCTCGTCAGCCTGCGCCGGCGCGCAGCGCGGATGACGGTGCCCGGCACGCCCGCGAGCTGCGCGACCTGCAGTCCGTAGCTGCGGTTCGCCGGACCTTCTTCCACCGCATGAAGAAAGACGATGCGATCCTTGTGCTCGACCGCGTCGAGGTGAACGTTGGCGACTTGCTTGAACTCGGACGCGAGCGCGGTCAGCTCGAAGTAGTGGGTCGCGAAAAGCGTGTGGCAGCGGCACTTCTCGACGAGGTGCCGGGCGATCGCCCACGCGAGCGCGAGCCCGTCGTAAGTCGACGTGCCGCGTCCGATCTCGTCCATGAGCACGAGGCTCTCGGGCGTCGCGTGATGCAGGATGTAAGCCGCTTCGGTCATCTCGACCATGAACGTCGAGCGTCCGCCGGCGAGGTCGTCGGCGGCGCCGATGCGCGTAAAGATCTGGTCGAGCGGCCCGAGCCGCGCGCGCTTGCGCCGGCACGTACGAGCCGCAGTGCGCGAGCAGCGCGATCAGCGCGACCTGCCGCATGTAAGTCGATTTGCCGCCCATGTTCGGCCCGGTGACGAGCAGCATCTGGCGTGTCGGCGAAAGCCTCGCGTCGTTCGCGATGAACGTGTCGACCTGCGCTTCGACGACCGGGTGCCGCCCGCCCTCGATCTCGATCAACGGCTCGTCGACGAACTCCGGCGGGTTCCAGTCGAGAGCGGCCGCGCGTTCGGCGAAGGCGGCGAGGACGTCGATCTGTGCGAGGGCGGCGGCCGTGCGTTGGAGCGCGGGAATGTACGGCGCGAGAGCGTCGAGCACCATTTCGTACAGCACCTTCTCGCGTGCCAGCGCGCGCTCCTGCGCCGACAGCGCCTTGTCCTCGAACGCTTTCAACTCCGGCGTGATGTAGCGCTCGGCGTTCTTCAGCGTCTGGCGTCGGCGGTAATCGTCCGGCACGTGATCGGCTTGCGAGCGCGTGACTTCGATGTAGAAGCCGTGCACGCGGTTGTATTCGACTTTGAGGTTCGCGATGCCGCTGCGCGCGCGCTCCCGCGCTTCGAGATCGAGCAGGAACTCGCCGCAGTTCTTCTGAATCGCGCGCAGCTCGTCCAGCTCGGCATCGTAGCCGTCGGCGATGACGCCGCCTTCGCGCAGCACGGCCGCGGGCTCCTCGCGGATCGCACGCGTCAGCAGCGTCGACGATGTCTTCGCGGTTGGCGAGATCGGTTCCGAGCTCGGCAAGGTGGGGACTCGGGCAGCGCTCGAGCTGCAAGCGCAGCGCAGGCAGCTGCGCGAGCGTATCGCGCAAGCCCGAGAGATCGCGCGGCCGCGCCGATTTGAGCGCGATGCGCGCGGTGATGCGCTCGACGTCGACGCACGCCTGCGAGCGTGGCCTGCAGCGCGGACGGCGCGTTCGCGGCGAGCAGCGCGGCAACGGCGCCGTGCCGCGCCCGAAGCGCGTCGCGGTCGCGCAGCGGGTGATGCAGCGCGTGCCGCAGCCAGCGGCTGCCCATGGCGGTCGCGCACGTGTCGAGCGAGCGAAAGCAGCGTCGGGGCGGGCTCGCCGCGCATCGTCTCGGAGATCTCGAGATTGCGCCGCGTCGCCGGATCCATGCGCACGAAAGCGCCCGGCTGCTCGACCGTGAGCGGTTTCACGTGCGCGATCGCCGTGCCTTGCGTCGCTTTGGCGTATTCGAGCAGGGCGCCGGCCGCGGCGACGGCGATCGGGTGATCGGTCGCGCCGAAACCCGAGAGGTCGAGCGTCTCGAACTGGCGGCACAGCGCGCGGCGCGCGCTGTCGGCATCGAACTGCCACGGCGCGAGCTTTCTGATCGCGGGATGTGCCGCTGAGCTCGGGCCATTCGACGTCCTCCGCGACCAGCACTTCCGACGGGCCGCAGGCGCTCGAGCTCGTTTGCGAGATTGGCATGGCACCGTCTCCATGATCGAGAAGCGCCCCGAGGCGAGCGATAGCCACGCGAGACCGAGCGTCGTGCGGCTGCGATGCAGCGCGAGCAGCAGGTTGTCGCGCTTCTCTTCGAGCAGCGCCGAATCGGTCAGCGTGCCGGGCGTCACGATGCGCGTGACTTTGCGCTCGACCGGGCCTTTGGAAGTGGTCGGATCGCCGATCTGCTCGCAGATCGCGACCGACTCGCCGAGCTTCACCAGCTTCGCCAGGTACTGCTCGACCGCGTGATACGGCACGCCCGCCATCTTGATCGGCTCGCCCGCGCGACGCGCCGCGCGTCGTGAGCGTGATGTCGAGCAGCCGCGCGGCGCGCTCCGCGTCGTCGTGGAAAAGCTCGTAGAAGTCGCCCATGCGGTAGAAGAGCAGCATGTCCGGGTGCTGCGCCTTGATGCGCAGGTACTGCTGCATC